>JAWKRQ010000019.1:0-164112 GCA_041389545.1 Myxococcota bacterium | reverse complement strand
GAGCCGCCGAGGAGCGGCCGCTCGTCCACGCAGCGCGGCGCGCCGTGCCCCGCTCCTCGCTCGCCCGGCCGCTCCGCGTGCGGCATCGTCCGTTGATCTGCGCGCAACAGACGTTTACTTGTCAGGAACCGGTAAGCTCTTCCGCCGCCCATTGTCGGCCGACCGTCGGCATGGCACCAATGCGCGAGCGAGCCGATGGGCTTCACGATTCCCGCTCCGACCACGCGGCTTCTCTCGTGGCCGGGGAATCGATTGGCCCCGTCGGCGCGCACGCGCCCGTCGATGCCGGCGCCGGAGTCCGCCCATGTCCCTCGTCGCCACGCTCTCCTTCCTCCTCCCCGCGCACGCCTTCGCGCCGGACCCCGCCACGGGCCCCGACATCGAGCCCCAGCGCGTCCTGTGGTCCCACGGCGAGACGCAGGGCCGCTACCTGGCGTCGCCGGCCTGGCGCCGCTTCGCCACCTCCGCCGGGCGCGGCTGGGAGGCCCGCTTCGACGAGGGCACCGGCACGCCCCGCGTCCTGTGGGGCCGCGGCATCCCGATGCCCACGAGCTCGCAGGCCGCGCTGGTCGACGCCCTCACCGAGCTCCTCGAGCGCTACGGCGACCTGCTCGGGGTCGAGCCCGGCGAGCTCGCGCTGCACCAGGCCGGCTACGACGCGGGCTCCGACACCTGGTACGTCCAGTTCGACGCCCTGCGGGCCGGCGTCCCCACCTACCGCGGCGGCATCGGCGCGCGCGTGAAGCACGGCAACCTCGTCCTGGTGCACGTCGCCACCGCCCCCGACGCCCCGGTCACGGGCGCGCGCGTGCTCGACTCCTACGTCGCCGTCCGCAACGCCATCGCGGACGGCCCCGCCCCGCGCGCGGCGCACACCGAGCGCCTCGCCGAGCCCCAGCTGCTCCTCCTGCAGGGCCGCCACGGCCTCGAGCTGCGCCAGAGCTGGATGGTCCGCACCCGCACTCAGGATCCGCCGGGCATCTGGGTCTCCTTCGTCGACGCCGAGACGGGCGAGCTGCTCTCCGTCCACAACGAGGTGCGCTTCGCCAACGGCAACGTCAGCGCCGACCACCACGCCCGCGGGCCCGACGGCTCGCCGCTCGTCAACTCGCCCGTCAAGAGCGCCATCGTCACCGGCGACACCGACGCCGACCTCACCGACGACGCCGGCGACTACACCGTCGCCAACTCGGGCAGCTACGACACCGACTTCCACGGCGACTACGTCTTCGTGAACGACAGCTCCGGCGCCGACGCCTCCGTGAGCAGCGGCAGCCCGAACATCGTCTGGAACACGGGCACGACCAACGCCACCCAGGCCGAGATCGACACCTACGTGTTCGTCCACGACGTGCGCGACTGGGCCGCCGGCGTGGCGCCGAACATCACGGTGGTCGCGAACAACCCGCCGCTCGACGCCAACGTGAACCAGAGCCAGACCTGCAACGCCTTCTACAACGGCACGAGCATCAACTTCTACGACCCGGGCGGCGGCTGCAACGACACGGGCGAGATGGCCGACGTAGTCTACCACGAGTGGGGCCACGGCTTCCACGCGTTCAGCATCGTCGCCGGCAACTTCGACGGCTCGCTGTCGGAGGGCGCGGCCGACACCGTCGCCTTCTTCCAGACGGGCGACCACATCATCGCGCCGTGGTTCTTCTCGGGCGGCGGCGGCATCCGCGACGTCGCGCCCGACCGGGTCTACCCGCAGGACTACTCGAACAGCCCCTACGCCGTGCACGACAACGGGCTCATCTTCGGCGGCACCATGTGGGACCTGTGGGGCCTCCTGGTCGACGACTACGGGCAGGCCGCCGGGACCGACCTGGCCGAGGGGATCTACGCCGGCCTGCTGCGCGGCGGCACCGACATCCCGGGCACCTACTACGAGGCGCTCCTCGCCGACGACGACGACGGCGACCTGTCGAACGGCACCCCCCACCAGTGCCAGATCCTGGACGCCTTCGGCCGGCACGGCCTGGGCGGCGGGGCCGTCGGCGGCGGGACGTACACGACCGTCCACGAGCCCGTCGTGCTCGCGCCCGAGAACGTCCCGACGGCGATCGACGTGGAGGTGGTGGCCCTCGCCGCCGACTGCGATCCGGTGAGCCCGCAGACGGGCACGCTGCACTACCGGACCGACGGCGGCGCCTGGCAGACCGTGAGCGCCTCGGTGGCGGCGCAGGACGTGACGGCGGACGTGCCCCAGCAGCCGCTCGGGACGTTCGTGGAGTACTACGTCGACGGGACCGACACCGACGGCGACCGCTGGCAGGCCCCGTTCTCGGGCGAGTTCGCGCCGTACTCGTTCTTCGTCGGCGGCGTGATCGAGGTCTCCTGCGAGGACTTCGAGGGCGGCGACGGCGGCTACCAGCACGAGCTCGTCAGCGGCGACAGCGGCGACGGCGCCGACGACTGGGAGTGGGGCGCGCCCGTGGGGGTGGCCAACGATCCGTCCGCGGCGGCCAGCGGGGCCAACATCTGGGGCAACGATCTCGGCTTCCAGGGCTTCAACGGCGAGTACCAGGCCGACAAGGTCAACCGGCTGTGGTCGCCGCAGATCGACACGCTCTGGTACACCGACGTGTTCCTGCAGTACGCCCGCTGGCTGAACATCGAGGACGCGACCTACGATCAGGCCGTCGTCACCGCGAACGGCGTGGAGGTCTGGACCAACCACGAGGGCGCGCCGGGCGACGAGCACCACCAGGACCGCCAGTGGGTGACGCACGCCGTCGACCTGCAGGGGATCGCCGATCAGGGCGCGGTGGAGCTCGGCTGGGAGATGCACTCCGACGGCGGGCTGCAGTTCGGCGGCTGGAACCTCGACGACGTGTGCGTGTACGCGCCGCTCAACACCGACAACCGCATGGCCATCACCGACTTCGTGGTCGAGGACCTCGGCGGGCCGATCGGGCTGTCGTGGACCAACCCGGCGTACCAGCCGGTGGAGCGGGTCGTCGTGACGCGGCGCACCGACCGGTACCCCGAGGCGTGGGACGACGGCGACCTGATCGTCGACCTCACGGCGCCGGTGCCCGGGGAGTCCACGCAGGCGACCCACGCGAACGTCGACGGCAGCGCGGGATACTACGCGGCGTACGGGTTCGACGGCGCCGAGTGGCTGTCGTGGACCATCGAGGGGTGGAACGCGGGCTTCGCGGCGGCGAACGAGGGCGGGACGACGGGCCAGGGCACCAACACGGGGCCCGGCACCGACACGACCACGCCCGGCGGCGACGAGTTCCCCGACGACGGCGCGCCCGGCGGCGAGGACAAGGGCGGCTGCGGCTGCGACAGCGGCAGCGGCGGTGCGTCCGGGGCGCTGGCGCTCGGGCTCGTGGGGCTGCTGGTCGCGCGGCGCCGCCGGTGGTGATCGCCGCCCTGCTCGGGCTGACGGCGGCGGCCGAGGTGCCGCTGCCGGACTACCGCGACGCGCTGGCGCGCCAGCAGTGGGCGGCGGTCAACGAGCGGCTCGAGGCGGGGTGCGCGACCGACCGGTTCCCGGTGGTGTGCGCCGAGGGCACGGTGGACCGGGTGATCGCCGAGGTCGACGCCTGGCAGCGCACCGTCGGGGAGAGCGCGCGGCTCGAGTACCTGGCGGGGCTGGCGGCGCGGTACGGCGGGCGCGAGGCCGCGGCCGTGCGGCGCTACGAGCACGCCCTGCAGCTCGACCCCGGGCTGGCCGAGGCCTGGTACGACCTCGGCGAGATCCGGATGGGCCGCGGCGACCTCGAGGGGGCGCGCGCCTGCTTCGAGCACGTCGCCGAGCTGCGCACCGACGGGCAGCTCGGCTGGGTCGGGCCGTGGCGCCTCGCCGAGGTGGCGGCGCTGGGCCACGATCCGGCGGCGTTCGAGGCGAACCTCAAGGAAGCGCTGCGGCGCGGGTTCAGCCTGCGCCAGATCGCCGGGCAGCCCAACTGGAAGGCGTTCTACGCCGACCCGGCGCTGCAGGACGTGCTCGACAAGCTGCTCACGGTGTACGCGGCGCCCGAGGTGCGGGACTCGCTGCGGGCGACGCCGGCGCCCGCGCCCTGAGCCGGCTCGCCGCCACGGCGGCGACGACCAGCGCCACGCCCGTGAGGTGGCCCGCTGCGGGGCCGACGAGCCCGGCGGCGGCGAAGCCGGCCAGCGCCGCGCCGCCGACGGTGAGCGCGTAGGGCAGCTGCGTGGCGACGTGGTCGGCGTGGTCGCAGCCCGCGCCCATCGACGCCAGGATGGTGGTGTCGGAGATGGGCGAGCAGTGGTCGCCGAAGACGCCGCCCGACAGCACGGCGGCGAGCAGCAGCGGGGCGGGCAGGCCGAGCTGCAGCCCCAGCGGCACCACGACGGGGATCAGCACGGCGAAGGTGCCCCAGGAGGTGCCGGTGGCGAAGGAGGTGGCGGCGCCGACCACGAAGACGGCGGCGGGGAGCAGGCCCGGCGGGACGCGGTCGCCGAGGAGGGCGGCCAGGGCGGCGCCGGTGCCGAGCTCGGCGCAGGCGTGGCCGAGGGACCAGGCCAGCAACAGGATCACCGCGATGCCCACGCTGCGGGCGGCGCCGGCCTGCAGGGTCGCCACGGCGACGGGGCGGCCCTCGCGGGCGAGGAGCGCGGCCAGGGTGCCGGTGGCGGCGAGGTAGCCGGCGGCGAGGGTGGTGCGGACGGCCTCGCCGGCGAGGCGGCCCTCCTGGGCCCAGGACCAGCCGCCCACGGCGACGAGGGTGGCGAACAGCGCCGCGACCGACAGGGCGCCGGGCCAGGCGGAGGGGCCCTCGGTGGCGGCGTCCGGCGGGGTGGGGTCGGCGGGGCGGGCGCGGGCCATGGCGCCGTAGGGGCGGCCGAGCGCGACCAGCAGGGGCACGAACAGCAGCGACAGCCAGGCGTACAGCTGCAGGGGCAGGACGTCGAAGAAGACGGCCAGGCCGTCGACGGTGCCGGCGTCGGGGCGCCAGCGGCCGGGGAGGACGGCGTCGACCGCGGCCGGGTCGGCGCCGCGGAAGGCGCCCTCGACGAGGCCGATGATGTAGACGCCCCAGGCGACGACGGGGATCAGGACCGAGACGGGCGCGGCCGTGGTGTCGATGATCCAGGCCAGGCGCTCGCGGGGGAGGCCCAGGCAGTCGAACACGCCGCGGAACATGGGGCCGAGCAGCAGGACGTTGCCGAGGTCGCTGAAGAAGAAGCCCACGCCCGCGGCCCAGGCGGCGAGCTCGGCGGGGCGGGCGGCGGTCAGGCCGCGGGCGGCGCGGTCCATGGTGGCGCGTCCGGCGCCGCTGTGCTCGAGCAGGTGGACGAAGGCGCCGATGAGGCCGATGAGGAGGAGGACCTGGGCCTGGCTCGGCTGGGCGACCTGGCCGAGGAGGCCGTCGTGGACGAGGTCCAGGGTGGCGCGCCAGGGGAGGGAGAGCCAGGCGGTGCCGTGGGCGTGCTCGAGGAGGAGGAAGCCGGTCCAGGCGGCGGTGGCCAGGGCGAGCAGGACGCGGCGGGTGGCCAGGGCGACGGCGAGGGCGACGAGCGGGGGGAGGAGCGGGAGCAAACGGGTGTTTGGGGGGGGCAGGGTCGGAGAGCGAGGTCGAGGTCGCTCTCGAGGTCGAGGTCGCTCTCGAGGTCGATTTCGAGGTCGAGGTCGAGGTCGATTTCGAGGTCGATTTCGAGGTCGAGGTCGAGGTCGAGGTCGAGGTCCGAGGTCGCTCGAGGCCGAGGTCGCTCTCGAGGTCGAGGCCGAGGTCGATTTCGAGGTCGCTCGAGGTCGAGGTCGTGCACCCGAGGTCGAGGTCGAGGTCGACCCCCGTCGAGGCCCGGAACCTACCATGAAAAAGCCCCAGCCGAAGACGGCAGGGTAGGAAAGGGTGCAAGGGCAAGGGCAAGGGCAAGGGGAGGCCCCATCCCCCTCGCTCCTGGCGGGGCGCGAGGGGGATGGGGGCCAGAAGTCCATCCCCCCATCCCACCCATGCCGCCCATGCCGCCACCACCGGCGCGGCCTTCTCTTCTTCTTCGATCTCCGCCACTATCGCCTCGGTGGTCAGCAGGAGCGACGCCACGGACGCCGCGTTCTGCAGAGCGGTCCGCGCGCTACCTTCGTCGGGTCGATGACGCCCATCGCCACCATGTCGCCGAACTCGTCGGAGCGGGCGTTGTAGCCGAAGTTCGCCTCGCTGTTCCGCACCTTGTCGAGGATCACGGCCGGCTCCACGCCGCCGTTGGCCACGATCATGCGCAGCGGCATCTCGCACGCCTTGCGGATGATGTCGACGCCGAAGCTCTGCTCCTTGTCGACCTTCAGCCCGTCGAGGACGTTGGCCGCGCGGATCAGCGCGACGCCGCCGCCGGGGAGGATGCCCTCCTCGACCGCCGCCTGGGTGGCGTGCAGCGCGTCTTCGACCCGCGCCTTCTTCTCCTTCATCTCGACCTCGGAAGGCCGCCCCGACCTTGATGATCGCGACGCCGCCGGCGAGCTTGGCCAGGGCGCTCCTGGAGCTTCTCGCGATCGTAGTCGCTCGTCGTCTCCGATCTGTTCTGATCCTGGCCGATGCGGCCCTGATGTCCTCGACCTCGCCCGCACCGTCGATGATGAGGGTCTTCCTTCGCGATCACGACCTTCTTCGCCTGGCCGAGATCGGCGATGGTGACGTTCTCGAGCTTCGCGCCGAGCCTCGGCGAGAGCTGATGCCGGTCAGCGTGGCGAGTCGTTGAGCATGGCCTTGTGGCGGTCACTGGCTTCCGGGGCCTTCACGCTGGCGCAGCACACGAGCGTCTTGCGGAGCTGGTTGACGACGAGCGCGCCCGCCCTCGACGTCCTCGGCGATCACGAGGATCGGCGGCTGACCTCGACGATGCGCTCGAAAGCGTTTGACTGCAAACCCACCGGGAGATCTTCTTCTCGTGGATGAGACAGGGGTTCCTTGAGCACCACCTCCATCCGATCCTGATCCGTGATGAAGTACGGCGAGAAAGCCGCAACACCGTATGCCGTCGACCGTCTCCATCGTGGTCTCGAAGCCCTTGTTCTCCTCGGGATGGTGATGACGCCGTCCTTGCCGACCTTGTCCATCGCCTCGGCGATCTTGTTGCCGATCTCTCGTCGCCGTTGGCCGAATGGTGCCGACCTGGGCGATCTCGGTGGTGCGGGGGAGACGTCGACCTCTGCGCGACATGCGGTGGAGCTCGTCGACCACGGTCTCGACGGCGCGGTCGATGCCGCGCTTGAGGTCCATCGGGGAGTGGCCGGCGGCGACGAGCTTGCTGCCGGTCTTGTAGATGGCCTGGGCGAGGACCGTGGCGGTCGTGGTGCCGTCACCGGCCACGTCGCTGGTCTTGGAGGCGACCTCCTTGACCATCTGCGCGCCCATGTTCTCGAACTTGTCCGAGCCTCGACTTCCTTGGCGACGGTGACGCCGTCCTTGGTCACGACGGGCGCGCCTCAGGACTTCTCGATGACCACGTTCCGACCGCGGGCCCGAGCGTGACCTTCACAGCGTTCGCGAGGTGTCGACACCCGCCAGGATCTTGTTCTTGGCGTCGACGAACGAACAGGATTTCGGCCGACATGTGTAGATCTCCTTCAGAAGGGACAGAGTGGTGGGAAGGCGGGGACGTCAGCTCTCGACGACGCCGAAGATCTCGTCTTCGCGCAGGACCAGGCGGTCCTCGCCGTCGACCTTGATCTCGTGCTGGAGTACCGGCTGAACATCATCGGTGGTCGCCTTCCCTGACCACGAGGGGCGGACTCTGACCGTCGTCGCCGAGGCGACCCTGGCCCACGGCCAGCACGATCCCGGCGAGCGGCTTCTCCTTCGCCGACCTCGGGGAGGAACAGACCGCCTGAGGTCTGGGTTTCCTTCCACCCGCTTGACGAGGACCCGATCGTAGAGGGGCCGAACCCGCACCGCAACCTTCCTTGCGACCGGCCGGAGCCGGACGTGCGGGCCATGCTTCGACGTGGATCCGACGGCGAGAGGTGCAGAACTGCGGACAGCCCGGCACCCACTCCTGTCCGGAGGGCGGTTGTGCAGCGCACCTGATCCGGCGCGTCAGGGGGACGGCTCGAAGGGGGAGGGGGACAGAGGAGGAATGGCGGTGAAATCCGAGTTCGAGCTGAACGCGAATCTGTTCGACTGGTTCCACGCCCGGGTCAAGAGCGCTCACCAGGCCGTCGGCGTGGCAGATCTGTCCCCTGACGGCTCTACCGCGTCGCTGCTCGCCGAGCGCGCCTTCGCACCGATCGGCCCACGCTGCCCGAGGGCACGCTGGCCGAGCTGTTCGCGCGTGAGCCGCCAACGCGAGCCTGTCCGAGACGGCGCGCACCGCCTGCACCGGTGACCGCTCGCTGTACGCGGTGGGCTACTTCGAGGAGTTCGTCGCGGGCACCGGCCCGACTACTACGTCGACATGGCCTGCGGCCTACGCGCGGGCCGACCAGGTCTTCGCTGGTTCGACGCTTTCCGCGGCCTTCGGAGCGGTTCTCGCCGCGCGCGTTCGATCGCTGCGCCGACGTGCTGCGCCAGCGCCAATCGACCGATCAGGAGCCCGGACATCCTGCTCCGATGTACCGGAAGTGGCTCGAGACGGGCCTCGAGGAGATCGCCGCCCGGCTGCGGGCGCAGGGCTCGTGCTCCCGCCGCGCCTCGCGGAGTCGTGAGGCGGCACCGCACGGCGCCCGGACGCGCCCCCCGTCTTGACGAGCCCTCGGGCGATGCATATACCGTACCGGTCGCCCGGAGACCGCGGCCCAGGCGTCTCGCGGCCGCCCGTCACCTCCACTGCGCTGGAGCAGCAACATATGGCCTGCATCACCGCCGAAAGACCGCCTCGAAGTCGTGGCGAACCGGTTCTCGCTGGTCCTGTCGCCGCCGAGCGCAGCAAGCAGCTGGTTGGCGACAGCCGCTGATCGACAACATGGACGACAACAAGGAAGTCGTCACCGCGCTGCGCGAGATCGCGGCCGGGAAGTTCCAGATCGACGACTCGGGCGTGACTGGCGAAGAGCGCTGGCTGCCGAGCCACCGTCAGTCCACTCCCGAAGAGGTGGACGACAGAGCTGCCGCCCGAGGCCTAGGTCTCCCTATCCTCCCCGCTGATGGAGCTCGCGGATGCCCCGTGACGACATGAAGTCTGGGACGTGCGCGCGTTGAACCACCGCCTCCGCCGGGGTGAGATCACCCGGAAGGAGGTCGACGAGTACGTGAAGGGCCTCCCGACGAAGCCGAGGAGCTCGAGCAGACGAAGACCGAGTTCGTCGCGACGTTCGAGGAGCGGAACTACCGCAGCTGACGCCCGAGGCGGTGCAGCGAGGCTGGGGAGGTACCAGATGTCACGCGTGATCCGGGCTCTGCGGAGCCGAGCTGACCTGCAAGGGCTGGGTGCAGGCCGCCCTCCGGATGCTGATGAACAACCTGGATCCCGACGTGGCCGAGCGGCCCGAGGATCTGCTGGTGGTCTACGGCGGCACCGGCAAGGCGGCGCGCGACTGGCCGTCGTTCGACCGCATCGTCGCCCGCCTGCGCGAGCCTCGAAGACGACGAGACGCTGCTCGTGCAGTCCGGCAGCCGGTCGCCGTGTTCCGCTCCCACCCCGACGCCCCGCGCGTGCTGATCGCGAACGCCAACCTCGTCGGTACGCTGGCCACCCAAGCACTTCGCCGAGCTCCTCTCTCGAGGCCAAGGGCCTCATCATGTACGGCCAGATGACGGCCGGCTCAGGATCTACATCGGCACGTGCACAGGCATCCCGTAGGGCACCTACGAGACGTTCGTGGCGGCGGGGCGCACCCACTTCGCAGCCCTGACCCGGTCCGGGCGCATCGTCCTGACCGGCGGCTCGGCGGCATGGGCGGCGCGCAGCCGCTGGCCGCCACGATGGCCGGCGCCACCATGCTGGCCGTCGAGGTCGACCCCCACCGCATCCAGTAGCGCCGCCTCGGTGACCCGCTACCTCGACAGAGGCGGCCGACGACACCTGACGACGCGCTGGCCCGCGGGAGCGGTACCGCCGCGAGGGCATCGCCCGCTCGGTCGCGCCGTGCTCGGCAACTGCGCCGAGGTGCTGCCCGAGCTGGTGCGCCGCGGGTTCCGCCCCGATCCTCGTCACCGACCAGACCTCGGCCCACGACCCGCTCCACGGCTACGTGCCTGCCGGCCTGTCGCTCGACGAGGCCGCGCGCTGCGCGCCAGCGACCCGCAGGCTACGTCCGCCGGCGCCAAGGAGTCGATGGCGGCCCACGTGCAGGCGATGGTCGACCTCGGCGCCGCCGGGGCCTACGTCTTCGACTACGGCAACAACCTCCGCGCGATGGCCGAAGACGGCGGGCCGTCCTGACGAGGTGGCGTTCTCAGTTCCGGCTTCGTCCCGGCCTACGTCCGCCCGCTGTCGCGAGGGCAAGGGCCTGTTCCGCTGGGCTGCGCTGTCGGGCGATCCTCGCCGACATTCACGTGACCGAATTACCGCGCGCTGATGAGGCCTTCCTCGAGCCACCGGGCGCTGGTGCGCCGGCTGCGCATGGCCCAGGAGCAGGTGAAGTTCCAGGGCCTGCCCTGCCGCATCTGCTGGCTCGGCTACGGTGATCGGGCCAAGGCCGGCGCCATCTTCAACGAGCTCGTCCGCACGGGCCAGGTCAAGGCGCCGCTCGTCATCGGGCGCGACCACCTCGACTGCGGCTCGGTGGCCTCGCCGAACCGCGAGACCGAGGCCATGCTCGACGGCAGCGACGCCATCGCCGACTGGCCCATCCTCAACGCGCTCATCAACGCCGTCAACGGCGCCTCGTGGGTCAGCTTCCACCACGGCGGCGGCGTGGGCATGGGCTACTCGCTGCACGCCGGCATGGTCATCGTCGCCGACGGCACCGACGCCGCGGCGGTCCGCCTCGAGCGGGTGCTGACGAGCGACCCGGGCATGGGCGTCGTCCGCCACGCCGACGCCGGCTACGAGCGCGCCGTCGAGGTGGCCCGCGAGCGCGGCGTGCGCATCCCCGGGATCACGGAGTAGCGGCGCCGCCGTCTTCTTCCGTCGACCTCATCACGATTCCTCACGATCCGTCTCGGTCGCGAAGCCGGCCCTTCCGGCGCGCGTCCCACCCGGCGTACGATGGGGGATGTCCATGCCCAGGCTCCGAGTGGTTTCCAGCCCGGCCTCGCTGCCGGAGGACGACGAGATCAAGGCGATCGCCAAGCGCGACCGGCGCACCGCGGCGGACTGGATCGTCCGGAAGTACCGTGACCCGATCTTCCAGCACGCCGCCTGGATCCTCAAGGATTGGGAAGAGGCGATCGACGTGGCGCAGGACGTCTTCATCAAGGCGATGCGCGAGAAGCGGTTCTTCGACCCGGACTTCAAGATGAAGGCCTGGCTGTACCGCGTCACGAGCAACCTGTGCTTCAACCTCGTGCGCGACCGGCGTCGGCGCTCGGCCATCCTCGAGGCGGCGCCGCGCAGCGAGCTCCTGCCCCGGGCCACCAGCGACGAGCCCGAGCAGACCGAGGTGGTCTTCGCCAACGAGCAGCAGAAGCGGATCATGCACGCGATCGATCGCCTGACCGAGGCGCACCGCGAGATCCTGCTGCTCCGCTACTACAGCGATCTGTCTTACGCCGAGATCAGCGACACGCTCGGCATCAAGCTGGGTACAGTGATGTCACGCCTGTCCCGCGCGCGGGGGGCGCTCGTGGAAGTGCTCGACGCCCAGGGTGTTGAGATGACGATGGGCTGAAGCGGCGTCCTCGCGCCGCCGGCCCCGGAGCGGAGTCGAGATGGGCTTGGCGTGCAACGAGGTGATCCCGCGGCTCGTGGCGTGGCAGGACGGCGAGCTGTCGCCGGGCGAGGCCACGCAGGTGAGCGAGCACGTCGCGGGGTGCGCGGGCTGTGCGCGCGCCCACCACCGGCTCGCGATCACCGCGCCGCTGCCGCCACCGGCGCCGCCGGCGGCCGTCCAGCGCCGGCTGGCGGCGGCGTTCGACGTCGACGCCATCCTCGCCGCAGCGGAAGCGCCGGAGCCCGCGGTGCCGCCCGCGCCGAGCTGGGCGTCCGCGGCATGGGCCCACCTGGCGCGCCCGTCCGCGGTGCCGCGCGCGGCGGTGCTGGTGTACCTGGCGCTGCTGGCCGCTGCCCTCGGCTGGGGCGCGTCCAACTGGTGGGCGCTGCGCGACACCGGCGCGGTCGCCCTCGATCCCGCCCACCCGAGCGGGGCGATCCCCGCCAGCCAGTTCCGCCCCGCGGCCTACGATCCGGCGGGGGATCCGGAAGATGCCCGGCGCGCCGACCCGGCTCCGTGATCGCGGGCCGATGTCGGCCCGAATCCGGCGATCGCGACGGGAGTACCCGCTGAGTACGCCCCCTGGCCTGGACGCGTTGTATGTTCTACAGTGCGAGGCGCAGTGAGCGGAGTACCCGCGGTGAGTCGAGCCACCCGTGACAGTGCGGCAGCGAGATCGCTGCTCGCGCGGGTCGAGTCACGCTCGACCGGCAAGCTGGCCGTCGGTGCGGGCGCGGCGGAGATCGCGGTGTTCCTGCTCGACGGCGACGTCGTGGCGGCGACCTCGGCCGACGACGAGCGGCAGGTCGTGCACATGCTCCTGGCCCTCGACGAGATCGACGAGGCCACCGCCGCGCGGATCACGGCCGACCTCGAGGGCGGCTCCGACGCCTACCAGGGCCTCATGGGGGTCGGCGAGGTGCTCGACCAGGTGCTGGCCGAGCGGTTCCGCCAGAACCTCGCCGACTACCTGGGGAGCGCCTCGGCGCCGCGGTTCCTCGACCAGCGCGCGCTGTTCGTGACCAACATCCAGATGGGCCACGACACGCGGCGCCTCATCGACGAGCTGTGCCTGCAGAACGACGTGGCGAAGGCGATCTCGTCCGACATGGTCGTGGTGCGCGGGCGCACCGACCCGGGCAAGGATCCCCGCCGGCTGCGGATCGCGAGCTCCGTCGGGGTCACGCCGGTCACCGTGGCGTCGGTGCTCGACGGGCTGGCGATGGAGCCGCTGCGGGCGCGGGTGCTGGTGGGTGAGCTGCTGGCCACGGGCGTCCTGGTGCCCGCGCCGCCGTCCGCCGTCGCCGCGGCCGTCTCCGCCTCGGCCGAGACCGAGGTCGAGGTCGACTTCGAGCCGAGCGAAGACCAGTACACGCCCTACGTCGACGAGGACACCCAGTCGGCCGACGGCCCGCCGCGCACGTCCGCAGCGGGAACGGCCCGGCGCGGTCCGCCCCCGCCCCCCGAGCCGCCCCGGGCGAGGGAGCGGGTGGTGACGGCGCAGTCGGCGCGCACGTCGCCGTCCCCCGCGCGCACACCCGCCCCGCCGAAGCGCGAGGCGCGCCCCACGAGCCGGACCCCCGCCCGCCCCGCCGCGCCGCCGGCCACGCCACCGGCCACGCCGCCGTCCACGCCCGGGCGCATCGACAGCGGCGCGTTCCCGAAGGCGCGCCCCGTCGACAGCCGGCCGCCGAGCCTGGCCCGCGAGGCCGTCCGGCGCGCCACGCCCGCCGCCGCCAGCCCGGGGCCCGCCCCGCGGGCGTCCGACGTGGAGCTCGAGGGCTTCGAAGACCGCGACACGAGCCCGCCGTCCTCGCTGCGTGACCTCCCCACGCCGCCCGCCCACGTGGGCAGCGCCGCGGGCACCACGCTGCTGCCCCTCGGCGAGGACGACGACGAGCCCAGCGGCTCGCGCCCGCGGTTCCGGCGCCTCGTCCAGAACCTCGACGACGACGAGGACGTGGAGGACGCCCGCACGGAGCAGGTCGACCCCAACGTCTACGCCCGGCAGAGCCGCGCCACGCGGGGCCTCACCCAGTGGCTCAACCGCACCGAGGAGGAGATTGCGGAGGAGGACTCCGACATCTCCATCTTCTCCGACCACGACTACACGCGCGGCGCGGGGGGCGCGGGCACCTACGGGACGCGCCGCCACCACCTCGACGTGGTCGACCTCGACGACGGGCCCGAGGGGGAGTGGCCCGAGGGGGAGGGGCCGGACGGCGCGGGTCACGTCGAAGACGTGGGGATGGTCGTCGACGAGGGCACCGACGAAGACGAGGAGATGTACGTCGAGGCCGAGGTCATCGAGGCGAACGAGGCCCCCGTCTCGCGCTACGGCGCCCCCGTCCTGTCCACGTCCGACGCCGTGGGCAAGGTCGACGTGACCAACGAGGTCCTGGCGGTCATCGCCGCCGCGTTCGACGACGCCGAGGGCCCCGGCCGCGGGCGCGCCGTCCTGCAGCTGATGGTCGACGGGGTGCCGAGCCAGTCCGCCGTGGTGCTGCACGACCTGCGCGTGGGCGAGACGGGCGAGCTCGACAGCGCCCGCGTGCTGCGCAACCTCGAGGTGCGGCCCGCCACCGAGCACCGCCAGCTGCTGAACACGAGCCTGACCGACCTCATCGAGCGCGCGCTGTCGGCGGCGGCCGACGAGCTGCCCGACGACCGGTTCGACGAGGTGCTGGCCTCGGTGGCGGGGTACCGCCAGCGGATGGGGTGGTGATGGCGTGGCTCGCGCTGGCGCTGTCGGTGGCGTGGGCCGATCCGGGCGCCTTCGACGCGACGGCGGCGGCGCCGTCCGCCAGCACGGGCTCCGGCGTGGGCATCGGGGCCATCCCCCCCGAGGTGCTGGCCGCCGTGGAGTCCGTGCGCGGGCAGCCGCTCGGCGACCGGATGACCGCCATCTCGGGCGCGCTGCTCGGCCGGCCCTACGTGAGCGACCCGATGGGCGAGGGGGTCCCGCCCGACGCCGATCCGTTCGCCCGCTACGACGCCTTCGACTGCCTGACCTACGCCGAGAGGTCATGGCGCTAACCATGGCCGGCGACCCGGTCCGCGCCGCCGAGATCCGCTCCTCGCTGCGCTACGGCGAGGGCGTCCTTGCGACTACGTCCACCGGCGCCTTCATGGAGCTGCAGTGGATCCCCGGGGGTGATCGCCGACGGCTGGATCCGCGACGCCACCCGGGACTACGGCGAGGTCGTCACCCTCGACAAGGACAATGACGGCAAACACCTGGCGCAACTGGTCGGCCCGGAAGAACTTCGCCCACCGCGACGACGAGCTGCCGATCGGCCACATGCACCTCGACGTGCTCACGCTCGGCGCGCGAAGGCGGCAGCCGATACATCGGCCCGGCTCGATCGTGCTCACGGTGCGGGTGGATCGCTGGCTTGCGTGCCGCTGTGGGTCACGCACGTGAGCCTCGTCGTGAACAAGGAGGGCGGCGGCGTCACGATCCGGCACGCCACCAAGATCGGCAGCGGTGGCACCCGCGACCACGGCCTGGTCTGGTGACCACCTGCGCACCTACAAGAACTGGCCGGTCCTCGGCATCGCGGTGCTGGAGCCGATCGAGCAGGGCCCCGGCGGTAATCGCGGGTCGCGTGGGCCACCCGCCGGTGGTACACTGCCGCGATCGCTCGTCCACCGGAGGCCGCTTGCGTCCCATCCCGCTCCTCGCTGCGCTGCTCGCGGCCGCCTGCAGCCAGTCCGTCGACGTGAGCAAGTCCCTCGAGGTCACCGACACGCCGGGCACCGATCCGACCACCCCCCTCGGCGACGACGACGACGCGACCGGCGGGGGCGACAACGAGGCGCCCATCGCCGACGCGGGCGACGATCTGCAGGCCGAGGTGGCCGACGAGATCCGAAACCGACGGTACCGCGAGCTGACCCCGATGGCGACGCGATCGACTTCGACTGGACGATGCTCGACAAGCCCATCGGCTCGAGCGCGCGGCTCATCAACGAGACCCGCCCGAACCCGTCGTTCTACGCCGATCGCGCGGGTACCTACGTCATCGAGCTGAAGGTCGACGACGGCACCGACGTGTCCACCGACCAGGTCTCGGTCGACGTGGTGGCGCCGAACAGGAGCCCCGTCGCCAGCGCCGGGCCCGACCAGACGGTGAGCGCGGGCGCGCGCGTGGTGCTCAACGGCTCCTCGAGCTACGACCCCGATGGCGCGCGCTCGTCTTCTCGTGGACGCTGGTGTCGGCCCCGGGCGGCTCAGCCGCCGTGCTCGACGCGCCGACCACGGCCCTGCCGCAGTTCGTCGCCGACATGCCCGGGCTGTACGTCGCCGGAGCTGGTCGTCGCCGACGGCACCAGCAGCTCCCAGCCCGACCAGGTCCGCATCACCGCGCAGGACGGCGGGGGCGACGGCGGCGCTGCTTCTCCTGCTCGAGGCCAACCGCGAGCTGCGCCGCCGCGTGCAGATGGGCGACCTCGCCAGCGTCGGGCTCATCGGGCTGCTGCCGCTGATCGTGGTGTGGCGCCGCCGCCGCGCCTGATGCTCGCTCGCGCTGCTCGGCTGCGCTCGCCCCGGCGCCGGACCCGACTGCGACCTCGGCCCGTCCCACCTCCTCGTGGCCGCCACGACTTCGAGGTGGGCGCGCTGGCGGCCGTGGACGACGCGGGCTGCGTCCGCGACGCTGGCGTCCACGGGGCCGATCCGCTGGTGCGCGACCTCGGCGAGGGCCTCGTCGCGGTGGTGGAGCGGGGGCTGGGCGACGCCGCGAGGCTGTACGCCGCGGGCGACCACCGGCACCCGCGCAGCGAGGTCGTCGTCGCGCCGCAGGGCAACGTGCACGACGTGGCGCGCAGCGGCGGCGGGCTGTGGTGGGCGCCGTACGAGCGGGCGAGGTACTGCGCACCGACCTCGGCAACCAGGGGCGCCATTCGGTGGACCTCTCCGCCTGGGCCGACGCCGACGGGCTACCGGAGCCGATCCGCCTCGTCCCCACGGCCGAGGGCCTGGTGCTCGGGCTGCAGCGCCTGGTGCGCACGGGCTCGATGTGGCCAGCCCGACGAGGGGTGTCGTGGTGCATCTCCCCGACGATCCGGCCGAGCCCGCGGTGGAGGTGGCGCGGCCAGGAGCCCGACCCCAAGCTCGTCCCGCACCCGGCCGACGACGGCCGGGTGCTGGCGCTTCACCGGGCGCTTCGGCGTGCCCGACGGCGGCCTCGTCGAGGTGGACCTCGCCACGGGCACCGTCACGACGCTCCTGCGCGAAGACGACCTCGGCTTCGACCTGTCGGCCGCGGCCGGCCTCGGCGACGCGCTGGTGCTGCTCGGCGTCGGCTTCGCCGTCGACGGCCCGTCGCGGCTGCTGTGCTGCGACCTCGCCACGGGCGCCGTCACCGCAGGGCCCACGTCCGAGGGCTGGCTGGTCGACGCCGTCGCGGGCGACACGACCGCGTCCTGGGTGGAGCGGCACGGGTTCGCGGGCGACCGGGCCGACGCGCTGCTGGCGGTGGACCCCGCCACCTGCGCCGTCGAGGGCGGGTCGACGATCTCGCCCTCCAGGCCCTACGCGCGCCTGGCGTGGGTGCCCGAGTAGCCAGTGGCGACCGAGCTGCCCGTCGGGTATCAAGGCGTGATGTCCGCGGAGGGACCATGCCGATGACCAAGCTCCTGCCCGTTCTTCTGCTGTCGGCCACCGGCTGCCAGGGCTACGCCCCGGCTTCGACGGCTCGCCCGTCTGGAAGATGTTCCCGTTCGACGGCGAGCGCACCTGGGACTACCAGAGCGACGACGTCACCGCGACCTACAAGCTGAACGTGCTGTCGGTCGGCGAGTTCGAGACCATCGAGGGCAAGAAGGTCTACACGCTCTCCACCACCAAGGAGTGCGTGGCCAACGACCCCGACTGCGTCGGCGACCTCGTCTACCGCATGAGCTGGTCGAGCGACCCGAGCAACGGCGTCTACATCTGGGGCTACGATCTCGGCGACGGCCAGGTCGAGCTCCGTCCGCCGGTCCAGGTGGCCTACGACACGATGGAGCGCGACGAGTCGGTCAAGACCACCACGGGCGGCGTGGTCTGGACGAGCACCATGCGCGGCATCGAGTCCTGCCCCATCAAGATCATCGCCGAGTGGGACGAGTGCGGCGTGTTCGAGGTCGCGGCCGACGGCGGCGACAGCTTCCCGCTGGCCGGCACCTACTGGGCCACGGCCGGCAACGGGATCGCCGCGTTCCAGCACGAAGGCGACGAGGGCACCTGGCAGCTCTCCGACATCGACTGCCAGGGCGAGTGCAACGGCGACTGGTGGTAGGCGATCCCGCCGTCCAAGATAGAGAGGAACCGGCGAGGAGGTCCGGTGGGCGACGACGGCGGCGGTGACGAGGCGTTGGAGGCGGCAATCGCCGGGTTTGCCGGCGTGGCGGTGCCCGCGCCGGTCCGCGAGGCGGCGGCCGCCGCGCTGCGGCAGTGGTGGACGAGCCCGAGCCACGCCGCGTATCGCCCCGCGATCCGCGCGCTGATCGACGCCGGGCACCTCGAAGAGCTGGTCGACGCCTTCCGCCAGGTCCTGCCGTTCGGCACCGGCGGGCGGCGCGGCGCGGTGGGCGTGGGCCCGAACCGCATGAACCCCGCCACCGTCGCGTCGAGCGTCCAGGGCCACGTCGACTGGCTGCGGTCGATCGGGCGCGAGCGGCCCGCCGTGGTCGTGGCGTACGACGTGCGGCGCTTCGTCGACACGAAGGGGCTCTACGGCGGCGTCGACAGCCCGATCCGCGGCCTGTCGAGCCGCGACCTCGCCGAGCTCGCCGCGCGGGTCTACGTCGCGAACGGCGTGATCGTGCACCTGCTGCCGCGCGAGGCGACCCGCTACCTGTCCACGCCCGAGCTGTCGTTCACCATCCGCGAGCTCGCCACCGACGGCGGGATCAACGTCTCGGCGTCCCACAACCCGCCCGACGACAACGGCGTGAAGGTGTACGACGCGCGGGGCGGCCAGCTCGTGCCCCCCGACGACCAGACGCTCCTCGACGTGGTCGCGAAGGTGACCGAGGCGAAGCTCGTCCCGTGGGAGGAGGCCGTCGCCTCGGGGCGGCTGCGCTGGCTCGACGAGGCCATGCACCAGCGCTACGTCCGCGCGGTGGCCTCCGTCGTGCCGGGCGGGCCGCGCGAGCTCGCGCCGCCGGGCGTCCCCGGCATCCTCTACACCCCGCTGCACGGGACGGGCGTGGTCCACGAGGTGCTCGCCGCCGCGGGCTTCGAGGTCGCGCTCCACGGCCCCCAGGCCGCGCCGGACGGCGCGTTCCCCACCGTCCCGAACGGCGTGGCGAACCCCGAGAACCCGGCGGCGATGGCCGACGCGCTCGCCGCCGCCGCCGAGGGCACCGCGCTGGTCGTCGGCACCGACCCCGACGCCGACCGGCTCGGCTGCGAGGTCCGCCACCGCGGGCGGTGGGTGCACCTCACCGGCAACGACATCGCCTCGCTGGTGGTCGTCGCGGCGCTGGCGGAGTGCCCGACCGACCCGCGCGACCCGCTGGTCATCGTGACCGAGGTGACGTCGAGCCTGGTGGGCCGCGTGGCCCGCAGCGCCGGCGCGCGCGTGGTGGACGACCTGCTCGTGGGGTTCAAGTACATCGCGCAGGGCCTCGCCGCGCTGGAGGAGGACGGCGCCTGGCACGGGATCGACGCCGAGGACGTCCGCTTCGTCGCCGGCGCCGAGGAGTCCCACGGCGTGCTCGTCACGTCCCGGATCCGCGACAAGGACGCCGCCGGCGGCGCCGTGCTGCTCGCTGCGCTGGCGGCTGCGGAGCGTCAGCGCTCCGGGCGCACCCTCGTCGACCTGCTCCACGAGCAGCAGGCGCTCCACGGCTACGTGCTCAACGACCAGGTCTCGGTGGCCTACCCCGGCGCCACCGGCCAGGAGAAGCTCGCCGCCCTGCTCGACGGGCTGCGCGCCGATCCGCCGTCCGTCATCGGCGGGCGCCCCGTGCAGACCGCCGTCGACCACCGCGACGAGTCGGGCCCGCGCGGGCCCTTCCTCTCCGCGTCCGACGCCGCGGCGCGCAACGTCCTCGCCTACCGCCTCGGCGGCGGCCCGTCCGACGACGGCGCGCGCGTCATCCTCCGGCCGTCGGGCACC
The DNA here is from genome assembly GCA_041389545.1 of Myxococcota bacterium. GTDB lineage: Bacteria > Myxococcota_A > UBA796 > UBA796 > JACKER01. The sequence goes on along the minus strand of JAWKRQ010000019.1, from coordinate 144,270 downwards.
GAGCCGAAGCTCAAGGCCTACGTCGAGGTGCTCGGTCGCCCCCACCTCGACGCCGCGGGCCGCGCCGCGGTCGACGCCGCGCTCGAGGAGCTGTCCGGCGCGGTGCGCGGCTGGCTGGCGTGACGCCTGGCGCGCTCGCGCGTACGACGTGACGGACCCCAGCAGGAGGCAGCGATGACGTGGATGGCGCTGTGGATGGCGTGCGCGCAGGCGGGCTCGCCCGAGATGGCCGAGGTGCCCCCCGCCGGCCCCGGCCAGGAGGTCGCCGTGTTCGCGGGGGGCTGCTTCTGGTGCATGGAGGCCGACTTCGACAAGCTGAAGGGCGTGGTCGCCACCACGAGCGGCTACGCCGGCGGCAAGGAGGCCAACCCGACCTACGAGCAGGTCTCCGCCCACCGCACCGGGCACTACGAGGCCGTGCGCGTGGTGTACGACCCGAAGGTGGTGCCCTACGACAAGGTGCTCGACTACTTCTGGCACCACGTCGACCCGACCGATCCGGGCGGCCAGTTCTGCGACCGCGGCGAGTCCTACCGCACGGCCGTCTTCCCGGTGAACGCCGAGCAGAGGGCGATCGCCGAGAAGAGCAAGGCCGCGCTCGACGCCTCGGGCGTGCTGCCGGGCAAGGTGGCGACCGCCATCCTCCCCGACCAGACGTTCTGGCCGGCCGAGGTCTACCACCAGGACTTCCACGACAAGAACCCGGGCCGCTACCTGCCGTATCGCCAGGGGTGCGGGCGGGACGCGACCGTGGCCAAGGTGTGGAGCAAGGCGCCCGCGGAGTAGCGGTCGCTCAGCGACGCAGCCGCGCGCTGGTCCCGACCCGCTGCCCGTCGGGATCGGCGACGCCGATCGAGGCGCCCCGAGCCGTCGGGGCGCACCCGGACGATCGCGTAGCCCAGGTGCTGGTACGCCGCCTCGGTGCCCTCCTCGACGGGGTACCAGCTCGGCAGCGCCGCGAGCCGGAGCCGCTGCTCGTCGTCGGCGAGCGGGCGCCCGTCGTCGCCGCGCACGTACTCGCCCACGCCGTCGTCGCCGACCCGCAGCACGACGATGTCGGTGCCGCTCTCCCGCTCGCGCTCGGCCTGGAGCTCGAGCGAGACGCCGCCGCCCATCGCGGCGTACGGCGCGTCCACGAGCGGCAGCAGCACCGTGCGCGTCTCGCTGCCGCGCGCGACCGCCACCCCGACGATGCCGAGCGTGACGAGCAGCGCCGTGCCGGCGACGACCGCGCCGTGCCAGGTCGGCGCGGGCCGCGCGCGCGAGCCCGCCGGGGCGCGGCCGAACCACGCGCCGGCGGCGATCAGCACGGCGCCCACGCCGATCATCGCGAGGCCCTTGGCGCCGGCGTGCCACACGAGGCCGTAGTAGAACCATCCGCCGTACGCCGCGAGCCCGATCATCGCCGAGATCCACAGGCGCGGCGCCCGCGCGGCGAAGCCGAGGATGGCGACCAGCAGCGCGATGAGGAAGCCCGGCACCGGCACCGTGGCCGCGGCCACGACCAGCGGGGCCAGCCCGGCCGCGATCCGGCCCGGCCACGACACCTGCGCGTTCGACGCGGCCAGCGCCGCGGCGGCGGCCGTCCCGACCCCGATGACCGCCGTGTAGGCGGGCGACCAGGCCGGCCCGGGCGCGCAGGCCAGCGCCACGGCCAGCCACAGGCCGCCCATCGCCCCGCTCGCCGCGAGTTCGCGCAGGAACGCCGGCGCGTGCAGCCACCACGGGCGGGTGAGCGTCAGCGCGCCGCCCACGAGCAGGCCGGCGGTGGCGCCCGGGGCGTGCAGGCGGCCGTGGTCCCAGGTGATCCACAGCCCCACGGCGCCCGCGGCGAACGTCTTGTTCAGGCGGTCGCGGTGCAGCGCGAACATCACCGCCTCGACCGCGCACAGGACCAGCTCGCGGTCGGCCTCCGGCACGGCGTACGCCAGCAGCACCCGGCAGAGCACCGCGCCCACCAGCACCAGCGGGCGCGCGAACCACGGCAGCGGCAGCCACGACGCCCCGATCGACACGATGCCCATGGCGAGGCCGAGGCTCGTGACCAGCAGCTGGTCCCGCTCGAGCAGCATCCACAGGCCGCCGCAGCCCGCCGCGCTGGCGAGCGCGATGCCGAGGACGACGGGGATCTCCACGAACAGCGGGACGTCGCTGCGCCGGCGCACGGCCGCGGCGTCGGCAGCCAGCGACGGGTCGACGTCCTCGACGCGCGGCGGGCGGATCTGGTCGAGCCAGGGCGTCACGCGGCCTCCCGCTCGCCGCTCGCGTTGCGCAGGCGCGGGACGCCGACCAGCCACAGGAAGCCCAGCACCACCATCGCCACGCCCGCGGCGCCGACCACCAGCAGCCCGAGCGCCTCGCCGAGCAGCCGCGTGTCGACGAGGCCGCGGATCAGGCCGGCGAAGGCCAGCGCCACCAGCGAGAACAGGCTCGTCGCCGCGGTCGCCACGCTGGCCCGGCGCACGACGAAGGCGCCCTGCACCGCGATCCCCACCGCCACCAGCGCGCCGATGGCGACGAGGCCCGGCCAGCCGTGGTCGAACAGCCGCACGCAGGCGAGGATCGTGAGCACGCCGACGCCGAACACCCGCAGCACGTGCTGCAGCCACGTCCCGCGGAACGCCTCGCCGACGGCCGGGTTCACGAGCCCGACCAGCAGCGCCATCTCGCTGCCGTCGGACGCCAGCAGGGCCGTCTGGTTCGCGAGCCACAGCCCGAGCGCCCACAGGGGCGTCCCGCCCGCGGCGACGACCACCGGCAGCGCCAGCGCCGTCCACACCGCCGAGAGCTGCCAGGGCTCGCCGTCGGTGGGGAAGGCGAGCGACAGCACCGTCAGGGACGTGCCCACGAGCACCACCACCGCTGCCGACAGCACGCGCCCCACCAGCGTCCGCGGCCCCACGCGCGCCGCCCCCAGCGCCGCCAGGCACAGCGGCCCGAGCACGAGCCCCAGCTGCAGCCCCACGGGCAGCTCGTCCCAGTACCAGCCGACCAGGTACAGGCCGCCCGACAGGGCCGAGGCCGCGCCGAAGCCGAGGCCCGCGGCGTGGAAGAACCGGCGCCACTCGGCGCGATCGGGGCCGATCCGCGCCAGCGCGTCGACCAGCGCGGCGCGGCGCTCGGGGGGCAGGCGCCCCTCGCGGATCAGCGCGTCGACGACCGGGACGTCCTGCTCCATCGCCCCGGCTCTACCCCGGCCACGGCCGACGCGCCGGTCACTGCCCGCCGAGCTGCCGCACGAGCCGCTCCCAGAACGTCCCGCCGTCGCGACGCGCGCCCCGCCGGGCCCGCTGCTGCTCGCGCCGCTCCCGCGCCGTCGCGACCGGGGCGTCCGCCTCGGCGCGCACCAGCACCGCGGCCGTGCCGGCGGGATCGGGCAGCCCCGTCTTCGCGTCGACCACGACCTGGCGCAGCCCCGAGGTCGCCGTCATCGGCCAGGCCGCGCCCGCCTCGAGCGCCGAGCCCTCCGCCGGCGCCGCGCCGAGCAGCCCCGCCGCCTGCAGGCCCTGCGCCGTGCCGATCCACACGGGGAGCGCGCCGCTGCTGCCGGCCAGGCGGATCCGCCCGTTGGTCAGCGGCCGGTTGTCGTCGTAGCCGACGTAGGTGCCCACGAACAGGCCGGCCGTGGGGTCGTAGCGCCCGCTGCGCACGGCGGGGACGTAGCCCACGAAGGCCGCGTTGCGGAAGTCGTTGGTGGTGCCCGTCTTGCCGCCGAGGGGGACGGGGTGGCCGTTCGCGGTCACCGCCTGCGCCGCGCGCACCCCGGTGCCGTGCAGGACGACGTTGCGCAGGATGTCGGCCGTCATCGCCCCCACCCGCGGGCTCGCCACGTCCTCGGTGACGGCCTCCGCGCGGTACATCAGCTTGCCGTCGGCGCTGCGGACCTCGCGGATCAGCGCCGTCGACGCCTGCACCGGCGCGACCGGGCCGTTCGCCGTGACCCCGGCGAAGGCGTGCGAGCGCCCCGTCACCAGGCCCTCGTACAGCGCCGTGGCCTCCTCGACCGTGATCTCGGAGACGCCGAGCGGCAGCGACAGGACGGGCCGGATCTCGCTGTGGACGCCGTACTCCGCGGCCAGCGCGGCCACGTAGCGCATGGCGAGCAGCGTGCGGAAGTCGTCGTGGTGGTAGAGCCAGACGGGGTCGAGCCACGCCTTCGTCCCGTCGTCGGCGCGGGCCTGCAGGCGCTCGCGGTTGCCGGCCATGGCCGCCCGCAACGCCTCGAGCGTCGAGACGTGGAGCCCGTCGATGCGCAGGTCGCGCTCCTCCGGCAGGCCGCCGCGCCCGAGGCGCACCGACAGGCCGTCGTCGAGCGAGATGTGCAGCTGGCCCGGGCCGCGGTCGCCGAGCGCGGCGGCGGTGACGGGGCCGTAGCCCTCGGGGGCGGACCCGCAGGCGACCTCGAGGAAGCCGTCCTCGGCGGTGTGGACCCGCAGGTCGCGCACCTCGCCGGCCGCCGGCACGCCGCCGTGGCGCATCGCGGCGACGAGCGCGGCGTGCTGCGTCACGCAGCCGTCGATGTGGGCCTCGACCCGGTGCCAGTCGGCGTCGAGCGCGCGCAGCCTGGTGCCGTTGCCGCGGACCCGCTTGCGCTCGGCGTCGTAGCCCCAGCCATAGCCGAGGGTGCGCAGGTCCGTGGCGTCCTCGGGGTGCTCGCTGCCGGGCAGCGCGGCCAACACGTCGCGCTTGGCGCGGCTGAACACGCTCTGCTCCAGGCGCTCCCGGCTCGGCAGGATCCCGACGCTCATCAAGCGCTCGCGGTAGGCCTTGTCGTCCTCGGCGGGCCGGCGCGCGAGATCGGTGGCCGCCGCCAGCGCGGCGAGACGCTGGTCGTCGAGGTCGTCGAGCAGGTGGTACAGCAGCCACACCGAGCCGAGGTTCTCGGAGCGCGTCCCGGCCCAGGCGAGCGACACGCGCGGCGCGGGCTCGTGGTCGGGGCTCGGGTAGTAGAAGGTGCCCGAGAACGGGAAGACGTTGCGCGTGTTGTCGAGCGGCTCGTCGGGCGACCAGCCGAGCTTGAGGGCCGCGTGGAACACGAGCGGCTTGAAGGTGGAGCCGAGCTGGCGCGGCGCCAGCGCGCGGTTGAAGTCGCGGTTGTCGTTGCCGCCGACCATCGCGAGGACCTCGCCGTCCTGCACCACCGTGACCGCGCCCTGCAGCGTGGGGCGCAGCTCGAGGTCGCAGCGGGCCACGCCGTCGCCCGCCGGGTCGCGGATGCTGACCAGCACGACGCTGCCGTCGGCGATGGCGTCGACGAAGCCGTCGACCTCGGCCGTGGGCGTCTTCGCGTAGGGGTCGCCCTTGCTGCCCTGCCAGGCCGCGGAGGCGACGCGCACGACGGCGTCGCGGTCGACCCGGCAGGCGTGGCCGCCCAGATCGAGCGACAGCTCCTTCTTCCCGCCCACGACGGTGTGCTCGGCGACGCGCCCCAGCCGGAACTCGTGCAGCAGCGGCGGGAAGTCGGGGTCGAACTTCGGGCCCGGGTGGTCGAGCACGTAGTCCTCGACGCCGAGCTGCTCGAGGCGCGCGCCCGTCTCGGTCAGGTGGTGCCACAGCGCGTAGGTGGCCTCGCGCTGGGCGTCCGCGTCGAGGGTGGTGACGACGGTGACGCCGGCGTTGCGCGGATCGTCGATGCCGCCCGGCAGCAGCGTGTCGAACGGCGGCTCGCGCAGGCGGCGGGCGACCTCGTCGAGGGCGGCGGAGCGGTCGTAGCGGAAGGGGCCGCGCTTGAAGCCCAGGGTGAAGCCCTCGTTCAGCAGGCGGTTCGCCTCGGCCTGGACCTCGACGGCGCCCGCGTAGCGGCGGGCGTAGGTGGCGCGGGAGGCGGGCTGCCAGCCCGGGGCCGGGCCGACGAGCGACTCCACCGGCAGCGCGACGAGCTCGCGCAGCACGACCTCGGTGCGGGCGTGGGCGCGGGCGGCGGCGGCCTCGCGCCAGGCCTCGTCGCCGCCGAAGAACGGGTCCATCGTGGTGGGGGCCTTGACCATGCCCGCCAGGAAGGCGCACTCGGCGAGGGTGAGCTCGTCGGGGTCCTTGTCGAAGAAGTGGCGCGCGGCGATGCCGAGGCCGCGGCCGTTGCCGGTGACGTGGAACTGGTTGGCGTACAGCTCGAGGATCTCGGCCTTGTCGTAGTGGGCCTCGAGGCGGAGCGCGTTCAGCAGCTCCACGCCCTTGCTGTGCAGGGAGCGGTCGGGGCGATCGAAGAGGTTCTTCGCCGTCTGCTGGGTCAGGGTCGAGCCGCCCGAGACGATGGCGCCCGCGGTGACGTTCTCGCGGACGGCGCGGCCGATCCCGCGCGGGTCGAAGCCCCAGTGGGTCCAGAAGCGGCGGTCCTCGATGGCGACGATGCTCATGACCCAGGCCTGGGGGAGCTCGTCGAACGGGACGTAGCGGCGGTGCTGCTGCTCGAAGAAGACGCCCACGCGCGTGGTGCCGTCGCGGTAGGTGACGGGGGACTCCTGGGCGACGATGGCCTGGATGTGGCCGCGCTCGAAGGCCGGGCCCGGGTGCGCGACGACGGCGTACAGGTAGGTGCCGGCGGCGGCGGCGAGGCCGACCACGCCGATCCCGGCGCCGAGCGAGGTGCCGAAGAAGCCCGCGCGGACGGTGCGGCCGAGGGCGCCGAGGAAGCGGCGCCGGACGGGGGCGGGTGGGGCGCTGGCGACGGGCTGGGCGGCGTCGGGCGGGAGCGGCGGGGGGACGTCGCGGGGCAGGGGCGGCGGGACCGTCGGGGGGAGGCCGATGGCGGGCTGCAGCGGGGGGATGGGCGGCGGGGTGTCGCGCATGGCGTCTCCTCCGGTGGGCATACGGGCCGCGGGTCGGGGCTATTCGGGGTGGACCCGTTGCTGGTCGCTGGTCTGCGGATCAGGGCTGCCGGCCAGCGGCCGGAGGTTGGGTGACTGTCATCTGTCATCACCACGGTCGTGTGCTCGGGCTGGGGGCCGGGCACCCGAACGTGCGGGCGGGAGCGATGTCGTCCGCACCGGAGTGACGTTCGCCCGCCCGCCCCCCAGCCCTGCGCGCACTCCAGCCCCACGGGGCAGGAGCCGGGCGAAGCCGCAGCGGCGCGGCGGGGTTTCGGCCTGATGACGGAATCGCGCCCGACGCTTTTCCGTCAATTCCCGTGGTCGTGGGCTCGGGCTGGGGCCGGGCACCCGAACGTGCGGGCGGGAGCGATGTCGTCCGCACCGGAGTGACGTTCGCCCGCCCGCCCCGGCCCTGCGCGCACTCCAGCCCCACGGGGCAGGAGCCGGGCAGAAGCCGCAGCGGCGCGGCGGGGTTTCGGCCTGATGACGGAATCGCGCCCGACGCTTTTCCGTCAATTCCCGTGGTCGTGTGCTCGGGCTGGGGGCCGGGCACCCGAACGTGCGGGCGGGGGCGATGTCGTCCGCACCGGAGTGACGTTCGCCCGCCCGCCCCCAGCCCTGCGCGCACTCCGGCCCCACGGGTCAGGAGCCGGGCGAAGCCGCGGCGGCGCGGCGGGGATTCAGCCTGCCGTTCTTCAGTGACGAATAGAGTGACGGGAGCGCCGTGCGACCGCGAGCTCATGGCGGTTGAGCCTCGGCAAGCGGCCGCATCGCGCTCCCGCCGCCTCCGCTCGCGATTCTGTACGCGCCGGAGCGGCCGTGCCGACCCTCTCGCGCGTGGGGCTGGGGTGCGCGCAGGGCCGGGCGGCGGGCGGGCGAACGTCACTCCGGCTCGACGACATCGTCCCGTCCGCACGTTCGGGTGCCCGGCGCCCGGCCCGAGCGCACGCCCATGGTAGTGAACCGTTCGTCGTGGTGCCCTGGGCCCCGCCGGCGCGATACCGGAGAGCCCGATGCCGCCACCACCCGCCGTCCTCCGCTGGGGCCAGTCCGCCTACGAGACCGACGCCGACATGGCCCTCGAGCGCCGTGCCGCGGAGGCCCTGGGCCTCGCCTGGTCCGTCGTCCCCGAGTCGCCGGAGCCGCCCGATCTCGCCGGCGTCGGCGCGCTCGTCGTGACCAGCCGGGTCCGGGTCGACGCCGCCGCGCTCGACCGCTTCGCGGGCCGCCTCGTCCTCACCACCACCAGCGGGTGGGACCACATCGACGTCGCCGCTGCTGCGGCCCGCGGCGTCACCGTGGCGCGCTGCCCGCTGGCCCGGCGCGACGCCGTGGCCGAGGCCGCCGTGGCCGCGCTGACCCTGCTCCTGCGCCGCCAGCCCGCGCTGAACGCCGCCGCCCGCCAGGGCCGCTGGGCCCGCGGCGACCTGCCCGCGCTCGACGCCCTGCTCATGGCCGACGCCACCGTCGCCGTCGTCGGGGTGGGGGTGATCGGGCGCCGCGTGGCCGAGCTGCTCGCCCCCACGGGCGTCCGCGTGCTCGGCGTCGACCCCGCGCCCCACCCGCTCCCCGCGGCCACCCTCGACGAGGCGCTCGCCGCAGCCGACGCCGTCACCCTGCACTGCGCGCTCACCCCCGAGACGCGCGGCCTGTTCACGGCCGAGCGCATCGCGGCCATGCGGCCCGGCGCCGTGCTCGTCAACACCGCCCGCGGCAAGCTCGTCGACCCCGACGCCGCCGTGGCCGCCGTCCGCGAGGGCCGCCTCCGTGGCGCCTACCTCGACGTGTTCCCGCAGGAGCCCTGGCCCGGCCTGGCCGAGGCCGCCGCCGTCCCGGGCGTCTGGCTCGCGCCCCACGCCGCGGGCTTCGCCCGCGGCCTCGGCACCCGCGTCGCCACCGAGGTCGGCGCCGCGCTCGGCGCCTGGGTGCGCGGCGAGCCCGTCCCGCACCGGGTGTCGGCGTGAGCGACGCCCGCCTGGCCCCGGGCGCCGTCCTCGGCGAGCGCTTCGAGGTCCACGGCGTCATCGGCCGCGGCGGCACCGCCACCGTCGTCCTCGCGACCGACCGGCTGCGCGATCAGCGCGTCGCGCTCAAGGTCGTGCACCCCCACCTCGCCGCCGACCCCGCCACCCGGCGCCGCCTGCTCCGCGAGGTGCAGACCGCCGCCGTCCTGCGCTCGCCCGCCGCGCTCGTCCCCCACGACCTCCACGAGCTCGACGGCCTCCTCGCCCTGTCGCTGCCGTTCCACCCCGGCACCACGCTCGCCGAGCGCGTCGCCGCCGGCGGGCGCTGCCCGTCGAGGAGGTGCCGGGCGCTCGGCGTCCGCATCGCCGGCGCCCTGGCCGACGCCCACCGGGTGGAGCCTGCTCCACCGCGACGTCACCGCCAACAACGTGCTCGTCGGCGAGACCCCCGACCAGGCCGTCCTCACCGACTTCGGCCTGTCCCGCCTGCAGACGGCCACCCGCTCCACCGGCCTGCTCGGCACCGCCGGCTACGCCGCGCCCGAGGTCTACGCCGGCGACCGCGCCGACCCCCGTTCCGACCTCTACGGCCTCGGCGCCGCGCTGTACCTCGCCGTCCCAGGCGCCCCGCGTTCGACCCCGCCCAGCCGATGGCCGCGTTCAAGCGCCAGCTCGACGGCGTGTTCACGCCCGTCCGCGAGCTGCGGCCCGACTGCCCGCCCGATCTCGCCGCCACCATCGAGCGCCTGCTCGACCCCGAGCCCGACGCCCGGCCCCAGGGCGCCCCCGAGGTCGTCGACGCGCTCCAGCGCCGGCGCGCCGAGGCGGAGGCGCCCGCCGCCGCGACCCCGCTCCCGGCCGGCGCCGGCCACCTCCCCGAGGGCCGCTACGCCGTGCTCATCCGCGAGCGCCCCGAGGACATGTCCCGCCGCAAGCGCCGCCGCCGCGCCCGCATGGGCGCGTCCCCCACCGTCGAGGACGAGCTCGCGCGCTGGGGCACCCACCTCGCCGACCGCGTCCGCGGCGCCCTCGGCGTGCCCCCGCCCGGCGGCCGCCCGCCCGAGGAGGCGCTCGTCGCCGCCGTCGCGCGCGAGGCGAGCCTCCCCGAGGACGCGCTGACCGTGTCGTCGGCGCTCGAGGACCGCACCTTCTGGCTCGTCGAGGGCACCGACGAGCGCACCGCCGACCGGCTCGCCGCCACCGCCCGCACCCTCGGCTTCGCCGCCGACGCCGTCGAGGTCGCCCACCGCGGCGAGCGCATGCAGCGGCTGTGGTCGCTGTACGTCGCCGTCATGGTCGGCGGCTGGGTCACCTTCCCGTTCCTCGCCTCGCGCTTCGGCTCGGGCGTGCTCTGGATGATGCTGCTGATCACGGTGGTCACGCCCATCCTGCTCGGCAACCGCCAGCAGCTCGGCCGCCGCCACCGCCTGGTCCGCGGCCTGTCGCGCCACCCCGTCGCCTACACGGCCGACCTCACCGCCTCGCTCGCCCCGGGCTACGTACGCGCCCGCAGCCCTCCCCCACGCGGCAGGCCGCCGCCCCGAAGGCGTCCACCCGCGGCCAGACGCTGCGCACCCGCGCCGAGCAGGCCGTCGACGCCCTCGAGGCCGCCGTCGACCGCGCCGACCTGCCCGACCCCGCGCGCTACGACCTGCGCAGCACCGCCAAGGAGCTCCGCCGCTCCGCCGCCACGCTCGCCGAGGAGGTCGACGCGCTCGAGGCCGAGCTCGCCCGGGCCCCCGTCGACGACGCCGAGCTGGCCGCGCTCCAGGCCCGCCTCGACCGCCTCGACACGCTCGCTGCCGCCGGCGTGCGCTCCGAGGCCGACGAGCGCGCCCGCCTGCAGCGCGCCATCGCGGCCGCGCAGGAGAGCCAGGACGCCGCCGACCGCATCGAGAGCCGCCTGGCCGCGTCCACCGCGCGCCTCGTCGAGATCGCGGGGACGGCCGCCCGCGTCCGGCGCGACCTGCTGCTCGAGCCCGAGCCCGCGGCCAGCGCCGACGCCATGGTCGAGAAGCTCCGCGCCGAGAGCCGCGCCGCCGCCGACGCCCGCCGCGAGACCCAGCGCGACCTGCAGCGCCGCGCGCGCGCCCGGGAGGGCGGATGACCGCCGACGACCGGGTCGCGGGCGGCCTCGTCGGCCTGCTCGTGGGCGACGCCCTCGGCGTGCCCTACGAGTTCCACGACCCGCGCAACCTGCCGCCGCCCGAGCAGATCGAGCTCGAGCCGCCGCCCGACTTCCGGCGGAGCCACCGCGGCGTGCCGCCCGGCACCTGGTCCGACGACGGCGCGCAGGCGCTCGCCCTGCTCGACAGCCTGCTCGGCCGGCCGCCTCGACCCCGACGACCTCGCGCAGCGCTTCCTCGCCTGGTGGCACCAGGGCGCCTACGACGTGGACGGGCGACCCTTCGACATCGGCAACCAGACCTCCGACGCGCTGCTCCGCCTCGAGCAGGGCGTCCCCGCCTGGCCGCCGGGGGCACGGGCGAGCGCGACAACGGCAACGGCTCGCTCATGCGGGTGCTGCCGCTCGCCCTGTGGCACCGCGGCGACGACGCCGCGCTCGTCCGCGACGCCCACGCCCAGTCGCGCATCACCCACGGCCACCCGCGCAGCGGAGCCGCCTGCGCGCTGTACTGCCTGTGGGCGCGGGCCGAGCTCGCCGGCCGCACCCACGACGACGCGCTCGCGCAGCTGCGCCGCCTCTACGCCGACGACCCGGTCCACGCCGCGGAGCTCGAGGGGATCGCCGCCCCGTTCCCGGCGCGCGGCACGGGCTACGTCGTCGACTGCCTCCACAGCGCCCGCGTCGCGCTGGAGGAGCCGACGTACGAGCGCGTGGTGCGCCGCGCCGTCGCGTTCGGCCTCGACACCGACACCACCGCCGCCGTCGCGGGCGGGATCGCCGGCCTGCGCCACGGCCTGGGCGCCATCCCGCAGCGCTGGCGCGACGGGCTGCGCGGCGGCACGATCCTGGAGCCCCTGCTCGCGCGCCTGCGCGCCCACCTCGCCTCGGAGTAGGCTGCCCCGTGCCTCGCTACGAGCTCCTGCTGCCCGGCGGCGGCCCCGCCGTCCCCCTGCTCGACGCCCCGATCACCGTCGGGCGCGCGCCGGGCAACGCCGTCGTGCTCGGCGACGACAGCGTGTCGTGGCACCACGCCCAGCTGTGGAGCGAGGCCGGCTTCGCCTGGGTCCGCGACCTCGGCTCGCGCAACGGCACCTTCGTCAACGGCGACCGCGTCGTCGCCTCGGCCCGGCTGGCCCGCGGCGACAAGCTGCGCATCGGCGCCCGCGCCGAGCTCGTGCTCCAGGCGTCGGGCGACCTGCCCGCCGTGCTGCGCACCCGCCACGTGGAAGACCTCTCCACGGGCGTGCGCGTGCTCGTCCGCACCGACCGGTTCCGCCTGGGCTCGGGCCCCGACTGCGACCTGCGCATCGCCGGCTGGCCCGCCCGCGCCGCCACCCTCGTGCTCCACGCCGACGGCGAGGTCTGGGTCGGCACCGACGACGGCGAGTGGCCGCTCGAGGTCGGCGTGGCCTTCGAGGTCCGCGACCGCCGCTTCCGCCTCGTCGAGGACGCCGTCGACCACGAGCCCACCGTCGACATCGGCGTCCAGCGCTACCCCTACCGCCTCGTGGCCGACGCCAACGCCGCCGGCGGCCCCGCCGCCACGCTCGTCGACCCCGGCACCGGCCGCGAGCTCGCGCTGACCGGCAACCGCGGCGTGCTGCTCGTCGTCCTGGCGCGCCAGCTCGCGAAGGACCGCGAGGAGGGCAAGGGCGAGGCCGACCAGGGCTGGTGCGGCACCGACGACGCGATGATCGGCGTCTGGGGGCGCGGCCACAAGGACGCCAACCACCTCAACGTCCTGGTGCACCGCCTCCGCGGCGCGCTGCAGGCCGAGGGCTTCGACCCCTGGTTCATCGAGAAGCGGCGCGGCGCCATCCGGGTGCGCGTCGGCGAGGTCGAGCTGCCGTGACCGTCCCCCGATGAGCGCCCACAGCCACAAGGATGCGCGCGACGGCGTCGTCGTCGCCACCGCCGGCCGCCAGGTCGTCGTCCGCGACGCCGAGGGCGAGCGGTCCTGCTTCCTGTCGGGCCACCGCGCCGTCGTCGGCGACCGCGTCCGCTGGGTCGAGGCCCACGGCGGCGGCGGCAAGCTCGCCTCGGTCGCCGACCGCGACAACGCCCTGGTCCGCGCCGACGACCGCGGCCGCGAGCAGGTGCTGGCCGCCAACCTCGGCGGCGTCTTCGTGGTGTGCGCCGCGCAGGACCCGCCGTTCCGCGCCGGCCTCGTCGACCGCTACCTCGTCGCCGCCTCGGTCTCCGGCATCGACGCCGTGGTGGTGCTCAACAAGGTCGACCTCGGCGTGCCCGACGAGGTCGAGGCGGAGCTCGCCGCCCGCCAGGCCGCCGACGTCGCCGTCCTGCGGGTGAGCGCCGCGAGCGGGGAGGGGATGGACGCCCTGCGCGCCCACCTCGCCGGCACGGAGCGCGCCTGGGCGCTGGTCGGGCACTCGGGCGTCGGCAAGACCTCGCTGGTCGCGGCGCTGCTCCCCGGCGAGGACGTGGGCGAGATCGGCGCCCTGTCGGCCTACTGGAACCAGGGCAAGCACACGACCACGCACAGCCGCGTGTTCGCGGTGCCCGGCGGCGGCGCCATCGTCGACAGCCCGGGGATCCGCACCTTCGCCCCCGGCCGCATCGACGCGCGCGCGCTGCGCGACCACTTCCCCGGCGTGGGGCCGCTGCCCTGCCGGTACCGCGACTGCCTGCACCGCGAGGGCGAAGACGGCTGCGTCGCCCCCGAGCAGGTCGACCCGCGGATCCTCGGGTCGTACCGCCGCCTGGTCGGGAGATCCTGCGCCTCGACGCGCTCCGCAAGCCGGGCGCGCGCCGGTAGAGCGCTACTTGGTCTTCTTCTTCGGCGGCTCCGGCGCCGGCTCTCCGCGGGCGCGGGCGCCACCGCCGTGAGCCGCTCGGTCTCGCCGAACTTCGCCACCGCGGCGTCGTAGACCTGCTGCGCGCCCTCGGCGTCGCCCGTCGCGACCAGCAGCGCGACCTCGAGCGCCGCCGCCCGCTCCGCGACCTCGGCCGGCCAGTCGGCGCCGCGCGGCTTGAGCAGCACGTGGTCGAGCGACACCTCGGGCGCGCCGCCGCCGAGCCCGTTGTCGCGCAGCTCCTTCAGCGCCTCCTCGTCGCGCCCGAGCCCGTGCAGCGCCTCGGCGCGCGCCAGGTGGGCGTCGGCCCAGTCGCCGCGCTCGAGCTTGGCCAGCATGTTGAAGGCCATCTCGCTCTTGTCCTGGTCGAGGCGCAGGTAGGCGATGGTGACCCGCGCGAAGTCGTCGGCCCCGGCCATGGTGAGCCGCTTGGCGGCGAGCTCCTGGTCGCCCTCGGCCAGCGCCAGCCAGCCCTCGGAGTACCGCTTCAGCTCGAGGTCCTCGGTCTTGTCGCAGGTCTCCCACTGCCCGCGCGCCTCCTCGGGCTGGCCCTCGCCGGCGAGCAGCTGCACCCGCAGGCACGCCACGTCGCCCTCCTTCAGCCCGGCGTCGGCCGCGCCGTCGAGCAGCCCGTTGGCCTCGTCGAACGCGCCGAGCTGCAGCAGCAGCTTGTTCCGCCGCTGCCACATCGCCGAGTCGTCCTTCTTCGTGGCGAGGTAGGTCGACGTGGCGTCGATCGCCTGCCGGGCCTCCCCCGCCTCGAACCAGGCGTCGGAGATGCGCTGCAGGCCCTCGGTGCGGTCGGGGTACAGCTTGGTGAGCTGCTCGGCCACCTGCACCGCCGCGTCGAACTGCTCGGCGCCGGTCAGCGCCCGCGACAGCGAGTTGAGGCACTTGCCGCAGCCCGGCTGCTTGTCGAGCGACTCCACCAGCAGCGGGATCGCCTCGTCCCAGGCCTGCTGCTTGCGCTTCGCGTCGCCCCGACCGAACGGGTCGATCGCCTTGCCCTTCGGATCCCACTTCGCCTTCTTCGGGGTCTCGAGCGCCGCCGAGATGTCGGCTGCGGGCGCGTCCTGCGCCGAGGCCGGGGTCGCGGTGAGCGTCGCCATCGTCGCCATCAGGGAAAGCATCGGTCTCCTCGCGCGTGCGCGTGGGGCGCGCGTCGCCCCCCGTCTACCGCACCGCATCGCGCCGTGCCAAACCCCCGCCTCGCCCCGGGCCTTCCCCGGGCTACGACGGCGTCCAGCTCCCGTCGCCCGCCTCGCGCGCCCGCCCGTGGCCCGCGAGCCACAGCAGGTGTGTGCGGATCTGGGCCGCCGCCACGAGGTGCACCGGCGTCGGCACGTCCGGGTAGACCACCGGCGCGAGCTCGAGCGGCGTGGCGCGCCCGGCCCGGTCGAGCGCGGCCCGCACCTGCTCCGTGCGCTGGTGGCGGTGGGCGACGTAGAACGACAGCACCGCCTCGGCGTGCGGCAGCACCGGGCCGTGCGCCGGCAGCAGCGCGCTCGGCGAGAGCGCCCGCACCTGCTCCAGGCTGTCGAGGTACTGCTGCAGGTCGCCCTCCTCGGGGTCGAGCACGATGGTGCCGACGCCCGCGACCAGGTCCCCCGCCACGACCCACCCGTGGGTCCGGTGGTGCAGCGCCAGGTGGCCCGGGGCGTGCCCCGGGGTGTGCAGCGCCACGAAGCCGCCGAGGTCCTCGCCGTCGGCCACCGCCTCGTCGACGGCGATGCCCCGCGCGGCGACGAGCGCGCTGGTCACCGGGTGCGCGGCGATCGGGACGTCGTGGCCCGCGCCCGCGAGCCGGTCGCGCAGGTCGACGGCCCCCGAGACGTGGTCGTGGTGGTGGTGCGTGAGGAACAGCCGCCGGACGGTGCGGCCCGCGCCAATCTCGGCGAGCAGCGCCTCGAACAGCAGCAGCTGCTGGTCCTCCCAGGGCGACGCCGGGTCGACGACCGTGAGCCCGTCGGGCCCGTCGACGAGCCAGCAGTTGGTGTGCGTGGCCGGGGGCAGGGTGGGGGTGCGGACCGCCACCAGGCGGACGCCGTCGACGTGTGGATCCATGCAGACGCGGTAACGTGGTTACGTTCCGCGGACGGAGGTCCCATGACGACCGTCGCCCTCGCCCTGTGGGCCGCCGCGGCTCAGGCCGCCACCGTCGACTTCGTCTGCGAGCCCGATCCGGGCGCGGGCTCGATCGTCGGCACCTCGCCGCTCGACGTCCACTGCGCGGTGATCCCGCCGGCCACGGGCACCTGGGACGACGTGAGCTGGACCTTCGGCGACGGCGAGCTCGTCTACGGCGACGAGGTCGACCACCGCTACGTCGATCCCGGGCAGTACACCGTCACCGTGCAGCTCGACGGCTACGTCGACGCAGAGGGCGTCGACGTGGCCGACCCCCAGCGCACCGAGCACGGCCTGGTCACGGTGTGCGGCGAGCCGCAGCCCGCGTTCACCTACGTCAACCACGGCGACCTCGACTACGAGTTCCTCAACGTCACGCCCATCGCCGTCGACTGCACCGACGCCCTGCGCTGGGAGCTGTTCCGCGGCGCGCCCGACGGCGAGCCCGAGCGCATCTGGGAGACGTGGGAGCCGCGGGTCCGCCTGCCCGACGAGGGCGAGTACACGATGCGGCTCACCATGGCGGGCCTCGGCGGCGACGGCGCCGCGCAGCTGCAGTTCTACGCCCTGCACAAGCTCACCGACGACCTGACGCAGGGCCCGAAGGCGATGGCGTGCGCCACCGCGCCGGGCGCCGCGCCCTGGCTCGGCCTCGGCGCGCTCGGCGCGCTGCTCGTGCGCCGCCGGCAGCGCCAGCGCTGATGCTCGCCTTCGCCGCCCTGTTCGCGCTCGCGGCGCCGCAGCCGCCGCTCGTCGAGATCGACCACCCGCGGTACGCCGATGCGCTCGGCGAGCCGCTCGACTGGGACGAGGTCCGCGACCTCGCCCGCGGCACCGGCGCCCTCGGGCAGGTCCGGCGCCGCCGCGCGGGGCGCTGGGTCCTGCGCGGGCTGTTCGCCGGGGCCACCGCCACGGCCGCCTGGGGCACCTTCGAGCTCGCCCGTCTCGACGAGGGGCGGAACTGGCCCGCCCTGCCCCTGGGGCTGCAGACGGCGAGCCTCGGCCTGTGCGAGGTGCTCCTGTGGACCAACACGCCCTCCGCCATCCTGGAGGACCGGACGATCATCGTGGGCGGGGCGAACCGCGCCCTCGGCTGGCGGCGGTGATCGCGCTCGCCCTGGCGGGCTGCACCGGCGGCCCGGGCGGCGACTCCGGCGCTGCCACCGGGCCCACGGCCCGCACCGAGGCTGAGCTCGTCGACATGCACGCCTGGTCGCGCGGCGATCCGGCTGTGTGGCCCGAGCCGATGGCCGACCACTTCCCGTCCGACGGCGACTGCCCCGAGGGCGGCGCCTACACCGAGGGCGCGAGCTTCGAGATCCGCACCGGCACCTGCACCCACGGCTGGTTCCAGCAGCCGTCGCTGGTCGATCTGGTGCCGGGCGACGTGGTCGAGGTCGTCTTCTGGCACGGCACCCTGGTCGCCGATCCGCCGGCGCAGGGCCACCTCGCGATCCTCGTCGGCGACGACCTGTTGTACGACAAGGTCGTCGAGATCCCGGGCGACCCGAACGCCTACACCGAGCAGGTCGACGTGGACTTCGCCGCCGACGCCGGCGTCCCCGTCACGCTCCACCTGCACAACCACGGCGCCAACGACTGGAACGTGCTGCGGGTCGAGCGGCAGGCCAGCGAGTGAAGGGCCGCCGCCCGCCGCCGCCCATCTCCGCGGCGTACCTGCAGCGGGTCACGGCCTGGTACCTCGAGCGCTGGGCCACGAGCGGCAACCACCTGCGCCGGCTGCTGATGACGCGGGTGAAGCGCTCCGCCGCCCACCACGGCACCGACCCCGACGAGGCCGTGCCGCTGGTCGACGCCGAGATCGCCCGCCTCGAGGCCGCGGGCCTGCTCGACGACGCGCAGTACGCCGCCGACAAGGTGCGCGCGCTGCGGCGGCGCGGCGCGAGCGCGGCGAAGGTGCGGGCCACGCTGTCGGCGAAGGGGCTCGGCGCCGAGGGGTCGCGGAGGCGCTGGCCGTCGAGGACGAGGACGGCGACGACGCCGAGCTGCGCGCCGCCGCGGCCTACGCCCGCCGCCACCGGCTCGGGCCCTGGCGCCGCCGGCGCCGACGACCCCGACAAGCGGCGCAAGGAGCTCGGGAAGCTCGGGCGCGCCGGGTTCCCGTTCGACGTGGCCCGCAAGGTCGTCGACGCCGAGGACCCAGAGGCGCTGGAGGCAGGGTAGGCTCGCGCCTGCGACTCGACGTGGGCGAACGGCAGGTGGACCTGGAGACCGGCGCCGTCCGCCCCGATGGCGGCCTGCGGCCCATGGAGCTGCGGATGCTGCGCTACCTCGCGGCCCGCACCGGCGAGGTGGTCTCCCAGGCCGAGCTGCTCGAGCACGTCTGGCAGTACTCCGGGAACGCCCGCACCCGCACCGTCTACAGCACGCTCCACCGGCTGCGCCTCGCGCTGGAGGACGATCCCACGGCGCCCCAGTTCCTCGAGACGGTGGCGGGGCAGGGGATCCGCCTGCGCGCGAGCCAGGCGGCCGCGCCCTCTCGGCCCGCCGCGAAGGTCGCACACCGCGCGTCCGACCGCTTCGTCGGGCGCGCCGAGCAGCTGGCGGCGCTCGCCGAGCCCCAGCACCGGCTGCTCACCATCCTCGGGCCCGGCGGCGCCGGCAAGACGCGCCTCGCGCTCGAGCACCTCCGCGCCGGCCCCGACGCCGGCTGGTTCTGCGACCTGCCCGAGGCGTGCACCGTCGCGCGCGCGGCCGAGACCGCCGCCTCGACCCTCGGGCTCGCCCTGCGCGAGCCCCTGTCGGACCTCGGCCCCGCCCTGGCGCTGCGCGGGCCCTGCACCCTCGTGCTCGACAACTTCGAGTCGGTGGAGGACGACGCGGGCAGCTTCGTCGTCGCGCTGCTGGACCAGGCGCCCCAGGCGAAGCTGCTGATCACCAGCCGCCGCCGGGTGGGGGTCGCCGCCGAGCGCGTCCTCCACCTGGGCCCGCTCTCGCCGCCGCCCGGCCCCGATGCCCTCGAGGGCGAGGCCGTGGCGCTGTTCCTCGACCGCATCCTCCACGGAGACCCCACGTTCGACGCCGCGCTGCACGCCGCCGACGTGGTGGCGCTGATCGACGCGCTGGACGGGCTGCCGCTGGCCATCGAGATCGCGGCGGCACACGCCGCGCTCATCGGCCCGGCCGAGGTGCTCGCGGCGCTGCGCGCCCGGGCCACGCTGACCAGCCGCCGCAGCGACCGGCCGTCGCGCCACGCCTCCCTCGACGCCATGGTCGCCTGGTCGTGGGAGCGCCTGCCCGCCGAGGCGCAGCAGGCCCTGGCCGACCTCCAGGTGTTCCGCCAGCCGTTCGACCTGGCCGGCGCCACCGCCGTGCTCGGCGCCCCGGCGCACGAGCTCGTCGCGGAGCTCACCGAGCGGGGGCTGCTGCAGCGGCGGGCCGGCGTCCCGGCGCGGTTCGCCCCGTTCCACGTCGTCCGCCGCTTCGTCGAGGCCGCCCGCGCGCCCGACGACGCCGCCGTGGAGCGCTACCTGGCGCACATGCGCCAGGAGGCCGAGCAGGCCTACGCCGCGACGCTGCTGCCGCGGGCCTCGAGCATCGACGGCCCCGGCAACCACGACGAGATCGTGGCGGCGGGGCGGCTGGCGCTGGCGCGGGATCCGGCCACGGCGGGGTGCCTGGTGGCGTACGGGCTGCACCAGGCCGCCGTCGGCAACCGCTGGCAGCCCGGCGGCGAGCTCGCCGCGCTCGCCGAGGCGAACCTCGACCGCCTCGATCCGGTCCACCGGCTGTACGTCGCGGACGGGCTCACGCTGTACCGGCACGTCGCCGGCCGCGCCGAGGCGGCCTTCGCGCTGCGCCGCCAGATCCCGCGCGACGCCGAAGCGCTGGGCCGCAGCGACCTCGCAGCGTTCTACTCCGGCGCCGCCGCGCGCACGGCCGCGACCATGGGCCGGGTGGACGTCGCCGTCGCGGCGCTGGCCGACATGGAGCGCCACCTCGCCGCGCTGGGCGACGCCGCGTCGCCGGCGCTGGTCGCCGTGGTCGACCTGGCGCGCGGCTCGGTCCTCGACCTCCGCGGCGAGCCCGGCGCGGTCGAGGCGTTCCAGCGCGTGGTCGCCCGCTTCCGGGCGCACGCGGTGGAGGAGGGGCTCGCCGGGGCCCGCATGGACCTGGGCGTCATCCTGGCGCGCCGGGGGCGGTTCGAGGAGGCCGAGGTCACGCTCCGCGCGCTGGTCGACGACTGCGACGCCGAGGGGCGGCCCGGCATGGCGGCGGCCGCCCTCGGCCGCCTCGGGATGGTGATGGCGCGGGGGCGGCGCCCCGGCGCCCGCGAGGTGCTCGATCGCGCCGTCGAGGCGGTCGCCTCGCACGGGCTGTTCTCCATGGTGCCGCAGGTGCGCGTGGCCCGCGCCCAGGCCGCGCTGTTCGACGGTGACCTCGCCACCGCCGAGGCCGACGCGCGGGAGGTCCTGTCGAGCGCCCGCTCCCTGCTCGACGCGCGCAGCCAGTGCATCGCGACCCTCGTGCTCGCCCACGCCGCCCACCGGCGCGGCAGCAGCGCCGAGGCCCACGCCCTGTACGTCGAGGCCCACGACATCGGCCTGCGCATCGACCAGGGGAACTGCGAGATCGTCACCGTGGCGCTGCTCCAGCACCACGTCGCCGAGGGGCGCCTCGAGGCCGCGCTCGCCGTCGCCGAGGCGTTCCTCGCCCAGGCCTCGCCGGCCCACGAGGCCCGTGTGCGCTGGTTCACCGCCGAGCTCCGCCACCAGCTCGGCCAGGGCGCGCCACCCGGGGCGCCGCCCGCCGCCCTCGGCGGGTGGGCGCCGCTGCTGCGGGCCCGCGCCCACCTGCGCGAGGGCGCCGTCGACCGGGCCCGCGAGGGGCTGTCAACCTGTTCACAGGACCCGGAGGACCCCCTCTTCAACCGGGTGCTGGCGCAGCTCCGCGAGGTCACACAGCTGTAGCGCCGTGTTGAACGGGAGCGGCCCGGGGGCCGGGTACATCCGGTCCCATGCAAAACGACGCCGATCGCACGGGCCTCCTCGCCCGCCTCCGCCGAGTCCGCCGGCACCCGGACTGGTACCTGACGCTGCCGGTCGCCCACCTGCTCCACGCCTGGGCCGGGCGCACCGACCAGCCCAAGGAGCAGGTCTACGACGAGGCCCGCGCCCGGCTGCCCCAGCCGGCGCCCGGCCCCGTCCCGACCGTCGCGCGCGAGCGCGTCGAGGCGGTGCTCCGCGCCAAGGCCCCCCCGGGGGTGCCGTTCACCACCGCGTTCCTGCGCACCGAGGACCTGCGCGGCCGGTTCGGCCACACCGACGGGCGCACCTGGAGCCCGATGCTGACGCGGTTCCAGGCGACGTTCAACGACCTGCCGGGCCGCTCGGTCCTGGTGGTCGCGCTGTTCAGCGACGTCGTCGCCGACTACTACAACGAGACGCTGGCCGACCACGTCATCGAGGCGGTGAACGCCGAGCACGGCGCCACCGTCGCGTTCCAGGACTTCACGCTGGTCCGGCTCAAGATGACGGCCGCGGCGGCGGGCCTCGGGAAGCTGGGGCGGAACTCCCTGTTCTTCCACCCCGAGTACGGGTTCCACGTGAAGATCTCCGTGGTCCTGTTCCACGGCGACTTCGACCGGTACGACGCGGCCCCGCCGCGCGAGGGCCCGGGCGACTGGCGGCTGCCCGCCTGCCTCGACTGCAGCAAGTGCGTCCCGGCCTGCCCTGTCGGCGCCTACGACGACTTCGAGATGCGCAAGCCCATCTCCTGCGAGCGCGTCATCAGCCGGGACTTCTTCGGGCACCGCCGCAACAAGACCTGCCGCGCCTGCATCACCAGCTGCCCGGAGTCGACCGAGCGCCTGAAGCAGCAGTACGCGCGCGGCGTCCCCCAGCGGAAGTTCTGGGACTACGACCGCCAGATCAACTTCCTCGCCGACCTCTGCTACAAGCCGCCGTTCCACGCCTGGCTGATGCAGCGCTTCTACTTCGGCGCGGGCATTCCGGGCACCGAGCGGGCGCGCGAGGGCACGGTGCGCGGCCAGCAGGCCGGGCGCACCAACATCGAGCACGCCCGGTTCGAGCGGTTCAACGGCTGGATCTCGTCGCTGCGCGGCGACGGCGCGCCGGAGGCGAAGTGAGCCGCGGGGCCGCCGTCGTCTTCGCCTACGACTACCCGCCGGCGCACCACACCGGCATGGGCACCCACATCCACGAGCTGGTGCGCGGGCTCGGCGCGCGCGGCGTCGCCTGCCACGTGCTCGTGCCCGACACCGCCGATCGGCGCGGCGCGGTGGACGTGCCGCTGCCGGGGGTCACCGTCCACCGGGTGGAGATGACGCGCAGCAGCGCCTTCGGCGACGACCGCTCCGATCTGCCGGCGCTGCTCGCCGCCGCCAACGAGGACCTGCTGGCCCGCGCGGTGCGGCTCGGCCGCGAGGTGCCCGTCCGGCTGCTGCACTGCCACGACTTCTACTTCGTCCCGGCCGCGCTGCGGCTGCGGGAGGCGCTGGGGGCGCCGGTCGTGTCGACGGTCCACATGGCGTTCGACCCGCTGGTCCGCTGGTGGGGCCTGCCGGTGCCGCCGGGCATCGCCGAGATCGAGCGGGCGATGTGCCTGCAGTCCGACGCGCTCGTCACCGTCAGCCGCTCCATGGCCGAACGTCCTCGCCGAGACCCACGGCCGCGACCGCGACGCCATCGACGTCGTCTACAACGGCTTCGATCCGGACGCCTTCGTGCCGCCGGACGAGCCGCTCGCCGCCGTCGCCGCCCGCCACGGGCTCGACGGGGCCCCACCGTGGTCTACGCCGGCCGGATCGCGCCGCAGAAGGGCGTCCTCGAGCTGGCCCGCGCGGCCGGGGCCGTGCACCGGGCGCGCCCCGATGTGCAGTGGGTCCTCGCCGGGATCACGTCCGAGCCCGAGCGCGCCTATGCCGACGCCGTGCGCGCGGCCTTCGACGCCGTCCCCGGGCTGTCGGCGCGGGTGCGCTGGCTCGGGCGGATCGACCGCGCCGAGGTCGCGGCGCTGTACCGCGCGGCGGCGCTGGCGGTCGTCCCCTCCGCCTACGAGCCCTTCGGCTACGCCGCCACCGAGGCCATGGCCGCGCGGGTGCCCGTGGTGGTCTCCGCCTCGGGCGGGCTCGCCGAGATCGTCGACGACGACACCGGGATCCGCGTCCCCTGGCGCGCGGACGCCGCAGGCGCGCGTGCGATCGACGTGGACGCGCTGGGCGCAGCGATCCTGGCCGTCCTGGCCGACCCGGGCGCCGCCCGCGCCCGCGCCGAGCGGGCCGCCGAGCGGGTCGCCCGCCGGTTCGACGTCGACGGGATGGTCGCGGCGACCGCCGCCGTCTACGACCGGATCGCGCCGTGATCGAGCCTCGGCCGCCGGGACCGGGTGCGCTTCGCGGCGCGCCTGCTGCGCGCGGGCCCGCCCGACGCGTTCCGCTGGCTGCACCGCACCCACGGCCCGACCGTGCGCGTGCGCCTGCCCGGCCGCACCATCCTCTCCATCACCGATCCGGGCGACGTCCACGAGGTCACCCGCGCCCGCTTCCGCAGCTTCGGCAAGGGCGACATCGACGCCGCGCTGGTCCCGCTGTGGGGCACCGACAACCTGCTGTCGGCCCACGGCGACGTGTGGCGCGGCCAGCGGCGCGCGGCGCAGCCGGCGTTCCAGCCGGAGCGCGCCCCCGCGCTGCAGGCCATCGCCGTGCGGCAGGCGCGCGCGGCGTTCGACCCGGTCGCGGCGCAGGCCGCGGCGGGGCCGGTGCGGCGGCGGCTGTACCACGACCTCCGCCCCGTCGTCATGGCGGCGCTGTGCGAGGACTGGCTCGGCGTCACCGACCCCGCCGAGGCCGCGCGCCTGTCGGCGCTGCTGACGCGCACCACCGACATCGTCACCCGCCGGGTGGCCCGCCCGGTACAGCTCCCGCCGTGGCTGCCCACGCCGGGCACGCTGCGCCTGCGCCGCCGCCTCCGCGCCGTCGACGACGCCGTGACGCAGCTGCTCGCCCGCGGCCCCCGCGGCGAGGACCTGCTGTCGCTGCTGCTCGCCGCCGACCTGCCCGAGGGCCAGCGGCGCGGCGACCTCGTCGTCTTCCTGGTCGCCGCCTACGAGACGCCGTCGCTCGGCTGGGCGCTCGACCTGCTGGCCCGGCACCCGGCGCTCGCCGAGCGCGCCGCCGCCGAGGTCGCCGAGGTGCTCGACGGCCGCGACCCCGCCGTCGACGACCTCCCGCGGCTGCGGTACCTGCAGGCCTGCGTCCGCGAGGCGCTGCGCCTGAACCCGCCCTCGCCGGTGCTGTTCCGCGAGGCGCTCGAGGACACGCCGCTCGCCACCTGCGCCGTCGCGCGCGGCACCACCGTGGCCGTGGCGGCCTGCGCGCTGCACCGCGACCCGGCGTTCTGGGGCGACCCCGACGCCGTCCGCCCCGAGCGCTTCCTCGAGCAGCGCGTCCCGTCCCTGCAGTTCCTCCCGTTCGGCGCCGGCCCCCGCGCCTGCATCGGCGGCCCCGCCGCGATGCAGCTCAAGACCACGCTGCTGGCGATGCTCCTGCAGCGCTTCCGCCTGGCCGCCGAGCCGGGCCCGCCGCCGCGTCCCCGCGACCCGCTGCGCCCGCACCCCGACGGCGGCGTCCCCGCGATCCTCACCCTGCGCGAGCGCGCTTGGAGCGCCCATGTCGAGCGATGACCGCCCGGTCCACGCGATCGGCCTGCAGACCTACACCCTCGAGGAGCTCGGCGCGCTGGTCGACACGCGCGCCCGCCTGACCCTGTCGGAGGAGGTCGTCCGCGCGATCGACGCCGGCGCCGCGTTCGTGGCGAAGAAGTGCGCCGAGGAGCGCTACATCTACGGGGTCAACACCGGGTTCGGCTCGCTGTGCGAGACCCGGGTGGCCCCCGACGAGCTCGAGCTGCTGCAGTACAACCACGTGGTCAGCCACGCCTGCGGCGTCGGGGACTGGGTGGGCGAGCAGGTGTCGCGCCTGACCGCGCTGATCAAGCTCCTCACGCTCCGCAGCGGCCACACGGGCATCGGCCTCGGCACCGTGGACGCGCTGCTCGCGCTGCTGAACCGCGATCTCGTGCCCGCCGTGCCGAAGCGCGGGACGGTGGGCGCGAGCGGCGACCTGGCGCCGCTCGCGCACCTGGCGCTGCCGCTGCTCGGCCTCGGCCACGTCCACCGCGACGGGCGCGTGGTCCCCGGCGCCGAGGCACTCGCCGACGCCGGGCTGCAGCCCGTGCGGCTCGGCCCGAAGGAGGGCCTCGCGCTGACCAACGGCGTCCAGTACATCGACGCCATCGCGACCGACTGCCTGCTCGCCCTGCGCGGCCTGCTCGGCGCGGCCGATCTGGTCGCGGCGATGAGCCTGCAGGCGTTCTCGGCGTCGCGCACCTTCTACCAGCCGCTGTACCAGCGGACCTCGCTGCACAGCGACCGCCTGCAGGTGGCGCACAACCTGTGCCGCCTCGTGGAGGGCGGCAACCACTGGGCCCTGCCGACCGCGAACCGCTCGATGCAGGACCCGTACTCGTTCCGCTGCCTGCCGCAGGTCCACGGCGCCGTCCGCCAGGCCTTCCACTTCGCCCACGACACGATCGAGCGCGAGGTCAACGGCGTCTCCGACAACCCGCTGTTCTTCCCGGAGCAGGACCAGATCCTGTTCGGCGGCGCGCTGCACGGCGAGAGCACCGCCATGGCCATGGACTTCCTGGCCATCGCGACCTGCGAGCTCGCCAGCATCTCGGAGCGGCGCACCCACCAGCTGCTGTCGGGCGCGCGCGGCCTGCCGGACTTCCTCGTGAGCCGCCCCGGCGTGAACTCGGGGCTGATGGTGGCCCAGTACACCTCGGCCGCCCTGGTCAACGAGTGCAAGGTGCTCGCGGCGCCCGCGAGCGTCGACACCATCGGGACCTGCCAGCAGCAGGAGGACCACGTCAGCATGGGCGGGACCTCGGGCTACAAGCTGCAGCGGGCCATCCGCAACTGCCGCACCGTCCTCGCGGTGGAGCTGCTCACCGCGGCCCAGGCCGTGGACCTCGCCCCCGGCCTCGAGCTGTCGCCCGCGCTGCGCGAGGTGCACGACGCCTTCCGGGCGCAGGTGGCGTTCCTCGACAAGGACCGCGTCCTGTCCGACGACATCGAGCGGGCGGTGCGCTTCGTGGACGCGCACGCCGCCGGGTGGACGGACCGCCACGAGCTGCTGCCGCTGGTGCCGGTGCGGGAGCGCGCGTGAGCCGCCGACGCTGACCACGCGCAGCGGCGCGCGATCCACGAGCGGATGCAGCGCGGGCGCGAGCGCCTGGCCCAGGCGCCGGCCGCCCGCCCCGACCCGCTGCGGGCGCCGCTGTCGTTCGCGCAGGAGCGCATGCTGTTCCTGGACGAGCTCACGCCGGGCTCGGCCGCGTACCTCGAGCACGTGCTGCTGCGCCTGCGGGGGCCGCTCGACGCCGACGCCCTGGAGCGGGCCCTCGCCGCGGTGGTGGCCCGCCACGATGCGCTGCGGACCTCGTTCGTCGGCGGGGAGCAGCGGGTCGATCCCGCCGCGACGGTGCCGCTCGTCCGCGAGGACCTGCGCGGCCTGCCGGCCGACCGCCGCGAGGCCGGGCTGCGCCAGCGCGTGACGGAGGCGGCGCGCCGCCCGTTCGACCTGAGCTGCGGCCCGCTGCTGCGCGCCGCCCTGCTCCAGCTCGGAGACGCCGACCACGCGCTGCTGCTCGTGAACCACCACGCCGTGTCGGACGCCTGGTCGCGCGGCGTGCTGCTGCGCGAGCTCGGCGCTGCGTACGCCGCGGGGCTGCGGGGCGAGGCGCCGGACCTGCCGCAGGTCGCGCAGCAGGTGGGCGACCACGCCGCGCGGGTGCGGGAGCGCGCGGCCTCGGGCGCCCACGACGCCGACCTGGCCTGGTGGCGCGCGCAGCTGGCCGAGCCGCGCACGGCCCTGGCCCTGCCCACGGACCGGCCGCGCCCGCCGATGCAGGCGCACCGCGGCGGCGTGCGCACCTTCGCGGTGCCGGCGGCGACGGTGGCGGGCGCCGCGGCGCTCGCGCGGGCGCTCGGGGCGACGCCGTTCGCGGTGCTGCTGGCCGCCTTCGACGCCGTGCTCGCGCGGGCCTCGGGCGACGACGACCTGTGGGTCGCCACGCCGACGGCCGGCCGCGACCACCCCGGCTGGGAGGGGGTGGTGGGCTGCCTCGTCAACACCGTCGTCCTGCGGGTGTCGGCGGCGGGCGACCCCCCGTTCCGCGAGCTGTGCGAGCGGACCCGCGAGGCGGTGCAGGGGGCGCTGTCGCACGCGGCCGTGCCGTTCGAGCAGCTGGTGGCCGACCTGCGCCCGCCGCGCGACCCGAGCCGCTCGCCGCTGTGCCAGGTGATGTTCACGCTGCAGAACGCCCCGCAGGGCGCGCTGGCGCTGCCCGGGCTCGCGGTCGAGGCCGTGCAGGCCGATGCGGGCACCGCGCGCCTGGACCTCACGGTGGAGCTCGTCCCGGCGCCCGACGGCGGCCTGGCCGGGCGCATCGAGTACGACGCGGACCTGTTCGACGGCGACACCGCCGCCCGCTTCGGCGAGCGCTACGTGGCCGTGCTGGCGGCCGGGGTGGCCGCGCCCGAGCGCCGCCTGAGCGAGCTGCCCGCCGTCGGGCCGGCCGAGGCCGCGCAGCTGGCGCAGTTCGGCACGCCCGCGCCCGACGGGGGCGAGCGCGCGCCGTTCGGCGCCCGGTTCGCCCGCTGCTGCGCCGAGCGCCCCGACGCGCCGGCGCTGAGCGGCGGCGGCCGCACGTGGACCTACGCCGAACTCGACGCCTGGAGTGCCGGCTGGGCCGCCGCGCTGCGGGACCGCGGCGTGGCCGCCGGCAGCCGGGTGGGGGTGCGCCTGCCGCACGGCCCCGACCTCCTGGCCGCGCTCCTCGCCATCTGGCGCCTCGGCGCCGCCTACGTCCCGCTCGACCCCGACCACCCGGCCCAGCGCCAGCGGCTGGTCGTCGAGGACGCCGGCCTCGCGCTGGTCGTCGGCGAGGACACGCTGCCCGAGCCCGCGCTGGCCATGGTCCCGTGGCCGGAGGCGCCCGACGAGGCGTACCTGTTCTACACGTCGGGCTCCACCGGCCGCCCGAAGGGCGTCGCGGTGGGCCACGACAACCTCGCCGCCTTCTTCGACGCCATGGACCGGCTCCTCGGCGCCGACACGCCGCCCGTCTGGCTCGCGCTGACGAGCGCCGCCTTCGACATCTCCGTGCTCGAGCTGTTCTGGCCGCTGACCCGCGGCGGCCACGTGGTGGCGCCGACCCGCGCCGACCTGGAGGCGCCCGGGGACGACGACGCCGCCCCGGCGCAGCGCCTCGACCTCGGCCTGTTCTTCTTCGCCTCCGAGGGCACCGACCGCCCCTACGCGCTGCTGCTCGACGCCGCCCGGTTCGCCGACCGCGAGGGCCTGGCGAGCGTATGGACGCCCGAGCGTCACTTCCACGCCTTCGGCGCGCCGTTCCCGAACCCGGCCGTCACCGGGGCGGCGCTCGCCGCCGTCACCGAGCGGGTGGCCATCCGGGCGGGCAGCGTCGTGCTGCCGCTGCACCACCCGCTGCGGGTGGCGGAGGAGTGGGCCGTCGTGGACCAGCTGTCGGGCGGGCGCGCCGGCGTCTCCGTCGCCAGCGGCTGGCACGCCGACGACTTCGTGCTCGCCCCCGACGCCTGGGCGGCCCGCCGCGAAGGGCTGGGCGAAGGCCTCGAGCAGCTGCGCCGGCTGTGGCGCGGCGAGGCGGCCACCCTGCCGAACGGCGTGGGCGAGCCCGTGGCGGTGCGCACGAGCCCCCGCCCCGTCCAGGCCGAGCTCCCGGCCTGGGTCACCGCCTCGGGCGACCCCGAGACCTTCGCCCTGGCCGGCCGCCACGGCGCCGGGGTGCTCACGCACCTGCTCGGCCAGTCGCTCGGCGACCTCGCCGACAAGATCGCGCGGTACCGCACCTCCTGGCGTGCCGCCGGCCACCCGGGGGAGGGGCACGTGGTGCTGATGCTCCACGCCTTCCTCGGCGACGACGCCGACGCGGTGCGGGCCGAGGTCCGCGAGCCGTTCTGCGCCTACCTGCGTACCTCGCTCGGCCTGGTCCACAACCTGGCCCGCAGCCTGGGGATCGACGTCGACGCCGCTGGCTTCGACGAGGGCGACCTCGCCGCCCTGCTCGACCACGCCTTTGCCCGCTACGCCGACGACAGCGCGCTGTTCGGCACCGTCGACAGCGTCATGCCGCTGGTGGAGCGGATCATGGCGCTCGGCGTCGACGAGCTCGCCTGCCTGGTCGACTTCGGGCTCCCCGCCGCGCGGGTGCTCGGCGCGCTGCCCCACCTCGTCGCCCTGCAGCGCCGCGCCAACCGCCGCGCCCCGGCGGTCCACCCGCTGCTGCGCGCCGCCGCCGCCCACGGCGTCACGCACTTCCAGTGCACGCCCGCGCTGGCCCGCGCCCTCGGGCCCGATCCCGACTTCGGCCCGGTCCACACGCTGCTCGTGGGGGGCGAGGCCCTCCCGCACGATCTCGGCACGGCGCTCGCCGCCCGCGTGCCGCGGCTCCTCGACGTCTACGGCCCGACCGAGGCGACGATCTGGGCGACCGCGGCGGAGATCCGCGCCGACGCGCAGCGGATCACGCTCGGCACGCCCCTCGCGCACGCCACCGTCCGGATCCTCGACGCCGAGCGCCGGCCGGTGCCGATCGGCGTCACCGGCGAGCTGTTCCTCGGCGGCGAGGCCGTCGCGCGCGGCTACCACCAGCGCCCCGCGCTGCAGGCGGAGCGGTTCGTCGACGACGCCGTCCACGGGCGCCTGTTCCGCACGGGCGACCTGGGGCGGTGGCTCGCGGACGGCACCATCGAGTTCCTGGGGCGCAACGACCGCCAGGTCAAGCTGCGCGGCGTCCGCATCGAGCTCGGCGAGGTCGAGGCCCACCTGCGCCGCCACCCCGCGGTCCGCGACGCGGTCGCCGAGATCCGGGGCGCGGAGCCCGATCGCCGCCTGGTCGCCTGGGTGGTCGGGCGGCTCGACGCCGTCCGGCCCGAGGCGCTGCGGGCCCACCTCCGCGAGCGCGTGCCGGAGGCCATGATCCCCTCCGCGTTCGTCCCGCTCGACGCCCTCCCGCTCAACCCGAACGGCAAGCTCGACCGCGCCGCGCTCCCGGCCCCCGACCCCGCCCGCCCCGACCTGGTGGAGCCGGTCCTCGCGCCGCGAACCGCGTTGGAGCGCGACGTCGCCGCCGTCTGGGCCGAGGAGCTCGGCCTGCAGCGGATCGGCGTGCGGGACGACTTCTTCGCCCTCGGCGGGCACTCGCTGCTCGCCACCCGGGTCGTCGCCCGCCTGCAGGTGGAGGTCGGCCCCGGCCTGTCGCTGCGGGACTTCGTCCACGCCCCCACCGTCGAAGCGAGCGCCGCCCGCCTGGGGCGCGCCGCCCACCCGAGGATCGCCCCATGACCACCCCGGATCCCCGCGGCGCGCCGGTGCTGACCGCCGACGCGCTGCCGCTGAGCCCCCGAGAGCGCGAGATCGTCGCCGTCGCCGCGTCCCTGTCGGCCGAGCGGTTCTGGCCGCGCGCCGCCGAGGTCGACCGCGACAACCGCTTCCCCGCCGAGGACTTCGCCGACCTGCGCGCCGCCGGGCTCCTCGGCCTGCTGATCCCCGAGGCCCACGGCGGGCTCGGCGTGTCCGACGCGGCCTACGCCGCCGTCGTGCTCGAGATCGCCAAGGGCAACGGCGCCACGGCGCTGTGCTTCACGATGCACTCCACCGCGATGTCGTACCTGGCGCACCTCGGCGCCGACGACCAGCGGCGCCGCTTCTACCGGCGGGTGCTGGAGGAGGGGGCGCTCGTCTCCGCGCTGGGCTCCGAGCCGCGCGCGAACATCTTCTCGGCCGAGCTCCCGCGGACGCAGCTCGTGCGCACCTCGGGCGGCTACCTCCTGCGCGGGCGCAAGATCTGGTGCTCGCTCGGGCCCCACGCGCAGCTGGCGTTCGTCAACGCGACGCTCGAAGGGCAGGTCCGCGGGGTGCTCGTCGACCTCGCGACCGACGGCGTGCGCATCGGCAGCGAGTGGGACAGCCTCGCCATGCGCGGCACGCAGAGCGTCGACATCACGTTCGACGACGTGTTCGTCCCCGAGGCCGATCTGGTGCCCGAGCCGCTGAACCTGCTGCTCGAGCTGGAGTTCGGCATCGGCCTCGCCTCGGCCTACCTCGGCGTGCCGGGTGGCGCGGCAGGCGGCTGCCGGGCGGGTGCAGCGGCTGCTCGAGCACCCCATCGGCCACGGCCACCCCGACGTGGGGCGCCTGTTCACGGCCGTCGGCGAGATGCGCATCGGGCTCGTGCCCGCGTGGCTCATGGTGCAGCGCGCCGCGTCGATCCCCGAGGTGGGCACGCTGCCCCGCACCTGGGCCCTCGCCGAGGCCAAGCAGGTCGTCGCCGAGACGGGCGCGCGCATCGCCCAGGACGCGCTGCGGGTGGTCGGCGCCACCGCGCTGCAGGCGCGGCTGAGCCCCTTCGAGCGCCTGTTCCGCGACCTGCACGCGGGGCTGGTCATGGCCATCAAGCCCGACAACGCCGCCTACCTGGCCGGCCGGTTCGAGCTCGGAGTGCTGCCCGACGGCCTGGCGGAGCTGGTGGCGCCGCCGCCGCGGGTGCTGGTGGTCACGCCGCAGTTCCCGGTGGAGGGGCGCCGGCGGTGGGCGGGCTGTACACGCACTGCGCCGAGCTCGTCGCCGGGCTGCGCGAGGCGGGGTGCGAGGTGACCGTCATCGCGCCGCGCTTCGACGGCCCCACCGAGGTCGCGGGGCGGTGCACCGCGTCCGCCCGTCCGACGCGGTGCTGGCGATGCCCTCGGGCCCCGCCGGCCTGCCGAGCCGCGACCAGCTCGACGCCTACGGGGCCGAGCTGGCCGACCACGTCGCCGGGATCGGCGCCTTCGACGTGGTCCACGCGCACGACCTCTGGCTCGCGCCCGCCGCCCGCGCCATCGCCGCGCGCTTCGACGTGCCGCTGGTGCTCACGGCGCACCTGCTCCACGCGCCGCACCGCGCCTGGTGGGGCGCGGCGATCGACCCCGCGCTCGCCGCGCTCGAGCGCGACGCGCTGCACGGCGCCGACGCGGTGATCGCGGTGAGCCGCTCGATGGCCGAGGCGGTGCGCACCGTCCACGACGTGCGGCCCGACCGGGTCCACGCCGTGATCAACGGGTTCGATCCCGCGCCCTTCTCGGCGCCGGCCGCGCCCGAGGGCGACCGGGTGGTGTTCGCGGGGCGCCTCGACCGCCAGAAGGGGCTGACGGCGCTGATCGAGGCGATGGCCCGCGTTGTGCGGGTCCACCCGGAAGCGGAGCTGGTGCTGGCCGGCGTCGCGCTCGACCCGGCGTCCGACGATCCCTACGAGGCCGACCTCTCCACCGAGCTCGGCAACCTGCTGGCCCACTTCGCCGAGCTCGGCGCCCGGACGCGCTTCGCGGGGCACCTGTCGCGCCCCGCCCTCGCCGCGCTGTACGCCACGGCGCGGGTCGCGGTGGTGCCGTCGGTGTACGAGCCCTGCGGCTACGCGGCGATGGAGGCGATGGCGGCCGGCCTGCCGGTCGTCGCCACCGACGCCGGCGGCCTCGCCGAGGTGGTGGTGCCCGGCGAGACCGGCCTGCTCACCCCGGTCGACCGCCGCAGCGAGCCCCACCAGGTGCAGGTCGCGCCGCTGGCCGACGCCATCCTCGAGCTCCTCGATCACCCCGAGCGCGCCGCCGCGATGGGGGCGGCGGGGCGCGACCGGGCCGCGCGCGCCTTCGGGCGCCGCGCCATGGCCCGCGCCACCCGCGAGGTCTACGCCGCGACCCTGGGGGCCCGCCGATGAGCGCCGAACGCCTGCCCATCGCCGTCATCGGGCTGTCCGGGCGGTTCCCGGACGCCCCGACCGAGGTCCGGTTCTGGGACAACCTGGCTACCGGCCACGACGCCATCCGCCAGGTGGACGACGCCATGATCGAGGCCCGGCGCGGCCCCGACGGCGAGCTGCCGCCGAACTACGTCCCGATGGGCTCGTTCCTCGAGGGCACCGAGTGGTTCGACCACAACCTGTTCGGCCTGTCGGCGCGCGACGCGAAGCTGATGGACCCGCAGCAGCGGCTGTTCGTGGAGGACAGCTGGGCGGCGATCGAGGACGCCGGCTACGACCCGGTGCGCCTCGGCGAGCGCGTCGCCGTCTACACCGGCGGCGGGCCGTCGCGGCACGTGCTCGACGCGCTGGACCACTTCGGCCACGACGGCGGCACCCTCTTCGAGGTCGTCGCCACGGGCTCCACCCAGGCGATGGCCATGCGCGTGTCGCACCTGTTCGGGTTCACGGGCGAGAGCGTGCACCTGTACACGGCCTGCTCCACGAGCCTCGTCGCGGTGGACCTGGCCTGCCGGGCGCTGGCCGAGGGCCGCGCCGACGTGGCGCTGGCCGGCGGCACCGCGCTGTGGCTGCCCCAGGGCGAGGGCTGGGACTACATCGAGGGCATGGTCCAGTCGGCCGACGGGCGCTGCCGCCCGTTCGACGCCGCGGCCAGCGGCACCGTGTGGGGCAACGGCGTCGGCGTGGTGGTGCTCAAGCCGCTCGCCGCCGCCCAGCGCGACGGCGACCGCATCCGCGCCGTGATCCGCGGCTCGTTCCACAACAACGACGGCGGCGCGGGCAAGCACAGCTTCGCGGCGCCCTCGGCCGACGGCCAGGCCGACGCCATCGCCTCGGCCTGGGCGGAGGCGGGGCTCGACCCCGCGACGGCCAGCTTCGTCGAGGCCCACGGCACGGGCACGGTGGTGGGCGACCCGCTGGAGGTGGAGGGCCTGCACCGCGTCTTCGGCCGCGGCCGCGGCCCGGGCACCGTCGCGCTCGGCTCGGTCAAGGGGAACATCGGGCACCTCGACCCGGCCGCCGGCGTGGCCTCGCTCGTGAAGACGGTGCTCGCGCTGGAGCACCGCCAGATCCCGCCCACGGTGCACTTCCGCGAGGCGAACCCGCGGCTCGACTTCGCGCAGGGCCCGTTCCACGTCAACGCGGCGCTGCTGCCCTGGGAGCCGGCGCCCGGCGCGCCCCGCCGCGCGGGCATCAACTCCTTCGGCGTGGGCGGCGCGAACTGCCACGTCATCGTGGACGAGGCGCCGGCGCGCGCGCCGAGCGAGGCGAGCCCGCGCCCGCTGCAGCCGATCGTGCTCGCCGCGCGCACCGAGGGCGCGCTGCAGCAGATGGCCGCGCAGCTGGCCGATCACCTCGAGGCCCACCCCGACGTCCCGCTCGCCGACGTGGCCTACACCCGCGCGCTGGGCCGGCGGGCCCTGCCGGTGCGCGGCGCGGTCGTCGCCGCGGACGCGCCGGACGCCGTGCGGCGGCTGCGGGCCGGCGTCACCGCCCACGCGGTCGGGCGGCACGGCGTCGTCCAGCTGTTCCCCGGCCAGGGGGCGCAGGCGGTCGGCATGGCGCGCGGCCTCTACGCCGCCGAGGCGTCGTTCCGCGAGGACCTCGACGACTGCGCCGCGCTCCTCGAGGAGCCGCTAGGCCTCGACCTGCGCGACCTGCTCGTCCCCGCCGACGGCGCCGAGGCCGAGGCCGAGGCCGCGCTGGCCCGCACCGAGATCACCCAGCCGGCGCTGTTCGCCGTCTGCTTCGCGCTGCAGCGGCTGTGGGCGTCGTTCGGCGTGGCGCCGGCGGCCGCGGTGGGGCACAGCGTGGGGGAGCTCGTCGCGGCCTGCGTCGCGGGGGTGTTCACCCCCGGCGACGCCCTGCACCTGCTGGTCGAGCGCGGCCGGGCCATCGCCCGCCAGCCGCCGGGCCGCATGCTGGCGGTGGCGCTGCCCGAGCGCCAGGCGGCGGAGCTCGTGGGCGGCGCCGACGACCTCGCGCTGGCCGCAGTCAACGGCCCGGCCCAGTGCGTGCTCTGCGGCCCTGCCGACGCCGTCGAGCGCGTGGCCGCCACCCTCACCGCCGCCGGCGTCGCCGCCACCGTGCTCCGCACGTCGCACGCGTTCCACCACCCCCGCGCGATGGCCGAGGCCGCCGACGCCTTCGCCGACGCCGTCCGCAGCGTGCCCCGCCAGGCGCCGTCGCTGCCCGTCGTCTCCAACGTCACCGGCACCTGGCTCACCGCGGCGCAGGCGACCGATCCGGCGTACTGGGCCGAGCACCTGCGCTCGCCGGTGCGCTGGCACGACGGGCTGCGCACCCTGCGCGACGCCGGCCACCGGCTCCTCCTCGAGGTGGGCCCCGGCCGGGTGCTCTCGGGGCTGCTCGCGGGCGACCCGTCGCGGCCCGCGCGCGAGGTCTGGCTGCCGTCGCTGCCGCACCGGCGCGCCGGCAGCGACCACGAAGCCCTGCTCGGCAGCCTCGCCGGCGCCTGGGCGCGCGGCGTGCCGGTCGACTGGGCGGCGGTGTTCGCCGGCGAGCGGCGCCACCGCGTCGCGCTGCCGGGCTACCCGTTCGAGAAGGCGTGGTGCGCGCTGTACGCGCCGGGCGAGGAGCTCGCGCTCGTGAAGAAGGCGCTCGGCGCCCAGCGCCTCGGCTACGGCGGGGAGCCGCCGACGCGCGAGCCGGCCGCGCCCGCCGACGTCGTCCCCGACCGCCCCGACGGCTGCGGCCCGTTCGTCCCGTGCGAGACCGAGACCGAGGCCACCATCGCCTCGCTGTTCGCCCGCGCGCTCGGCGTCGCGCGGGTCGGCGCGGCTGACGACCTGTTCGATCTCGGCGCCCAGTCCCTCATGGTCGTGGGCGTCACCAACCACCTGCGCGGGGCGTTCGGCGTGAACGTCTCGCCGGCGCAGGTCTTCGACAACCCCACCGTCCGCGCGCTGGCGCGCCTGGTGGACGACTTCCGAGGGACCGAATGAGCCAGGCGCTCGACCGCATGCTGATCTGGGAGGGGATCTCCCGCTACTTCTTCGCGATGGACGCCCTGTCCGACGCGGACGCCATCCTGGCCTGCTTCACCGACGACGCGAGCTGGGCCTGCTACGACCACGGCTGCGACGAGCCGTCGCTGGCCTTCGACTCGCGCGACGACCTGGACGCCGTGGTGCGCCTCCAGGCGGCGCAGGCGGGCGACGTGCAGCTGAAGCACCACCTCACCGGCCTCGTCTTCGACGGGATCGACGAGGCGCGCGCCGTGACCCGCGCCAAGGTGCTGGTGACGCAGCAGCGCCCGGGCGATCCCGCCCCGCGCCCGCGCAACACCGCGGAGTGCGAGGGCACCTGGCGCCGCACCGGCGACGGTTGGCGGCTGCAGCGCTGGGTCGTCCGGCGCGGGCCGGCGGGGGACGCCGATGTCGCGTGAGGCCGCCGAAGCCGTGGTGCGCCGGTACTTCGCCGAGGTGATCGACGGCCGCGGGGAGGACCTGTCCGCCGTGTTCACCGAGGACTGCGTGGTCCACCGGCGCGACCTGCCCGAGCCCATCGCCGGCCGCGAGCAGCTGGAGCGCTTCCTCCTGGTGTCGCGCTTCACCCTCGCGGGCACGGAGACGGTGATCGACGACCTGCTCGCCGACGAGGATCGGGTCGCGGTGCGGGTGCGGCACCGGGTGACCGTCGCGGGCGTCCTGCAGACGCCGTTCGGCCGGGTGGACGCCGCGGGCCGGACGGTGACCTGGCACGCGATGGCGTGGTTCCGCGTCCGCGACGGCCGGATCGCCGAGGAGTGGGTCGTCCGCGACGAGGTCGCCATCTTCGACCAGCTCGGCGTGCTGCCGTGATCGAGCTCGCGGTCGCCGTGGTCGGGATGGCCTGCCGCGTGCCCGGCGCCGACGGCGTGGAGCCGCTGCTGGCGCTGGTGCGCGGCGGGCGCGAGGCCCTGACCCGCTTCGGCCCCGACGAGGGGCGGCGGGTGCGGGTGCGCGGCGTGCTCGCAGGCGTCGAGGACTTCGATCCCGACGGCTTCGGGCTCTCCCGGCGCGAGGCGGCCGCGCTCGATCCGCAGCACCGGCTCGCCCTCGCGCTGTGCCGCGAGGCGCTGGAGCGGGCGGGCCACGCCGGCCCCGACCTGCGCGGCTCCGACACGGGCGTGTTCCTCTCGGCCAACCTGAGCACCTACCTGCTGCGGCACCTGCTCCCGGCCGAGGCGCAGCTGCGCGCGCTCGGCCCGGCGCTGCTGCAGCAGGCGAGCTGCTCCGACACGCTCGCGCCCCGCGTCGCCTGGCGCTTCGGGCTGCGCGGGCCCGCCCTCGCCGTCCAGACGGCGTGCAGCTCGTCGCTCGTCGCGGTGCACCTCGCGGTGCAGGCGCTGCTCACCGGCGAGTGCGGCATGGCGCTGGCCGGCGGCGTCTCCGTCGTGCTGCCGGCGGACGCGGGCTACGACGCTGTCGAGGGCGGGCTGTGCTCCCCGACGGGGCGGGTGCGCACCTTCGACGCCGACGCCGACGGCACCGTCTTCTCGGACGGCGCCGGGGTGGTCGTGCTTCGGCGGCTCGAGGACGCGCTGGCCGACGGCGACACGGTGCACGGCGTGATCCTCGGCAGCGCCGTCAACAGCGACGGCGACGCGCGGGTGGGGTTCACGGCGCCGAGCGTGGACGGACAGGCCGCCGTGGTGCGGGCCGCGCACGCGGTCGCCGGGATCGCGCCGTCGGCGGTGGGGTACGTCGAGTGCCACGGGACGGGCACGCCGATGGGCGACCCCATCGAGGTCCAGGCGCTGCGGACGGTGTTCGACGCCGACGCGGACGTGGTGGCCGGGCAGTGCCGCCTCGGTGCGCTCAAGCCCAACCTGGGCCACCTGGACAACGCGGCCGGCGTGGTGGGGCTGATCGCGGCGGTGGGGGCGGTGCGGGACGGGATCGTCCCGGGGACGCTGCACCTGGCGCGGCCCAACCCGGCCCTGCCGCTGGCGGGCGGCCCGTTCGCGCTGTCGGCCGAGACGGGCGCGTGGGCCGGCCCCGAGCCGCGGGTGGCCGGGGTCAGCGCGTTCGGCATCGGCGGGACCAACGCCCACGTCGTGGTGGCGGCGCCCCCGGCGCAGGCGGCGTCGGCGGGGGCGGGGCCGCGGCTGCTGGTCGCGTCGGCGCCCTCGGCCGAGCAGCTCGACGCCTGGCTCGCCGCCGCGGCGCCGGCCGTCGGCGGGCGGCGCTGCCCGACCTCGCGCGGACGCTGGCGGTGGGGCGCGCGCACCAGGCCGCGCGGCGGTACGTGGTGGCCGACGCGGTGGCGGACGCCGCGGGGCTCGCCGTCGCGGAGACGGCGCGCGCCGAAGCGCCGCCGCAGGTCGTGCTCGCGTTCCCGGGCCAGGGGGTGGAGCACGCGGGCATGGGCCTCGCGCTCGCCCGCGCCGTGCCCGAGGCCGACGAGGCGCTGCGGTGGTGCGCCGAGATCGCGTCGCCGCTGCTCGGGCGCGACCTGCGGGCGGCCCTCGCCGATCCCGAGGCCCTGCGCGACCAGGCCGTGGGCCACGCGGCGCTGTTTGCCGCGTCGTGGGCCGCGTGGCGGGCGCTCGCCGCGCACGGGGTCGCGCCGGCCGCCGTGGTGGGCCACTCGCTCGGCGAGTACGTGGCGGCCGCGGTGGCCGGGGTGTGGGCGCCCGAGGACGCCCTGCGGCTGGTCGTCGCGCGGGGAAGCTGCTCGAGGCGCTGCCGGAGGGCGCGATGCTGGCGGCGGCGCTGGGCGCCGAGGCGCTGGCGGCGACGCTGCCGCCGGGCTGCGCGGTGGCGGCGGACAACGGGCCGAGCGCCGCCGTGGCGTCGGGGCCCGCGGCGGCCATCGACGCGCTGGCGCAGCGCCTCGGCGCCGCGGCGCGCCGGCTCCCCGCGCGCCGGGCGCTCCACAGCGACGCGGTGCTCCCCGCGGTCGCCGCGCTCGCGGAGGCGGTGGCGGCGGTGGCGGCGTCGGCGCCGACCTGCGGGTCGCGACGGCGGTGACGGGCGGCTGGGCCGCGCCCGGCGCGCTCGCCGACCCCGCGCACTGGGGCGCTCACCTGCGGCAGCCGGTGCGCGTCGCCGAGGCCGTGCGCGCGGTGGGGGCGCTGCCGCGGGCCCTGCTGCTCGACGTGGGGCCGGGCACGGCGCTCGCGTCGCTCGCCGCGGCCATCCCCGGGGCGCCGCCGGCGATCGCCTGCCAGCCGCACCCGCGCGGCCCCGAGGGCGGCGAGCACGCCCTCCTCGGCGCGCTCGGGCAGCTGTGGCAGCGCGGCGTGGACGTCGACCTCGGGCGCGCCTGCCCCGGCGGGCGCCGGATCGAGCTGCCGCCGACGCCGCTGCGCCTCGAGCGCTGCTGGATCGAGCCCGGCGAGGTCCCCGCCGCTGGCGGCCCCGCGCTGGTCGCCCCCGCCTGGGTCCGCGCCCCGCGGGCCCCCGACGACGACGTCCGCGCCAGCTGGCTCGTCTACACCGCCGGGGGGGCGCTGGGCCGCGAGGTGGTGCGGCGGCTGCAGGCGCGCGGCGCCACGGTGACCGTCGCGTCGCCGGGCGAGCGCTTCGAGCGGCGCGACCGCGGGCTGTACGCGC
The DNA here is from genome assembly GCA_041389545.1 of Myxococcota bacterium. Taxonomy (GTDB): domain Bacteria; phylum Myxococcota_A; class UBA796; order UBA796; genus JACKER01. The sequence continues at coordinate 104,989 of JAWKRQ010000019.1, read as the reverse complement.
TGCGGCCGGGCGAGGACGCCGACCACGCCGCCCTGCTGGCCGAGCTGCGCAGTGCGGCCGTGACGCCGTCGCGCATCGTGCACCTGTACGGCGCCGAGGACGTGCCCGCCGACGCTGACGACGTGGTGCCGCTGCTCGAGCCCGCCGCGCTGTGCCGCGCGCTGGTGGCCACCGGCCGCGCCGCCGACGTCGCCGTCACCTTCGCCGCGCGCGGCGTCTGGGACGTGCGCGGCGACGAGGCGCTCGCCCCCGCGCAGGCGCTGCTCGTCGGCGTGGCGCGGGTCGCGCCCCAGGAGCACCGCGAGCTCGGCTGCCGCCTCGTCGACGTGGCCGACGCCGACCCGGACGCGCTCCTGCGCGAGGCCGCCCACCCGGGCGACGGCTGGGCGGTCGCGCTGCGCGGCGCGCGGCGCTGGGTGCCGCGCTACGAGCCCGTGGCGCCGGCCGCGCCCGCCACCGGGACCGGCGGCGTGCTGGTCACCGGCGGATCGGGCGGCGTGGGCGGCGCGCTGGCGGCGGCGCTGGCGGCCCGCGGGCACGGCACGGTCGTGCTGCTGTCGCGGCGGGCCGCTGCGCCGGGCGCCGGGGTGCACGTCCGCGGCGACGCGCGCGACCGGGGCGACCTCGAGCGGGCGCTGGCGCTCGCGGCCGCCGATCCGGCGGGCCTCGCGGGGGTGGTGCACGCCGCGGGGCTGCCCGGCAGCGGGCCGCTCGCGGCCTGGACGCCCGAGGCGGCGCGGGCGGTCGTTGCGCCCAAGCGCGAGGGCGCCGAGCACCTGGTGGCGCTGCTCGCGGGGCGCGGCGCGTGGCTGCTGCTGTGCGGCTCCGTCGCGTCGCACCTCGGCGGCCCCGGCCAGGCCGACTACGCGGCCGCCAACGCCGCGCTGGACGCGATCGCCCGCGCGGCGCGCGCGCGCGGCGTCGCGGCGGTCTCGGTGGGGTCGGACACCTGGCAGCAGGTGGGCATGGCGGCTCGCGCCGAGGTGCCCAACGCCTGGCGCCCGCTGCACGAGGCCCGGCTCGCCGAGGGGTGGCGGCCCGACGCGGGCGCGCAGGCCGTGCTCGGCGCGCTCGACGCCGGGCTCGCCGGCGAGCTGCCGGAGGTGCTGGCGAGCGCGGTGCCGTGGGCCGAGCGGCTGCGCGCGGCCACGCCTGCGGCGGTCGCCGCCGCCATCGCGAGCAGCCGCCCTGCGGACGCCGTCGCGGCCGACTTCGTTCCGCCCGCCTCCGACGTGGAGCAGGCGGTGGCGGAGGTCTTCGCCGAGGTGCTCGGCGTCCCGCGGATCGGCGCGCGCGACGACTTCTTCGCGCTCGGCGGCCACTCGCTGCTCGCGGCCCAGGCCGTGGCGCGGCTGCGCGAGCTGTTCGACGTCGACCTGCCGGTGATGGTCCTGTTCGAGGGGCGCCGGGTGGACGCCGTCGCCGCCAGCATCGAGGACGCGCTCCTCGACGACCCGGAGCTGCTGCTGTGACTCAGCCCGGGAGCGCCACGACCAGCATCACCCGCTCGCCCTCGCCGCGGTTGCGGCTGCGGTGCCCCACGCCGTGGGTGTCTTCGAGCCGGATCGCATCGCCCGGGTGCAGCGTGCGCCGCTCGCCCGAGGCGACCTCGTACTCGGCCGACCCCGACAGCACCACGGCCAGCTCGCGCAGCGCCGTCGGGTGGAAGTCGGAGGCGAAGCCGGGGGCGAACCGGCGGAAGCCCACCCCGGCCGCCGCCTCGACGCCGCCGACCCCGAGGCCCGGCCGGACCTCGTCCAAGGGCGGCGCTGCGTCCTCGAACCTGCTCTGGCCGTCGTCTCCGGCCACCACCCGCACCACCGTGAAGCTCGGCATGGTGCGACCTAACCCGCACGGAGCCCGCCGATGACCCTCCCGCCGCTGGACACCGAGCGCCTGCGCATCCGCCCGCTCGCGGCCGATGACCTCGACGCCGCGGCGCGCGTCCTCGACGGCGGTCCCCCCGACGAGGCCCGCCGCCGCTGGCTCGAGTGGACGATCCTCGCCTACGAGCAGCTGGCGGCGCTGTACCAGCCGCCGTACGGCGAGCGGGCCGTGGTCCGCCGGGAGGACGGCGCGCTCGTCGGGCTCGTCGGGCTGGTCCCGTCGCTGCTGCCGCTGGCGCGGGTGACGGAGGGCGGGCCCTTCGCGGCGCACGCCCTGCCCGAGGTCGGGCTGTACTGGGCGCTCGCGCCCGAGGCCCGCGGCCACGGCTACGCCACCGAGGCGGGCGGCGCGCTGGCGCGGTGGGCGCTCGAGCACCTCGACCTCGCCAGGATCGTGGCGACGACCGACCACGACAACCCCGCGTCCGCCGCGGTGATGGCGCGGATCGGGATGACGGTGCACCGCAACACGCGCGGCGAGCCGCCCTGGCTGCAGATCGTGGGCGTGCTGGAGCGGACGTGACGCTCACCGACGCCCAGCGGCGCCTGCTCGCCGCGCTGCAGGCCGGCGGGCGCGCGACCTCGCCGCCGCCCGACGCCGCGCCGCGCCTCACCGCGCTGCAGCGCCGGATGTGGCTGTTCGACCAGCTGCACCCGGGCACGGCCGTGAACCACCTGGCCGCGCTGTGGCGGCTCGACGGCGCCCTCGACCCGGGCCGCCTGGAGCGCGCCCTTCAGCGCCTGGTGGCGGCGCACCCGGCGCTGGGCACGGTGTGGACGCCCGAGCTGCGCGCCGCGGCGCCGGTGGCGCTGGCGCGCTGCTCCGCGCCCGGCGCGACGGACGCCGACGTCGCGGCGCTGGCCGACGCCCGGGTCCGCGCGCCGCTGGCCGACGGCCCGCTGCGCGCCGTGCTGTGGCAGGGGGACGCCGGGCGCGCCTGGCTGCTGCTCGTCGCGCACCACGCCGCCGTGGACGGCGGCTCGCTCCCCGTGCTGCTGCGCGACCTCGGCGCGGCCTGGCGGGGCGAGGCGCTGCCCGTCCGCCGGAGCTTCGCCGCCGCGGCCGCCTGGCTCGCTGAGCGCCCGGCGGAGCCCCCCGCCGACGCGCCCGCCGTCGCGCTGCCCGATCCGCTCGCCCCGGCCGAGCCGTTCGCCGCCGCGGAGCTGCGCACCGTCCTGCGGGTCGACGCCGCCGCGCAGGCGCTGGGCGCCACGCCGTTCGCCGTCGTCCTGTCGGCGTTCGCGCTGACCGCCGGCCGGTTCACGGGCGCCGACGCGCTCGGCGTGGGCCTGCCCGCGTCGCTGCGCCCGCAGGCGCCGTGGCTCGCCGGCGTGGTCGGCCCGCTCATCGACACGGTGACAGTGCCCGTCGCGCTGCCCGCGACAGGCGCGCCCGGCCCCTGGGTCCGCGCGGTCGGGGACGCCGTGTCCGCCGCCGTCCGGACGGCGGGCGCGCCGCACCGCCCGCCGCCGCCCCCGCTGATGTGCTTCCACCGCGACGCCCGCGGCGAGCACCTCGCGCTCGACGGCCTGCTGGTCACGCCGCTGCCCGCGCCCGCCCCCACGCCGAGGCGGCGCTCACTGCTCACCGAGCGCCGCGACGACGTCGTCCACTGCACGCTCCGCTACCGGCTCGACCGGCTCGCGCCGGCCCTGGCCGCGCGCTTCGCCGACGACCTGCGCTGGACCGTGGACGCGCTGCCCGAGGCCGGCCTCGCCGCGCTGCGCGGCCCCAGCGCGCCCACCCGCGCCGCGCTGCCCGCGCCGCCGCGCCGGTGCCCGTGCCGCGGGTCGATCCGGTGGCGGAGCTGCAGGCGGCCGCCGCCGCCGACCCCGACGCCCCCGCCGTCCGCCAGGGCGAGCGGGTGCTGTCCCGCGCCGCGCTCGTGGCCGAGGTCGCCGGCCTGGCGGGCGCGCTGCGGCGCCGGGGCGTCCGCGCGGGCGACCGCGTGGCCTGCTGCGCGCGGCGCACGCCGGACCTGGTGGTGGCGCTGTGGGCGACGTGGTGGCTCGGGGCCGTCTGGGTGCCGGTGGACCCGTCCCACCCCGCCGACCGCCGCCGCGCCCTCCTCGACGACGCTGGCGCGCGCATCGTCCTCGACGACGAGGCCGTCCGCGAGCGCGAGACGGCGGTGTGCCCGGCGCGCACCGACCCGTCGCAGCTCGCGTACCTGATGTTCACCTCGGGGAGCACGGGGCGGCCCAAGGGCGTGGCCGTCGAGCACGACCAGCTCGCCAACTTCTTCGTCGGCATGGACGCCGCGCTCGGCCGCGGGCCGGGCACCTGGCTCGCCGTCACCACCGCCTCCTTCGACATCAGCCTGCTCGAGCTCGCCTGGGCCGTCACCCGCGGCTACGCCGTGGCCGTCGCCCCCGAGCTGCGGCCCGAGGCCCGCGCGGGCGACGACCGCCGCGCGCTCGCCGCCATCGCCGCCGAGGCCCGTCCCACGCACCTGCAGTGCACGCCCTCGCTCGCGCGGCTCCTCCTCGCCGAGCCCGCCTTCCGCGACGCCGCGCGCGGCTCGCCCTGTGGGTGGTGGGCGGCGAGCGCGTGCCCGCGACTGCTGGTCCGCGAGCTGCGCGCCGCGGCGCCGTCCGCCCGCCTGGTCGACGCCTACGGGCCCACCGAGACCACGATCTGGTCCACCACGCACCCCCTCGAGGACGTCGACGCCGAGCCCGTGCCCATCGGCCGGCCCATCGCCAACACCACCGTCCACGTGCTCGACCGGGCGCAGCGGCCGGTGCCGCCCGGCGTCCCGGGCGAGCTGTGGATCGGCGGGCGCGGCGTCGCGCGCGGCTACCTCGACCAGCCGGCGCTCACCGCCGATCGCTTCCGCCCGGGGCCCGGCGGGCGCCTGTACCGGACGGGCGACCGGGTGGTCCTCGGCGAGGACGGCGCGCTGCGGTTCCTGGGGCGGGTGGACGACCAGATCAAGCTCCGCGGCCACCGCATCGAGCCGGGCGAGGTCGAGGCGGCGCTCGGGGCGTGCCCGGGCGCGGGGGCCGTGGCCGTGGGCCTGCGCCACGACGCCGCCGAAGCTCCGGTCCTCGTGGCCTGGACCACGGGCGACGCCGACCCGGCCGCGCTCCGCGCCCACGCGCTGCAGCAGCTGCCCGCCGTCATGGTGCCCGCGCACTGGGTGGGCCTGGACGCGCTCCCGCTCGGGCCGAGCGGCAAGGTGGACCGCGCGGCGCTGCCCTGGGCGCCGCCCGCGCCGTCGGCGCCGGCAGGCGGGACGCTGCTGGACGCCGTGGTCGCCGCGTTCGCGCGCGCGCTCGGCGCCGCCGACGTGCCGCCCGACGCGTCGTTCTTCGAGCTCGGCGGGCACTCGCTCGCAGCGGTCGAGGCCGCCACCGCGCTGCGCGCTGTCGACCCGGGCCTGCCGCTCGACGCCGTCTTCCGCCACCCGACGGCGCGCGAGCTGGCCGCCGCCCTCGGCTGCGGCGCGGCAGCGGGCCCGCAGCCGGGCGCCCCGCCCACCGTGTCGCTGGCCCAGGAGCAGCTGTGGCTGCTGCACCGCCTGGCGCCGCCCGGGCTGTACGACCACGCCTTCCTGCTGTCGCTGCGCGGCCGCGCGCCGGACCTGGCGCCGCGGCTGGGCGCCGCGCTGGACCGGGTCGTCGCGCGCCACGAGGTCCTGCGCACCGCCTTCGTCGACGCCGACGGCCGGCCGCGCGCCGTGGTCCACGACACCGTGCCCACGCCGCTCGTCGCGGTGGACCTGCGCGGCGAGCCCGATCCGACGCGCACCCTGGCCGACGACGTCGCCCGGCGGCGGGGCGCGAGCTTCGACCCGGCGCAGCCGCCGCTGCTGGCGCTGGCGCTGTACCGCCTGGCCGAGGACGAGCACGCGCTGCTGGTCGTGGTGCACCACCTGGTCTGGGACGGCGCGTCCGCCGCCGTCCTCGGCCGCGAGCTCTCGGCGCTGCTCGCCCACCCCGACGCGGCGCTGCCGCCGCTGCCCCTGCAGGCCCGCGACCACGCCCGCTGGCAGCGGGAGCGCCTCGACGGCGCCGACGGCGAGGCGCTCGTCGCGTGGTGGCGCGAGGCGCTGCCGCCGGCGCCGCCCCTGGCGCTGGTGCCGGACCGTCCCGCGCCGCCCGCGCCCACCTGGGCCGGCGGCGAGGTGCCCGTCGCGCTGCCGCCGGCGCTCGTCGCGGGGCTCGGCGCGCTGGCCCGAGGGGAGGGGGCCACGCTGTTCATGGCGCTCCTCGCGGCCTTCCAGGTCGTGCTCGGCCGCCAGGCCCAGCAGGAGGACGTGCGCGTCGGGTTCCCGGTGGCCAACCGCGCCGATCCGGCGCTCGCCGCGCTCGTCGGCTACTTCGTGAACGTGCTGGTCGCGCGGGGCGACCTCGCCGGCGACCCGCCGTTCCGGGCGCTGCTGCGGCGCACCCGCGACGCCACGCTCGGCGCGCTGGCCCACCAGGACCTGCCGCTGGCGCGGCTCGTGGCGGCGCTGCCCGTCGATCGCAGCGCGAGCTCGCCGCTGTTCCAGGCCCTGTTCGTGCTCCAGGAGCGCCACGAGGCGCCCCTCGCGGTGCCGGGCCTCACCGTGGCGCGCCTTGACCTGCCCGAGCCGTTGGCCCGCTACGAGGTCACCCTGACCCTGTCCCCGCGCGACGGCGGGCTCGTGGGCACGCTCGGCTACCGCGCCGACCGGTTCCGCGCCCCGACGGCGCGCCGCTGGGTGGCGCAGCTGGTGGCGCTGCTCGAGGCGGCGGTCGCCGCGCCCGACCGGCCGCTGTCGGCGCTGGCGCCCCCGCCCGCCGTGGCGCTGCCCGATCCGGGCGCGCCGGCGCCGGAGCGCCCCCTCCACGCGCTGTTCCTGGACCACGCCGCGCGCGCCCCCGACGCGCCCGCGCTGGTCACCGAGCGGGGCGTCGTCACCTACGCGGCGCTGCGCGCGCAGGCCGCCGGTGTGGCCGCCGCCGTGCGGGAGGCGCCCCCGGGGCCGTGTCGCGCTGGTGGCGCCGGAGGACCTCGCACCGGTCGCGCTCGGGGCGATGCTCGCCGGCCGCTGCGTGATCGCCCAGCCGCCGGACCTGCCGCCCGCCCGCCTGGACGCGCTCCTCGCCGACGCCGGCCCCGGGCTCGTCCTCACCGGGACGCGCTGGCCTCGCTGCGCCCCGGCGAGGCCGTGCGGGTCGTTGACGTCGACCTCGACGCCCCCGCCTACGTCGCGTACACCTCGGGCTCGACCGGCCGGCCGAAGGGCATCGTCGGGACGCACCGCAGCTTCGCGCAGCTCGTCGCCTGGCAGGCCGAGGCCTTCGACGTGGGGCCCGGCGCGCGCGTGGCCGTCTGGGCGCCCGTCGCCTACGACGCGCACCTCTGCGAGCTCCTCGGCGCCCTGTGCACCGGCGCCGCCGCCGTGGTCGCGCCCGCCGCGATCCGGGGCTCGCCCGGCGCCATGGCCCGCTGGGTCGACGCCGAGCGCATCACCTGGTTCCAGACGGTGCCGAGCTTCTGCGCGCCGTGGTTGCGCGAGGTGCGCGCGGCCGGGCTGCCGCTGCGGGCGCTCCGCTGCGTCACCGTGTCGGGCGAGGTCCTGCCGCCGTCCCTGGCGCGGGCCTGGCACGAGGGCGGCGCGCCGGCGCGGCTCGTCAACCTGTTCGGGCCGTCGGAGGCCGTGCTGGCGACGTTCCACCCGGTGGACGCCGCGCCCGAGGGCGACGCGCCCGTCCCCGTGGGCCGGCCGCTGCCCGGCCGCGACGTGCTCCTCTGCGACGCCCGCGGCGCGCCCGTCCCCGCGGGCGCGCCCGGCGAGATCGTGCTCTGCACGCGCTACGCCGCCGCGGGCTACCTCGGCCAGCCCGACGAGACGGCCGCGACCTTCGTCCCCGCGGGCGACGGCCGCGTGCGGCTCCGCACCGGCGACCGCGGCCGGCTCGGTCCCGACGGCGCGCTGTGGTTCCTCGGGCGCGGCGACCGCCTGGTCAAGGTGCGCGGGAACCGGGTCGAGCTCGGCGAGGTCGAGGCCGCCGCGCGCGGCTGCCCGGGCGTCGACGGCTGCCACGCCGCCCTGCGCGACGCCCGCCTGATCCTGTGGTTCGACGGCCCCGCCGGCGCGGACGCGCTCCGGGCCCACCTCGGCGCCGTGCTGCCCGCGACGTCGCTGCCGGATCGCTGCGTCCGCCTCGCGCGGCTGCCGCGCACGGCCACGGGCAAGGTCGACCCCGCGGCGCTGCCCGAGCCGCCGCCTTCCGCCGGACCCCCGCCCGCCACCGCGCTGGAGGACCGCATCGCCGGGGTGTGGCGCGAGGTGCTCGGCGTCGCGCGGGTCGGCCGCGACGACTCGTTCTTCGACCTCGGCGGCCAGTCGCTCGCCCTCGCCGAGGTGCACGCGCGCCTGCAGCGGTCCCTCGACCGCGAGCTCGCGCTGCTCACGCTGTTCCGCTTCCCCACCGTCGCGCAGCTCGCCGCCCACCTCGACGGCCAGGCCGCGCGCGCGGCGGCGCCCACGCCGGACCCGTCCCGCCGCCGCGCGGCGCTCCGGACCCTGCACCAGCGGCGGCAGGGAGGCGACGCATGAGCGCGCTCGACGTGGCGGACCTGATGGAGCGGCTGAGCCGCCGCCTGGGCGGCGCGGGCCTCGAGCGCGTGGAGGCCACGCTGCGGGCCGTCGCGGGCGAGGCGCCCGCACCCGCGCCCACCGCCCCGCTGCACGAGCCCACGCGCCTGTGCTTCCCGGGGCTCCGCGCGGCGCCCTGGCACGACCCGGCGTCGCTGCCGTGGGCCGCGGCCGTGCAGCGCGAGACCGACGCCGTCCGGGCCGAGCTGCAGGCGCTGCTGCAGGCCGAGGCGGCGTTCTACCCCTACGAGGACCCCTACACGCTCGAGCTCGGCTGGCGCGGCTGGGACACCTTCGTGCTCTACCGCAAGGGGCGTCCGCACCCGGCCAACGCCGACCGGTGCCCCCGCACCATGGCCGCGCTCGCCGCCACGCCGCGCGCCGTCCGCCAGGGCATGTTCTCGCGGCTGCGGCCCGGGGCGCACCTCGCGCCGCACACGGGCGGGGTCAACGTCGTGCTGACGTGCCACCTGCCGCTGGTCGTCCCCGAGGGCTGCGGGCTGCGCGTCGGCGGCGAGCTGCGGCCGTGGCGCGAGGGCGAGCTCGCCGTGTTCGACGACAGCTTCGTCCACGAGGCGTTCAACCGCGGCACGGCCGACCGGCTGGTGCTGCTGTGGGACATCTGGCACCCCGACCTCGCGCCGGTCGAGATCGCCGCGCTCGAGCTGCTGTTCCCGGTGTTCGACCGCGTGATGCGCGAGATGGCGGCCTGATGGGCGACGTGCGGGCCCTGCTCGCCCTGCTGGCGCCGCGCGCGGTGGCCGCGGCGGTGGCGCTCGGCGCGGCGACGGCGCTGGGGACGGTGGCGGTGCTGGACCAGGCCGCCGCGGCGTTGGCGGAGCCGGCGTCAGCGCCGCACCGGGCGCTGCCGATGGCGGTGGGGGCGGCGCTGGTGGCCCTGTCGCAGCACGGCGCCGATCGGGCGCTGATCGGGGGCGCCGCCGACGCGGTGTACGCGCTGCGGCTGCGCGCCTGCGACGCGGTGGCGCGCGCGCCGCTCGCGGATCGCGAGGCCGTGGGCCGTCCGGCGCTGCTCGCGGCCCTCACCGACGACCTCGCGGCGGTCGGCGAGGCCCTGCCCGTCGTCCCGCACCTGCTGACGCAGGCGCTGTGCGTGGCCGGCTGCCTCGGCTGGCTCGGCCTCGCCTCGCCGGCGCTGCTCGGGCTCGTGGCAGCGCTGATGGTGGCGGGCCTCGCGACCTACCTGCCGCCGATGCGCCGGGCGGCGCGCCGCTTCGAGGCCGCCCAGCCCGTCCGCGACGCGCTGCTCGCGCGGGTCCAGGGCGCGGTGCGCGGCCACCGCCAGCTCGCGCTGCACCGGGGCCGCGCTGCGCCAGCTGCTGGGCGACGTGGCGGCGCTCGCCCAGGACCACCGCCGCCAGACGCTCGGCGCCTCCGCCGCGTTCGCCGCGGGGGCGCAGTGAGGGCCGCGCTGTTCTTCGTGGTGCTCGGCGGCGCGCTCGCGGCGGGGCGGGCGTGGGCGCTGCCGCCGCGGGCGCTGGCCACGGCCGGGGTCGCGCTGGTGTACCTCGCGGTGCCCCTCGGCGAGGTGCTGTTCGCGCTGCCGCAGATCGCGCGGGGCGCGCCGCGCTCGGCCACCTCCAGGGCGTGCTCGGCGCGCTCCGCGCCGTCCCCGAGGCGCCGCCGCCCGAGCCGCTCGGCTTCGGCTGCATCGCGCTGCGCGGGGTCGTGCGGCGGCGCGACGGCTTCTGCCTCGGCCCCGTCGACCTCGAGGTCCGCCCGGGCGAGCTCGTCTTCCTCACGGGCGGCAACGGCGCCGGCAAGTCCACGCTGCTCGACGTCCTGCTCGGCCTCACCCCGCCCGACGCCGGGCGCATCGAGGTCGACGGGGTGGCGGTCACCGACCGCGACCGCGCCGCCTACCGCCAGCGCTTCGCGGCCGTCCCCACCGATCCGGCGCTGGTGCGCGACCCGACCGCCCCGCCCGACGCGCCCCGCTGGGCCGGCGGCCTGTCGCGCGGCCAGCGCAAGCGCGCGGCGCTGCAGGACGCCGCGGCGCGCGGCAAGCCCGCCCTGGTCCTCGACGAGGTCGCCGCCGACCAGGACCCCGCCGCCCGCGAGCACCTCTACCACACGGTCCTGCCGGCGCTCGCCCGCTCGGGCGTGGCCGTGGTCCTCGTCACCCACGACGAGCGCTTCTTCCCCCTGGCCGATCGGCTGCTGCGCCTGCGCGACGGGCGTCTGGTGCCGACCGGAGGAGCCTGCGCATGAGCCCCACCTGGTCTTCCGTGGTCCTCGACGCCGCTGCGCGCGACCCCGACGCCCTCTGCTACGGCTGGATCGCCGACGGCGAGCCGGTGCAGCGCCTCACCCGCGCCGAGGTCGCCCGCCGGGCCGCCGCGGTGGCGGCGCTGCTCGCCTGCGCGGCGTGGCGCCCGGCGATCGCGTCCTGCTGGTCTACCCGCCGGGGCTCGACTTCCCGTGCGCCTTCCTCGGCTGCCTGTGGGCGGGGGTCGTCGCCGTCCCGGCCGCGCCGCCGCAGCCCGACCGGCTCGGCGTGCTGGAGGGCATCGCCGCCGACTGCGAGCCGGTCGCCGTCCTCACCACCGCGGCCCTCGCGGCCGTGGCGCAGGTGCTGTGCGCGGACTCCCCCGCGCTGAGCGCGCTGCCGCTGCTCGCGACCGACGTCCTCGCCCCCGGCGAGCCCCACCCGCGGGCCCAGCCCGCCGATCGGGTCGCGATGCTGCAGTACACGTCGGGCTCCACGGGCGCGCCCAAGGGCGTGGTCGTCAGCCACGGCAACCTGCTGCACAACGAGGCGCAGATCACGCGGTCGTTCGGCCACGGCCCCGACAGCGTGGTGCTCGGCTGGCTGCCGGTGTTCCACGACATGGGGCTGGTCGGCAACGTGCTGCAGCCGCTGTACCTCGGCGTGCCCTGCTGGCTGCAGTCGCCCGTCGACTTCCTCAAGGAGCCGCTCGGCTGGCTGCGTGCCATCTCGCGGTTCGGCGCGACCACCTCGGGGGGGCCGAACTTCGCGTACGCGCTGTGCGTCCGCGCGGCCGAGCACCGCGGCGTGCCCGAGGACGTGGCGCTGGGCGGCTGGCGGGTCGCGTTCAACGGCGCGGAGCCCGTCCGCAGCGCGACGCTCGACCGGTTCGCCGAGGTGTTCGCGCCGGTCGGGTTCCGCCGCGAGGCGTTCCTGCCCTGCTACGGCCTCGCCGAGGGGACGCTGATGGTCGCGGCGGGCGCGGCGGGCGCCGGGGCTGCGCGCCTCGCGGTGGACGCCGACGCGCTGGCGCAGGACCGCGTCGCGCCGGACCCCGACGGGCAGGCGCTGGTGGGCTGTGGACGGCCCTGGGAGGGGCAGCAGGTCGCCGTCGTGGACGCCGCCGGGCGCTCCGCGGGGGACGCCGTGGGCGAGATCTGGGTCCGCGGCGCCTCCGTGGCGCAGGGCTACTGGCGCAAGCCCGAGCTGACCGAGCGCACGTTCCGCGCCACCCGCCCCGACGCCGACGGGACCTGGCTGCGCACCGGCGACCTCGGCTTCCTGCGCGACGGGGCGCTGTTCGTCACGGGACGGCGCAAGGACCTCATCGTGCACCGCGGCCGCAACCTGTACCCGCAGGACCTCGAGGCGGCGGCGGAGCAGAGCCACCCGGCGCTGCGGGTGGGCTGCGGGGCGGCGTTCGGCGCGGAGGCGGGCGACGAGGAGCGGGTCGTGCTGGTCCAGGAGGTCCGCGACCCGGCGGCCGCGACGGCGGCGGCGGCGGCGATCCGCGCGGCGGTCGCGCGGGGCTTCGGGGTCCAGCTGCACGAGGTGGTGCTGGTCCCGGCGAGGACGCTGCAGAAGACGTCGTCGGGGAAGGTGCGGCGGCGGGCGGCCCGCGCGGCGTGGGCCGAGGGGCGCCTGCCCGCGCTCGCGGTCGACGCGGTGGCGCCGGCGCCCGAGGTCGACGGGACGGCGACGGAGCGCGAGGTGGCGCGGATCTGCGCGGAGGTCCTCGGCCGCCGGGTGCCGCTGGACGCGGAGTTCGTGGCGCTGGGCGGCGACTCGCTGCAGGCGGCGGAGATCCTGGCGGGGGCCGAGGCCTCGTTCGGCGTGCGGGTGGTGCCGCCGCCGCGGCCGACGGCGCGCGCCCTGGCGGCTGCCGTCGACGACGCGCTGCTCGCCACCGTCGCCGGCCTCGACGACGCGCAGGCCGAGGCCCTGCTCGCGTCGCTCGGCGGCCCGCGGTGACGGCGCTCCGGGGCTGGCTCGCGCGCCTGGCGGCGGTGGCGGTGCTCGTGGGGGCGGTGCAGCTGGCGGCGCACCCGACGGCGCCGGGCGCCGGGGAGCGGCGCGCGCGGGCGGTGCTCGACCAGCTCGTCGCCGGCGGGCCGCGCGTGGTGGGCTCGCCGGCGTGGCGAGCGGCGGCGGACCTGCTGGAGGGCATGCTCGGCGACATCGACGGGGTCGAGGTCCTCCGCCAGCACGCCGTCGGCCACCACGACGAGGGCGCGCTCACCTGGGACTACGCCGTCGACAACGTCCTGGCGCGGCTCCCGGGCGAGCGCCCGGAGGCGGTGCTGCTGGCGGCGCACTTCGACAGCGCCCCCGGCTCGCCCGGCGCCTCCGACGACGGGGCGGCGGTGGCCGCGCTGGTCACGCTGCTGCAGGACCGCGCCGCCGGGCCGCGGCGGTTCACCACCATCGTCGCGCTCGACGGCTCCGAGGAGGAGATGTCGCTCGGCGCCTGGGCGCTGCGCGACCACCCGTGGCTGCGCGACGTGCGGGCCGTGGTGAACCTCGACGCCGTGGGCGCGGGCGGGCGGCCGCTGCTGCTGCGCGCGCCGACCGACCGCCGGCTGCTGCGCGCCTACCGCGCTGTGCCGCGGCCGTGGGCCGTGTCGCTGGCGCCGGACCTGCTGCGGGCGGGGTGGCTGCCGTTCCGCACCGACTACCCGCCGCTCGTGCAGGGCGGCGCGCCCGGGCTCGAGCTCGGCCTCGTCGACGACGGCTTCGCCTACCACACGCCGCTCGACCGGCCCGAGCGCCTGCAGCCCGGCACGCTGCAGCACCTGTGCGACACGCTCGGCGCGCTGGTGGCCGCGCTCGACGCCGAGCCGCTGGACGGGCCCGCCGAGCCGCTCGGCCCCGGCGCCGTGACCGACGCGCTCGGGCTCGCGGCGGTGCGGCTGCCGCTGTGGCTCGCGGGGCTCGTGCTCGCGGCGTCCGCCGCGGCGCTCGTGGCGCTGCGGCCGGCGGGGCTCGGGCGCACGGCGCTCGCGCTCGGCTCGGCGCTCGGCGCCGGCAGGGCGGCGGCCGCGCTCGGCGGCGCGGCGCTCGGGCTGGTGCGCTCGCACGCCTGGATCGCGGCGCCGGCCGAGGGGATGCTCGCGTTCGGCGGGCTCGGCGCCGGGGCCGCGCTGGCTGTGCTGGCGGCGGCGCGCCCGGCGCGGGGGACGCTCGGGCCGGCGGTGGCGCTGGGCTGGGCGGGCGCGGGGGCCGCGCTGCTCCTCGCGGGCGCGGGCAGCGCCTGGGTGCCGGCGTGCTGGGCGGGGTGCGGCGCGATCGCGCGGGTCGGCGCCGTCCGGCGCCCGCACCCCGCGTGGGGCTGGCTGTGGCTGTTCCCCGCGCTCGCCACGCTGCACGCCGTGCGGCCGCTGCTGCAGGTGCTCGTGCCGATGGCGAGCTGGTCGCCGGTGGGCGTGGCCGCCGACATCGCGCTGGCCGTGGTGTGGGCCCTGCTGGCGGCGGTGCTGGTCGCGGGCGTGGACCCGCCGCGCTGCGGGTCGGCGCGCGGGTGGGCGGCGTCGCGGCGGTCGTGGGGGCCGCGCTGCTGCTCACCGGGCCGCGCTGGACCGCCGAGCACCCGCGCCGCGTGGTCCTGCACGAGCGGCTCGGCGACGTGCGCGGCGTCGCGCTCGAGGCGGGGACGGGCTGCGCCTCGGCCCGGCGCTCGCCGCCACCGACGACGTCGCGGCCGCCGACGTGCGCGTCACGCGCGACGGCGAGGGCGTGGTGCTGGAGGTGGGGCCCGGGCCGGCCACGTCGCTCGGCCTGCGGGTGACCGACGCGCCGGCGGCGTCGCCTGGCGCTTCGGCATCGGGCTCGGCGCCAGCGGCTGGCGCGTGCCGCTCGACCTCGGCGACGACGCGCAGGTGGAGCTCGTGGAGTGGATCGCCGGCCGGTGGACCCCGTCGCTGCGCGACGCCGCCGGGGCGGTGCAGACGGACGCGGTGGCCCTGCCGCTCGTGGAGCGCACCCGCACCGTGGACTGGCGGGCGGCGGCGCCTGATCTCCGTGCTCGCGGCGGTGGTGCGGGCCCGCCCGCTCGCGGCGGCGGCCGCCGTGGCGGGCGGGGTGGCGGCCGGCGCGGCGACCTCGGCGCTGCTCGGCGAGGTTCAAGCGCTGCAGGCGGGCGGCGCCGCCTCGGCCGGGCGCTACCTCGCGCTGTGCGGCGTCGCCTTCGCGGCCCGGCTCGGGGCGGAGGCTCGCGCTGCTGCGCGGGCTGCTCGGGTGGACGGCGGCCCGCCGCGTCGCGCTGGCCGAGCGCCTGGTGGACGCCGCGCCCGACGGCGTGGCGCGGGTCGGGTCGGCGCGCCTGCTCACCGCCGCCACCGACGACGTCACCGCCCTGGCGGCGGGGCTGCCGGCGCTGTGCCTCGCGGGGATCGAGGTGGGCGTCGTCGCCGTGTGCCTCGCGGGGGTGGCGGCGGCCTCGCCGGCGACGGCGGCGGCGCTGGTGGCGCTGGCCGGGGGCGGCGCCTGGCTGCTCGAGCGGCCGCGCCGGGCCGCGGCACAGGCAGCGGAGGCGGCGCGCCGGGCGCAGGATCAGCTCGTCGCCACGTCGGAGGTCGTGCTGGACGGCGCGCGCGAGCTGGCGCAGGACCCGTCGGTGCGCCGCGAGCTGCTCGACCGCTGGCTGCGCCCCCAGGCGGACGCCGAGCGCGCTCGCCGTCGCCGCCCGGCGCGGGTTCGCCGCCCGCGAGGCCGCGGCGACGGGGCTCGCGCTGGCGGCGCTGGCGGCCGTCGCCGCGTCGGGGCACGCGCCCGCGCTCGCCGTGCTCGTCTACCTGCTGCTGCCCGCGCGGCGGATCGTGGGGTTCGGGGCGCCGGTGGCGCGGGCGGCGGTCGCGCTGCGGCGCCTGGCCGGCGTCGAGGCGGCGCTGCCTCCGGCGCCCGGGCTGCCCGCCGCTGCGGGGTTCCGCTCCCTGGCGCTCGATCGCGTCGAGCTGGCGCTGCCGGGCGGCTTCCGGCTCGGCCCCGTGTCGCTCACGGTGCGCCCGGGCGAGGTCGTGCTCGTCACCGGGGGCAATGGCGCCGGGAAGTCCACGCTGCTGCGGCTCCTCACGGGCCTGTCCGCCCCGGACGCCGGCCGCGTCTGCCTCGACAGGGTCGCCGTCCCGCCCGAGCGGCTCCGCGGGCTGTGCTCGGCCGTGTTCTGGGACCACCACCTGTTCGACGACGTCCACGACCGCCGCGCCCCGCTCGACGCCGGCCCGCTGCTGGCGCGCCTGGGCCTCGGCCACGTGGCGCTGACGGACGGCCGGTGGTCGACCACCGCGCTGTCGCAGGGGCAGCGCAAGCGGCTCGCGCTGGTGGCCGCGCTGCTCGAGGACCGGCCGGTGCTCGTGCTCGACGAGTGGGCGGCGGAGCAGGATCCCGGCCACAAGGCCGCCTTCTACGACGAGATCCTGCCCTGGCTGCGCGAGCGCGGCACCTGCGTGGTCGCCGTCACCCACGACGATGCCTGGTTCGGCGTGGCCGACCAGCGCCTGGTGCTGGCGGACGGGCGGCTGGATCCGCGAGATCACCCGGCGCGCCGCAGCGCGCACCGGCGCCGTCGCGGCGAGCAGCGCGGGCAGCACCGCGGCGCCGGCGGCCCCGAGCGCCAGGCAGGGCAGCGCGCCCGTCAGCGCGGCCACCCCCACGGCGGTGGCGCCCCAGGCAGGGCCCTCGCGCGCGAGCCCCCGCCACAGCGCGCCGGCGACGGCCCACCGGCGAGCGCGCAGACCGCCGCGCACGAGCCCGTGCCGCAGACGCCGAGCAGCCGCGCGGCCCCGACCACCACGCACGCCGCCAGCCCCGCCAGGAACCCGGCCGCCGCGCCCGCGCGACGTCGCCGCCGCGCCAGGCCGCCACCACCAGCCCCCGCCAGCGCCGCGCCGGGCAGCGGCGCCCAGCCGGCACCCGCCGACCAGGCCACGGCCGCGAGCGCGAGCGCCGGCGCGGCCCAGGGGCCGGCGCGCAGCCAGCGCCCCCGCTCGTAGGCGCGCCGGACGGCGGCCCGGCGCGGATCGGCGGCCGGCTCAGCCACCGTGGCCCGCCTCGCGCGCGCGCAGCCGCGCCAGCGCGCGCTGCAGGCGCTTGCGGAAGGTCGCTGCCGCCGTCTGCGGGCGGGGACGGTCGCCGATCGCGGCCAGCACCGTCTCGCGGTCCGCCGGGTCCAGGAGCGCGACCAGCGCCAGCAGCTCGGCGCGCGGGTCGTCGCGCTCGGCGAGGGGCGCGGCGAAGGCCAGGGCGTCCACCTCCACCTCGCGCGCCGCTCGGCGGCCGCGGCTGCGCCGCACCGTGCGGGCCTGCAGCGTCGCGGTGGTCAGGATCCAGGCCATGGCGGAGCCCCGGGTCGGATCGAAGCGGTGCACCTGCTCGAAGACGCGCAGCAGGGTGCGCTGGGCCGCGTCGGCGGCGTCGGGGCCCGGGCCCAGGATCCGCGCGCACACCCCGTCGACCCGCGGCGCCGCCGCCTCGTAGATCGGGTCGAACGCGTCGCGTTCGCCGTCGGCCAGGCGGAGGAGCAGCGCCGTGAGCGGATCGTCGTGGCGGCGCGCGGGGATGGGCCCGGGCCCGCGCTCAGCCGCAGCAGCCGAAGAGGGCGGCGAGCGGGCAGAAGCCCGAGGGCGCGGCGGCCGCGGCGAAGGCGGCGGCGGGGATGGACAGGCCGGCGGCGATCAGCAGCCAGCGGGGAAGCTTCTGGGTCATGGTCCCTCCGGTCGGCGACGGCCGACACTGCTGTAGGCGCGAGCTGCCGCGGGCGTGACCGGCGCCGTCAGTCGAGCATGAGCTTCATGCACTGCACGCTGCCGCCCGACTTCAGGAACTCCGACGTGTCGACCTCGATCACCTCGAAGCCGGCCTCGCGCACCAGCGCCACCGTCCGCACGGCACCGCGCTGCACCACGAAGTGCTTCCCGTCGGGACAGTGCCCGTTGACCGCGAGCAGCTCCATCGCTTCGTCCACCGGGGCGCGGATCAGGCGCGGGAAGCACGCCGAGAGCGCCGCCAGGCCGCGCTCCGAGAACGCGGCGTCGCAGATCAGCGCGGTGTGCTCGTCGAGTGGGCTGACGCAGGTGTCGAGGTGGTACAGCCGCACGTCCTGCAGCTCGAGCGTCACCACCTCGGCGTCGATGAGGTGCAGGCGGTCCTCGTACGCGCGCCGGGCCGTCCGCCAGCCGTAGCCGCCGTAGACGAGCCGCCGGCCGGGGTGCCAGTTGGCGTCGCCCATGCCCTCGAAGTGGCTGCCCATGATGCCGTCGCGCGGCTGCTCCGGCACGTCGAGCAGCTGCCAGCCCTGCTCGCGGAACCACCGCGCGACGATCGGCACCTCGCCGCGGCGCTCGGCGGCGTGCATGTGCGACAGGATCACGGCGGGCGGCCCCTGGCGCGGCTGCGTCGGGAACGTCTGGTTCGCGACGAACACCAGATCCGGGAAGCCGGGCACGGCAGGCAGCACGTCGACCTGCAGCCCGAGCTGCAGGTACACCTGCCGCAGTGCCTCCCACTGCGCCCGCGCCAGGTCACGGTCGACGGTGCCGACGTGGCCGGCCATGTGCGGGTTGATGACGTAGGTGACGTCGAAGTGCTCGGGGTCCGCCATCAGCACCCGTGTGGACGGCGGGCGGGACGGCTGCGCGAGCGGATCGGGCGGCACGGCTCCTCCGACCGGACGGTGTAACCGGTCAGAGGATCCTGACGACGAGCCAGACCACGAGCAGGACGACCATGCCCGCCGCGAGCAGCGGGGCGAGGCGGACGATCAGCAGGTGCCCGGTCGGGGAGGGGAGCTGCGGCGCGGGCTCCGGGGCGAGCGAGATGTCCTGGCCCACCGAGAGGTCACGGTCGGGCTGCCAGCTCGCGGGGGCCGGCGTGGGCGTCTCGAACCAGCCGACGGGATCGGTCAGCTCGGGGCGGAAGTCGGGATCCTCCCGCTCGGGGGCGCTCGGCGGCGTGCCCGGCCACAGCGGCCGATCGGCGGGGTCGCCGCAGGAGCCGAACCGGTCGAGGACGCGGTCGTCGGACGGGTCGTCGTCGTCGTCCTCGTCGGGGTCGTCGAGCCAGCCGCTGCTCGGGCGCTCGAGCTCGCTGATGGGGACGGCGGTGGGGGCGCCGCCCACGCCGTCGTCGTCGGCGAGCGGCGGCGGCGGGACGCTGGCCAGCGCCTGCGCCAGGCTCTCGCGCTCCGACGGCCCGGCCACGGCCGCCAGCCCGGCGAGGGCGTCGGCGGCGTCGTCGAGCGCGGGGAAGCGCGCGGCGGGGTCGGCGGCCACCATCCGGCCGAGCACGTGCGACAGCGCCGGCCACTGGCGGCCGATCGCCTCCAGCGCGCGGCCGAGGTCGCCCTGCAGCGCTTCGGCCAGGGGCTCCTCGCTGCGCCAGGGCGGGTGGCCGAGCACGAGCGCGATGCCGAGCGCCCCGACCGCCCACTGGTCGGTCTGGCCGGTCGCGGGCTGGCCGCGCGCCAGCTCGGGCGGCAGGAACGCCGGATCGGGCGGCGCCACGGCGCCCACGCCGTAGACCCACAGCGCGCCGTTGGGCTCGAGGACGATGCAGCGCGGCGCCAGGTGGCCGTGGACCTCGCCGGCCTCGTGGACCGCCGACAGGGCGCCGCAGACCTCGATGAGCAGGTCGACGAGCGTGCCCGGCGTCAGGGTCACGTCGGAGACGACGCGCAGGGCGATCGCGTCGCCGAGGGTCGCGCCCAGGCCGCCGCGGACGAGCAGCGCCTCGTGATCGGGATCCCACCCCGCGCCCTCCGGCAGGCGCGGATCGTCGGCGGCGGCGAGCACGTCCTGCTGGCGCTGGAGCTCCGCCGCCTCGTCGGGCCGGGTGGCGAACCGTACGAGCACCTGATCGCCGCTGTCGTCGCGCCCCGCGTACCACACGCCCGGCTCGGGCACCCACACCCGGGCGTCGATCTCGTAGGGACCGACCCTCTGGCCGACCCGATCCATCAGCGCTCCCCAACCGCGCCGACGATACCACGCAGCACGGCCTCGCCCGCGGCTCGGGCGGCGTCGGGATCGTCGGGGGCGATCCGCTCCACGGGGACCACGGGGACGTCGAGCAGATCGCGGAGGTCGGCGAGGTTGTGCGGCCGGCCGGCGTCGGGCGGGGACGCGCCGCGGTTGAGCACGACCCCGGCGACGGCGAGGCCGTCGCGGCGCACGGCGTCGACCGTGAGCAGCGCGTGGTTGAGCACGCCGACCCGATCGGGCGCCACGATCACCACGGGCCCGCCGGCCGCGCGGGCGAGGTCGCGCACCCACAGGCCGCCGGGATCGGCGCGCACGGGCACCCGCCAGCCGCCGACCCCCTCCACCAGCACGGTGTCGGCCGCCAGCGCCGCGATCCAGTCGAGCACGCCGTCGTCGACGGGGGTGCCGGCGATCGCGGAGGCGCGGTGGGGCGAGACGGGGTCGGCGAACGTGGCGTAGACGCGCGGGGCATGGCCCGCGGCGGCGCCCAGCGCGAGGGCGTCCTCGCCCGCCGTGCCCGTGGCCACGCCGCTCGCCACGGGCTTCGCGGCCACGACGCTGCCCCGCTGCCGGGCGGCGCGGGCCAGGCAGGCGGTGATCGCGGTCTTGCCGACGTCGGTGTCGGTCCCCGTCACGAACAGGCGCATCCGGGCAGGTTAGCTTGCGGCCGACGGAGGGGCGATGGTCGCTGTGACGCTGGTGACGGGGTTCCTCGGGGCCGGCAAGACCACCGCCGTGCGGCACCTGCTGGGGCTCAAGCGGGGCGAGCGCGTCGCCGTGGTGGTCAACGACTTCGGCGAGGCCGAGATCGACGCGGCGATCCTCGGCGAGGCGGGCCAGCTCGCCTCGATCGCCGGCTCGTGCGTCTGCTGCACCGCGCCCGAGGGCTTCGTCGCCGCGGTGGGCGGGCTGCTCGACCAGGTCGATCGCATCGTGGTCGAGCCCACCGGGCTGGCCCACCCGGCCGACCTCCTCGACACGCTGCGCCGCGCGCCCTACGCCGATCGCCTCGCCATCGGGCCGGTGCTGGCGCTCGTCGACCCCGAGGCGCTCGTCCGCGGCTCGATCCCCTCCGACCACCTCGAGCAGGCCGGGCTGGCCGACGTGATCGTGGCCAACCGCACCGACGTGGCCTCGCCCGAGGCGATGGAGGCGTTCCGCGCCTGGGTCGCGACGCTCGATCCCGCGCCGCTCGAGGTCGTGGAGACGCACCACGGCCAGGTCGGGCCCCACGTGCTGGCCTGGCCCGAGGGCGAGGGCCCGCGCGCGCCCGGCCCCGTCCACCACCACCACCACGATCCCGGAACCCACGCCGTCCGCTCGTGGGCCTGGCCGCCCGAAGCCGTGCTGTCGCGCGCGGCGCTGCTCGAGGTGCTGCGGCCGCCGCTCGTCCGCGCCAAGGGGCTCTTGCGCACCGACGAGGGCTGGGTCGAGCTGCAGCTCGCCGGCGGCCGCCTGCACGAGGCGCCCACCGCCTGGCGGCGCGACAGCCGCCTCGACGTCTTCGCCGACGACGCCGCGGTGCTCCACGCCGCCGCCGAGCGCATCGACGCCGCGCGGCTGCCGCCCGAGGCGCTGGCCCGGCGGGGCGAGGCGCTGGAGGTGGGCGGCAAGGCCGTCGACCGCGCCTGGCTGCTCGACCTGCCCGACCAGGTGCCCGACGTGGCGGCGCTGGTGCCGGGCCGCGCCGGCGCTGCGGTGCGCCTCTCGGCGGTGCTGCGGGCTGCCGGCGCCGATCCGGCGGGCCAGGAGCTCGTCGTCGTCGCGCGCGACGGCTACACCACGCCGCCCGTCCCCGCCGCGGAGCTCGCCCAGGGCCTGCTGCTCCACAGCCTCGACGGCGGGCCGCTCCCCGCCTCGGCCGGCGGGCCGTTCCGGCTGCTGGTGCCCGGCCGCGCCGACGCCTGCGGCAACGTCAAGGGAGTGGTTCGGCTCGCGTTGCGCGCTCCCAGGCGCTGAGCGCGGCGTGCAGCCGCTTGACCGTGGCGCGCGTGTCGGCGGGCGTGGTCTCGCCGCGGTCGGACTTCTGCACCACCCGGGCGAACGCCGCGGCGTTCTCGGCGGTGGGGCGCTGCTCGAAGGCGAACCAGGCCTCTTCGACCGCCTGCCGGTCGGGGTTGGTGCTCGCGAGGTGCTCGACCAGCGTCTTCTCGGAGCGCACCCGGCGCACGAGCTCGGCGTCGGCCCGCATCTGGGCGGTGGCGAGCCAGGCGAAGATCGAGACGCCGATCATCATCGTGGTGGCGACGACGGCGAGCACGCCCACGAGCCCGCTCAGCAGCGGCACCGCGCGGTGCATCACGCCGCGGCTCGGCGCGGGCGGCGGGGTGGCGGGGGTGGCGCCCACGTCGCGGACGGTGAACCGCTGCGGCGGCGACGGGACCATCCCGCCCTGGGCGCGCGGATCGACGTAGGCCGGCAGGTCGCCCGGATCGACCGGCTCGAACGGGTCGCGGAAGCCCGGGTCCTTGCGGTGGAGCACGGGCATCGTGTAGTCGAGCGCGCCGCCGCCCGTCGCGAGCGTGGGGGCGCTGTCCTCCATCTCCGAGGACCGGCTGATCTCCGGCGTGCGCCGGCTGGCGAGCGGCGGGGCTGCCGCGCCGCGCAGCGCCGAGAGCACCGCCTGGAGGTGGCCGTCGGGGACGATGAAGTCGGGCGGCTGCTCGGGCATCGGCTCCGGCCGCCAGGGCGCGTCGCCGATCGTGGGGGAGCCGATGCCCTCGAGCCGGGAGGCGAGCAGCGAGCGGAACGACTCCACGTCGCGCGGGCGCTCGGCCGGGTTGTAGGCGCACCCCCCGTAGATCACCTGGCGGAGCGGGTTCGGGATGGCGGCCATCATCCCGTCGTAGGCCTCGGCGTAGAACAGGTCGGCCTGGTGGCGGCCGGCGATGAGCGTGTACAGCGTGGCCGTCAGCGCGTAGATCTCGCCCGGCAGCTCGCAGCGGCCCGAGCGGCGCGTCTCGGGCGCGACGTGGGCCCAGGGCTCGGCGGCGCGGGTGGTGGTGCTCGGATCGGTCTCGGACTGGCGGCCGAAGCCGACGAGCACGGGGCCGCCGTCCTCGGCGAACCGGATGGCCGAGGGGCGCACCGTTCCGTGGAGGATGCCGGGCGTGGGGGTGGGCGAGGCCGGCGGCGATGCGCGAGACGACGGCCACGGCGTGGCGCGGGGCCATCGGCATGTGGTCGAGCGCCGAGCCCTGCAGCGGGTCGCGGACCACGAAGGTGACGGGGCCGTCCTCCCCCACGTCGATGACCCGCTCCACCGCCGGGTGCTCGAGGCGCGCGAGCATCTCCGCCTCCTGCAGCAGGATGCGGCGGCGGACCTCGTCGGTGGGCACGTCGATGGCGCGCCACCGGTGCAGACGCAGGTCGTACCCCAGGAACCGGGTGGCGAGCTCGGTGACCGACTGGGTGCGGACCAGCCGGTAGCGCCCCTGGAGCGTGGGCGGGCGTTCTCGGTGCGGCTCGGGAGTCGACATCGACCTCATGGGCGCCTGCGGGGGAAGCTGGCCAAGGTGCGATCCGACGACCATCGTACACCAGGATTCGGAGCCGCCACCGCGCGTGGACGACCCAACCGGCGAACGTGGTTTGCAGGCTGTCTTCTCCGGAGTGTGCACCGCGGGACCCTCGCCAGGACCCGCTGTGGGTGCGGGTGAGGTCGCGGCGGCCGAGCGGGCATGGTCGTCTGCTTGACGATCCCTCGACGACCGGCCTAGGGTGGGAGATGACTGTCCGAGCACCCCTTGCGGGAGCCTTCGGGCTCCTCGCCGTGGCGGCCTCCTGCAGCGGCACCTCGGCGCCGCCCACGGCGCAGCCCGCGGTGGAGGCGCTGTCGCCGGTCGCGCGGCTGAAGCGGGCGTCGCTGGCGGTGCGCGGCGTGCCCCCGTCGCTCGCCGAGATCGCCGCCGTGCAGGCCGACGGCAGCGACGCCGCGCTGCAGGCGCTGGTCGACCAGTGGCTGTCGTCGGAAGACTTCGGCGACACCGTCGAGGACATGCACGCCGAGCTGTACCTGCTCCGCGCCGACACGAACTTCCAGCTGCCGGTGATGGGGCCGCTCGAGGAGGCCGGCTACGACCAGTCCGACCTCCACGACGCCACGGTCACCGCGCCCACGCGCCTCGTGCGCGAGGTCGTGCTGGAGGATCGGCCGTACACCGAGATCCTGACCGCCGACTACACGGTGGCCGACGACGTGGTGGCTGCGATCTACGGGCTGCCCTACGATCCCGGCGGCCCGCAGTGGCAGCACACCCACTGGGTCGACGGCCGGCCGCAGTCCGGGCTGCTGTCGGACTCCGAGATGTGGCGGCGCCACACCTCCAACGCTGCGAACTTCCACCGGGGCCGCGCCAACTTCGTGTCGCGCGCGTTCCTGTGCGAGGACATTGGCGCTCGCGACGTGTTCGTCGAGGGCGGCGTCGACATCGCCGACGAGTTCGCGGTGGCCGAGGCCGTCTCGACGCAGACGGGTTGCGTGGGTTGTCACAACGTCCTCGACCCGTTGGCCGCCTTCTTCTGGGGCTACAAGGAGCAGCTGCAGCGCAACGCGATCCTCACGGCCTACGATCTGGGGTGCCAGTGGGATTGGACGCAAGGGGAGCCGCCGCTCGGCGACTACCGCGTCGAGCACTGGTGCTACCCGCTGAAGTTCTACGACGTGTCGGAGGAGGACGACTGGGCGTACTGGCAGCTGCGCCCGCCCGGCTACTTCGGGCAGCCCGCCGACACCATGGAGGACCTCGGCGCGCTGATCACGTCCGACCCGCGGTTCGCGACGTGCACGGCGCGGACGTTCGCCGGCTACCTGATGCAGACGGATCGCAGCGACATCCCCGACGACTACGCCGACGAGATGGCCGAGGTGCTCGTCGACAGCGGCTTCTCCGCGCGGGCGCTGGTGCGGGCCATCGTGATGTCCGAGCCGTTCGGGGCGGCGCGCGTGGCGCCCGCGTCCGAGGTGGGGCTGCCGGCCGAGCGCCCGTTCGTGGCGGGGATGCAGTCGATCCGCCCCGAGCAGCTCACGCGGACGGTCGAGGCGCTGACGGGTTTTCGCTGGCTCGCCAACCAGGATCGCCCCGACTGCGCGGCGCTCGGCAACAACTGCTGGGGGCCCGTCGACCTCGTGAACTCCGACGTCTACGGCTTCCGCAGCATGATGGGCGGCATCGACAGCTACACCGTGCTGCATCCCACGCACACGCCGACCCCCACCAAGCTCCTCGCCATGCGCAAGCTCGCGCAGGAGGTCGCGGGCTTCGTGGTGCTCGCCGACAGCGCGGCCACGCCCGACCACCGGCGGCTGCTCACGCTGGTGGATCCCCGCACCGACACCGACGAGGCGCGGATCCGCGCCCAGATCGCCGACCTGTTCGCGCGGGTGCTGACCGACCCCGTCCCGGCCGAGGGCGAGGACGTCTCCGAGCTGTACGGGCTGTGGCAGGCCGCCACCGCGCGCGCCGGCAGCCCGCAGGAGGGCTGGCGCGTCGTGCTGGCCGCGCTGTTCCAGGATCCGATGCTCACCCTGTACTAGGCTCTCCGTCCGAGGCTGCCGATGTCCGTCCGACCCACCCGCCGCGAGCTGCTCCTCGCCGCCGCCGCCACCCTCGGCGGCCCGCGGCTGGCGCTCGGGGGTCCTGCAGGGAGCAAGCCGCTGATCGTGGTGTTCGCCGAGGGCGGGTGGGACGTCACCTACTGCCGCGATCCGAAGCTCGACTGCATCGCCCCCGACGGCGGACCCTGCACGGTCGAGGGGCCCGAGCTCGACGAGGCGCCCGGCAACCCGAACGATCGGGAGGCGGTCGAGACCTTCGCCGCCATCCCGGTGGTCGTCAACGACGTGAAGCGACCCGCCGTGCGCGGCTTCTTCTCGCGCTGGGCGGCGCGGTGCCACGTCATCAACGGGGTGTGGACGGGCTCCATCGCGCACGATCCGTGCCGCACCCGCCTGCTGACCGGCACCCCCGACGGTGGGCGCCCCGACCTCGCCACCATCGCCGGCGCCGTCGACGGCGACGCGCTGCCGCTCGGCTCGGTCGACCTGTCCGGCTGGTCGATGTCGGGCCCGCTCGCGGCCACCACCGGCCGCATCGGCTTCCACAGCCAGATCGCGGCGCTCGTGCGCGACGACACCCAGTTCCGCGCGCCGCCGCAGGCGGGCCTGCAGTACCCGCTGTTCCAGCTCGACCCGAGCGACGAGGCGGGGCTCGAGGCCTTCGTGCGCAGCCGCGCCGAGCGGGTCCGCCAGCGCTACGGCGACGCGGGCGGCCGCAACGACCGCGCCGTGGCCGACCTGCTCACCTCGCTCGACCGCGGCGACCGCTTCCGCGGCCAGGCCCAGCAGGTGCTGTCGCAGCTGCAGATCGGGGTCGAGGCCGATCTCGTCGACCAGCTGCAGATGGCGGTGGCGCTCGTGGCCGGCGGCGCCTGCCACGCCGTGACCGTGGACACGCGGGAGGAGTGGGACACGCACAGCGGCAACGTCAACCAGCACGCCGCCTACAACCGCACCTTCGCGGCGCTCGACCTGCTGGCGCAGGACCTCGAGTCGCGCGGGATGCTCGACCAGGTCGTGGTGGCCGTCATCTCCGAGATGACGCGCACGCCGCTGCGCAACCAGGCCGGCGGCAAGGACCACTGGGGGCACACCTCGGCGATGCTGTTCGGCGCGGTGCGCGGCGGCGTCTCGTCGGGCTCCACGTCGCACCTGCTCGAGTCGCAGCCGATGGACCTCGCCACCGGAGAGCCCGATCCGGGCGGCGCCCTGTGCAAGTACGACAACCTGTGCGCCGGCGTGCTCGAGCTCGTCGGCGTCGACCCGGGCGACTGGCTGCCGGGGGTGGTGCCGTTCCGGGGCGCGGCCGCGTGAGGCCGCTGGCGCTGCTGCTGGCGCTCGGCTGCCACGGGGGACCCCTCGTGGACGACACCGGCGCGGCCTCCCGCTGCGATCCCGACGCGACGTGGACCACGGTGGGGGAGCCGTACGTCCGCACCTGGTGCACGTCGTGCCACAGCGCCGCGCTGCCGCTGGAGCAGCGCTACGGCGCGCCCGTGGGGCTCGACCTCGACACGCTCGCCGGCGTGCGGGCCGCCGCCGGCGCCGCCGAGGCCGCCGTCCGCGACGAGCGCATGCCTCCGGCGGGCGGGCCCGACCCGGCCGACGCCCTGCGCTTCGCCGACTGGCTCGCCTGCGGGGCCGAGGGCACCGAGCCGCCGTCGGCGCCCGGCTGCGAGGCGGCGACGCCGCGGGCCGGCGACGTCGAGATCGCCACCGCGGCCGACGCCGCGGCACTGTGCAGCGCGCCGGTCTCGCTGCAGGGCGGCCTGTGGGTCCACGCCGACGCCGACGTCGGCTGCCTGTGCGACGTGGGCGGCGACCTGCTGGTCTCGGGTGGCGCGGAGGTGGCGCTGCCGGCGCTGCGCGCGGTGGGCGGCGACCTCACGGTGACGGGCGAGGTCGGGCGCGTCTCGCTGCCGGCGCTGGCCGAGGTGGGCGGCCAGGCGCTGATCACGGGCCCCGTCGCGGCCGTCGACCTGGCGGCGCTCGACCACGCCGGGGGCCTGCAGGTGGTCGACGCCGGTGGGCTCGGCGGGCTCGGCACCGAGCGCCTGCGCACCGTCGACGGCGACCTGATCGTGCTCCGCGCCCCGCAGCTGCGCGAGGTCGACCTGTCGCGGCTGCTCACGGTGGGCGGCGACCTGCGGGTCGAGCAGGCCGGCGTCGTCGCGCTGCTCGGCCAGGCCTACGCGCTGCAGACCGTCGCCGGCGACCTCGTGCTCGCCGATCTGCCCGCCTGGGAGGGCTTCTACGGCTTCGCGAGCCTGCAGGAGGTGGGCGGCGACCTGCGCATCGAGCGCGCGCCCAGCCTCGACCGGGTGCGCGGCTTCACCGACCTGCAGCGCGTCGGCGGCACGCTGTCGATCGCGCACGACGCCGGCCTCGGCCTGCTCGACGGCTTCGACAACCTCCAGGAGGTCGTCGGCGACCTCGTCGTGTCCGACAACCCGTCGCTGTTCGGCGAGAGCGCGTTCGCGCGGCTGGAGCGCGTCGGCGGCACGCTCGACATCACCGACGATCCGGTGCTCGGCACGCTCTCCGGGCTGCTCGCCCCGCGCGAGGTCGGCGCGCTGCGGCTGCAGGGCAACGGCGCGCTCACGGCGCTGTCGGGCTGGGCGTCGCTGCAGACGGCCGGCGCCGTGCACCTGGTGGACCTGCCGCGCGTGACGACGATCGACGCCTTCCCCGCGCTGCGCTCGCTCGGCGACCTGGAGGTGCGGGACGTCCCGCTGCTCACGGCGCTGACCGTCGGCCACACCGAGCTCGCCTCGCTCGGCGGCGGCTACACCGTGCAGGGGGTCGGCCTGGCCGCGCTGGGCGTGCCGGGCAGCGTGTCCGACGTGGCGGGCGACGTGCTCGTGGCCGAGAACCCGGCCCTGGCCGACGTGGCGGGGCTCGGCGCGCTGGCGCACGTGGGCGGCGACCTCGTGGTGCGCGACAACCCGGTGCTGGTGGGGGCGGAGGCGGCGCTCGCCGGCGTCTCCGTCGACGGGACGACCGACATCCGTGCGAACGGCTCGACGGCCCGCTGACGCTGGCGTCAGTCCGGATGGGCGCGCCGATATTCGCGATTGTCAGCCAAGAACTTGCAGATCTTCGGGACCCGGGGGATCGGGGACTGCCGGCATGCCGCCACCAGCTCGTCCACCGAGGGGTCGTCGAGGGAGGCGTCGTTCAGTGCGTCGTAGAACGCCGCGCATCGATCGGCGCCGAGATCGGTGGCGATCTCGCCGCGGCACCGGGACCTCAGCACGTCGCCGAGCACAGCGGTCCCGGGCGGGCCCACCGCGACGAGGGCTTCCGCTGCGTGCTCGGCGATGATGTGGTTCGGGCCTTCCAACGTCTCGTGCAAGTCGGCGGCGAGCGGAGCGGCACGCGGACCGAGTGCGTGCACCGCGGCGAACACCTCGGCCGTGGGCCCTCCATCCCGCAGGTGCCGCTGCAGCACGCGGATCAGCCGCGCGTCGGGGACGACGCCGGCGTCCGCGACCACAGCGATGGCGTATCCGCCGCGCACCGGATCGCCGATCGCCCCCGCCAGGCGCTGCAGGGCCGCATGGCTCAACGGAGCGTGATCGAGCACGTGAAACAGACGGCGGACCGTGCTTTCGTCCGATGTGCCGAGGAAGTCCGTCAGCATCTCGTCCTCCAGCGCCTCCCACTGCGCCGGAGCGAGGGTCCACCGCGGGTAATGGTCCCACACCGCGATCGCTTCGACGATCGCCGAGCGGACCTCCAGCTCGCGCTCCCGGTGGTCCGTCACCCACGCGAGGGCTTCGGGGGAGCCGTAGGACAGGCACACGACGACGGCGAGCATCACGGCGTTGGGGTCTGCCGACAGTGCGTGCCGAGCTGCGTCTTCGAAGGCGATAGGTGCCCCCAGGGACACCGCCCGTCGGAGCAGCGGAACCTGCTCACCTGCGGGGGCGGCCGCGACGATCCTCGCGAGCAGTGCGCCCTCCGCGCCGGCCTCCGACGCCTCGTGCAGCGCGAGGTCCCAAGACGCGGCCGGCAGCTCGAGGAACGCCGTCCCGGTGACGCGTTGCTGCCAGGCGGCGGCATCCCAGGTCTCGAGGGCGCGCTGCATCTCCGGTCGCTGCGTCGGGTCTGCCAGCGCGCACAGCGTCGCCAGGTGTCTCCGGTCGGCGAACGCCGTGCAGTCGGGCGCCGGCGGGTTGGCCAGCGCAAGTGAAGCCCAGATCATCATTCTTCCCGTCCTCTTCACTAAACACGACGTATACGTCGCGGCCGTCCGACCTATTCGAACCTGGTCCGTGCTCGTCGATGGCGCTCGCCCGACACGCCCGAATGGCGCGAGCGATGCGCCCTACTGGTGGTACAGCCGGATGGTCTGGGTGTAGGACACGTCGCTCGGCAGGGCGAGCAGCCCGAAGGCCGCCGAGAACGCCACGGTGCCGGTGACCTGGAGCATCGCGTTCGGCGCGGTGCCCGTGACCTGGGTGGTGACCGAGAACGGGGCGGGCAGCTCCGTCGCCGTCCAGTACTGCTCCGCGGCCAGCTGCCCGGCCACCGCGGGGTCGACGCCCTTGGCCGGGTCGGCCAGCGCCCCGGTGCGCGCGCCCTCCGCCACGGCGGCGACGGTGCCGTCGGCCAGGTAGAGCAGCTGGCCGAGGTCGATCACCCCGCCACGAGGATGAGCAGCACCGGCAGCACCAGTGCGAACTCCACGGCGTTGGATCCGCGGCGGCTGCGGCTCATGGCTGGTCCTCCATGCGCTGCACGGACGTGATCTCGAGGGTCTGTGGCCCGAGCACGAAGCCAATGAGCGTGGCGAGGTCGATGCGGACCCGCACCACCATCAGCTCCGGGGTGCCCGTGCGGAACGCGACGATGGTGGGGGTGAGCGGCAGCCCCACGGAGCGCCACTTGTCGGCCGCCGCGGTCACGGCGATGCCGTCGGGGCCGTCGGCCTGGGCGGTGAGCGCGCCGGCGCGGGCGCCGGTGCGGGCCGCCGACACGGCGATGGTGCGCACGGCGGTGGCCCAGCCGAAGTCGATGATCCCCGTGATCAGCATCAGCAGCACCGGCAGGATCAGCGCGAACTCGACGACGTTGCTGCCGCGGAGGGCCCGAGCGGCCCGTCCGGAGCGGGAGACCGGTGCGCGAGCGGCCCGTCCAGAGCGGGAGACCGGCGCTCTCACCACAGCTCCAGCTCGGGGGTCCCCACGCCGAGGACGTTCAGCCCGGTGGCGGCGTCGTCGGTGTCGCCCCAGATGTCGTGCTCGCCGACCACGTCGAGCTGGATCCAGAGGTTCTTGTCGCCCCCGGCGGCGCTCACGTCGTAGATGACGGCCCAGCCGATGCCGGTGGTGCGCAGCGGCCCGCTGAAGCTCACGGCGGAGCAGTCCGGCCCGCCGTCGACCAGCGCCACCGCGCCCTCGAGCGTGTGTCCGTAGCGGGTCACGTCGCTCGTCGCGAGGTCGTTGGCGCTCACGCCGTCTCGCAGCGGCAGCGGGCCGTACACCGGGTCCCAGGTCGTGACGCCGGTGGTGTTGATGATGTCGCGGACCGTCTGCAGCGCGGAGTTGTGGACGCCCTCGTTGACCTGGACGTTCTGGCCGACCCGGACCTCGTTGCCGCCCGCGCAGGGGTCGGCGAGCTGGTCGCGGATCCAGGCGGTGTTCGGGTTGGCCGACGGGTTCGCCCAGGCGATGGCGTCGGTCGGGGAGGGGTTGAAGGTGAACTTCATGGGCGGCGGGTTGGCGCCCGGCGGTGCGCTCGCCAGGTGGCAGTCGGGCACGGCGAGCGGCAGGAAGCACTTCGTGGAGCTCGCCGGCCCGGCCTTCAGCTCCCGCATCGCCATCGACTGGGCGTCGACCGTGTAGCCGACGGCGCCGAAGGCCACGCCGCCGAGCCCCGACGCGAACGAGGGCGGGGTGTGGGCGATGCGCACGGTGTTGATGGTGGCCGGGTCGTCGCCCACCCGGTACGCCGTGAACGTGGCGGTGTCGGGGTCCCAGGCGCCGATCACGACCTCGGCGGCGGGGAGCGTGACCCCCTGGCCGAGCACGTTGTTGCGCGACGCTACGTCGACGGCGACGCTGCGGGCGCGGTCGATGCCCGCTTCCGTGCCGTCGAGGGTGGAGGCGCCCGACAGCGCCGCGGCGTCGAGCACGACCTGGATCTCGGTCCCGGCGACCCGGATGAGCCCCACGTCGACCGACAGCGCCGAGAAGCCGAGGAGCGTCCCGAACAGGAGCGCCACCATGGTGACGTTGCCGCGTCGCTCCCGCATCGCTCCCTCCTGCCCAGGCACCGTTCGGGGTGCGAATATACCGCCTGATCGCGTCACTTCTCGGGGTCGGCGTGACACGGGCATTACTTTGCCGGCACGGTCGGCCCCGGCCCCACCCCGGGCACGGCCCGCAGCAGCTCCGGATCGACGTCCACCCGCTGCCGCTCCACCTTGTCGCCCCGGATCAGCTCGACCCACCGCGCGACGTCGGCCTCGCCATAGTGGGCGCGGAACTCCGACGCGCTCATCCAGCTGCCGGGCGCGCCGAGCACCTGGGCGGCGGTGACGCCGGAGGCCGGCGGCCGCCCGAGGTCCACGTCCGACAGCAGGGTCAGCTTGGGCTCGCCCTCGTGGGCGGCGTGGACCACCCGCTCGGCGTCGGCCATCGGGACGGCCAGCGTGACCGACGGCTTGCGGACCACGTCGCCGTCGGCCCGCGGCACCACGCGCTCGTCGACCGCGATGACCTGCAGCGCGCGCGCCACCGTCACCGTCTCCGCGGGCGTGCCCTTGTGGTCGGGCAACGTCACGAGCAGGTCGACCCGGTCGCCGGGGACGACGAAGCCGCCCACCCGGTCGTCGTCGCGCAGCTCGAGCGAGACCGCGCGCAGGTTGTTGCCGATGATCGCGTTGACGCCGCGCCCGGCGCGCGGATCGGCCAGGCGCTCGTAGCGGACCGACTCGCCGGGCAGCAGCCGCTCGCGGGCCGTGCGGCCGACGAGATCCGCAGCGGAGGTGACCGCGACCTCGGGCACCAGCACCTTCGGGAAGGGCCGGGTCGTGAGCGCCGCGGCGTCGATGACCTCGCCGGGCTCGATCTCGCGGGCCGGGACCGCGATGGTGGTGAGCCGGTCTTCCTTGTCGGCCAGCACGCGCGCGAGCTCGGCCCGGGCGAACAGCAGCACCAGCACCGCGCTGCAGGTGGCCGCGCCCAACACGAAGTTCATCACCGACAGGATCGCCAGCATGCGGCAGCCGCGGGCCGACTCTTCGTCGATGGCGAGCTGCCCGCGGCGCGGGACGTGGGCGATGTGGGGATGGTGGGAGTGGTCGACCAACAGAAGCTCGGCGGGCGGGTATCTCGGAGCCCTACGGTTGGGCACCCGATTTGGTGACAGCCTCCGTACGATGGCCGCGGAGGCGCGCTCGGGCGGCGTCCGCGGGTGAACCGGCGTCGATCCTCGCCCCTGGCGTTGTGGACCCGGGGTGCGATCGCGCAGAATGGGGAGCGGTGACGGGGAAGGTCGATGAGCCACGCAGCAACGGAAGCAGACCTGGACGCGTTCTGGGACTGGTGGATCGGCTCGGAGGAGGCGCTGGTCGCCGACGTCGAGGAGGACACCGCGCAGCGGGGCATCCTCGGGCGTCTGCTCCGGCGGGTGCGGGGGGATCTCGGTCGCGGCCTGCAGGCCGCGGTGGCCGACGTGGACGAGGCGCTGGCGCTCGTGCACC
Source organism: Myxococcota bacterium (assembly GCA_041389545.1). Taxonomy (GTDB): domain Bacteria; phylum Myxococcota_A; class UBA796; order UBA796; genus JACKER01. The sequence continues at coordinate 72,058 of JAWKRQ010000019.1, read as the reverse complement.
CCGGGATCTCCTGCGACTACGGTCCCGAAGGTTGGGTGTTCACGGCGCTCGCGCAGCCAGCGGCGTGGCGGGCGCTGCAGGAGCTGCTGGCGGCCTGCCCGGCGGGGGTGGCGGACCGGCCGCTGGCGGGGGTGCCGCGGCGGCGGCGCGATGCGGTGCGGGTGGGCGACGTGACCATCCACCGCGGCCAGGTGCGCTGGGTCTCGGTGCTGCGCGACCAGGGGCTCATCCTGGGCCTGGTCGTCGCCGCCCCCGAGGGCGCCACGCCGGCGCAGATCGAGGTCGCCGCCGGGCGCTTCGTCTGCGCCGAGCTCGGCGAGGAGATGGCGCTGCGCCTGCAGGAGTGGCGCGTGATCTCGCCCGACTCGCAGTCGGCGCAGTCGGCGCGCCCGCTCGACGGGCTGCTCCCGCGCATGCAGGAGCTGCTCGACGGCGTGGGGCCGCAGGGCCTCCCGCTCCCCGGCCGCCAGGAGGCGCGCGGCGCGAACTACTGACGGCGGCGCAGGCCGACGATCCCGAGCCCGAACAGGGCGAGGCCGAGCTGGGGCGGCCGGTCGTGCTGCACCTGCAGCCTGCGTCGTCGCCATCCGGGGCGGTGGCTGGTGCTCCTGCCGGTGGGCGTGGACGGGGTGGACGGGGTGGAGGTGGACGAGGTGTCGCTCGTGCCGGTGGGCGGGGGCCCGGTGGGCGCGCCGGTGTCGACGGCGGTGTCGGTGGGGCCGGGTGGCAGCGGGCCGAAGGCGAGCGCGGTGTCGCCCACGGGCAGGCCGGTGAGCCAGGGGCTGCCGACGACAGGTCGCCGCCGCCCGTGACGTCGAACAGGACGGTGCCGAGGTACGTGCCGGCGATCAAGCGGCCAGTTGTCCGGCGCCACGGCGAGGCCGATCAGCTCCTGCCTGTGCGTGAACGGATATGCCGCGGGCGGCGCCTCGCCCGCGGTCACGTCCCACACGTCCCACTGGCCGCCGGCGAAGATCCGGCTGTCCGGCGTCTGCGCGACGAAAGCACGCCGAGGACGCCCGTCGCGAACGGCGCGCCCACCGACCGCCCCTGGGGTAGGCGATGCGTCAGGTGAGGTTGCCGGTCTGCTGGTCCGACACCAGCACCCGCCCGTCGGCGAGCCAGGGAGCAGGTGCCGCGCCCAGCCGAGGCCGGTGACGAGCGGCGCGACCGAGGAGACGTCGCCGCCGCCGGTGATGTCGAGATTCCTGCCGTCGTCCCAGTTCGTGACCAGCAGGCAGCCCGTCGTCGGTGACGAGCAGGCCGAGCGGCCGCACCAGGCCCGTGGCGTAGGGCGTCATGGTGCCGTCGGGCGTGACCGCCAGCACGGTGTGGTCGCTGGGCAGCGGGACGTACATCGTCGCGCCGTCGCGGCTGAAGGCCAGCTGGCCCGCCACGTAGGCGCCGACGTCACCGAAGCGGGTCGCGGTGGGCAGCGGTCCTCCGTCACGCGTAGAGCCTCGCCCGCCGGCTCGCGTAGTACAGCGTGCCGTCCGTGAAGCCCCGGGCCTGCGCGGGAGCCCGAACAGCGGCCACCAAACAGCATCCTCGCCTCCTGCAGCTGACGACGTCGTAGCCGGGCGCCTGCGGAGGTCATGCGTGAACGATGGGCCGCGGGGATTATTCCTGCGGGTGGCCCCGGGTGATACTTCCCCGGCTGGAGTTGTCGGCGCCGGTGCGGGGTTGGACAATGTGCACATCGAGCACGGAGTGCACACGATGACGACTTGCTGGCTGGGACCTCCCGTCGGGCGCCGCCGCGGCGGGCACGCCGGTCGCGCCTGCGCCGCAGCCCGCCCCGGTGATCGAGGTGGTCCCCCAGTTCCCGGAGGGCAGGTGCGGCCTGTCGCCGCCGGGCGACACAGGGGTGACGCCGTGTCGATCGACGGCTGGCAGGCGGGCGAGTTGCCGCTGACGACCCAGCTCGCCGAGGGCCCGCACCAGTTCGTGGTCGAGGGCTCGGGCGGCAAGCTGCAGGTCGAGATCTACGAAGGTGAAGCCGAAGGACGTGCTCGAGATCGATCCTCGCCCACTCCGCCCAAGTTAGATCCGCCGCCGGCCCCAGTCGCACCGGTGCCGGCGAAGGCAGATCCGCCCGCCGAGGCGGGCTGACCGGGTCGGCTAGAGACTCGACCAACCATCCGTGGACGTGGTTACCTCGCAGCAAGCTTCGACGAATGCACCGCCTCGATCGCGGGTCCGGCTTCGCCGCACCCCCGGTCGGGCAGGCATTCGGCTTGCTTGCTCGCTCAATACGTCGGAGAACGCGCTGGCGCGCGTCCTCCGACTCCTGCGAGACGCGCCCAGGCATCCGCTGGCGCGGATGCCTGGTCGCGTCTCTAGGCGTCGAGCCGGGCGCGGGCGAGCTCGTAGGCGATGCGCGCCTGGCGGTAGCGCTCCGACCAGGCGTCGTGCTGGGCCATCTCGGCCTCGGCCGCGGCGAGCTCGGTCTGCGCGCTCGCCTTGTCGACCTTCTCCGCCGGCTCGCAGTGGTCGGTGAGGATCGTGACGCGGTCGCCGCCGATCTCGGCGAAGCCGCGGCCGATCACGTAGCGGGTGGCGCCCTGGGCCGTCGACACGACGCACAGCCCGGCGCGCAGCAGCGCCAGCAGCGGGTCGTGGTCGGGCAGGACGCCCATCTCGCCCTCCCAGGCCGGCAGCTGGACCTGGGCCGCCGCGCCCCGGAACACGGAGCGCTCCGGGGTGACGATGTCGACCTCGAGGGCGGTGCTCATCAGCCCGCCGCGGCGAGCTGCTTCGCCCGCTCGAGCACCATGTCGATGCCGCCGACCATGTAGAAGGCGTCCTCGGGCAGGTCGTCGTGCTTGCCCTCGAGGATCTCCGAGAACCCGCGGACGGTGTCCTCGATCGAGACCAGCACGCCGCTGCGGCCCGTGAAGACCTCGGCCACGTGGAACGGCTGCGACAGGAACTTCTGGATCTTGCGGGCGCGGGCCACGGTCAGGCGGTCCTCGGCCGACAGCTCGTCCATCCCGAGGATGGCGATGATGTCCTGGAGCTCCTTGTAGCGCTGGAGCACCTGCTGGACGGCGCGCGCCACCCGGTAGTGCTCCTCGCCCACGACCTGCGGGTCGAGGATGCGGCTCGTGGAGTCGAGCGGGTCGACGGCCGGGTAGATGCCGAGCTCGGAGATCCGCCGCGACAGGGTCGTGGTGGCGTCGAGGTGGCTGAAGGCCGTGGCGGGCGCGGGGTCGGTGAGGTCGTCCGCGGGCACGTACACCGCCTGCACCGAGGTGATCGACCCCTTGGTGGTGGAGGTGATGCGCTCCTGCAGCGCGCCCATGTCGGTCGACAGGGTGGGCTGGTAGCCGACCGCCGACGGGATCCGGCCGAGGAGGGCCGACACCTCGGAGCCCGCCTGGGTGAACCGGAAGATGTTGTCGATGAACAGGAGCACGTCCTGCCCCTCTTCGTCGCGGAAGTACTCGGCCATGGTGAGCGCCGAGAGCGCCACGCGCGCGCGGGCCCCGGGCGGCTCGTTCATCTGGCCGTACACGAGCGCGCCCTTCGACCGCTTCCAGTCACCGGGGAAGATGACGGCGTTGGCGCCGCCTTCCTGCATCTCGTGCCACAGGTCGTTGCCCTCGCGGGTGCGCTCGCCCACGCCGGCGAACACGGAGCGGCCGCCGTGGTGCTTGGCGACGTTGTTGATGAGCTCCATGATGAGCACGGTCTTGCCGACGCCGGCGCCGCCGAACAGGCCGATCTTGCCGCCCTTCACGTAGGGCGCGAGCAGGTCCACGACCTTGATGCCGGTCACCAGCATCTCGGTGTCGACCGACTGGTCGGTGAACGACGGGGTGGGGCGGTGGATCGGCCAGAACTTGGTCGCCTCGAGGGGGCCGAGCTCGTCGACGGGCTCGCCGACGACGTTGAAGATGCGCCCGAGGACTTCCTGGCCCACCGGCACCATGATCGGCGAGCCGGTGTTCCGGGCCTCCTGGCCCCGACGCAGGCCGTCGGTGGTGTCCATGGCGATGGTGCGCACCAGGTTGCCACCCAGGTGCTGCGCGACCTCGAGGACGAGGTTGTCGTCGCGGTCGTTGATGCGCGGGTTGGTGACCTTCAGCGCGTTCAGGATCTCGGGAACGGCGCCGGGCGGGAACTCCACGTCGACGACGGGTCCCATCACCTGCGTGATGCGGCCGGTAGCTGCTTCCATGGGTGGACTCCCTTCCATGGGTGGGATGCTGGAGGCTGGGTGAGGGTCAGAGCGCCGCGGCGCCCGACACGATCTCGATGATTTCCTTGGTGATCGCGGCCTGGCGCGCCCGGTTGTAGTCGAGCGTGAGCCGGTCGATGAGGTCGGACGCGTTGCGGGTGGCGCTGTCCATCGCCGTCATCTGGGCGGCGAAGAACCCGGCCTCGGTCTCGAGGAAGGCGCCCAGCACCAGCGTCTGCAGGTACAGCGGCAGGAGCGTGCCCAGGATCTCGACTGCGGACGGCTCGAACCGGTACTCGCCGCCGCCGGCGGGGTCGGCGGCCTGCTGCTCTTCGCCCTCGGTGGAGACGGCGAGCGGCAGGACCCGATCGTAGGTCGGGCGCTGCACGAGCGTCGACACGAAGCGGTTGTAGACGAGGTAGACCTCGTCGTAGTCGCCGTCGACGAAGCCCGCGACCATCTCGGCGGTGAGCGGGCGGACGAGCGCCATCTTCTCGGTGCGCGCGTAGTCGGTGACGGGGTTCGTGAGCGGCTCGCGCATCCGGCGCAGGAACGCCTGGCCCTTGCGCCCGAACACGCGGACGTCGACCTGGACGCCCTTCGCGCGGTGCTGGCGCACCCACTCCCAGCTGTTGCGGAGGAGGGTGTTGTTGAACGGGCCGCACAGGCCGCGGTCGGAGGTGAGGACCACGACCAGGATCTTCCCGACCGTCTCGCGCGCTTCGAGCAGCGGCTCGTCGATCTCGTCGCCGGCCGCGGCCGCGACCCGCTTGATCACGGCTTCGAGCTGGTCGCGGTAGGGCCGCGCCGCGAGCGCGCGCTCCGAAGACCGCTTCATCTTCACCGACGCGACGAGCTTCATCGCGCTGGTGATCTGCTTGGTCTTGCGGACGGAACCGATGCGGTTCCGGATGTCCTTCAGGCTCGGCATCGAAGAGGCTCCGGCGGCGCGGGGCCCACGGGGACGGCCCCGCGGGGAGGAGGGGGACGGGACCTTGCGGGGGCTAGGCCTTCCAGGTCGACTTGAACTTCCCGATGGCGTCGAGCATCCGCTGCTGCAGGTCGCCGTCCTTCAGCTTCTTCTTCTGGTCGGCGTAGGCCACGACCTCTTCGAGCAGCCCGGCGTGGTTCGACAGGAAGTCGTCCGACAGGGCCCGCAGGAAGTCCTGCACCTTCGTGAGCTCCACGTCGTCGAGGAAGCCCTGGGTGCCGGCGAGCAGGTGGAGGACCTGCTGCTCCATGGGGAGCGGCTGGTACTGGCCCTGCTTGAAGAGCTCGGTGAGGCGCGCGCCGCGGGCCAGCGTGCGCTGGGTGGCGGCGTCGAGGTCGGAGGCGAACTGCGAGAACGCGGCGAGCTCGCGGTAGTTCGCGAGGTCGAGCTTGACCGGGCCCGCGACCTGGTTCATCGGCTTCGTCTGGGCGGCGCCGCCGACGCGGGACACCGAGAGGCCGACGTTGATGGCCGGGCGCTGGCCGGCGTTGAACAGGTCGGCCTCGAGGTAGATCTGGCCGTCGGTGATCGAGATCACGTTGGTCGGGATGTAGGCCGACACGTCACCGGCCTGGGTCTCGATGACCGGCAGGGCGGTCAGCGAGCCGCCGCCCTGGGCGTCGCTCAGCTTCGCGGCGCGCTCGAGGAGCCGGCTGTGGACGTAGAAGACGTCGCCCGGGTACGCCTCGCGGCCCGGCGGCTGGCGCAGCAGCAGCGCGATCTGGCGGTGGGTCGCGGCGTGGCGGGTCAGGTCGTCGTAGACGATCAGCACGTCGCGCCCCGCGTCGCGCAGCTGCTCCGCCATCGCGGTGGCCGCCTGCGGGGCGATCCACTGCAGGCCGGGCGCGGCGTCGGCGGCGCCCACGACGACGAGCGTGCGCTCCCGCATCCCGTGCGCCGTGAGCGCGTCGACGACCTGCCGCACCGTCGACGCCTTCTGGCCCACCGTGCACCAGACGCAGACCACGTCCTGGTCGCGCTGCGCGAGCACGGCGTCGAGCGCGAGCGCGGTCTTGCCGGTCTTGCGATCGCCGATGATCAGCTGGCGCTGGCCGCGCCCGAGCGGCAGCATCGCGTCGACGGCGAGGACCCCCGTGTGCAGCGGCACCTCGACGAGCTGGCGGTCGACGATGCCCGGCGCCGGGGCGTCGATGGGCGCGCGGGCGGCGACTCCGGCGCTTTGGCTGGCCGTCCGAGGAGAGGCGGCCCGGCCGAGCGGATCGAGCACCCGGCCGAGCACGCCGGGGCCACGGGACAGTCACACCGGCGCCCGTGCCGTGGACGCGCGCCCGCCGCCAGCCCCTCCTCCGCGCCGAGGAGCACCACCCCATTGCCGGTCGGCGTCCAGGGCCACGGCGATGCCGGGCACGGAGGCCCCCACCTGCACGAGGCTCGTCGAGCGCTACGTCCGAGCAGCCCGCGGACGGTGGCGATGCCGTCGCCCACCTGCTCGACCTGGCCAGGCTGACACCGGCGCGCGGCTGCGTCGTCGGCCCATCCACGCGGGCCCCGCCCGCTTTCGAGGCGCCTTGCAGTCCGCCGCGAGCCGCTACGCCAGGCATCCAGCACCTCGCGGGCCGCCACCTCAGCGTGTCCTGCAGCACACGACGCCACCCGCCCCGTCGGCAGGCGCAGCTCACCCCGGCGACCAGCTCCCGGTCGGGCTCCACGGTGACGGCGACGGGCCCCAGCGCGTCGGTGACGCGGCCCCGCCGGTGCGCGGCCGCCGCGTCGTCGAGCGCCGGCCAGGCCGCGACGACGACGGGCTGCCCGTCGATGCCCTCCCGCAGCGACGCTGGTCCGCCGGCAGGGCCGCGAGGTGGTCGAGCAGGCGTGCGCCCAGCGCGTCCGTCACCCGCACGGTGGCGACGTCGTCGACCAGGCGGCGCGCGATCCGCACCGCCAGGTCCTCCACCCGCCCTGCGCCTCCTGCAGCGCGGCCTCGCGCTCGCGCGCCAGCTCGCGCGAGGTGCAGTCGGTCGCCTGCAGCGACCTCGGCGCGCGCCGCGGCGCGAGCAGGCGCTCCCGCTCGGCCGCGGCGGCGGTGCAGGCGTCGGCGAGGAGCTGCGCGCGCTCGGCCGCGACGGCGTCGCGGGCCTGCTCGGCGGCGGCGCGGGCCTCGTCGGCGGCCGCCTGCGTGGCCTTCGCGCGCGCGTCGGCGTCGCGGGCGTACTGGCGGCGGTCGAGCACCTCCAGCACGGGCTTGTACAGCACCCGGTACAGCACGTACACGAGAACGAGGAAGTTCACCGCCTGCAGCAGGACGATCCAGGGCTCGATGCGCACGGCTACTTGACCAGCGGGTTGGCGTACAGCAGGAGCAGCGCGCGACCAGGCAGTAGATGGCCATGGTCTCGATCATCGCGAGCCCGACGAACGGTGTGCGCGACAGCGTGCCGGCCGCCTCGGGCTGGCGGGCGATGGCCTCCATCGCGGCCGCCAGCGCGCGCCCCTCGGCCAGCGCGGGGCCGATGGCGCCGAACGACACCGCGATGACGGCGCCGGATAGCAGTTCGGCGCGTCCATCTACCTCGCTCGATGGTCCCGATGCCCGCGCCGATGTAGACGGCTGCCAGCACCGAGAAGATGTAGGCCTGCACGAGGCCGATGAGGAGCCCCAGCGCCATGAGCGGCACCGGGACGAGCAGGCCGGCCAGCATCGCGACGATCCCGAGCACCAGCTCGTGGCTCATCATGTTGCCGAACAGGCGGACCGCCAGCGACAGGGTCCGGGTGACCTCGCCGAGCAGGTTCAGCGGCAGGAGCAGCGGCGTGGGCTGCAGGAAGCCGCGGAGGTAGCCGAGCACGCCGCGCGCGTGGACGCCGTACGCGTGGACCGAGAAGAACACGACCAGCGCGAGCGCCACCGGCGTCTCGAGCGAGGCGGTGGGCGGGTGGACGCCGGGCAGGATCGCAGCGGTGTTGGCCGTGAACACGTACAGGAACAGGGTGCCGACCAGCGGCAGCACGGGGCGGGGGTCGCCGTGGAGCACGTCGCGGAGCTGGTCCTGCAGCGTCTCGACGACGACCTCCGCCGCGGCCTGCAGCCGGCCGGGCTCGAGCGCGCGCCGCCGGGTGGCGAGCCAGCACACGAGCGTCAGCGCGGCCATGACGCCCCACGTCGTCACCACCGGCAGCGTGATCGGCACGGGGCCGAGCTGCCAGACGACGGGCGCGACCAGCGGCGACTCAGTCATGGAGGCCTCCGCGCACCACCCCGAGGGTACGCACCACCGCGAACCCGACCAGGGCGGCGAGCAGGGCCGCGCCGCCGCCGGTGCGCGCGATGGCGACGAAGGTGCCGACGACCAGCGCCCAGCGCACGAGCAGCAGCGCGATGGCGGGGCCCATCCGGCCCTCCACCAGCCACTGCACGTCCAGCGCCAGCAGCCCGAGCCACACCGCGGCCAGCACGCCGCCCCCGATGGCCGCCACGAGGATCGTCACGTCACGCCTCCCGGATCCGGCGCCACGCCAGGGTGACCCCCGCGGCGAGGCCCACCACCAGCAGCGCCGCGGTGAGGGTGATGCCCGTGTCGAAGCGGGCGTCGAGCCAGCGCCCGGCGGCCACGCCGAGCAGCATCGGGATCACCACCAGCCAGCCCACGACGCCGATCAGCGCCAGGTTCTTCGCCATGGGCCGCTCGCCCTCGCGGGCCCAGCGGCTCGCGCGCTCGGACCGCTGGCGGACGGCGTCTTCGAGGGGGTCGGTCACGGCCGCGCCCGCAGGCCGAGCGCGATCCGGCGGACGGCCTCGACCTCGAGCCGGGCGGCGCGGGTGCGCGCGACCCGCTCCTGCTCGTCGGCCTCGGCGAAGCGGCGCAAGACCTCGCCCTCCAGCGCGTCGAGGACGTCGCCCACCACGGCCTCGCGCGTGGCGACGTCGACCCGGTCGCCGCGCACCGACAGCACGCCGCCGCGCACCGCGACGTAGCGCGCGCGATCGGTCGTCCACCGCAGCACGCTCGGCACGAGCACCGTGAGGAACGCGGCGTGGCCGGGGCGCACGCCGAACAGGCCGGTCGGGTCCTCGGCGCGGACCTCGCGGACGTCGTCCGCGTCGACCACGAGCTCCAGCGGTGTGGCCACGACCAGCTTCACGACTGGCTCCGGGCCCTGGCCTCGCGCTCGCGGGCCTCGTCGAGGGTGCCGACGAGGTAGAGAGAGGCTTCGTCCCAGTCGTCGGCCTCGCCGGCGAGGATGGCGCGGGCGCCGGCGATCGTGTCCTGCAGGGCCACCGTGCGGCCCGGCTGGCCGGTGAAGCCCTCCGTCACCTGGAACGGCTGCGTCAGGAAGCGGATCAGGCGGCGGGCCCGCGTCACGGCGCGCCGATCGGCGGCGGCGAGCTCCTCCACGCCGAGCAGGGCGATGACCTCCTGCAGCTCGCGGTAGTGGGCGATGGTGGCGCGGACCTCGCGGGCCACGGCCTCGTGCTCGGCGCCCACGACGGCGGCGTCGAGCAGCACCGAGGTGGACTGCAGCGGGTCGACCGCCGGGTACAGGCCCTCGGCGGCCAGGTCGCGCGACAGGACGATGGCCACGTCGAGGTGGGTGAAGGTCTCGGCCACGGCCGGGTCGGTGAAGTCGTCGGCGGGGACGTACACCGCCTGGATCGACGTGATCGCCGCGCCCCGGACCGAGGCCACGCGCTGCTCGAGCTCGGCGATCTCGCTCGCCAGCGTCGGCTGGTAGCCCACGCGGGAGGGCAGGCGGCCGAGCAGCCCCGAGACCTCGCCGCCCGCCTGGACGAAGCGGAAGACGTTGTCCATGAGGAGCAGCACGTCCTGGTGGGCTTCGTCGCGGAAGTGCTCGGCGACGGCCAGCGCCGACAGGCCCACCCGCCAGCGGGCGCCCGGGGGCTCGTTCATCTGGCCGAACACCAGGGCCGTGCGCTCGAGGACGCCGGCGCGGCGCAGCTCGGTGAGGAGCTCGTGGCCTTCGCGGGAGCGCTCGCCGATGCCCGCGAACACCGAGGTGCCGCGGTAGGACTGGATGGTGGTGCGGATGAGCTCCATCACCAGCACCGTCTTGCCCACGCCGGCGCCGCCGAACATCGCGGCCTTGCCGCCGCGGCCGAGCGGGGCGAGCAGGTCGACCACCTTGATGCCCGTCTGGAACAGGATGCGCGGGTCGTCGCGGTCGACGAGGGCGGGGGCCGGGCGGTGGATCGGGCGCCGGGGCACGTCGTCGGGGAGGGCGGGGCCGCGGTCGGTGACCTGGCCGGTGGCGTCGAGCAGGCGGCCGAGGACGGCCTCGCCGACGGGCACCGTGATCGGCGCGCCCGTGCGGCGGACGGGGTGCCGCGGCGCAGGCCCGCCGTCTCCTGCATCGCGACGCCGCGGGCGTGCTGGGGCCCGGTGTGCTGCGCGATCTCGACGACGAGGCGCTGCGGGCGGTCCCAGGCGACCTCGACGGCCTCGTGGATGGCCGGGAGCTGGCCCTCGGGGAAGGCGAGGCTCCACCACCGAGCCGCGGACGGCGCGGACGTGGCCGGTGGCGGGATCGGGGTGCACGCGCGGGCCTCCCCGCCAGGCACGTACCCGGCGTGCCGGGAAGGTCAGCGGAGACCGAGGCTCAGGCCGACGGTGAGGGGTGCGGTAGGGGCCGGGGAGGAGGGAGGTGGCGACGCAGTCGAGGAGGGGAGCGTCGGGTCGAAGGCCCACGCGCCGTCCCAGCGGGCGAGGCCGCTCCAGGGCTCGGTCAGCGGCTCCTCGCGGTGGCAGGCGAAGAGGGCGGCCTGCAGGGCCTCTTCCCAGGTGCGTGGGGCGGCGCCGTACTCGACGCGGACGGCGCCGAGCGTGTCGGCGTCCATGCAGGTGCGCGTGTAGTAGCTCCCCAGCGCGGCGACGATGTCGTCGCGGAGCTCGTCCGGCAGGTCGTCGGCGAACGACACGAGGATGAAGCGCCGCCACCCGTCTCCCTGGGAGCGGGAGCGCTCGACGGCCCCGCGCGGCCCCCACACCGCGGCCGCCTGCGCGTCCAGCGACCGCCACAGCGGATCCGTCAGCCAGGCCAGACAGGGTGGAGCGGAGCAGTCGACCTCCTCCACGTGGACCCGGGCGGCCGCGGCGAAGCGGGCCACGGCGGCGGGGAACCCCTCGGGGCGGGCGGCCTCGGGGAGGCCGTCGAAGGACTGGAGCGCGGGGTGCCGGGCGAGATCGGCGCGCGGGCCCCAGCGGTCGCAGGTGGCCCAGGTCTCGTCGAGGAGCTCGAGCCAGGGGGCGAGGTCGTCGCCGGCGTCGTGGGCGTCGCGGAGGCCGACGAGGGTGGCGTTCACGGCGAAGATGGCGTCGTCGGTCTCCGCGGCCCGCCGGAGCAGCGCGGCGCGGTCGGCGGGCGCGAGGCCGGCGGTCTCGCGGCAGTGGCCGGAGAGCAGCGCCGCCGCCGTGTGGTCGGACAGGGCGTCGGCGAGCGCGGCGAGGGGGACGGTCGGTGCGCCCGGCGTCAGGGTGCTGGCCCAGTGCACCACCGCGCGGTCCCGGACCTCGGGCACGTCGCTCGCGGCCAGCGCCATCGCGTGCGCCCGGAGGAGGTCGCGCCGCGGTCCGTTCTCGCGCTCCAGCCGGTCCCGGAGCGCGGGATCGTCGGTGACGACGAGGTGCTCCCACGAGACGCCGCGCTGGCGCGCCTCGTCGTGGGCGATGTCGAACCACTCGGCCGTCCCCCAGCGGTCCTCGAGGCGGAGGGCCGCGTACCCGAGCCACGGGTCGGCCTCGGCGAGCCAGGCGAAGCGGGTCGGGCCGAGCCCGGCGTCGTCGATCGAGCGACGCAGCGCCCACGGGAGCACCTCGACCGCGGCGTACCGCTCGACCCACGACGCGACGTGCGCCACGGCGCTGTCGGGGTGCAGCGGGGAGAAGCCGCCGGCGCCCCAGGTGTGGTCGAAGCAGTCCGCGGAGAGGATCTGGCTGGGATCCTGCGGCAGCCACACGGAGAGCTGCCGGTCGACGAGCGCCGGGAGCGGCGTGGAGCGCTCGCGAGCGGCGACGGGCGCCGGCATCGCGGGGCCGACGGCGGCCGGCCGGCGTGCCTCGGGCTGCAGACGCGGCCCGACCGTGCACACGGCGATCGCCGCGCCCAGCGCGCCCGCCGCGAGCCAACGCGGGTCGGGCCGCCTCACCGCAGGCCCAGGGCGAGGCCCACCGTGAGGGAGCCCGTCGGGGCGAGCGGGAGCTCGCCGGCGGCGACGCAGTCGAGGAGGGGGAGCGGCGGGTCGAAGGTCCACGCGCCGTCCCAGCGGGCGAGGCCGCTCCAGGGCTCGGTCAGCGGGGTGCCGCTGCGGTGGCAGGCGAACAGGGCGGCCTGCAGGGCCTCCTCCCACGTGCGCGGGGCACCGCCGTACTCGATGCGGGCGGCGCTGATGGCGCCCGGGTCGGGGCACCAGCGCCGGTGGACCTCGCGGTCGGCCCGGCCGATGGCGAGCGACGTGCGCTGCCCCTCGGGCAGCGCGTCGTCGACGGCGACCACCGTCACGCGCTCCGGATCGCGCTGGTCCGCGTACAGGCCGACGCCGAGGCCCCAGACATCCGCCGCGGCGGCGCCGAGCCAGCGCGGGGCCTGCGGATCCGTCAGCCACGCGGTGCACGGCGGCGTGGAGCAGTCCACGTCGTCCACGGTGAGCTCGGCGCGAGCCGCGAACCGCGCGACGGCGGCCGGGAAGCCCTCCGGACGCGCGACCTCAGGCAGCCCCTCGAAGGACTGGAGCGTCGGATCACGCGCATTGCTCGCGTCCGCGCCCCAGCGGAGGCACGTCTCCTCTGCCTCGTCGAGCATCCGGAGCCACGGCGTCAGGTCTTCACCATTCGTCCAGGCGGCGCGCAGGGCCAGGAGCGTCGCATCCACGGCCAGCGGACCGTTGTCCGTGGAGCGGATCAGCTCCGCGAGCGCGTTGCGCCCGGCAGCGTCGAGGTCGACCACCTCCTGGCAGTGGCCCTTCAGCAGCGTGGTGCGGGTGTTGTCGGAGAGCGAAGGATCCACCAGGAGCTCGAGCGGGACCATCGGGTCGCCGGGGCCGGCGTACGTCGCCCACACGTGCAGCGCCGCCTCGCGGATCTCCGGCACGTCGCTCGCGGACAGCCGGACGGCGTGGTCGTAGATGGCCTCCTGCGCGGACGCGTCGGCACGGCGCATCCGCTCGTCGAGCCGCGCGCCGGTGACGCCCTCGTGGCGGGCCTGCGCCCGGACGTCGCGGCCCGTCCCCCAGGACCAGCCCACCTCGGCGCCGAGCAGCGCCAGGTCGACCCACGGGTCCACCTGGCCGAGCCACCCGAGGTCCCGGGGCGACAGCCGCGCGCCGTCCAGCGCCGCGCGCGCCCACCCCGGGAGGTCGTGTGCGCCGAAGTACCGGTCCTCCGCGAGCTCGAACGCGCCCGCGAGGTTCGCGCTCGGGTAGGGGTAGCGCCAGACGGGGGAGTGATCGGCGAAGCAGTCCGCGGACAGGATGTCGGCAGGGTCTGCGGGCAGCCAGACGGTCAGCGAGCGGTCCACCCGCTCGGGCGGCGGGTCCGGCGCGCGGAGCACGGGCACCTGCCGCGTCGGCCCGGCGGGGACGGGGGCTGCGGGCGCTGGCGGCGGAGGACGCGGCCCCACGGTGCAGAACGCGACGAGCGCGGCGACGGCGCTGACGGCGAGCCACCGCAGGTCGGGGCGGGTCAACGCAGGCCCAGCCCGAGCCCCAGGGTGGTGGGGCCGTTCGGGGTGGGGCCTTCCACGCGGTCGGCGACGCAGTCGAGCAGCTCGAGGGGTGGGTCGAAGGTCCAGGTGCCGTCCCAGCGGGCCTCGCCGCTCCAGGGCGCGGCCAGCGGGCCGACGTAGGGATCGCGGTGGCAGGCGAAGAGGGCGGCCTGCAGGGCCTCCTCCCAGGTGCGCGGGGCGGCGCCGTACTCGACCCGGACGGCGCCGAGGCTGTCTTCGCCGAGGCAGTCGCGGTGCAAGCCGCTGCGCGCACCGGCGATCTGCCCTCTCAGCTTGCGGGGGAGGTCCTCCGGCAGCGCGACCAGCGTGAGGTACGTCGTGTCCCCGCGACCGAAGCCGCTGAACCCGAAGCCGTTCCCCCACACCGCGCTCGCCTGCTCCTGCGGCCATCGGCCCCCGTCGTGCTGTGTCAGCCGCGCGGTGCAAGGCGGCCGGGAACAGTCGAGGGTGTCGACGCTCAGCCCGGCTGCGGCGGCGAAGCCGTCCACCGCGGCCGGGAAGCCCTCGGGCCGAGCGACCTCGGGCAGCCCGTCGAAGGACTGCAGCGCGGGGTGTCGGGCGAGATCGGCGCGTCGACCCCAGCGCTCGCAGGTGGTGTGGGCCTCGTCGAGGAGGTCGAGCCAGGGGACGGTGTCCTCGCCGGCGTCCTCGGCGTCCCGGAGGCCCACCATCGCAGCCCGCACTGCGAACTCCGCGTCCGTTGCGTCGTGTGCGAGCGTGGCGAGCGCTGCCCGCCCGGAGGCGTCGAAGCCGGCGACTTCCCGACAGTGGCCGGTGAGGAGTGCGTTGCGCGAGGTCTCGGTCAGCCCCGAGTCCAGCAGCCGATCGAGCGGGATGGTGTGCGCGCCGGGCACCAGGAGCGCCGTGCCCGTCGCGACGGCGCCGGAGCGGACGCCGGGGACCTCGCTCTCCGACAGCGCCAGCGCGTGCGCCGAGAGGGCCTCCAGCCGCGGCCGCACGGCGCGCTGCATCCGTTCGACCAGCTCCTGGTCGTTGTCACCGAGGACATCCATCCACGAGACGCCGCGCTGGCTTGCCTCGTCGCGGAGCACGTCGATGCCGTCCCCCAGCGCCCAGCCCTGCTCGAGGCCGAGCAGCGCGTAGTCGAGCCAGGGACTCGCGTGGCCGAGCCAGGTGAGGTCCTCGGGGGCGAGGCCGGCGCCCTCGATCGAGGCGCGGGCCCACCGCGGGAGCATCGCGACCGCGAAGCCGTTCTGCGCCACCCAGGTCGCGGCGCGCGGCAGGGCCGCCTTCGGGAGCGGCTCCTGGTGGCTGAACGGGTCGTAGATGGTCGAGAAGCAGTCAGCCGAGGCGATGGTGGTGGGGTCGACGGGCAGCCACACGGTGAGGCGGCGGTCGACGACGGGATCGAGGCTCCTGCGGAGGGGGAGGCCGGCAGACGGCCACTGGACGGTCGACTCCCGGATCGGGGGCCCCGCCCGCACCTCACGGCTCGCGGTCTCGCCGTGCGGCCGCGGGCCGATCGTGCACACCGCGATCAGCGCTCCCAGCGCCCCAGCGACGAGCCAGCGACGTTCCACCCTCACAGTGGCCCCTCGATCTCGCAGTAGAACCGGCACACCCCGTCATCGTACGACAGGTCCGAGCAGGTCAGCGTGTGCGCGTCGGACGGCGGCGGCATGCTGCGGCTGGTCTCGAACATCGTCTCGCACGTGGCGCGGTCGGGCACGCCGGTGATGGTCGTGTCGGCCTTGCGCGGGTCGTCGCCGCGGAAGGTGCGGGACGTGCGCATCTCCACGGTGATCACGGCGGGGGCCGGACCGTCGGCCGCCGGCGGCGTGTGGCAGGCGACGAGCCACAGGAACATGGGACCTCCTCCGTGCAGACGCACGGCGCCGCCGGATCGGACACACCGTCAGTGGGCGCGGACCTCGGCCTCTTCCTTCGGCCGCCGCGCGTCGACCGCGTGCTGCATCGCCGCGAGCAGGACCGGCCCCAGCGCCAGCAGGTCGTCCGGGCCGTCGACGGCGATCCGCGTCACGGCGAACGGGTGCGCCGGCAGCAGCTCCAGCTGCGGCGGCAGCAGCGGCGCGATCACCTCGGCCGGCACGTTCAGCCCCACCCACGGCTTGCGGGCGTCCATCACCAGCCGCGCGAACCACCAGCCGGGCTTGTTGAAGTACAGGCTGAAGTACCCGGCGGTGTCCTTGTAGCCGAGCTCGATGGGGACAGCCTTCCGGGCGCTCGCGTCGAAGACCGTGCCGGCGGCCAGGGCGGAGCTGGCGAAGTGCCCCTGCACGATCTCGAAGGCCGCGAGCTCGCGCTCGGTGCGGTCGGCCGGCGCCCTCGTCGTCGCGCGCCTCCTCGCTGTCGGCGAGCGTGGACGGCTCGTCGGGGAGGGGAGCGGCGGGGGCGGCCGCTGACACGCCGTCGTCGAGGGCCGCGACCGACCGGCGCACGATGTCGCGCAGGACCCGCGTGAGGGCGTTCTTCACGATGGGGCGGAACCGGTCGACGACCGACGCCGTGACCCGCCCGTCGTACATCCCCTCGGCGGCGAGGATCCACCGGATGAGGGCCTCGCTCACGTCGCGATCGCGGAGGTCGAGCTGGTCGCGCAGCAGGGCGACGATGCTGGCGGTGTGGTTGAGCTCGGTGGCGTAGTCGCGGATGCCGTCCGAGGCCAGGTTCGCCCGGTGGAAGTGCGCGAGCACGTCCAGCGACGGATCGACGGCGTCGATGCGGAAGACGTGGAACGGCCGCGGGTCCATGAGGTTCGGCTCGATGGTGTCGGTGTAGAAGCGGTACTCGACGCCGTTGGTCAGCACGGCGAGCGACACGGACGGCGTCGCGTTGAAGTACCGGGCCAGCTGGCCCTGGTGGCCGTCCAGCGGGACGTCGGCGGCCTTGACCTCGAAGTAGATGCGGGGGAGGGCGTCGAGGAGGATGGCCAGGTCGACCTTCTCCTTCTGGCCGAGCTTCTTCGTGGCGAAGTCGGCCTCGTACTCCGGGCAGACCTCGGCGGGGTTCCAGATGTCGAAGCCCAGCAGGTCCAGCATCGGCAGGACGAGCGCCTGCTTCGTCGCCTCCTCGCCGCGGCCGCCGAGCAGCGGGGCGCGGGCGACGAGCTGGTCGAGCTTCTTCCGATCGAGCGTGTTCATACGGCCTCCGGCGACCGGATGCGCCGGGGCGCCGGATCGGACCCGGGTAGAAACCAGGGTGTAACCTGGGACCCTCTCCGTCCGGGAGCTGTAGCCCGACGTCAGCCGAGCGCGTCGCGCACCACCGCCCGCAGGTAGGCCGCGCCGGGATCGGCGTCGGTGCGGTCGGTCCACGCCATGGCGACCGGGATCCGCGGCAACGCGAACGGCAGCGCGACCACTCGCAGCGGCCACTCCCCGCCCAGCAGCGCGGCCAGCCGGCCGGGGATCAGCGCGCCCGCGTCGGTCTCGACCACGACCCGCGCCGCCGCCACGAAGTGGGGCACCCGCAGCGACACGGCGCGCGCCTGGCCCTCGCGCCGCAGCGCCTCCTCCACCATCCGCCCGCCGACGCTGGGGCGCCCGCCCACCTGCGTGACGACCTGGGGCAGCCGCGCGAATCCAGCGGCGTCGAGCGCGTCGCCGACCCAGGGGTGGTCCCGCCGGACCACCATCACGGCGTGCTCCTCGTACAGCGGCACCACGTGACGCCCTGCCGCCGCGGCGCGCGGCCCGAGGGCCAGCTCGGCGGCCCCGCGCTCGAGCCCGCCCTCGGCGTGCAGCCGGTCGATCGGCACGACCTCGAGGCTGCACCCCGGTGCCCCGGCCCGCAGCGCCGCGAAGATGCGCGGCAGCTCGGTGAGCTCCTGGTAGTCGGCCATGGCGACGCGGAAGCTGCGCGTCGCCGTGGCCGGGTCGAAGCCACGAGCCGCCGCGGTGGCGCGCTCGAGGTGGGCGACGGCCGCCTCGACGTCGGGCCGCAGCGCCACCGCCACGGCCGTCGGCGCGAGGCCCCGGCCGCTGCGGACGAACAGCGGGTCCCCGAGCGCGGCGCGCAGGCGCCCGAGCGCGTTCGAGACGGCCGAGGGCGTGACCCGCAGCCGCTGCGCCGCGCCGCGCGCTCCCCTCGGTGAACAGCGCGTGCAGGACCAGGAACAGGTTCAGGTCCAGCGCGGAGAGGTTCACGTCCGTGTACGGATCCGACACGACACTTCACTACCACGAATCATCTGGCGCCGATACCGTCCCGCACATGCTCACCCAGATCCTGGTCCTCTCCCTGGCCGCCTGCAGCGGCTTCCGCGACTGCGCCCCCGTCGAACCCCTCGACGTGCTGCCGGATCGCCTGTCGGCCACCGGTCTGTACGGCGACGACGGCACCCTCGCCCCGGGCCTCGTCGAGTACGAGCCCCGCTGGCCGCTGTGGAGCGACGGCCTCGAGAAGCGCCGCTATGCCTACATCCCCGGCGAGATCGACCGTATCGATCCCGACGACTGGCGCTTCCCCGAGGGGACCCTGCTGTTCAAGGAGTTCGTCGAGGACGGTCGCCCCGTGGAGACGCGGATCCTCGCCAAGCTCGGGCCCGGCGACGCCGACTGGGCCGCCCTCGCGTACCGGTGGACCGGAGACGACGCAGAGGCCGTCCCGCTCGGCGTCGAGGACGCCTCCCCGAGCGGCCACGACATCCCCGCCGCCGCGGACTGTTGGGGCTGCCACGGCGGGACCGCGGCCCGCGCCCTCGGCGTCTCGGCGGTGCAGCTCGCCGACGGGGCGCTGGCGCTCGTTGGCCCACGCGAACGGCCGATCGGGCAGCGCGACCTCCAGGCGCACGCCCCCGGAGCTCGTGCGCGCGGCGATCGCGGGCGAGAGGGGGTGGGCGTTGCGCCACGCGGTCCACGCCTCGGCCTGCAGGGGGGCGTCCTCGCGGACGAAGGTGGGCAGCGCCCTACGCACCAGCCACTTCTCGACGATCGCATCGCCCTGCTGGACGACGACGTAGTGGCGCTCGCCCGTCTCGCCGCCCTCGAGGCTCTCGGGGACGGGCCAGAGGTTCTCGCGCTCGACGATCTCGTAGGCGAAGGCGCCGGTGTCGGTCCAGCCGTGGACCGCGACGAGCTCGCTGCGCTCGAAGGTCGCTGCCGAAGCGACGCTGTACGGCCAGATCCAGAGCAAGCGGCCTCCTCTCCTCGAACATAGCGATCCGGCCCGCCGAGCGAATTCAACCTGTCGCGGAGCAGATCCGGTTCGCACCCGCTTCCCCCCGGGCAAGCCAGGGCAGATCGCACACCTCGGGGAGGTAAGCCGCCCTCGATCGCACACCCGTGGCCCATGGGGCCGGCACCGCGACGATGCAACCGTCACTCTCGAGCTCGCCCGCCTCGCCAGATCGCCCGAACGGGGTCCAACTGTGCGATCGAGGGAGGCATACCTCCCGCGGGTGTCTCACTCGACCCGGCTTGCTTCCAGTGGCGTCGGCCGGCACCACAGGAATGAGCTCACGGTGGGGCCGTGTCCGCTTTCTACGGGCGCGTGCGCGCCGAAATGGCTTCCCGATTCCTGTGCATGAGGGATCGACCTCGTGAACGGAGCAGGAATCGGGGAAGCCCCATCGGCTTTGCTCGCGCAAATGCGGCCAGCCATAACACGCGTTATGGAATCGCCAGACCGGGAGACCCATGAGCACCGACGTCGACGTCATCGTGATCGGCTCCGGCGCCGGCGGCATGGCCGCCGCCGTCGCCATGGCGCGCGCCGGCCGCCGCGTCCTCGTGCTCGAGCAGCACACCCTGCCCGGCGGCTGGTGCCACAGCTTCGACCTCGAGGGCTACTCCTTCAGCCCCGGCGTCCACTACCTCGGCGAGCTCGGCCCCAACGGCAAGCTCCGCGAGGTCTACGAGGGCCTGGGCGTCATGAAGGAGCTCGCGTTCGAGGAGCTCGACCCCGACGGCTACGACCAGATCCACATCGGCAGCGCCCCCGTCTTCAAGGTCCCCAAGGGCCGTGAGGCCTACAAGGCCCGCCTCGCCGAGCGCTTCCCCCACGACGCCGACGGCCTGCGCGAGGTCATCGACATCCTCGCCGGCGTGGCCCGCGAGCTCAAGGTCTTCGACGAGCCCTACAAGGGCCTCCGCGGCCTGTTCCGCGAGGCCCCCCACGTCATGCGCCACGCCCTGCGCCCGCTCTCCAAGCTCGTCGAGCCGCGCGTGAAGGACCCGCTGGCCCGCGCCGTGCTCTACGCCATCGGCGGCGACCACGGCATGCCCCCGCGCCGCTGCGCCACCATCCTCCACGCCGGCGTCGTCGGGCACTACCTCGGCGGCGCCTGGTACCCGAAGGGCGGCGCCCGCGCCCTGCCCAAGGCCTTCATCCACGAGCTGCGCCGCCACGGCGGCCAGATCAAGGTCGGCGCCCGGGTCGAGCAGCTCCTCGTCGAGGGCGGCCGCGCCATCGGCGTCCGCCTGGCCGACGGCACCGAGATCCGCGCCGCCGACGTCGTCAGCAACGCCGACCCCCACGCCACCGCCGCCCTGCTCCCCGACGGCGCCCTGCCCTGGCGCTGGCGCCTGCGCCTGCCCCGCCTGGCCTACTCGTCGTCGTCGATGTCGCTGTTCATGGCCGCCGAGATCGACCCCGCCGCGCACGACCTCACGAGCGGCAACGTCTGGCTGCTGCGCGGCCCCGACGTCGCCACCGTCCAGGACTACGCGCAGGCCGCCGACCCGCAGGGGCCCGTCCCCGCGCTGTTCCTGACCTGCACCACCCTCAAGGACCCCACCAAGCGCCGCCCCGAGGGGATCCACACCTTCGAGGCGTTCTCCTTCGTCTCCTGGGACGCCTTCGCGCCGTGGGCCGACACCCCCGAGGGCGACCGCCCCGCGGCCTACGAGGCGCGCAAGGAGTCCATCGCCGAGGGCATGCTCGACCTGATCGAGACCCGCATCCCGGGCTTCCGCGACCGCCTGGTGTTCCGCAGCACCGGCTCCCCGCTCACCAACCGACACTACGTCGCCGGCACCCGCGGCGCGATGTACGGCACCGAGAAGGCCTGGTACAACATGGGCCCCCTCGGCTTCGGCCCGAAGACCCCCATCCCGGGCCTGTGGATGTGCGGCGCCTCCGCGATGTCCCACGGCGTCGCCGGCGCCACGCTCAGCGGGGTCGAGGCCGCCTCCGCGGTGCTCCACGTCCGCAAGCGCGAGCTGCTGAAGGCCGAGGCCCCCGAAGCCCCGCGCCCGCTGCCGCGGCCGGAGGCGCAGCGTGCGTGAGGCGCCTCCGTCGGTGCGCGACGCGCGGCGGGCCGAGATCGTCGCCGCCGCGCGCCGCATCGTCGCCGAGCGCGGGCTCGACGCGCTCACCTTCGCCGCCCTGGAGCGCGCCCTCGGCTACACGCGCGGCGTCGTCACCTGGCACTTCCGCAACAAGGACGAGGTGGTGCGCGCCGTCCTCGAGGACGCCATCGCCGAGGTCGACGCCGTGGCCCTCGCCGCGATCCGCTCCGAGGAGACCCTGGCCGACCGCGCGCGCGCCGTCGTCCGGGTGATGGTGCGCGGCTGGATCGGCGGCAGCCAGGTCGGCCGGGTGCTCGTGCCGTTCTGGGGGCGCATCTACGCCGATCCCGTCGCGCGGGAGGCCAACGCCGCCATGCTCGCGCGCTACCGCGACTACAGCGCCGAGCTGGTGCGCATCGGCCAGCGCCGCGGCGAGTTCCGCGGCGACGCCGACCCCGCGGCCGCCGGCGCCGTCATCGTGGCGCTGGTGGTGGGCATCGCCGCCCAGGCGATGTTCGATCCGGCGCTCGACGCCGAGCCGGCCGTCGCGGCCGCCGGAGACGCCGTGGTGGCCTGGCTCGTTGCCGGGTGACGCCCCGGATCCCGGATCGGTTACCTCCGCCTCCATGGACCCCGACGCCCTGCGCGCGGCCGCCGCCCTGTGCCGCATGGTGGACGCGCCCGATCTGCTCGCCTGGCTCGAGCTGCCGCCCGAGGTCGACGGCGACCACGCCCGCGCCGCCCTCGAGCAGCGCCGCCGCCGCATGCAGTCCATGCAGGCGAACCCGAAGTTCAAGGACAGCGCGCGGTTCCTCATCAAGAACTACCGCCGCATCGAGGCCGTGCTGGCCGACGTGGGCGCCTACCTCGAGGCGCTCGCCGCCGAGCGCGCGAGCAGCCAGGTCCCGCTGCTCGAGCTCGTCATCGACGGCGTCCTCGCCGACGGCGTCATCACCCCCGAGGAGGCCGCCTTCGTCCGCGACCAGGCGATGCGCCTCGGCATCGCGGAGAACCTCTACGAGCGCATCCTGCGCGAGCGCTGCGAGGCCCGCGGCGTGCCGCTCCCCGAGGGCCCCTACGCCCCCACGCTCCCGCCGCACCTCGTCCTCGAGGCCACGACCGGCAACTTCCGCCTCCCGCTGCGCACCCTGTCGGTCGCCCACCGCGCCACGGGCACCGGCTGGTGGGACGACGCGTTCACCCGCCTGCTCCTGCTCCAGGTCCCCAAGGAGACGGAGCGGCTCGTGGACCTGTCGGCGGGCGTCGCGTGGGCCGCGCTCGCCCTGCTGCCCGCCCGCCCCGCCGCCGAGTACCTCGGGGTCGACGAGGACGACATGCACGTCCGCGTCGCGCGCCGCAACCTCGAGCAGGCCGGGCTGGCGGCGCGCGCCCGCGTCCACAAGGCCGACCCCGACGCGCTGCCCCTGCCCGACGGCGCCGTGGACTGCGTCATCAGCGTCATGAGCCTGCAGGGCGTGCCCGACACGCGGCCGCGGTTCCAGCAGGCGCGGCGGATCCTGCGCCCCGGCGGGCGCTTCGTCGCCGTCGAGCCCGACTGCCTGGCCCAGACGTTCTGGCTCGACCGGCCGCTGCCCGAGGTCGACGCCACCTTCCGCGAGCTCGCCGTCCGGGTCGACGAGGTGCTGCAGGACGCCTCGCGCGCCGATCACCCGCTGGGCCACGGCGGCATCGCCATCGGCCCGACCCTGCCGGCGCGGATGCGCGCGGCCGGGCTGTCGCCCGACACGGTGGTGATCCACCCCGTCCAGGTGGCGCAGCAGAGCACGGCGTCGGGGTTCGCGCGGCGGCTGCGGCGCCGGATCGACGCGCTGCGCGAGACGGCCGGCCTGGCCGAGACCGACACGGCCGTCCTCGCGGCCCACGACGCCGTGAACCGGGCCGAGGCGGCCCACGGCGAGGGCAACGTGGGGACGGGCGTGCACCTGCTGCCGCTGTTCGCCGTGGTGGGGTTCGCGGACTGATCCGCCGCCCTGAAACCGGCTGAAGCATCGCCGGGGCGTCGCCCGCCTGCGGTATCCTGTCCGGCATGTTCGCCTGGTTCCTGCTCGGCTGTCCGTGGCTCACGCCGTCGGAGCGGCTCCGCGCCGACGACGCCGCGTCGTCCGACGTGGCGCCGCTCGACGACCGCGGCGACGGCCCGCGCCGGAACGACGACCCGCAGCCGCCCGACAGCGTCGACGGCGAGCTCGCCACCTACAGCTGCCCCGACGGCGGCTGCACCGTCGACTGCGCCGGCCCGCGCTGCGACGTGGGCTGCACGGGCGGCGACTGCGACGTGACCTGCGCGGGCGAGGCCTGCGAGGTGGCGTGCCTCGGCGGCGGCTGCGACGTCCGCTGCGACGCCGACGCCTGCGACGTGACCTGCACGGCCGGCGGCTGCCGCGTCGACTGCGCCGGCGACCGCTGCGACGTGGGCTGCGTGGGCGGCGACTGCGAGACGGCCTGCGCCGCGGCCGCCTGCGACGTGCGCTGCGCCGGGGGTGGCTGCGACACCGCCTGCGACGGCGCGCAGTCCTGCACGGCGAGCTGCGGGCGCGACTGCGCGCTGTCGTGCGGCGGCGCCCCGGTGTGCGACCAGGCCTGCGGCTTGCCCGGCAGCTGCGACACGACGCCTTAGTCGTCCGCGTCCTCGTCCTCGTCGGCGCCCTCGCCCTCCTCGTCCCCGTCGTCGTCGCCCTCGGCATCCTCGGCGTGCGCGTGCCGCATCGCCTCGAGCTGCTGCCGGAACTTCTCGCAGGGGTCGTCCTCGTCGACCCGCGGCGTGAACCACACGTAGGTCGCCGGCTCGTCGTACGACGCCGGGTCGGGCTCGTCGCGCGAGACCTCGACCATCTGCACCGTCTCGGTCTTCCCATCGAGGTAGAACGGCACGCCGCGGTCGACCCGGGTGTGCCCGCCGCCGGCCACCAGCACGCTGTGCTCGCCCGCCTGCTGCAGCGCCCGCGCCATCCACGCGTCCTTGAGCTCCTGCCCGCGGATCATCATCTGGACGACCTCGTCCGGCGCGTGCCCGCAGTGCGACTCCACGATCTCCTCCGACAGCGAGGCGAGCGCCTCGGCCGGCAGCGGCCGGTCCGGCAGCCCCGCGGTCGCCTCGGCCGGGAGCGCGCTCGCGCCCTGCTGCATGGCCACGTCGACCTCCTCGCGGGTCGGGTGCGCGGCGATCACCTTGGCCCCGCCGCCGTAGGCCGCGTCGAAGATCGGGCGGTAGAAGTCGAACGGCGGCCAGCCGCTGTTCGCCCAGTCCGACGCCTCGGCCAGCGCGTCGGCCGTGGTCGCATCGGCGATGGGGTCGCCCACGTCGAGCATCTCGAAGCCCACGGCGGGCGGCGCCAGCTCGCGCACCAGCAGCGCCTGCAGGCGGTGGTGGTCGGGGTTGTCGTGCTTCTCGCCCAGCAGCACGTGGTCGGCGCTGCGCAGGTCGGCGACCATCGCGTCGACGTCGACGAACCGGCCGCCGGCCACGTCCCAGATCCGCCCCACCAGCGGGTGGTCGGCGAGCACCGACGTGGCCCACGGCCCGCCCATCGGCGCGGGCGGCGCCTGGGCCTCCGCGCCCGCCGCCACGGGCGCCTGCTTCGGCGTGCAGCCCGCCAGCAGCGCCACCACCATCGCCATCGACCGCATGTCCCCTCCGCGGCGGCACCTTATCGTAGAAATCCTGCCAACAGGGCCGCTCCCCTTGCTCCTCGCCGACCCGGCCGGCCATGGTGGCCGCGGAGGCCCGATGTCGCTCGCCCTGCTCGCCCTCGCCGCCCACGCCGGCCCCGTCGTGACCACCGAGCTCGGCGGCGACAGCACGTCCGACATCGCCGACTGGAGCTACAAGACCGACGTGGTGCTCGTCGACCGCGCCGCCCGGCTCGTCAGCGTGGCCCCGCGCATGCGCTACGCCCCGGCCACGGGCCTCGACCTGCTGTACTTCGTGGTCTACGAGGAGACCTCGCCCGACGACTGGGACCTCGTGTGGGACAGCGGCCTGCAGTCCGTCGGCTTCGCGCTCGGCTGGAAGGAGTCCCCCGAGATCGACCTGCAGCTCGCGGCGGGCACCCGCTACGCCATCGGCTGGTACATGCCCGACGGCAACTACGAGTACTTCTTCGACGACCCGCTCACCGCCGTCACCCTCGACTGGGGCACCCTCGAGGGCAGCGTCTGGAGCGAGGAGAACACCACCTACAGCCTGCGGGAGCGGCTGAACAACGTCCCCGTCGACGACCGCGCGTTCCAGCTCCGCCTGACGGCCGAGGTCCTCGACGTCGACGGCGACGGCGTCCTCGAGGGCGACGACTGCGACGACACCGCGGCGTCCACCTACCCGGGCGCGCCCGAGCGCTGCGACGGGGTCGACAACGACTGCAACGGCCTCGTCGACGATGACCCCGTCTACCGCGACGGCTGGACCGACGCCGACGGCGACGGCTACGGCGACCCCGGCGCCCCCGCCCCCTGGTGCGAGCCGGAGCCGCCGGCGGGCGTGGTCCTCGACGCCACCGACTGCGACGACGGCGACCCCGCCGTCCACCCCGGCGCGACCGAGGTCTGCGACGGCGTCGACGACGACTGCGACGGCGAGCCCGACGACGGCCTGCCCACCGCCACCTGGTGGACCGACGGCGACGGCGACGGCTTCGGCGCGCCCGACAGCGCCTTCGCCTGGTGCGACGTGATGCCCGCGGGCGCCGTCGACAACGGCGACGACTGCGACGACGCCGACCCCGACCGCTTCCCGGGCCACGCCGAGGCCTGCGACGGGCTCGACAACGACTGCGACGGCGTCGTCCCGGGCGACGAGGGCGACGCCGACGCCGACGGCGCGCTCGACTGCGCCGACTGCGCCCCCGCCGACCCGAGCGTGTTCCCCGGCGCCACCGAGGTCTGCGACGGCATCGACCACGACTGCGACGGCGTGATCCCGCCGCGCCTGGCCTGCGACCCGGCTCCCGGCGAGGCCCTGCAGGTCGCCGGCTGCGGCGGCTGCGACGGGGGCGGCGGGCCCCAGGGCGGGCTCCCGCTCCTCGGCCTCGCGCTCCTCTTCCGCCGCCGGGTCAGCGGACCCAGGGCGTCGGCGCCTCGCCGCCCTCGAACGGCACGTCCGCCGGCAGGGTGACGGCGATCTCCAGGTGCGTGCGCCGGTGGACGTCGCCGCCGAGCGAGCGCGCGCGGGCCTTCCAGGCGCGGATCCGCCCCAGTAGGTGGTGCTCGGCCTCCTCGGGGGTCGCGAACGGCCCGTACCGCTTGCCGGCGAGCGTGTAGTAGCCCTCGTCGGCGCCCGGGTGCTCGAGCGTGACCCGGAAGACGCGGGTGTGGGAGGGGGGCGCGGGGGCCATGGCGGATCCGTAGTCCGCGGCGGCCCCGCGGTGGGTGACACCGCGGGCTCACCCGGCGAGGACCTGCTCCATCGTGGCCACGTCGACGGGCTTCGTCACGTGGGCGTCGAAGCCGGCGTCGAGGCAGCGCTGGCGGTCCTCCGGGCGGCCGTAGCCCGTCAGCGCGACGAGCCGGATGTGCCGCGTGGCGGGATCGTCGCGCAGCATCCGCGCGACGTCGTAGCCCGTCATGCCGTCGGGCAGCCCGATGTCGCACAGGACCACGTCGGGAAGCAGCTCGCGGGCCCGGTCGACCCCCTCCTGGCCGCGGGTGGCGACGACGACCTCGTGGCCCGACAGCTCGAGGACCTGGCGCAGCATCTCGCCGGCGTCGAGGTTGTCCTCCACGAGCACGATCCGCATGGGCCCGACGCTGTCGAGCGGCGGCGCCGGCAGGGTGGTGGGCTCGCCGACGGTCGGCAGCCGCACGATGAACTCCGCGCCCGTCTCCGGGCCCTCGCTGTGGGCCTCGACGCTGCCGCCGTGCAGCTGCACCAGCGAGTGCACGAGCGCGAGGCCGAGCCCGAGCCCGCCGCGCGAGCGGTCGAGCGTCTGGGTGCCCTGGCGGAAGACCTCGAAGACGTGGGGGAGCAGGTCGAGGTCGATGCCGGCGCCGTCGTCGCGGACCGCGATGGTGGCCGTGCGGCCGGCCTGGACGAGCTGCACCTGGACCGCGCCGCCCCGCGGCGTGAACTTCAGCGCGTTGGAGACCAGGTTGTCGACGACCTGGACGAGCCGGACGCGGTCGCCCGACACCCACACCGGCTCGTCGGTGAGGCGCGCGCGGAGCAGGACGCCGAGCGCCTCGGCGCGGCCCGCCTGGTCGTGGACGACGTCCGTCACGATGGTCAGCAGGTCGACGGGCTCGCGCTCGATCCCGATCTTGCCGCGGATGATCCGCGAGATGTCGAGCAGCCCGTCGAGCAGGCGGGCCATGTGGGTCGTCTGTCGCTCGAGGACGAGCCGCGTCTCTTCGAGGACGGCGGGGTCCCCCGTCTTGAGCAGCTCCGCCGCGCTGCGCACCGCGGCGAGCGGGTTGCGGAGCTCGTGGCCCAGCATGGCCAGGAACTCGTCCTTCTGGCGGTCGGCCTCGCGCAACATCCGCTCCGTGGACTTGTGCGCGCCGATGTCGCGGTCGGTGCTCGACGCGCCGACGACGCGGCCGTCCGGGTCGCGGATCGCGGCGGTGCTCACGGAGACCTCGACGAGGTGACCGTCCCGTCGCAGGCGCTCCGTCTCGAGGACATCGACGTGCTCCCCGCGCCGCAGCCGGTCGTTGACGGCGTCGAGCTCGGCGCGGCGATCGGCGGGCACCAGGCGCACGAGCGGCCCGCCCACGACCTCCTCGCTCGCGTACCCGTACATGCGCTCGGCGCCGCCGAGCCACTCCGTGATGCGGCCGTCGAAGTCGTAGCTCAGCACGGCGTCCTGGGAGGACTCGGCGATCGTGGCCAGCCGCCGGGCCTTCTCCTCGACCACCGTGCGGCGGAAGAACTCGCCGACGGAGTGGCCGAGCGCCTCCAGGCTGCGCAGGAAGGCGGGGTCGGCGTGCAGGCGCTTGCGCGCGTACACCGCGACGACCCCGACGACCTCCGCCCCGCCGCGCACCGGGAACGCGACGCACGCGCGCATGCCGGCCGCCAGGTACGGCCCGAGCGCCTCCGCCGGCTCCCCGCAGTCCGTCACCCAGCGCGCCTGCCCCTCGGCGTAGGTGCGGCCGACGATGCCCTCCCCCGGCGCCACGGCCGGCCGCGGCACGTCGACCGCGTCGCCGACGACGAGGCGGCACTGCAGCCGGCCCCCGTCGCCGGGCCACCAGATCTCGGCCACCGCGGCGTCGAGCACCTCGGCGAGGCAACGCAGGAGCGCCCGGCTCGCCTCGTCGACGCCGCTCGCCTCGGCGAGCGCCCGGCTCACGCCGCTCTCGACCGCGAGGCGCATCCGCCCGACGTGCTGTGCGACCGCCGACCCGATCACCGAGGCGACGGCCTGCAGGAAGTGGATGTCCTCGCGGGTGAACGTGCGCGCGCTGCGGGTGTGGGCGCCGAGCACGCCGTAGGGCTCCTCGTTCGCGTGGACGGTGCAGCTGATGCCGCTGACGACGCCGTGCTCGGCGAGCAGCGGCGGTCCGTCGAAGCGGCGCTCGGTCGCCAGCTCGGTCACGATCACGGGCTGGTCGCTCTGGAGCGTGTAGCCGGCCTGCGAGTCGAGGCCCGCGCTGACGAGCGCCTGCCCGACCTCCCCCTCGCCCCAGCCGACGCCGGCCCGCAGCAGCAGCTGCCGCCCGCCGGGCTGCAGCTCGAGGAGCTTGCACAGGTCGGTGTCGAGCGTCTGCCGGATCTCGCGCACCACCTGGTCGAGGAACGCGGGGAGGGCGGGCTCGCGCAGCGCGAGCTGGCCCAGGCGCGCGATCACCGCCTGCTGCCGCTCGCGGACCTCGGCGCGCTGGGTGGCCCGCTTGAGCGCCGTCACGTCCACGAAGGTGACCACCACGCCTTCGATCCGGCGGGTCTCCGTGCGGTACGGCAGGATCCGCCGGACGAACCAGCCCTCGGGGACCTCCAGCTCGGCGGCGTCGGTGACGAGCTCGTCCAGCACCCGCTGCGCGCCCTCGGCGAGGCCCTGCTGGAGCAGATCGCGGGCGATGTCGCCGACGAAGCGCCCCACGTCGCCGTGGCCGACGCCGAGGAGCTCGCGGGCTGCCGGCGTGTACCGCTCGATGCGCAGCGCCTCGTCGAGGAACAGGGTGGCGATCTTGGTGCTGGAGATGAAGTTGTCGAGGTCGTCGTGGGCCTGCTCCAGCTGCTCGACCTTGTCGCGGAGCTGGGCGTTGACGGTGGTGAGCTCCTCGTTGAGCGAACGCAGCTCCTCGGTCGTGGCCTCGAGCTCCTCGTTGGCCGACTGGAGCTCTTCGTTCATCGACATCGACTCTTCGTTGGACGAGCGCAGCTCCTCGTTCGAGGTCTCGAGCTCCTCGACGGTGTTGCGCAGGTCCTCCCGCGTCGCGCGAAGCTCGCGCTCGAGCTGGTCGATGATCGCCTCGTCGGCTGGCTCGGCGGGCGCGTCCTCCGAGACGGCCTCGCCGAGCGCCTCGAACGAGAGCACCACGTGCTCGGGCCCCAGGTCGGGCGCGGGGGACGCCGTCACGCGGACGCGCTCGCCGCCGTCGGTCTGGGCCTCGGCCGTGACCGTGGTCCCGTCGCGCCGGGCGCGGTACAGCGCCGAGCGGGTCCGGGTCGCGAGCTCGGGCGCGATGATGCTGCCGAGCTCGAGCTGCGGGTCGTCCCCCTCGGGGAAGCGCAGGAAGGGCCGCAGCTCGCCGTGGGTGAACAGCACCGTGCCCTCGCGGTCGAGGACCAGCGTGGGGGGCACGCGCGCGCGCAGCACGGCGCGCCTCAGCCGGTCCGGGACGCGGTCCCGCGGCGCGCCGCTGTCGCTGTCGGTCGGCTCGGCGAGCAGGCTGCGCGGACCGGAGCGGGCGGGCGAGGCCAGCGCAGAGACCCGCGACTGGCCCACCTTCTGGTACAGGCGCCAGCGCTTCGACAGGGCGGCGAACCGCTCGTGCCGCGAGCCCACGGACTCGGAGGTGCCGAGGAACAGGGCGCCTCGGGGGTTCAGCGCGAAGTGGATCAGTCGCAGCACCTGCTCCTGGGCCGCCGGGCGCAGGTAGATCAGCACGTTGCGGCAGCTGATGAGGTCCATCCGCGAGAACGGCGGGTCGCGGGTCAGGTCGTGGACGGCGAAGGAGAGTGCGTCGCGGAGCTCGGTGCGGGCCTGCCACCCGCGGCCCTCGAGCTCGCGGAACCAGCGCTGCAGCGAGGCGGCGGGGATCGTGTCGGCGATCGACGGTGGGTAGATCCCCGCGCGCGCGACCTGCAGCGCCTCGGTGTCGATGTCGGTGGCGAAGAGGCGCACCTGGAGGCGCTTGCCCTGGGCCTCCACGGCCTCCAGCAGGCAGATGGCGACGCTGTAGGCCTCCTCGCCCGTCGCGCAGCCGGCGACCCAGCCGCGCAGCGTGGTGCCGGGCTCCGCGGCCTCGACCATCGGCGCGACGACCTGCGTGCGGAGGGCGTCGAAAGCGTCGGGGTCGCGGAAGAACGCGGTGACGCCGATGAGCATGTCGCGGACCAGGGCCTGCTGCTCCTCCTCGTGGTCGCGGATCCGGTCGAGGTAGGTGCGGACGTCGTCGGTGTCGGTGAGCAGCATGCGGCGGAGCAGCCGGCGCTCCACCGTGCCGGTCTTGTAGATGCGGAGGTCGAAGCCCGCGCGGGCGTGCAGGATGCTGGCCAGATCGCGCAGATCGTCGTGGGTGGGGCGTTCGGGTTGGGGGCTCGGGACCGGCGCCTCGCGGTCGGCGAGGGGGAGCCGGGCGAAGCGCTCGAGCGCCTCGGGGATGTCGGCGATGTCGAGGACGAGGTCCACGCCGGCGTCGATGGCGGCCTGGGGCATGCCGGGCTGGCTGCCGGCGCCGGGCGGCTGGGCGATGGTGAGGCCGCCGGCGGCCTTGATGTCGCGCAGGCCGCGGCTGCCGTCGCTGCCCGCGCCCGACAGCACGATGGCGACGGCGCGGGGGCCGACCTCGCGGGCCAGCGAGCTCAGCAGGTGGTCCACGCTGCGCCGCGCACCCTGTCGGGGCGAGGTCGTTGAGGGCGATGCGGCCGTCGTGGCCGAGGGCGGCGTCGGGCGGGGTGACGTAGACGGTGTCGCCGCGGAGGAGGTCGCCGTGCGCCGCCTCCACCACGGCCATGTCGGTCTCCGGCTGGAGGAGCTCGGTGAGGAGGCTCTTGTGGTGGGGGTCCAGGTGCTGGACGAGGAGGAAGGCCATGCCGGAGTCGGCGGGGAGGACGTCGAGGAGGCGCTTGAAGGCTTCGAGGCCGCCGGCCGAGGCCCCCACGCCGACGACGAGGCGCGGGGCGGGGTCCGGCGCAGTCTCTGCGGGCAACGGGACACTCCGTTCTTTCTTCGATGCGGGGGACGTATCCACGCTCGCTCGGCCCGTGTCGACGGCGGTCGGACGCTGGGTCGGCGCCGCCAGATCGGCGGCGTCTCTCCGAGATGGATCGGATAATTCGCAAATACTGAAATCGGAGCGGCGCTCAGCCGATGAGGCAGGTACACCGAGGACCCTCATGGACGAGCCCATCACCATCGAAGCCGACGGGCGCCGCCTCGAGCTCGCGGGGGCGGTCGAGTACGACGCCGACTGCGTGCGCATCACGGCGGAGCCGGACCTGCTCGACGCGCTCACCTTCGCCCTGCTGGGCACCTACGACGCGATCTGCGTGCAGTGGGGGGCGCGGCGGGTGCTGTTCGAGCCGGCGACGGTGGAGTTCGAGCTCGGGGCGCCGGTGGTGGAGCTGCGGCAGGCGTAGGCGCTCGGTCTGGTACGATCCGGGGATGGACCTCGACGCGGAAGTCCGCCTGGCGACCGAGCAGCTCCTGTCGTGTCGCGACGACGCCTCCTGCGAGGCGGCCTACGCGCGCCTGAGGCGGTCGTACCTGGACTGCAGCCGCGGGCGCTGCGAACCTCTCGCCGAGGTCGCTGCGCTGGCGCTCCCGCAGCTGGTCGCGGCGCTCGCCGACCCCGACCCGGCGGTGCGCGGGATGGCGTGCCGCGGCTTCGGCTTCTTCGCCCCCGACGCCGACGACCACGTCGATCGGCTGGAGGCCATGGCGGCCGACCCGGTGTGCCAGGTCCGCCTCGAAGCGCTGGACGCGCTCGCCGAGCTCGGACCGCACGCAGACGCCTGGCTCCTCCGCACCCTGCTGTCCGAGGCGGCGACCCCCGAGGAGCGCGAGCGCGCGGCGGAGCTGTGCCGGGCGCCGAGCTTGCCGGCGTTCACGGTCTCGGCGCTCGTCGACGCGCTCACCCGCAGGGCGCCCGCCGAGCAGGCCGCCGCGGCGCGGATCCTGTCGGCGCTGCTGGAGGACGTGGACGAGGTGCGGGAGGAGGTGTCGGCGGCGCTGGCCGCCCTGGCGCGCCATTCGGCGCCGTAGCCGGCGGGTAGGTCCGTGGGGCGGACGTTGTTGGGGGACCGAGCTGCCGGTCGGGCGAGTACGTCCGTGGGGCGGACGTTGTTGGGGGACCGGGTCGGTCCGGCGGGTACGTCCGTGGGGCGGACGTTGTTGGGGCACCGGGCCGTCGGTCCGGCGGGTACGTCCGTGGGGCGGACGTTGTTGGGGGACCGAGCCGTCGGTCGGGCGAGTACGTCCGTGTCCGCCACCGTCCTGCCGTGGGGACCGGGTGCTCGCTCGGCGCGCAACCTTGCGCATGCCTAGCACCACGCGCAGCACGCCGACGTCCACCGCGCCCGTAGTCCACGCAGCGGTAGGCGTCCGTCTCGACCGGCGGAGCTCGTCGCGCCTGATGGCGCGCGGCTCGGCCACTGAGGTGGGGTTGTTGGCGATGGTGGGCCAGACTACCGCGCCCCGTCCCATCCGGTCACGCGGAGTGGAGCGGAGGCGCGGAAGCACGGGCTGATGGACTTCTAGCTCTCAACCCGCAGGCCGCCGGGAGGTTCGATGAGCTCGTAGTCGTACCAGAGCCCCAACGGACCGATCTCGTCCAGGTCGGCATCAATGTCGACCCAGCGGACCAGCGACCGACCCACCGACTGTACGCGAACGCGACGGGCACCGTCGCTGTTGCGCAGGAGATAGACCGCGCCTTCGACAATCCCGAATTCGGCGACCACCGACAGCAGCTCGTCGGTGGTCACGATCGGTGCAGCCGAATGCTGCGCGACGTCGAAGGTGGGAGGCGCGAAGCTGCCGAAGCACTCGTTGCAGAACGGCCGGGCGTGAGCTCCACACCCGACCGGGTGATACTTGATGGCGATGGCGTGCATCAGCCGAATCCCCTGACGTGAGGCAGATCCCGGTTGCCCGGCGCGACGCCTCGCGATATCGTCAGGGTGCTTAGTCTCGACGAGAGCGCTGGCTTCGGCCGGTGAGACGCCCGCTTCCGCGACATGCGGAAGCGGGCTCTTCAATTTGAGGGTCACTTCTTCAAGTGCTGCCTCCGTCGAGCTCAGCCGTAACGCGTCGCGCGGACGTAGCACGGAGCGGCCTCGTAGAGACACAGGATCCCGATGACGTCGTCGTCGTCAGGGGGGATCTCGTCATTCCGTGCTCGCGAACTTCGTCCTAGTAAATCCGCAATCGGCCCGCGAGTCGGTTTTCGGCTCGTCCCTCGACAATCGATCGATCGCCAAGCCGATCCTCCATTTAAGTAACCACAGCAATCCAGTAGGGCATCCCACTCGGCTACCGGGGCACGATGCCCGGCGTCCGTGGCCTTGTACAGGCCCTACAAGGACGGTTCAGGCCCCAGAGCCGCCGATGCCGTACTTCTGCAGCTTCTCGTACAGCGTGACCCGCCCGATCCCCAGCCGCCGCGCCGCCTCGCTCCGGTTGTCCCCCGCCGCCCGCAGCGCGTCCACGATGAGCCCCCGCTCGTAGGCCTCGACCCGCGCCCGCAGGTCCAGCGACGCCTCCCGCGGCGCCGGCCCGCCCGGCAGCAGCGACAGGTCCAGCGCCCCGTCCGGCGACAGCGCCACCAGCCGCTCCATCGCGTGCTCGAGCTCCCGCACGTTCCCCGGCCACGCATACGCCCGCAGCCGGTCCCAC
The DNA here is from genome assembly GCA_041389545.1 of Myxococcota bacterium. Taxonomy (GTDB): domain Bacteria; phylum Myxococcota_A; class UBA796; order UBA796; genus JACKER01. The sequence goes on along the minus strand of JAWKRQ010000019.1, from coordinate 37,960 downwards.
AGCGTGTCGTCGAGCGGCCCCGGGTCCACCCCGAACCGCCGCACGAACCCCTGCAGGAAGTGCCGCGCCAGCAGCTCGACGTCCTCGGGGCGCTCGCGCAGCGGCGGCACCTCGAGCCGCACCACGTCGAGGCGCCAGCGCAGGTCGTCCCGGAACGCCCCCGCCGCCACACGCTCCGCGAGGTCCCGGTGCGTGACGGCGACGACCCGCACGTCCACCGTCCGCGTCCGGTCCTCGCCGACGGCCCGCAGCTCGCCCGTCTGCAGCACCCGCAGCAGCTGCGCCTGCACCTCGAGGTCGAGCTCGCCGACCTCGTCGAGCATGAGCGTCCCGCCGTGGGCCTCGCGGAACAGCCCGCCCCGCTCCTTGACGGCGCCGGTGAACGCGCCCTTGGCGTGCCCGAAGAGCTCGGCCGTCGCGAGCTCCGACGACAGCGCCGCGCAGTTGAACCGCACGAACGGCGCCCTGGCGCGCCGCGACGCCGCCACGATGGCTTCGACGACGCGCTCCTTGCCCGTCCCCGACTCGCCCGTCACGAGCACGTTCACGTCCCGCGGCGCCACCCGCGCGACGAGCTCGGCCAGCCGCTCCATCGCCGGCGACGCGAACAGCATCCGCCGCGACAGCGCCAGCGCGTCCCGCAGCCGCGCGTTGTCGGCGGCGAGCCGCGTCGCCTCCACCGCCCGCCCGACGACGGCCAGCACCTCGTCCACGTCGAACGGCTTGCGGAAGTAGTCCCAGGCGCCCTGCTTCATCGCGTCGACGGCGGTGCGCTCGGAGCCGTGCGCCGTCACCAGGATCACGCGCGGCGGGTGCGCCAGGCGCTGGGCGGCGGCCAGGACGCCCATCCCGTCGACGCCGGGCATCCGCAGGTCGGTCAGCACCACGTCGTACGGCGGATCGGCGGCCAGCCGCGCCAGCGCCTCGCTGCCGTCGACGGCGGCCACGAGCTCGGCGTCCAGCGCCGACAGCGTCTCGGTGAGCGTGTAGCGGACGGCGCGATCGTCGTCCACGACCAGGATGCGCGGCTTCACGGCATCGCGGCCGGCAACGTCGCCACGACGCGCGTCCCGCCGCCGTCCCGCCGCTCGAGCGACAGGGTCCCGCCGTGCTGCTGCACCAGGGCGCGGGCGATGGTCAGGCCGAGGCCGTTGCCGTGCGGGCGCGTGGTGACGCCCGGCTCGAAGGCGAGCCCCCCGAGCAGCTCGTCGGGCAGGCCGGGGCCGCGGTCGGCCACGACCAGCGCCACCTGCGCGCCGCGCCGCTCGGCCCGGATGTCGACCCGCGCGCGCAGCGGCGAGGCCTCGATCGCGTTGTGCACGAGGTTGACGAGCACCTGGCGCAGCTTGCGGCGGTCGGCCCGGGCGACGACGCCCTCGCCCTCGCCGAGCTCCAGCGCGACGCTGCGGACCCGCGCCAGGCCGTCGGTCGCCTGCGCCACCTCGCGCGCGAGCTCGGCCAGGTCGACGTCGGTCTGGGTGAGGGGGACGAGGGGCCGCGACAGGTCGAGGAACTGCTCGAGCGTCTCCTGCATGCGGTCGACCTCGCCGCGCAGCACGGCCAGGCGCTCCGCGGGCTTGCCCTCGAGGTCGCGCGCCAGCAGCGAGGCCAGCCCCTTGATGGCCGCCAGCGGGTTCTTGAGCTCGTGCGCGATCTCGCCCGTGAGCCCGACCAGATCGCGGGCGTGGTCGGCCTGGGCGAGGCGCTCGCGGTCGTGGGCCACGATGGCGTCGTTGACGAGGTCGCCGACCAGGAACCGCACCTTGGTGCCTAGCGTCGAGGCGACCGCGATCATCACGGTGAGGAGCGTCGCGACGGTGAGCGACCAGGCGGGCGACGTGGGCGCGCCGAGCTGCGGCAGCGCCGTGGACAGGCCGAGCGCGTTGACGGCGGCCATGCCCCAGATGGCGACGAGCTGCCCACCGGCGGCGGCGAAGAGGGTCGGGCCACGGCCGAACACCGTCGCGAGCTGCAGCGTGGCGACGGGGATGAGCGGGAACAGCGGCCCCTCGAGCCCGCCGGCGACGAGCACCACGCCGAGCTGCGCCCAGATCATCCCGACGATGTTGGGCGGCAGGGCGTCGGGCGTCGACAGGCCGCGGGTCCAGCGCCAGTACTCGACGGCGGACAGCGGCGCGAGCGCGCCCACGAGGGCCGCGGCGGCGGTGACCCGCCAGGGGACGGGGTCGAGCCAGCAGACGGCGGCGATGATGCCGGCGAACAGCGGCACCGCGACGACCCGGGCCACGACCAGGCGCGCGAGCACCGCGCGCATCGCCTCGCGGCGCACGTCGGCGAGATCGCGCACCGGTTGGTCGGTGTCCAGCGGGCCCTCGGGGTAGCCTACCATCGCTGGTCCAGGCCCCGGGCGCGGCGCAGGGCGGCCTCGGCGATGCGCAGGCGCGCGTGGGCCGCGGCGACGCCGACCTCCGCGGAGAAGGCGTTGATCTCGGTGTCGCGGGCCTGCAGCGGGCTGACGGTGCCGGCGGACAGGCCGCGCTGGGCGACGCTCGCGGCCTCGGTCGCCAGGCGGGACTGCTCCTGGGCGAGGCGGAGCTGCTCGGTGGCGACGCGCAGGTCGCGCTCGGCGTCGCGGGCCTCCCGCGAGACGCGCAGCTGCTCGGAGCTGCGGTTGGCGAGGGCGCCGTCGAGGTCGGCGGACGCCTGGCGGCGCTGGCCGTAGCGCAGGCCGCCGTCGTACAGGGTCCAGGTGGCCTCGAGGCCGACCTTGTACGCCCACTCGCGGCCGGTGGGGAACGGGACGGTCGCGGCGAGGGCGGTCGCCGTGCCCGAGATGGTGGGGGCCTGGCGCCACCAGGCCGACTGGACCGCGGCGTGCGCGGCGCGGACCTGGCTCTCGGCCGCGGACAGGGCCGGGCGGTCGACGGCGGTGGGGTCGGCGGGGGCGGCGCCGTCGGGGAGGGTGACGCGGACGGGGCCGTCGATGCCGAGCAGCGCGCCCAGCGCTTCCTCGGCGGAGTCGAGCGAGGCCTCGGCCTGGACGCGCTCGCTGTTGCGGCGGGCCACGTCGGCCTGGGCGGCGAGGACGTCGACGGCGGTCGCCGTGCCGGCGGCGCGGGCGACCTCGGTGGCGGCGCGGTGGGCCTCGGCCACGTCGACGGCGCGGCGGGCAGCCGCGGCGACGCCCTCGGCGGCCTCGGCCGAGGCGGCGGCGCTGACCAGGCCGGCTTCGAGCTGGAGCTTCACCTCGGCGAGGGAGTCGTCCGCGGCGTCGGCGCGGCGGGCGGCGGAGGTGGCCGCGCTCCAGGCCGACGGCGCCAGCAGGGGGACGCGGACGGTGGCAGCGACGTTGGCCACCTGGAGCGGCTGGATGATGATCTCCGGCGGCGCGTCGACGGTGGCGGGGATGGGGAGCTGGGACAGCAGGTCGGCGAACGACAGGGAGACTTCCTTGTCGTTGCGGGTGACCGAGCCGGTGACGGCGGCCATCGGGAGGTACGCGGCGGCGGCCTGGCGGGCGATGCCGTGGGCGGCGTCGGCGCGGGCGCGGGCGGCGGCGTAGTCGGGGGCGTCGGCGACCAGGCGATCGAGGGCCTCGGCGAGGGTGAGGCTCCGGTGGGGGCGGCCTCGGCGGGGAGGGTCGCGGGTGGGGTGAGGGGGCTTCGGGGGCGGCGAGTGCGGTGCACGTCCACCACAGCCAGGGGGGCATCGGACCTCCGGATGGGCGGGAGGAATGCAAGGGCAGTGCCAACGGGCGAGAGGCGAGGAGGGGGCGAGGGCGAGGGCGACGTCGAGGGCAAGGTCGAGGTCGAGGTCGAGGTCGAGGTCGACGTCGAGGTCGAGGTCGAGGTCGAGGTCGAGGTCGAGGTCGAGGTCGAGGTCGAGGTCGAGGGCGAGGTCGAGGTCGAGGTCGAGGTCGAGGTCGAGGTCGAAATCGAGGTCGAGGTCGAGGTCGAGGTCGACGTCGAGGTCGAAATCGAGGTCGAGGGCGATGTCGAGGTCGATCTCGATCTCGAGGGCGATCCTCGAGGGCGAGGGCGAGGGCGAGGGCGAGGTCGACGTCGAGGTCGATCTCGAGGTCGACGTCGAGGTCGATCTCGAGGTCGACGTCGAGGTCGAGGTCGAGGTCGAGGTCGAAATCGAGGTCGAGGTCGATGTCGAGGTCGAAATCGAGGTCGAGGTCGAGGGCGAGGTCGAGGTCGAAATCGAGGTCGAGGTCGATGTCGATGTCGAGGGCGAACAGGCGTTATCGACGAATGACGAGATCGCGCCCGACGCCTTTCCGTCAATTGACGGAAGGCGTCGGGCACGACGCGTCAAATCGAGATCGACATCGAGGTCGAGGTCGACCTCGGAGGGCGAGGAGCGAACGCCGGCTGTACGGAGATCGAACACCGGTGTTCACCCATCCGAACAACGCTGGACGACGGCCGCCCGATCGACCTCGACCTCGACCTCGACCTCGACCTCGCCCTCGCCCTCGAAATCGCCCTCGAGATCGGGTCGACCTCGACCTCGACCTCGACGTCGACCTCGCCCTCGACCTCGAGTTCGACCTCGACCTCGCCCTCGCGATCGCCCTCGAGATCGAGATCGAGATCGACCTCGACCTCGAGATCGACCTCGAGATCGACCTCGAGATCGACCTCGACCTCGACCTCGACCTCGACCTCGACCTCGCCCTCGCTCTCGCCCCCTCGACCCCTCCACGACCCGCGCCGCCCGCCGTTGGCACTCCCCTTGCATCTCCCGCTCCCCATCCGGAGGTCTCCCCAATGCGCATCCAGGCCATCGTCGCCGCCGTGGTGGTCGTCCCCACCCTGCTCATCGGCGCCCGCCTGCTCACCCAGCAGTGGGCCCTGAGCGGCCCCCCCGGCGGGTCGGGCACCGTGGAGGGCGACCGCGTCCTCGTCAGCCCCCGCGTCGGCGGCCGCCTGCTCCACCGCCTCGTCGAAGAGGGCGACCGCGTCAAGGCCGGCCAGCTCCTCGCCGAGATCGACTGCAGCGAGCCCGACGCCGCCCTCGAAGAGGCCCGCGCCCGCCTCTCCGCCGCCTCCGCCCAGGCCCGCGCCGCCATGGCCCAGGCCGAAGCCGCCGGCGTGGGCACGAGCTCGGCCTGGGTCGCCTCCCAGGCCGCCGCCGCCCAGGCCGACGCCGTGGTCGCCCAGCGCGACGCCGCCGCCCGCCAGGCCCAGCGCGTCCAGTCCCTCGACGAGGGCACCTCGGTCGCGGTCGTCGACCAGAGCACGACCAGCGCCTCGGCCCTCGAGCACCAGAGCGAGGCCGCCATCGCCCAGGCCCGCGCCGCCCGCCTCCAGATCGGCCTCGCCAAGGGCCAGGCCGCCGCCGCCGCCGAGAACGCCTCCGCGGCCGCCGAGCAGGTCCGCGCCGTCGAGGCCGCCGTCAACCGCGCCCAGCTCACCGTCGACGAGTGCACGGTCGAGGCCCCCCGCGACGGCATCGTCGAGACCCTCCCCTACGAGGAGGGCGAGGTCGTGGTCCCGGGCACGGCGGTGGCCGCCATCGTCGACCTCTCCGAGGTCACCGCCACCTTCTGGCTCCCCAACGCCGAGCTCGCCGCCGCCCACACGGGCCAGCAGGCCACGCTGGTCGCCGACGCCTGGCCCGACCGCACCTTCACGGGCACCGTCTCGAAGGTGGGCGCCGAGGCCGCCTTCACCCCGCGCAACGTCCAGACCCGCACCGACCGCGACCGCCTGGTCTACCCGGTCGAGGTCCGCGTCACCAACCCCGACGAGGCCCTGCGCCCCGGCATGCCGGTCCAGGTGACGCTCGACGACACCGACAGCGCGGTCGCCGCGGACGGGAGCGCCCGGTGAGCGAGCCCCTGGCCATCGACGCCGAGGGCGTGGTCCGCAGCTTCGGCGCCGTCCGCGCCCTCGACGGCCTCACCCTGCGCCTGCCCCGCGGCGAGCTCTACGGCCTCGTCGGCCCCGACGGCGCCGGCAAGACCACCGCCGTCCGCGCCGTCGCCGGCCTGCTCGACCCGGACGCCGGTGAGGTCCGCGTCCTCGGCATGGACCCCCGCACCCGCGCCGCCCGCGAGGTCATCGGCCTCATGCCGCAGCAGTACGCCCTGTACGGCGACCTCACCATCGACGAGAACCTCTCTTTCTTCGCCGAGCTGTTCGTCGTCCCGCGCCCGGTGTTCCGCGAGCGCCGCGAGCGCCTGCTGCACATCACGCGCCTGGCCCCGTTCGTGGACCGCCGCGCCGACGCCCTGTCGGGCGGCATGTACAAGAAGCTCGCCCTCGCCTGCGCCCTGCTGCACCAGCCCGCCGTCCTGCTGCTGGACGAGCCCACCAACGGCGTCGACCCCGTCAGCCGCCGCGAGCTGTGGACGCTGCTCCACGAGCTCGTCGCCCAGGGCACCACGGTCCTCGTCACCACCCCCTACATGGACGAGGCCGAGCGCTGCCACCGGGTCGGCGTGCTCTACGCCGGGCGGCTCCTCGCCGAGGGCGACCCTGTCGCCATGGCGCGCGAGAGCGGCTCCTTCGAGGAGTTCTTCGTGCGCACGCTCGAGGCGGCCGCGTGAGCGCCCCCACGCCATCGAGGTGCACGCCCTGCGCCGCGAGTTCGGCAAGTTCGTCGCCGTGGACGACGTCTCGTTCCACGTCGAGCAGGGCGAGATCTTCGGCTGGCTCGGCGCGAACGGCGCCGGCAAGTCCACGACCATCCGCATGCTGATCGGCGTCCTGCAGCCCACGGCCGGCGAGGCCATGGTCGCCGGCGCCTCCATCGCCTCGGCCCCCCGCGAGGTGAAGCGCCGCATCGGCTACATGTCGCAGCGCTTCTCGCTGTACCCCGACCTCACGGTGCGCCAGAACCTGGCCTTCTTCGGCGGCGCCTACGGCCTGCGCGCCCCCCAGATCGCCCGCCGCATCGACGCCGTCACCGAGGAGGTCGACCTGCACGGCCTCCTCGACACCCAGACGGGCGAGCTCCCCGGCGGCACGCGCCAGCGCGTCGCGCTCGGCGCCTCGCTCATCCACGAGCCGCGCATCGTCTTCCTCGACGAGCCCACCGCGGGCGTCGACCCCGTGTCGCGGCGCCGGTTCTGGGACCTCATCCGCCGCCTCGCGGGCGAGGGCGTCACCGTCTTCGTCACGACCCACCACCTCGACGAGGCCGAGCAGTGCGCCCGCATCGGCCTGATGGTGGACGGACGCCTCGTGGCGCTCGACAGCCCCGAGGGCCTGGCCCGCACCTGGGTCCCGGGCGAGGTCTACCGCGTCACCGGCCCGGGCGTGCACCGCGCGGCCGAGGCCCTGCGCGCTGCCCGGCGTCCGCCAGGTCGAGCCGTTCGGCGCCGCGCTCCACGTGCGCGTCGGCGGCGTGCCCATGGCCGACGTGCTGCGCGCGACCCGCGCCGTGGCGCCGCAGGCCGAGATCGAGCCCACCCGGGCCACGCTCGAGGACGTGTTCCTGGCCGTCGTCCAGCGCGAGGAGGCCGCATGAGCGCCGAACAGCCCGCGCTGAAGCCCGCCGGCCCCGTCGAGCGCTTCGTCCGCCGCGTGTGGGCGATGGCGCGCAAGGAGGTCGCCCACGTCCGCCGCGACCCGGCGATGCTGTACCTCGCCATCGGCATGCCGCTGCTGCTCATCCTCATCTTCGGCTTCGGCGTCCGCTTCGACGCCGACGACCTGCCGGTGGTGGTGGTCGACCAGGACCGCACCGCCGCCAGCGCCGACCTCATCGACGCCTGGGTGGCCTCGGGCGACCTGCGGCTCGTCGACGTGGTCACCGACGTCGAAGAGGCCCGCCGCGCCCTGCGCTCCAACCGCAGCGTCGCCGCGCTCATCGTCCCGCCGCACGCCGGCGCCGACCTCGACCGCGGCGATCCCGTCGCCGTCCAGCTCCTCGCCGACGGCACCGACGGCACCATCGCGAACATGCTCCTCGCGAACGCCGAGGCCATCACGCAGTCCATCGCGGCGTCGCGCTCGCGCAAGCCGCCCGCCGTGCTCCCCTCGGTGCAGACCCGCTACAACCCCGCCGGCCAGTCGGCGATGTTCATGCTCCCCGGCACCATCACCTACGTCCTGGCGCTGGTCAGCGTGCTGCTGACGGGCCTGGCCGTCGCCCGCGAGTGGGAGCGCGGCAGCATGGAGCAGCTGTTCGCCACCTCGGTCGGCATCCCCGAGATCGTGTTCGGCAAGCTGCTCCCCTACCTCGCCCTCGGCGCGCTCGACGTGCTGCTGGCCCTGGCGCTCGGCGCCGCCGTCTTCCAGCTGCCGCTGCGCGGCTCGCTGTGGCTCGTGGCGCTGGGCTCGCTGCTGTTCATCGTCGGCATGCTCGGCCAGGGGCTGTTCATCTCCATCGTCACCCGGTCGCAGATGCTCGCGACCCAGCTCGGCACGCTGTCGGCGATGCTCCCGTCGCTGCTGCTGTCGGGCTTCATGTTCCCGGTGCAGAACCTGCCCCTGCCCCTGTGGCTGCTGTCGCACCTCGTGCCCGCCCGGTACCTGGTCGCGCTGCTGCGCGCCGTGCTGCTCAAGGGCGCCGGCTTCACCGACGTGTGGCTCGACCTGCTCGGCCTGCTGGCGTTCGCCGTCGTCACGGTGGGCGCGTCGGCGGCCCGGTTCCAGCGGAGGATCGTGTGAACCCCGACCGCGAGATGCCCCTGTGGGCCGCCCAGCTCGCCGCGCTGATCCGCAAGGAGCTGCTGCAGGTGGGCGCCGACACCCGCCTCATCCGCATGCTCGTGCTGGCACCGATCATCCAGCTGCTGGTGTTCGGGACGGCGGTGAACTTCGACGTCGACGCCGTGCCCACGGCCGTCGTCGACCAGGACCAGACGCAGACCAGCCGCGGCGACCTCGACGAGCTCCTCGCCGACGGCACCCTGAAGCAGGAGATGGCGGCGTCGGACCCGGCCACCGCCCTCGCGGCGATGGACCACGGGGACGTGGCGGCGGTGGTGATCCTGCCGCACGGCTACGCCGCCGACCGCCTGCGGCACCGCCCGTCGCCGGTCCAGGTCGTGGTGGACGGGACGGACGCGCGCCAGTCCGGCGTCGCCGCCTCGGCCGCGGGCCGGTTCTTCGCCCAGGTCGGCCGGGACGGCGCGCCGCCCGCGCTGCGGCTCGAGCCGCGCATCCTCGCCAACCCCACGCTCGACACGCAGCCCTACATGGTCCCCGGCCTCGCCGCGATGACGCTGGTGTCGACCACCACGCTCATCGCCGCGATGGGGCTGACCCGCGAGCGCGAGGTGGGCACGCTCGAGCAGGTGCTGGTGACGCCGATCTCGGCCTGGGTGCTGCTGCTCGGCAAGGTCCTGCCCTACGTCGGCCTCGGGCTGCTCTCGACGGCGCTGTCGCTCGGCGCCGGCACGCTGTGGTTCGACGTCCCGATGCGGGGCTCGCTCGTCTTCCTGCTGTGCGCCACGCTCGCCTACCTGCTGTCGACGGTCGGCGCCGGCCTGATGGTCGCGACCTTCGCCCGCACCCAGCAGCAGGCGTTCATGGGCGGCTTCTTCTTCATGATCCCCGCCATCCTGCTGTCGGGCAACATGACCCCGGTCATCGCGATGCCGGAGTGGATGCAGCCGGTCACCTGGGCCAACCCGCTGCGGTGGTACATCGAGATCCTGCGGGCGAACCTGCTCGAGGGGAGCTCGTTCGCCGACCTGTGGGTGCACCTCGTGGCGCTGCTCGTCATCGGGGGCACGCTGTTCGTGGCCGCCGTCCGCCGGTTCCGGATGAACCTCGGCTGAGGCCCCGCGCCGGTCAGTCCGGCTCGAGCACGAAGGAGAGCCCGTCGATCGGGGCGGCGCCGTCCACCGCGGCGGCCAGCGCGTCCATGTCGGGCGGGACCGCCACCACCAGCAGGGAATCCTCCTCCTGCACCGCCCACGCGGGCCCGGGCTCGAATCGGACGAGGCGGTCCTCGTCGGCCCAGACGTCGAGCCGGCGGCCGTGCGGCAGCCGGTTGCGCAGCGCCTGCAGGAACAGGTCGCGCCGGAACGCCGGCATCGTCAGGGTGCGCCCCGACACGCGCAGCTCGGGGAACGGCAGGTGGCCCATGGAGCTGCCGTCCTGCGCGACCCCTTCGGCGACGGCCGCGGCGAAGCGCGGATTCGAGGCCCACGACGCGCGCCCGAGCGTGGTGACGAGCCCGGGGTCGAGCGAATCGATCACGGCGAGCGCCTTGTCGCCGTTCCACGAGCGCAGCGCGTCGAGCTCGTCCTCGTACAGCCCCACCAGCGCGAGGAACAGGAACCGGCCGTTCGGCGAGTCGACCGCGGCGGGCAGCTCGCGGTCGGTGCCGAAGCCGGCGCCGTCGAACGCGCGCTCGCCGTCGCCGAAGGGGAAGCTCGCGTGGTCGCCGCGGCCGAAGCGGTTCCCGGTCTGGAAGACGTAGCGCCCGAGGGACTGCAGCACGCCGAGGGGCCACTGCGGCGGCTCGGCCTCGTCGCCGCGCGCCAGGCGCAGCGACAGCTCGAAGCCGTAGCCGCTGACCGCGGGGTCGTCGCCCTCCTTCTCGTACAGGTCGGTGAACCCGAAGGTGACGTAGTGCCACTGCGGGCGCCCGAAGGCGTCGGTCCGGTAGACGGAGATGCCGCGCAGCGGGTCGGGGCCGCCGAGCGCGTACGGGATCAGCGTGCCGTAGTGCGCGTCGGGCTCGCGCCCGCCGTAGATGCCCTGCAGCGCCCCGAGGATCGCGTCCCAGCCCGGCGCCTCCAGCTCGTCGTCGCTCATCGTGCCTCCCGAGCCCGCTTAGCACCGCCTCCACGGCGCCGCCGCGCGGCGGTTATGCCGTTGGGCGATGTCGATCCTCGTCTTCCTGTTGGTGGCGTTGGCGGTGCTCGGCGGGCTCGCCGGCGTCCTGGTGCTGCCCCTCGGCCGCTGGTCCTTCTCGTACGAGGGGCGCGCGATCGAGGTCCGGAACTACGTGCTCTCCGAGCGGATCACCGTCGACGGCGAGCAGGTCGCGCGGACCCGGGTGGGCGGCAACCACCTGAACTACGCGGTGCACGCGCTGGCGCTGCCCGACGGCCGGCAGCTCGACGTCGCCGTCACCAGCGACGGCTACACCTTCCGCTGCCGCGCCACCGTGGGCGACCAGGTGGTCTACGACTCGCTCGCGGTGGTGCCGCGGGCGGGGCCGGCCCGCGCCCGCCTGCCCGAGGCGAAGTCCGCGCCGCCCGTCGCCGGCATCCCGACCGACGCGCGCTGGGGCGCGGCCGAGGTGCTGCTGCGCGAGCTCGCCGACGATCCCGAGGTGCGCGCGTCGGCCGGGACGCTGTCGACGGAGCTGCGCGCCGCCATGCTGCGCCTCGAGCAGGCCCGCCTCGCCGCCGAGGCCCACGCCTCGCTCGGGGGCGGAGACGAAGCGGCGGCGCTGATCGAGGCCCGCGAATCCGCCGTGGAGGAGCTGCTGGCGCTGCTCCGCGAGCTGCACCTCGCCGCCAGCGGGCGCAGCGAGGTGCAGCCGCCGCCGCGCGACGCAGAGGACGCCCTGCAGCGGCTCGAGGCGGAGCGCGAGGTCGACCGGCTGCGGCGGGCGGCCCGGGCCGTGCGTGAGCGCTGACGCACGCGCCATGGTGACTGGAATCGACGGAAAAGCGTCGGGCGCATTTCCGTCATCGCGTCACTGACGCCTACTCGAAGCGTGAGCTCGGCGCACTTCCAGCGGCCGAAGCCCTCGCTCACCAGGATGCGGTCCGACGCGCAGTCCGGCAGCAGCTTCTCGATGCCCCAGGGGGTGGACGTCGGCCGGGTGCACTGCAGGTGCCCCGTGCTGTCGGCCACGGTGACGAAGTCGCCCGCCTGACAGCCCGACATCGACAGCACGTCGCGCAGCGGGACGCAGTCGAACCGGTCGGAGCCGGTGGACACCACGATCTCGCCCGAGCTGCAGCTCCGAGGCAGCGACGGGGACGGGCTGTCGGCCGCGACCCACGGGGAGAGGCTCCCGAGCCAGGCGGCGGCGACGGCGACGGCGACGAGCTGGATGCGGCGATCCATGGAGCCTCCCACGCTCGCGTAATAGCGCGAGCAAAGCCGATGGGGCTTCCCCGATTCCTGCTCCGTCCACGAGGTTGCTCCTGGGTGCCCAGGAATCGGGAAGCCATTTCGGCGCGCACGCGCCTGTAGTAATTGCCTTTCCGCTCCGCCCGGCTCGCGGGTCGAACCCCCGTTCCCGGAGCGCCGATGACGATCCTCGCGCTGGCCCTCGCCTGCACCCCCGACCCTGCGTCCACCCCGTCCGTGGCCACCCTCACGACGCCGACCGCGCCGACCTCCCCGGCGACCTGGACCTTCCCCGACGCGGACACGCCGCCCGGCGACCCCGACCCGGACGCGCTCGGCGACGCGATCACCGCCGCCGCGGCCCTCGCGCTGGCGTTCCCGGCGGATCCGCTGGTGGACGCGTACCTCGACCGGTTCGCCCGCAGCGCCTCGCCGACCTGCCCCACCACCTTCGACGACGGCTACGGCGGCACCTACTGGGCCGACGGCTGCACCGCCCCCGACGGGACGTACTTCGGCGGCTACCTCGACGCCGTCCACTTCGTGGACCTGCCCACCGACGACGGCACCGCGCTGCTCACGGGCGACACGCTCGGCGGCAACATCACCCTGCTCGACCCCGACGGCCGCGCGCTCGACCTCGAGGGCACGGCGGCGCGCCTGACCGGCACCTCCGTCGACGGCACCACCACCTACGTGCAGTCGGCGCTGGTGGGCGGCTTCGGCCTGCAGGGCGACGACGCCCCGAGCTGGCTGCGCGACGGCCCGCGCTCGGTCGAGCTCGTGCTCACCACGATCGCCGTCCCCAGCATCTACGGCCTCGCCACCGTCGTCGACGGCGCGGTGGACGTGGACCAGCCGGACGGCCGCTACAGCGTGCGCTTCGGCGAGGTCACCGCAGCGAACCTCGCCGTGGGCAGCGCCTGCGCGCTCGAGCCCGGCGGCCCCGTCACCGTGCGCGACCCCGACGGGCGCTGGGTCGAGGTGACCTTCCACGGCCCGCACCTCGGCGTGGACGAGGGCGACGCCCAGCGCTGCGACGGCTGCGGCGACGCCGTCGCGCTCGACGACGGCCGCGCCCTGCCCGAGGTCTGCGCCGACTTCTCCCCCTGGCTCGACGGAGGCGCGCGATGATCCCGCTGACCCTGCTCCTCGGCTGCCCCGCGCCCGCCCCCGACGCGGCGCCGCCGACCCGCACCGAGATGGCCCCGGCGCGCCTGCTTCGCCGCCTGTCGCTCGACCTGCGCGGCCGCCCGCCCACGCTCGACGAGCTCCACCGCGGCCTCGACGACCCGTCCGTCGCCGACGAGCTCGTCGAGGACTGGCTGCACGACCCGGGCTTCGGCGACCGCGTCGCGGCGCTGTGGAGCGAGATCACGCTCACCCGCACCGAGGACTTCCCGTTCTCGGCCTTCGACCTCCACCTGCCCGACGACGTCGCGCTCGACCGCGCGCTCGGCGACGAGGCCCCGCGCCTGTGGGCGCACGTGGCCGAGGAGGACCTGCCGTACACGGAGATCGTGACCGCCGACTACACGATGGCCGACGAGACGCTCGCCGCGGCGTTCGGCCTCGACCGCGACCGCGGCCCCGGCTGGCAGCCCGCCCGCTACCCCGACGGGCGCCCCGCGGCGGGCGTGCTCGCCGGCAACGGCCTGTGGTGGCGCTACGGCTCGACCAGCTCGAACGCCAACCGCAAGCGCGCGAACCAGACGAGCCGCATGCTGCTGTGCAACGACTACCTGGTGCGGCCCATCTCCTTCGACCGCAACGTCGACCTGCTCGACGAGGGCGCCGTCGACGACGCGCTGCGCAGCGACCCGACCTGCGTGAGCTGCCACGTCACGCTCGACCCGCTGGCCAGCTACTTCTTCGGGTTCTGGGCCTACAGCGAGGACTCGGCCATCGAGGCCTCCGTCTACCACCCCGACCGCGAGCGGCTGTGGACGGACTACACCGGCGTCGCGCCCGGCTACTACGGCGCGACGGGCACCGGCAGCCTCGCCGAGCTCGGCCGGCGCATCGCCAGCGACGAGCGCTTCGTCGGCTGCGCGGTCGAGCAGGCCTACACGCTGCTGCTCCGGCGTCCCCCCACCCTGGCCGACGCCGACCGCCTCACCGCCCACCGCGAGGACTTCCTGCAGGGCGGGCTCACGATCCGCGCGCTGCTGCGCTCCGTCGTGGCCGACCCCGACTACCGCGCGGGGAACAGCGAGGTGCCGGGCACGGTCCCCGTCAAGCTGATGACGCCGGACCTGCTGGCCGACCAGGTCGAGGCCCTGACCGGCTTCCGCTGGACCTTCGACGGCCGCGACCTGCTCGGCACCGACGCCATCGGCGTGCGCACGCTCGCGGGCGGCGCCGACGGGACGGCCGTGACCTCGGCGGCGACGGCGCCCAACGCCACGCTGGTGGTCGTGCAGCAGCGCCTGGCCGAGGCCGCGGTGGCCTGGCTGTTCTCGCAGGACCCCGGCGCGCTGCTCACCCGGGTGGACGTGGACGACGCGGAGCCGGCGGACGCCGCCGCCCAGTTCGTCGACCTGCACCTGCTGCTGCTCGGCCAGGACGTGCCCGCCGACGGCGAGGCCGTCGCCGCCGACCTCGCCCTGTGGCAGGAGCTCCTCGCCGCCGACGGCGACCCGCGCGCCGCCTGGGCCGGCACCGTCTACGCGCTGATGCGCGATCCCGACTTCGTCCTGTACTAGGAGCCGCCATGCACCTCGATCGCCGCAGCTTCCTCGCCTCGGCCCTCGCGAGCAGCCTGCTGACGCCGTCGCTGGCGTCGGCCGCCGCCGCGCCGGGCGACCGCCGGTTCCTGTTCGTCTTCGCGAGCGGCGGCTGGGACCCCACGCGGGTCTTCGCCGACGCCTTCGACAACCCCGCCGTCGACATGGAGCCCGGCGCCGAGCGCGCCACCGTCGGCGGGATCCGCTTCGTGGACCACCCGGCCCGCCCGTCGGTGCGCGCCTTCTTCGAGGGCCACGCCGACCGCGCCGTCGTGTTCAACGGCCTGCTGGTGCGCTCCATCGCCCACGAGATCTGCCGGATGATCGCCATGACCGGCGACTCGTCCGGGCTCAAGCCCGACTGGCCGGCCATCCTCGGCGCGGCCGGCGCGCCCACCACCGTGCCGAGCCTGGTGCTGGGCGGGCCGTCGTTCCCGGGGCCCCTCGGCGCGTCGGTGGCGCGCACGGGCGTCGCGGGCCAGCTCGAGGCCCTGGTCGACGGCGACATCGTGGCCTGGTCCGACCAGGTGCAGCCGGGCCTGCCGCTGCCCACGCAGCACGTGGTGGAGCGCTTCGCCCGCAGCCGGGCCCGCGGCCAGGCGGCGCGGGTGACGGGCGGCACGGCGGCGCCCCTGTACCAGGCCTACGAGCAGGCGGCGTCGTCGGCCGCGGCGCTGCGCGACCTGCGCTACACCATGGACTTCACGGGCGGCGCCACCCTCGCCGAGCAGGCCGAGGTCGCGGTGGACGCGCTGTCGGTGGGGATGAGCCGCTGCGTTTGCCTGTCGGCGGACGGCGCCTGGGACACGCACGCGGCCAACGACACCGTCCAGAGCGCGTTGTTCGAGGCCACCTTCGCCGGGCTGAACCAGCTGATGGCGCTGCTGGGCGGCACGCCGGGCAGCGCGTCGCCCTCGCTGCTCGACGAGACCGTGGTGGTCGTGCTGTCGGAGATGGGCCGCACGCCGCAGCTCAACGGCTTCGGCGGCAAGGACCACTGGCCCTACACCTCGGCGCTGGTGCTCGGGCCGGGGCTCACCGGCGGCCGCGTGGTCGGCGGCTACGACGCGCTGCACGCCGGCCAGCCCGTCGACCCCGGCTCGGCCGAGGTCGTGGCGGACGGGCCGCTGCTGTCGGCCGAGGCGCTCGGCGCCACCCTGCTCGCGCTCGCCGACGTGGACCCGGCCGAGCACGTGCCCGGGGTCCGGCCGCTGCAGGGAGTGCTCGCGTGAGCCCGCTGCTCCTCGGCGTCTTCGCCTGCACCCCCGACGAGGCGCCCGCCACGTCGGCGCTCACCGACCCGTCGGCGCCGTGGACGGTGCCCGCGACCACCGCCCCCACCGACGTGCCGCTCCCCGACGTGGCGCAGGGGGTCCAGGACGCGCTCGACCGCGCCGTCCGCTTCGACCCCGAGCCCGTGCTGGCCGCCTACCGCGACCTCGCCGCCGGCGCCGACGCCGCCTGCCCCGCGTTCTACACCGACGGCGAGGTGCGCTACTGGCTCGACCAGTGCACCGCCGGCTCCGGCACCACCTTCGACGGCTACGGCGTGGACCTGCTCCAGGCGTACCCCGGCGCCAGCGTCGAGACGGTGGGCGGCGTGGCCACGGTGTCGCGCCCGGGGACCTCCCTGGCGCTCGACGGCGCCGTGCAGCGCGCCGTCTCCGACGACGGCGCCGTCGTGACCGAGTCGCTGTACGTGGCGGGGACCTTCGACACCGACCACCCCGCGGTCGCCGGGACCTGGGTGGAGGAGGGGGTCGAGCCCGACCTCTACCTGACGCGGTACCGGGCCGGCAACACCGTGCTGGCCAGCATCCTCGACGGGTCGCTGATCGGGCTGTCGGGGCCGCTGCCGGTCGTGGCGTTCGACCAGGTGATCCTGGTGGACCCGGCCGCCGGCATCGGCGACTGCGACCTCGAGCCGGCGGGCACGGTGTCGGCGCTCGGCCCGGATGGGCGCTGGGTGGACCTGGTGTTCGACCCCGTCCTGCAGGACGACGTCGTCGTCACCCCGCCCGGCACCTGCGACGGCTGCGCGCGGGCCTGGGCCGGGCCCGAGGCGCTCGGCGAGGTGTGCTTCGACTTCGGCGCGTGGCGTTAAGGAGGGTGGAGGGGGCCGGCATGCGCGAGATGTGGCCGTGGATCCTGGGGGTCGTCGCCGTCGTCGGCGTGTTCGCCGTGATCGTGATGGGGGCCGGCAAGCGCGACAGCGCCGAGGCCCACCGCCTGGTCGAGGGCGGCGCGCTGCTGGTGGACGTGCGGACCCCGGGCGAGTTCGCCGCCGGCCACCTCGACGGCGCCGTCAACATCCCGGTCGACCAGCTGAAGGCCCGGCTGCGGGAGCTCCCCGACAAGCAGCGCCCGGTCGTGGTGTACTGCCGGAGCGGCGCGAGGAGCGCGGCGGCGGCGGGCACCCTGAAGGCCGCGGGGTACGCGCAGGTCGAGGACCTCGGCGCGATGCGCAACTGGTAGCCTCGCTAGAAGCGGCGCTCCAGCACGCCGGAGCCGGTGCCGGCCCAGGCGCGGCGGGCGCCGAAGTCGACGACCAGCGCCGCGACCTCCCACCCGCGCAGGCCCTCCCGGGTCCACACCGCGCCGCCGTCGACGGTGCGGAACACGCCCTCGCCCCACACGCCGAGCCAGACGTGGTCGGCGTCGTCGGGGTCGACGGCGACGGCCTCGACCCGCGGCGAGGGCGCCTCGACGGTGCGCGGGTGCGGGCCGAGCCGGGCCAGCGCGCTGTGGAACAGGCCGCGGTCGACGAGCCAGGCGCTGCCGTCGGCGGCGAGGGCGCAGTCGTGGGCCGGCCCGGCGGCCTCGCCCGCGGCGAAGGTGTCGCCGCCGTCGGCGCTGCGCCAGGTCCGGCCGCCCCCCACCGCGAGCACGTCCGCCCCGCGCGCGCAGACGGCGTCCGCGGCGACGCCGGGCACGGCGACCCAGCCCCGCGGCGTGCGCCGGTGCAGCTGCCCGTCCGCGGCGGCGAGCACGGCGCGGTCGGTGCCGACGAGCCCGCGGACCTGCCGCAGCCCCGGCTCCTGCGTCCAGGCGCGCCCGAAGGCCCAGCCGATCTCGCGCCGATCCTCCAGCGCCACCGCGGTGCCGTCCGGCGCGAGGGCGAGCGTCCGCGCGTGCGCGCCCGGGAAGTCGACGGCGACCCAGCGGCCGTCGGGATCGGGCGCCCGCAGCGCGCCGGCCTCGGCGAAGTCGAGCGCGGCGACCTGGCCGTCGCGCAGGGCCAGCGCCACGCGCGTGTGCCCGGCGACGTGCACCCAGGGTCGGCGGGCGTCGCCAGCACCCAGCTGCCGTAGCCGCCCAGCGCGAGGCCCTGGAGCACGAGCAGGAAGCGGAGGGGGACCCGGCCGGGAGCGCTGGTCGGCGCTCATCATCGCGGCCAGGAACAGGCCGAGCCCGCACGCGACGACGATGCCGAGGTAGTTGCCCGTGGCCCAGCTCGCGAGGGGGCCGAGCAGGCCGCACACCGCGAGCGCCGACCACACGGCGGCGCCCAGCGCGCGCAGGAGCCTCAGCGCCAGCCGAGGACCCGCTGGTACACGGTCTCGTACAGGCCGGCCGAGCGGTTCCACGAGGAATCCCGCGTCATCCCGTTGTGCTGGATGCGGCGCCAGGCGCCGGGGAACCGGTGGTACGTGGTGAGCGCGAACTCGAGGGCGCGGCGGAACGAGCCCGCGTCGTAGTCGGGGAACGCCCACCCGGTGCCGTCGTCGCGGGCCGGGTCGACGGTGGTGACGGTGTCGGCGAGCCCGCCCGTCGCGTGCACCACGGGGACGGTGCCGTAGCGCATCGAGTACAGCTGGTTCAGCCCGCACGGCTCGAAGCGGCTCGGCATCAGGAACACGTCGGCGCCGGCCTCGATGCGGTGCGCCAGCGGCTCGTCGAAGCCGATGCGCGCCCGGACCCGCGACGGGGCGGCGCGCTCCAGCGTGCGCAGGAAGTCCTGCCAGCGGCTGGCCCCGCTGCCGAGCGCGACGAGCTGCAGGTCGTGGCCCAGCAGCCAGGGGGCGATCCCCTCCAGCAGGTCGAGGCCCTTCTGGTGGTCGAGGCGCCCGATGAAGGCGAGCAGCGGCACGTCGTCGCGCACCGGCAGGCCGAGCTCGCGCTGCAGCGCCGCCTTGCACTGCGCCTTGCCGGCGAGGTCGCCCGGGCCGTAGTGCGCGGGCAGGTGCACGTCGCTGCGCGGGTCCCAGCTCGGGTCGATGCCGTTGAGGATGCCCACGAGCCGCTCCGAACGCATCCGCAGGACGGACTCGAGGCCGAAGCCGTGGTCGTGCTGGATCTGGCGGCTGTAGGTGGGGCTCACGGCCACCAGCGCGTCGGCGGAGACGATGCCGGCCTTGAGCGGGTTGAGCCGCCCGCCCATCTCGACCGTGGGGAACCAGCGCGGCGGCAGCTCGAGCCCGGCGAAGGCCTCGGCGGGCTGGCTGCCCTGGTGGCCGAGGTTGTGCAGCCCGAGGACCACGCCGGCGGCGCGCATCCGCCCCGAGGCCCGGTAGTGGGCGTCGAGGTAGACGGGGAGGAGCCCCGTGTGCCAGTCGTTGACGTGGAACACGACGCGCTGGCCGAGCGGGCGCCCGTCGACGGGCACGTGCATCGCGGCCTCGATGGCGGCGCGCGACAGCAGGGCGTAGCGGAAGAGGTTGTCGCCGTAGGGGCCCTGGTCGTCGCCGTAGATGCCGGCGCGTTGGAAGCAGGGGTTGTCGACGAGCAGCCAGCGGACGCCGTCGCGGTCGAGCGCGTGGAACCGCACGCGGTGGTCGACGCCGAACAGGTGCACCACGGCGGTGTACGGCAGCTCCCGCGCCTCGGGGACGGCGCGGTAGCGGGGCGAGATGGCGAGGACGCGGTGCCCGCGGGCGGCGAGCGCCCGGGGCAGCGCCCCGGCCACGTCGCCGAGCCCGCCCGTCTTGCTGAACGGCGCCATCTCGGCCGCCACCCACACGATGTCCATGTGCGGAACGCTCCTCGGTCAGCTCGGCGTGGTCGCCTGCTCGAACGCGTCGACCCAGCCGGGGATGCTCTGCACCGCGCCCTCCCAGAAGGCGGGCGAGCGCAGGTCGGCGCCGAGCACGTCGCGGCCGAGCGCGGCGGTGTCCTGCCAGCCGGTGCGGCGCAGCAGGTCCTGCAGCTTCGGCAGGAACGCGGGGCCCGTGCGGCGGGCCTCGGCGTACACCGCGCTGCTGAACAGGTAGCCGAAGGCGTAGGGCCAGTTGTAGAAGGACATGCCCGCGATGTAGAAGTGCAGCTTGCTGCACCAGAACAGCGGGTCCCAGCTCGCCAGCGCGTCGCCGTAGCAGCGGCGCTGGATGGCGGTGACCTCCTCGCTCAGCTGGTCGGCCCGCAGCCCGCCCTCGCGGCGCAGGGCGTAGAGCCGGCGCTCGAGCTGGTAGCGGTGGGGGATGTCCATCAGGAAGGCGGTGGCGGCCTGCAGCTGCTGGTCGAGCATGAAGGCGCGGAACGCGTCGTCGGGGCGGTGGCGAGGAGCCGGTCGCGGAAGATGGCCTCGGCGAACGTGCTGGCCGTCTCGGCGAGCGCGCTGGTGAGCGCGCAGCGGGCGCTCGGCTCGGCGTCGAGCACCCGGTTGTGGTAGGCGTGGCCGAGCTCGTGGGCCAGCGTGGTGGCGTTGTCGAGCGTGCCCGTGAAGGTCATGAAGATGCGGGACTGCCCGGCCTCGCGGAACCCGGCGCAGAAGCCGCCCGGCAGGCGGCCCTCGCGCGGCAGGGCGTCGACCCAGCGGCCGTCGAGCGCCTCGCCCGCGAACGTGGCGAGCTCGGGGTGGAAGCCGCCGAACGCGCCGAGGATGTCGCGCGTGGCGTCGCCCCAGGCCCAGCGCCGGTCGCTGCTGCCCACCGGGGCCTCGACGTCGTACCAGTCGAGCCGCTCCTTGCCGAGCAGCGTCGCCTTGTGGCGCAGGTACCGCACGAGCGCGGGGCGCGCGGCGTCGGCGGCGGCCCACATGGCGTCGAGCAGCGCGGCGTCGACCCGGTTGCCGTGCATCGTGTAGGCGAGCTCGTCGACCCCGAGCCGGTCGTTGTGCTGCTGCCGGGCGCCGACGATCTGGGTCAGGGTGTGGGCGCACAGGTCGCGGACCGAGCCCCAGGCGGCGGCGCCGGCCGCGGAGGCCCGCGCCCGGACCTCGGGGTCGGGGTCGGCCCGGAGCGCGGCCACCTCGGCGATGCCCACCCGGCGGGGCTCCTGGCCCGGCAGCGCCAGCTCGGCGGTGAGGGTGCCGGAGATCTGGTCGTAGAGGCGGCCCCAGGCGGTGAGCGCCTCGCGGTCCATCGCCACCTTCAGCGCCTGGAGCGCCGGCGGCAGCCGCAGCCGCTTGCCGGCGCGCTGGTGGCGCAGCGCCGCGGCGTGGTCGGCGAGCTCCGGGCGCGCCAGCAGCGCGTCGAAGGCGGCGTCGGGCGCGGCGTCGAGCGTGGCGTCGAGCGCCACCACGACGAGCTTGCGCTGCCGCTCGAGCTCGTCGGCGTCGCCCTCGGCGGCGCGGGCGGCCTCGGAGCGGGCGTCGACGGCGGAGGCGCAGCCAGCGAACGAGCTCAGGTCGCCCAGATCGTCGTCGAGCTGGGTGAGCGTGACGATCAGCTGCGCCCAGCCGGCCGGGTCGTCCGCCACCGCGCCCAGGGCAGCCACCCGGGCGGCCGCCTCCTCGAGGCGCTGCCGCAGCGTGTCACGGCGGGTGGAGAACGCCGGCCCGCCGGGGCCGCCGCTCACCAGCACGTCGAGGTCCCAGGTGGGGGGCGTAGCGGTCTGGCTGGACATGCGGACCTCGCGGTGGGGGAGCACCCTACGACAGGTAGGTGTAGCCTTCCAGCCCGCGGATGTAGGTGTTGACGAGCAGACCGCCCTCCTCGGGCGACAGGCGGCCGTCCTCGATGGCCTCCTCGACCCGGGCGCGCAGCCGCTTGACGAGGCGCGTCTTGTCGTACGACACGTACTCGAGGACCTCGCGCACCACGTTGCCCTCGACGACCGTGTCGATGCGGTAGCCCTGGCGGCCCGGCGAGCCCGACACGTGCACCACGTTGGTGTCGCCGAACAGGTTGTGGAGGTCGCCGAGGATCTCCTGGTAGGCGCCCACCAGGAACATGCCGAGGTAGTAGGGCTTGCCCTGCGGGTCGTGGACCTCGAGGACGTGCTTCACGTCGCGCCGGTCGATGAACCGCTCGATCTTGCCGTCGGAGTCGCAGGTCAGGTCGGCGAGCACGGCGCGGCGGGTGGGCTCGATGTGCAGCTGGTGGATGGGGACGATGGGGAACAGCTGCCCGATCGCCCAGGAGTCCGGGCAGGACTGGAACACCGAGAAGTTGCAGTAGTAGATGTCGGCGAGCGTCTTCTGCAGCGGCTCAGCTCCTCGGGGAGGTGATCGGCCTTCTCGGCGATCTTCCAGAGCTTCTTCACCACGGCGAAGTAGAGCGCCTCGACCTCGGCCTGCTCCTCGAGGTTCGTGAGCCCGAGGTTGAACTTCATCAGGCTCTGCTCGCGGATCTCGGTCGCGTCGTGCAGCGGCTCCTGGAGGTTCTTGCCGGTGATGCTGCGGAAGACCTCCCACAGCTCGTGCAGCTCCTCGGGCGCCTCGTCGCGCGGGGCCTTCGGCGGCTTGCTGTCGACCATGCGGGTCACGCCGAGCACGTCGAACACGAGCGCGGCGTGGTGGGCGATCATCGCCCGGCCGGACTCGGTGATGATGTCGGGGTGCGGCAGGTCGAGCTGGTTGCAGGCGTCGGCCAGGCTCGCCACCACGGTCGCGGCGTACTCGTCCATCGAGTAGTTCATCGAACTCTCGAAGTTGGTGCGCGACCCGTCGTAGTCGACGCCGAGGCCGCCGCCCACGTCGAAGTACCGCATGTTCGCGCCGAGCCGCACGAGCTCGGTGTACAGCCGGCAGGCCTCGCGCAGGGCCGTGTTGAACGCGCGGATCGAGGTGACCTGGCTGCCGATGTGGAAGTGCAGCAGCTGCAGGCAGTCGAGCATGTCGGCGTCGCGCAGCAGGTGCACCACCTGGACGACCTCGCGCACCGTCAGCCCGAACTTGGCGCGGTCGCCGACCGAGCCCTGCCAGCGGCCCGAGCCCTTCGCGGTGAGCTTCGCGCGGATGCCGACGACGGGCCGCAGGTCGAGCTCGCGCGCCAGCTCCTGGATGAGCGCCAGCTCCTCGATCTTCTCGACCACGATGATGCAGTTCCGCCCGAGCTTGCGGGCGAGCAGCGCCATCTGGATGTACTCGCGGTCCTTGTAGCCGTTGCAGATGATGAGGGCCTCGGGGTCCTCGAGCATCGCGAGCACGACCTGCAGCTCGGGCTTGCTGCCCGCCTCGAGGCCCAGGTGGTGCGGCGCGGCGTACTTCACGAAGTCGCCGACGACCTGCGCGTCCTGGTTGACCTTGATCGGGTAGACGCCGCGGAACCGCCCCTTGAACTCGTAGTCGTCGAACGCCCGCTGGAACGCCCCCGACAGCGCCTCGATCCGCGCCTGGATCAGGTCGGAGAACCGGATGAGGACGGGCAGCGCGATCCCCCGGCGCTTCAGGTCGTCGACCAGCACCTTGAGGTCGATGCCCACGTCGCCGTCGGACCCGGCGGGCGCCGGGGTGTCACCCGGCGCCGCACCGCCCGGCGGCGGGCGCATCGTGAGGTTCCCGGACGGGTTCACCGAGAACCAGCCCTGGCCCCAGGCGGGGATCTGGTAGAGCTCTTCGCTGTCCGCAGTCGTCCAGCGCGCCATTCGTCGGCCTCCGAGTGTCCGTGCGCAGCTGCGCCGGGCGAGGGGCCCGCCGACCGGTCGGCGCACGCAGCCCTTCCTGGCGAGACCCCGTAGGTGCGGGGATCAGCGGCGGCGGCCGCCGAACATCGAGAAGAACGAGAGAACGTGTCGGTCTCGTCCTGACCGGCGAGCGTCTGCAGCTCGCCCGGGTCGAGCAGCACGGCGTGGCACTCGGTGCAGACCTCGACGGGCAGGCCGCGGAAGGTCTCGGTGCGCATGTCGGCGCCGCACTTGCCGCACTTGAAGTAGTGGAGGGCCTTGCGCGCCTCGCGATCGGCGATGGCCTGCTCGGCTTCCATGCGCGCGCGGAGCTTGTCCTTCGCCTCCTGGTCGAGCTTGTGGAAGTATCCTCTTCGTCGGCCACGTGCGCTCCTTCGCCCCTGCCCGGGGCCGTCCTCCGCGGACGCTTATCTCGGGAGGGGGCGCGCATCATCCGCGGAGCCGCCGGGGCGCATCAACGGGAGGCAGTCACCGGCACTTGAGCGCGTTGTGGTCGATGAGTCCGGTCACGTCGGTGCGGATCTCGGGGTCGGAAGAGCTCCGCGCGCGGCAGAGGTGGGCGGTGGCCTCGGCGCGGCGGTTCTGCATGAGCATGATGTAGCCGTAGCCGTAGTTCGCCTCGTCGTGGTCGGGCTGCAGCTCGAGGGCTTCGCGGAACAGCGCGCCGGCCTTGGAGGGGTTGCTGCCCGCGAAGCTGCCAGCCGCGATCGAGCAGGGTCTCGATCTTGGCGGCGGGATCGGCCGGCGCCGGTGCGGGCGCCGGCGCCGGCGCGGGGGCGGCGGCTTCGGGCTCCGGCGCGGGGGCCGGGACCGGGGCGGCGGCCTCGGGCTCGGGCGGCGGCTCGGGGCGGCGGTGGGCGCCACCTCCAGCGGCTGGGGCTGCGGCAGGGCGAGGGCCGGCGGCGTGGGGGGCCAGGCGATCCACAGGATCACGGCCAGCAGGGCGAGGCCCGTCACCATCGCCGCGGCCGACCACAGCAGCCAGCCGCCGCTCCGGCGCGGGGCCTGGGCCTCCCACTCGTCCTGGAAGGCGTGGATGTCGATCTGGGCGGGGACGGACGGCACGTCGTCGTCGTCGTCCGCGACGCCGAGCGGCGGGGGCGTCCACGGGACGGGTGCGGGCACCGGCGTGGCCGCGCTGGGCGGCGGGCGCGACTTGCGCGGGTGGACGTGGATGCCCGACGCCGCCGGGTCGGCCACCGGTCCGCGCTGCTGCTCGTCGGTGTCCTCCTCGGGCTCCTCGGGCTCGCGCGAGGAGAAGAACGGCTCGCGCACGCCCGACGCGGGCTCGTAGGGGGTGGCGGTGCGGGTGGTCGTCGCCTCGTCGGACCACGACGCCGAGCGCGACGCGCGGCGCGGCGTCCGCTGCCACTCGCCCGTCTCCTGGTACTCGGCGACGGCCTCCTCGGCGGCGACCTCCTCGTCCTCCTCGACGTAGCCGAGGTCCTCGGGCGTGAGGATGGGCAGCTGCTCGGTGTCCATCTCGAACAGCGAGCGCCGGGTCGGGGTCTCGGCCGGACTCGGCTCGGGCGGCGTGGGGGTGGGGCGGGGTGGTCCTCGACGCTCAGCATCTCGGGATCGACGGCGTCGGGGAGGCCTCCTCCTCGCTCGCCTCGGGGCGCTCCGTGGCCGGTCGCTCGGCGCCAGCTGGCCCGGCTGCGCCGCAGGCCGAGCAGGTCGCCGAGCATGGGCATCGGCGTCGCGTCGGGGGCGGGGGAGGACTCGGTGGGCAGCGGCGGGAGGCCCACGGGCACGCCGTCGGTGTCGTCGTCGGTCCACTGCTCGGAGGCGCTCGGCGCGCCGAACGGGGTCTCGCCGTCGAACGGGAGGTTGATGGGGCCGGTGGTGAGGACCTCCTCGAACAGGTCGGACAGGTCGGGGCGGCTGCCGACGGGCTCCCAGCGGACGCCGCCCTCGGAGACGAGGTCGTTGCGGTCGACGCTCCGCCGCTGGATCGCCGAGCAGCGGCGGAGCGTCGGCCAGTCGCGCACGGCGTAGATCTGGCCCTGCTGCTTGAGGAACAGCGGCGTCGGCTCGGCGGCGGGCGGCTCGGGCGGCGCGGGCGGTTCGGTGTCGGGCTCGCGCTGGAGCTCGGGCTGCGGCGCGGGCTCGGGCTCGGGCTCGGGGACGGCGTTGTCGTCGTCGTCGAGCAGGGCCGGCGGCGGGATGTCGATGGGGTCGGTGTCGACGGGCTCGGTGTCGACGGGCTCGGTGTGCCCGTGGACGGGCTCGGCGCGCGCGGGCTCCCGGGATGGGGTGGTGCGCGGGGTCAGCGCGGGGAGCGGCGGCGGATCGGACACGGACGGCTCGTCCGAGATCCCCGGTGTGCCTGGCGCGGTGCGCGGCGCCGAGCTGGTCGGCGTGACGGTGCGCTGGAGCGGGACCTCGGTGTCCTGCTCGCTCGGGGGCGCCGACAGCGGTTCGGTGGGGCGCGCGGGCGCGGGGGTGGTGGAGACGGCGTCGGGACGCACCGACTGCGACCCGCCGCAGGCGGCACAGCGGAACCGGAACGGGCGGCCCGACGAGACGACCCACGGGGGCGGGTCGACGTCGTGTCGGGTTCCACAGTGCTCGCAGGAGATCTTCACGGCGGGGGCCCTCCGATGGGGGGCGTGGGCTGCGGGACGGGCGCGGCCGGCTCGGGCGCCGGGGCCGGCGCGGCTTGCCCCTCCTCCCCTTGCCCTTGCCCTTGCCTGCCCTTGCCCCCGGGCTCGAGGTGCCGTCGCGGGCGCAGGCTGGGGCTGGGGCTCCGCGGGCGCCGGCTGGGGCTCCGCCGGCGCCGGCTCGGGCACGGGCGCGGGCGCGGGCTCCGCGGTGGGCGCGGGCGAGGACGGTGCGGACCGGTCGTGGGCGCCGGCAGCGGGGCGGGACCGGCGCGGGAACGGGCCGCGGTGGGGCCCAGGCAGCTCCGCGGGCACGAGCTCCACCGGCTCGGGCGCCACCGGCTCGGGCGCCACCGGCTCGGGCGCCACGGCCTCGGGCTGGGGCGCCGGCTCCGGCTTCGGCTGGGGCTCGGTGCGGGCTGCGGCTGCGGCTCGCTTCGGCGCCGCCGGCTGGGGCTGCGGCTTCGGCGCGGGCTGCGGCGCCGGCCGCACCGACGCGGGCTGCGTGGGCTCGGGCGCCGGCTCCGGTCGTGGCGCCGGCTCGGGCTCGGCCACCGGCTACGGCGCCTCCTCGGGCTCGTCAGCACCTGCTCGTCGGGCTCGTCGCCCTCGGTGCGCCAGCGCTTTCGAGCCCGTAGACCGCGAGCGCCAGGGCGAAGCCCATCGCCAGGACCGCCGCGAAGCCACGCCCGCGAGCACGGGCCCGCTCGGCCACCCGGACCGGCGCGCGGCCCGGGCGCGCGGCGGCGGCGGTGGCAGCGGCGCGGATCGCTGCCCTGCGACCGTAGGTCGCGCCGAGCAGCTTCATCGTCTGCTGCTGGCGCACCGCCGCGGCCGGCGGCCCGGGGCGCATGACCGTGGCGTCGTCGGAGACGGACTCGCCGTCGGACGGCGGCTCGGCGTAGTGCCCCGGCCGGCGCGGGCGCGCCGCGGGCGTCTCGATCTGGTCCTCGTCCTCGAACAGCAGCACGCCCGGCTCGTCGCGCTCCGGCTGCCGCAGGTCGCGCCGCGACGTGGGCTTGCCGCGGCTGCCCGGCACGATCATCGTCGGCGCGTCGGCGTCCTCCTCCTCGAGGCTGCGGTACTCCGCCTCGGAGCCGGGCGCTTGCGCGATCTCGCCGCCGCGCGCGCGCTGGTAGACCTCCCAGAAGTGCATGTCCAGGTTGGCGATGTCGTCGAGGCGCGTCCACGCGCGGCCGTTGAACGACAGGTCGTCGCGCCGGTCGACGAGGCCCTGGTCGAGCAGGTCGCGCAGGGCCTTGAGGTCGTACAGCTGGTAGGCGACCGCGCCGCCGCGCCGCACCCGCCAGGTGACCCCGACCGCGCTGAAGTCGAGCGTCGACACGTGCTCGGGCGGGCGCGCCGGCGCGTGGTCGCGGTACACCACGAACCGGTGCCCGCAGCGCGGGCAGGTGATCTTGGCGCCGCGCCCGCGCATCTTGGACTCGCTGATCTTGTAGCGGGCGCTGCAGGCAGGGCAGGAGACGATCATGATCCGGCGCTCGGGGGAAACCTAGCACAACGCGGGTCCGCGGGGCCGGCCGGGGCGCCCGCCGAGTCAGTCGCGGACGATGCGGAGCTCGCGGGTCGGCGCGATCATCCGCATCGTATCGCCGAACGCCACGCGGAGCTTGCGGTCGACGACGTGGCGGATCTCGCCGACCCCGAAGTGCGGGTGGAGGATCTTGACGCCCGCGGCAAGGTCCTCGGCGCTCTCGATCTCGACGAGCGTGTGCACGCCCTCCGGCAGCCGCGACGGCGCGGCGCGCCGCCGCTCCAGGAACACCGCGAGCTTCGAGGTGGCCTGCTCGGCGTCGATCCGGCGCTGCTCCTTGTCGTCGACCGCCGGGTCGCCGCCCGGCAGGTCGCCGTCGAGCACCTCGGTGGGCACCCCGTACAGGAACCGCGACGGCGACGTGGTGTTGTTGGTCACGTCGCGCAGCGAGCGCGTCACCACGAGCCGCTGCATCGCCCGCGTGAACGCGACGTAGGCCAGACGCCGCTCCTCCTCCACGCCCGTGTCCATCGAGCGCTCGTGGGGGAACTGGCCCTCGTTCATCTGGACCACGAAGACCACGGGAACTCGAGCCCCTTGGACGAGGGCACCGTCAGCAGCGTGACCTGCCCGCCCTCGGGCACCTCGTCGGCGTCGGAGGCGAGCGAGATGCGGTCGAGCCAGGCCACCAGCGGATCGGTGGTCGTGAGCCCGTCCGGCGCCGGCGCGCCGGCGCGCGCGTCGTCGACCAGCGCCTCGAGGTTCTTGAGCCGGTCGCGCGCCTCGGGGGCGATGGTGCCGTCGGCGAGGCGGTCGCCCTCCAGCATCGCGCGGTAGCCCGACCGCTCGACGACCTGCGCCACGAGCTCGGGCGGCGACAGGTCGCGCGACAGCGCCGTCAGCTCGTCGACGATGTCGGCGAAGGCCTTGATCCCCTTCTGCTGCGCCGTGCGCCCCGCCCCGCGGGCCCGGGCCGTGGCCAGCAGCGGCAGGCCGCGGTTCGTCGCGTCCTGGCGCAGCTCGGCCTGCGTCTTGGCGCCCACCCCGCGCGGGGGTACGTTCACGACCCGCAGGAACGCGGCGTCGTCGTTCGGGTGCACCACCAGCCGCAGGTACGCCATCACGTCGCGGATCTCGCGCCGCTCGTAGAACTTGCGCCCGCCGACGACCTTGTAGGGCACGCGCAGCCCGCGCAGCGCCCCCTCGAAGTGCCGCGCCACGCCGTTGGTCCGGTAGACGACGGCGATGTCGCCGTAGGACATGCCCATGCGGCGCAGCTTCTGGATGGCGTCGGCCACGCGCGCCGCCTCGGAGCGCGGGTCCTGCGCCACGATGAGCTGCACCTTGGGCCCGCTCGCCGACGCCGTCCACAGCCGCTTGTCGAGCCGGTCGGGGTTGTGGGCCACGACCGCGTTGGCGAGCGCGAGGATGTTGCCGGTCGAGCGGTAGTTCTGCTCGAGCCGCACCACCTGCGCCTCGGGGTAGTCGGCCTGGAAGTTGAGGATGTTGCTGACCTCGGCGCCGCGGAAGCCGTAGATCGACTGGTCGTCGTCCCCCACCACGGCGAGGTTGCGGTGCTCCTCGCACAGCAGCTTCAGGAGCAGGTACTGGCCGCGGTTGGTGTCCTGGTACTCGTCGACGAGCACGTACTGGAACCGCTCCACCCACTTCGCCCGCACCTCGGGCTCGTCCTGGAACAGCTGGACGACCTTGCCGATGAGGTCGTTGAAGTCGAGCGCGTCGGCGGCGCGCATCGCCTCGTCGTACTCCCGCCAGATGCGGATCAGCGGGTCGCCCGGGTGCGTCCGCCGCTCGGCCAGCACCTCGTCGGGCCCGAGCATCCGGTTCTTGTAGTGGTCGATGCGCGACGCGATGTCCTTGGCCGCGACGCGGTCGGTGTCGAGGCCGGACTGCTCGAGGATGCCCTTGAGCAGGCGCAGCTGGTCGTCGTCGTCGTAGATCGAGAACCGGCGGGTGAAGCCCAGCGGCTCGATGTCGGTGCGCAGGATCCGGCAGCAGGTGCTGTGGAACGTGCTCACCCACAGGCGCTCCGCCTGCGGGCCGATGAGCTCCTCGACCCGCTCGCGCATCTCGGCCGCGGCCTTGTTGGTGAAGGTCACGGCGAGGACGTTGTCGGGCGCGACGCCCGAGTGCAGCAGGTGCGCGATCCGGCGCGTGAGCACGCGGGTCTTGCCCGAGCCGGCGCCGGCCAGCACCAGCACGGGGCCCTGGATGGTGGTGACGGCGCGGTGCTGCTCCGGGTTGAGCCGGCGCAGGTGCTCGGGGGCCTCGGTCGGGCTCGGGTCGGACATGCCGGTCCCTAACCCGCGACCTCACCGGCGAGGCGGCCGAGCTCCTCGGTCGGCCCGAGCACCACCAGCCGGTCGCCGCGCTCGAGCTTCTGGCGCGCCCGGGCGGGGTGCCGCTCCCACCGGCCGTGCCGGCCGTCCCACACGCTGTGCGCGACGACGAGGCACCCGCGGCGCGGCAGCTCGAGGTCCCACAGGGTGCGGCCGGCCATGGCCTGGTCGACCTCGAGCACCTCGAGCGCGTAGCCGTCGGGCAGCTCGACGAAGTCGGTGTTGCGGGAGCCGACGGGGCCGGACTCGAAGCGGCCGAGCAGCGTGTCCTTGGCGACGATCATCCGGTGGCAGGCGGCGATGACGTCGCGCTCGAGCAGCAGGCCCACCAGGTGGCGCTCGGCGTCGACGACGGGCAGCGCGTCGGCGCGGCCGCGGAAGAACAGCGGGATCACGTCGGCCAGCGAGGCCTCGTCGCGGACGGCGGGCACGTCGTCGGTGGTGGCGTCGGCCACGCAGGGCGGCCCGGCCGTGCCCGGACGCGCGAGGAGCGTGGCGGCGGCGGTGTGCAGCTCGATGGTGCCGGCGAAGTGGCCCTGGTCGTCCTCGACGAAGGCTTCGTCGACGGGGGCGTCGACCAGGCGGCGCGAGGCGTCCTGCAGGGGCTCGTCGGACCGGGCCCGCACCAGGATGTCCGTCCGCATGAGGTCCTTGACGCGGATCTCCTCGAGCTGCATCTTCGGCGGCCGGCGGCGCAGGGTGATCCCGCGGTGGCGCAGCTCGGCCTCGTACAGCGACTCCACGCCGACCATCCGCGCGACGAGGCCCGCGGACGCGAGCGACACGAGCAGCGGCAGGATGACGCGGTAGTTCCCCGTCATCTCGAACAGCATCAGCGTGAGCGTGATCGGCGCGTGCAGCACGCCGGCGGCGACCGCACCCATGCCGACCATGCCGTAGGCGCCGGGCGACGGCACGAGCGAGGGGAACGCGGCCTGGGCGAGCTTGCCCACCAGCAGCCCCGTCACGGCGCCGACGAACAGCGACGGCGCGAACATGCCCGCGCCGGAGCGCCCGCCCGTGGTGATCGCGGTGGCGACGATCTTGACGGCCAGCAGCACCAGCAGGAAGGCGATGCTGATGCCGGTGTCGTGGGTGATCGCCTCTTCCATCCAGGCGTAGCCGTTGCCCATGATCTCGGGGGCGCCGGCGGCGGCCACCAGGCCCACCGCGAGGCCCGAGATGGCGGCGCGCGCGGGCGGGAGCAGGGCGAGGCCGTCGGCCCAGGCGCCGAACCACAGCACGAGCCGCTTGAACATGACGGCGATGACGCCGCACAGCGCGCCGAGCAGCAGGTACAGCCCGAGCTCGAGCGGCGAGCCCAGCGAGAAGGCGGGCAGGTGCAGGGCGATGCGGTGGCCGAGCAGCGCCTGCCCCACCACGGTGCCGGTCACGGTGGCGGCCACGACGGGCGCGAAGCTCTCGACGGCGAAGTCGCCGAGGATGATCTCCAGGGCGAAGAACGCGCCGCCCACGGGCGTGTTGAAGCTGGCGGCGACCCCGGCCGCCGCGCCCGCGGCCACGAGCGACCGCATCTCGCGCGGCCGGACCCGCAGGAACCGGCACACCGCGCTCGCGAGCGTCGACGACACCTGGACGATCGGGCCCTCGCGGCCCCCGCTGTGCCCGCCGCCGACGGTGATCGCGGCGGCGGCGGCGCTGAACAGGCCGTCGCGCAGGGTGAGGGAGCCCTCGTCGGTCTGCGTGCGCAGCAGGACGTCGGGCACGCTCTGCGGGCGCTTCCGCAGCGTGCCGAACAGGATGAGCGCGCCGGCGACGAGGCCCGCGACGGTCGGGCCGGCGATCGCGCGCCACCACACGGGGTAGTCGACGGACGGCTCGCCCGAGCCGAGCAGCAGCACGCCCACGGCGACCATGGCGCGGTCGAAGATGCCCGCGGCCGCGCCGCCGAGCACGCCCACGGCGACGCCGGCGAGCAGCAGCCGCGACGCGTCGTGGTCGACGACGGCGGCGACGCCGGGCGCGCCCCGGATCCACTGGTACGCGTCCTGGATGCGGTCGGCCCAGTCCCGTTCCGCCAACCTCAGCCTCCTCGGGTGTAGGAGTCACTCGTCTGGGGCGGTCGCGCCGCCCCCGTGGTGCAACCAATCGGGGCGGCCGGGTCGCAGCCCCCGGCGAACCGGTAACGTCGGAGTGTCACCCTCCCGCGCCCGTCCGGGGGCTCCGGTATCGCGCAACACGTTGAAACAACCGGACCCGGTGTGCGGCCCGGAGCGTGCGTTACCCCGGCGCGATGCACACCTTCCCCCTCTGGTTCTCTCTCTGGTTCTCCGCGGCGGCGCTGGCGGCCGATCCCGACCCCATCCCCGGCGGCCTGTTCGACGCCGACTCGCTGTCGGTCGCGGCCGACGGCACCGTCCACGCGCTGGCGGCGCCGAAGCAGGCCCGGCTGTCGAAGCTCACGAACCAGATCACGCTCACCAACGACCAGGGCGAGGTGATCACGCGGGTCGGCGGGCACCCGGTGCGCCACGTGCGCCTCGACCCCGACGGCACCGTCACCGTCACCCCCATCCCGGGGCCCGACGGCGCCGAGTGGGCCGCCGAGCTGCACGTCCTCGACGCCGCGCTCGACCTCGACCCCGCGGATCAGCCGGTGGTGGTGATCCGCGGGCAGGTCTGCCGCCCCAACACGCCGTGCGTCGACCAGCTGTGGCTCGCGACGCCGCAGGGCGAGGGCTGGGTCACGCGGCCGCTGTCGACCGAGGGGATGGTCAGCGGGCTCGTCCTCGACGCCGGGTCCGGCGGCTGGGTCGCCGTGAGCCACGTGATCGCGGGGACGTTCGCCGGCTTCGCCGTGTGGGACGCGACCGGCGCCGAGCGGCCGTGGATTCCCTGCCGGAGCGGCGAGCCCGTGGCGCTCGTGCTCGACGGGGAGCGCCCGAAGCTCGTCTACCGCGACGGCGACAGCCTGCACCTCGCGGACGGCGAGACCGACCGGGAGCTCGCCACCGGCGTCCGCCACAGCGCCGACGCGCTCGCGCTCCCCGGCGGGGGCGTCCGCTACACGGCGTACGACCCGAACAGCAAGCGGCTGCGCAGCGGCGTCGTCGCGCCCGGGGACGGGACGGCGTCGGCGGCGGTGCCCGTCGACCTGCCGGAGTCCGGGTGGTTCAGCGCGCTGGCACTGGCGGGCGATCAGCCCGTGGCGGCCTGGTACTACTACCGGAACAACTACAACAAGGGCGTGCGGCTCGGCGTGTGGGACGGGGCGCAGTGGGACCGGTGGACGCAGATCCGCTCCGACGTCGACAACGTCGGATGGAACGTCGATCTCGCCGCCAGCGCCGACGGGACGCTGGCGCTCGTGGCGCTCGACCGGTCGCACCACCGCGTGGTGCTGCGGCGGTGGGGCTCGCTCGCGGAGGCGCGCGCCGAGGCCGTCCCCGACGCCGGGGACTGGACGGACCGGCGCCACACCACGTTCTTCTTCGCCTACGGGGGCGGGTGGTACCAGCTGTGGGGGATCGCGGCGTCGCCGCCGTCCGAGGAGGACTTCACGTTCACCGGGGCCGATCCGGTGACGGGGACGTACGGTGTGCGGCCCGGGCTCGGGCTCGAGGGCGGGTTCGCGGGGAAGATCGGGCCCGTGGACCTCGTGCTCGAGTACATGCGGCGCAACGACGACGATCCCGCCGTGAAGACCATCGAAGCTGCAGAACCTGATGGGGAAGATCGGCATCGAGTAATCTGCCGATGCCGGACAGCGAGTGCGCTGCGCAGCTGCACCTGGTGGACGTTCTTGACCCGTCGGGGGCGTATGCGGGACCGAGGGGGTGCTGCCGTTCACGACGGGCGAGCGGCTGGTGGAGCTGCGTACGTGGGGAAGCAGGGCACACCGGCTGCGCTACCATCGCGTTCGCGGGGCCGACCGACGTGTTCTTGAGCCGGGACCGAGGTGCCTGACCACTGTGGCGGACGGGCGGTTCACGACGGGGTCGTTCGTCGCGGCAGGCGGTCGGTGATGGACTACCTGAAGAAGTACGAGGTGCGTATTCTTCGGGCCGCACCTGGATGCTCAGGTCGGCGTGGGCTACGCGAACTGCGCGGCTGCGGCTCAACGGGCCCGTCGGGAATGTCGATGCGACCGACGACGGGCGGATGCGGTGGCGGCGTTCGACAGCCGCCGCCTGCGGCGTCGGGGCTGACGTTCACGGGGAACGTGACCCCGCTCGCGGCGTACCGGCGGGTGCGGAAGCGGCGGAAAATGGGGTCAAAAAGGGTGGGGTTCCGGGGTAGCCAGAAAGTACACGGAACAGCTATTGAGGAGATGGCAGAGCATCGCCGACGGGGACGAGCAATGTCAACGGGGACGCCGGAGCCGGAGGCGTTGCCCTGAACTTCGCGAGGTCTGACCGGCGGGGCGGGCCGTATGCGAACGTGGGCCTCGTGTTCTAGCGCCCCTGCCCCTGCCCCTGCCCTTGCCCTTGCCCCTGCCCCTGCCCCTGCCCCCTGATCACGGATTTGACGGAACGCGCCTGACGCTTTTCCGTCAATTCGATTCGAATCGCGCCTCGACGCCTTCCGTCAGAAGACGCAGATCCGGTCCGGGCCGGCCAAGGCCTCGCCCTGCCCCTGCTCCTCTCTTCTGCCCCTGCCCGTGCCTCCTCTGCCCGCGTGCCCTGCCCTCGCAGTTCCCGACGAGGAAGCCTTCCCTTCCGACGGAATTGCAGCAGGGGCGGAGCCGGCGGGAGCGCGATGCGGCCGCCTGCCGAGTCTCAACCCTCGCCAAGAGCTTTCGCGGTCACGGCGCTCCGGCCGCGAGCACGCGCCATGGTGATGGGAGTTGGCGTTCGCCCGTGCGAAGCCGGGCGGACAAATGACGGAAACGCGCCTGACGCCTTTCCGTCAGGACACGCAGATCCGTCCGGGGCCGGATGCCGCCGCCAGGAGGGAGCAGGGGCAGGGGGCAGGGGGCAGGGGGCGTCAGGCTAGGGCCCGATCACCAGCGGCAGCCACTTGTCCCACGTCGCGATCAGCACCATCACCAGCAGCACGGCCCCCACGAACCCCGCCGCCAGCGGCACCTGCGGCCGCACCTGCCCCGGCGCCGGGACCTCCTTGCCCCGCGTCGCCTCGAGCACCCCGGGCTCCACCACCGTGAGCGCCTCCTCCGCCGAGAGGTGCCCGTCGCGGTACAGGAACGACACGAGCCGCTCCGCCGGCGAGGTCGTCTCCATCCCGAGCCGGATCCGCTCCGCCTCGAGCGCCTCGTGCATCTCCCCGGCCGAGTGGAACCGCTTCCCCGGGTCGAGCGCCAGGCTCTTGTGCACGAGCCGCGCGATCCGCCGGGGCACCGCCGGGTTCACCCGCCGCAGCGGCGGGATCTCGCCCTGGATGATCTGCTGCGCGATCACCTCGGGCGGCGCCTTCTTGAACAGCGGCCGCCCCGCCAGGCACCGGTACAGCGACGCCCCCAGGCTGTACACGTCGCTCCGCGGGTCGGCCTCCATCCCGCGCAGCACCTCGGGCGCCATGAACGTGGGCGTGCCCACCACCATGCCCGTGGCCGTGAGCCCCTCCACGTCGGTCGCCCGCGCGATCCCGAAGTCGAGCAGCTTCACCTCGCCCTTGCGCGACACCATCACGTTCGCCGGCTTCACGTCGCGGTGCACCACGCCGTTGCGGTGCGCGTGGTCGAGCGCGTCGGCCACCTGCGAGGCGATGATCATCGCGATGTCGACGGGCAGCGCGCCGTGCTTCAGGAGCGCGCGCAGGTCGTGGCCGTCGACGTACTCCAGCGCCATCCAGTACGCCCCGCGGTACTGGATGATGTCGTAGACCGAGCAGACGCCCTGGTGGTGCAGCCGCGCCAGCAGCTTCCCCTCGCGGAGGAAGCGCTGGACGGCCTCCTCCAGGCCCTCCTCGTTGTCGCCGTCGTCGCTGACGGGCAGGACCCGCTTCAGCGCCGTGCGCCGGTCGAGCAGGACGTTGGCGGCGAGCACGACCTCGCCCATCCCCCCGGAGGCCAGGCGGCGCTCGATCTCGGAGGGCCCGATCTTCTTCGGCAGGCTGCGCTTGCTGCTCACCCGTTCCCCGCGGCTCGGCACGAACCTATCACGGTCGGCGGGCGGATCCGGTCAGCGGATCCGGTCGCGGTACAGGAAGACCACGTTGCGGACGCGCTGGGCGAGCCCTGAGTCGAGGCCCGGTGTCCGCAGGATCAAACGGTCTCCGCCGCCCGTGAGGGTGACGCGCCCCGTGGCGTGCGGCGCGTGGGACGCGACGTCGTCGAGCTCGCCGAGCAGTCCGGGCGGCGGACGCCCGCGCACCAGCCGCGCGCGCCCCTCGCCGACCTCGACGACGGTGTGCGGCCGCGCCAGCAGCTTCAGCGCGAGCCAGACGAGCGCCACCGCAGCGGCGAGCAGCAGGAGCCGATCCACGCCCAACCCTGCGCACCGTCCGCCGCACGGCAACCCTCGGCACGTCGTCCCGGCGTTCGAGGGACGTGAGACGACGCAGTCACCGTCGGCACTCTGGGGTTACCGCCCGCCGTCGAGGCCGATGGGATCGGGTACTCCAGGAGAGAGGCAACGGGGGTGCGGGGATGCGGCTCGTCTGGACGGCGGCGGTGGCGGCGATCGTGGGGTGCGGGGCGGAGAAGTGGGTCGGCGACGGCCCCGAGGGCGACGCGGCGCCGGTCCCGGTGGACGAGCTCGTGTACGGCGACGGCCAGGACCTCGTCGCGGTCGGCCGCGCCTGCGGCGTGGAGACGACGGACGTGGCGCTCGCCGAGGTCGAGCGCCTGGCCGCTGACGAGGCCCTGCGCGGCGACGTGCCGCTGGTGCCGGCGGTGGAGACGGTGGTGCCCGTCTACTTCCACGTCGTGCACGACGGGACGGCCGGCGAGCTCGACCAGACGGACGTGGACGCCCAGATCCAGGTGCTGAACGACGCCTTCGCGCCGGGCAACTACCGCTTCGAGCTCGCCGCGACCGACTGGACCGACGACGCGGCCTGGTTCGCGATGGGCATCGGCTCCGTGGAGGAGGCGGCCGCCAAGGCGGCGCTGCGGCAGGGCGGCCCCGAGTCGCTCAACGTCTACACGGCGAACCCGGGCGGCGGGCTGCTCGGCTGGGCCACGTTCCCCTGGGCCTACGCGGGCGACCCGCTCAGCGACGGCATCGTCATCCTGTACAGCTCCGTGCCCGGCGGCGGGGCCGTGCCCTACGACGAGGGCGACACGCTGGTCCACGAGGCCGGGCACTGGATGGGCCTGCTGCACACCTTCGAGGGCGGCTGCGACGGGCGCGGGGACTACATCGGCGACACGCCGAAGGAGGCGTCGCCGGCGTTCGGGTGCCCCGTGGGGCGGGACACGTGCAACCGGCGCGGCGAGGACCCGATCCTCAACTTCATGGACTACACCGACGACGCCTGCATGCTGGAGTTCACGCCGCGGCAGGGCCACCGCATGAACCAGGCGTTCCGGGCGTTCCGGGCGGTGCCGTAGCGGAGCGGAAGCGGATCGGGTCGGGCCGGCTCCGCTCGTGCAAGTCGCATCGGCTTCCCTCGGGTATGCCTGGTCGGATCGCACACCTCGGGGAGGCAAGCCGCCTTCGATCGCACACCCCGAAGGCGCCGTCACGACGCAACCGTCACTCTCGAGCGCGCCGCCCTCGCCCACGCCCCCGAAAGGGGTCCAAGTGTGCGATCGAGGGAGGCATACCTCCCGCAGCTGTCTCACTCGACCCGGCTTGCTCCCGATGGCGTCCGCCGGCGACGAGCGCAAGTTGTCGTCCGCCCGGCGTCGCACGCGAACGCATCGCTTCCTGACGGAAACGCGTCGGGCGCGTTCGCGTCGGAACGGACCGGGCGGTCAGGCTACTCGACCTCGGCCAGCAGCCCCACCACGTCGACGAGCTCGGCCAGGAACGCCGCCACCCGCGCCGCGTCGTCGGCGTCGAGGCCGAGCGTGGCCGGGTCGACGGCCCCCGCCTTGCGCACCTTGTTCGCCGCCTTCGCCAGCATCGGCCGGATCTCGCGCACCAGCTCCGCCCCGTCAGCA
>JAWKRQ010000018.1:0-165922 GCA_041389545.1 Myxococcota bacterium | reverse complement strand
ATGGATGGAGCTCGGGGTATCCATCTTGGGAGCTCTGGAATTCGGCTGTAAATGCAGGATTTCAATCGGAGTGGGAAGCGGAATGGGACAACGGGCCGATTAGATAGTTGGCGCCCCGGCCCGAGATAGGTTAACTACGCAGGTCGGGGGGCCATTCTCGAGCCTCTCCGTCAGCAAGCCGACGCACGAGGGAGTGCCTTGACAACGCCCGGATGCTTCCGAGACATCGTAAGTCGAGAACGTGCTCGCTGGTCGCGACCCGGTTCTTCGGGTGATTTCGGGTGCCATGAGCTTGCCGAGCAACCCGGATGTCTTGGGCATGCCGTTCAACTGGGACTGCTGCATTGTCATGAAGAGTCGAATGCACATGCTGCTGGTTGTTCTCGGGTTGGCCTGCTGTAGGTCTCCGAACGCAGGCGAGGACGTGATCTGCGTCCGTGACAGTGGCTCGAACGCCGCGGGCGGTGCACCCGTGGTTCACCCTTCGCTTATCGCTGGTCCGACACTTCGCCCTCCACCGACAGGCACGTACCTCGCCCAGTGGTTTTCTGTTGCTACTGACGTCCCCACCTCACTGACGCTACATCTTGTCGACGAGAAGACAGCGATAGAGAGGGAAATCGAATTCTCCGAATTCGAATACGAGCATGAAGTGCCTGTGCTTCAGTTGCGAGGGCAGGCGATGTATCATGTATATGCAACACTCTGCGATAGTCATGGATCATCGATCCGGACTCCCAGTCTGGGATTCTCAGTCGATGCGCCTGATGAGTTGCCCGAGATTGAAGTAGTAGCGGCTGACCCGAGCCGAATGGAGCCCGGCATAACCCTGTTCCCGCTGACGGTGTTGGGAGAACAAGGTTGGCTGGCTGCGGTTGACGAAGACGGTGAGTACGTGTTCGCTCAGCGCGCGCCGCCCGGGACTTTGGCGCTTACTCGACTTCCCGACGGCAACCTTGCGCTTAATGAAGGAACTTCCGTAGCAATCAGGCAGGTTATGGGTCGGACTATCCATCGCTGGACGCCGACTCCCAGCTCTGCCGAGGACCTGCCCGTCCCATTTCCTCGCCTCCATCACGAGATGCTTCCACAACCAGACGGTTCTGTTTTTACGCTGGCATATAGAGACCGAGAGGTTCCAGATTATCCCGAATCCTATGACGATCTGACGTCAGGCGTATCCACCGTCATTCAAGAAGACATAGTCGTCCATCTCGGCGCGGATGGTTCAGTGCTCGCGACCTTCTACCTTGGTGACATGCTTGACACCACGAGGATTGGATTCGATTCGCTTGAGCCAGGCTCGTCGGGCCGGGCGGACTGGTCTCATGCTAACGCCGTTCAGTACGACTCGACAGCAGACACCGTGACCGTGTCGCTACGCCACCAGGACGCCATCGTCAACTTCGAGTATTCCACTGGCGACATCCGCTGGATCATCTCGCCAGAGGGTGGCTGGCGTCCGGATCTGGCATCGCGTCGCCTCCGGCAGGATGAGCCATTCGTCTGGCCCGTGCACTCACATGGAGTCGAAGTTGACGGAGATATCGTACGAGTGTTCGATAATGGCAACAATTCGCGCAATACACCGTATTATACCAGTGGCCAGAATGGTGCGGACTACTCCAGGCTGTTGGAGTTAAGAATAGACGAAGCGCGTGGGACGGTTTCCTTTGAACGCGAGTTCGTCTACACCACTACGGGAGCATACTTCTCACCCGTTCTCGGCAATGCCGACCACCTGAACACGACTGGCAATAGACTCGCTACGTGGGGCGCGATTCCTCGGGTGGTAGAGTTTACCGAAGACGGTGAGGTCGTCTATGAGTTCGTCGCGCGCCCCTGGGGATGGAAGTCAGATCGCGCTACACGAATTCCCAGCCTGTATGGTGACGACGTCGTGATTCGTCACAAGATGGCGAACGAATAGATGCTGTCTTCCTTTCTCCTCGTCGCCCTGGGGTGCAGCGGGTCTCGTCCAAACGCTGTGCTCCTGCCTGAAGCCGATGACCTGCCGCCTGATACGGGGTCCACGGAGCCGCCGTGGTACGAACTCGACGCCGACCGGGACGGCTGGTCACCCATCGCTGGAGATTGCGATGACGAAGACGCAGCCATCAGCCCTGACGCTGAGGACGTGCCGGGAGATGGAATCGACAGCGACTGCGACGGGACGGATCGGCCAACCAGGCGGCCCGATCTGTCATGGGACGGTGTCGAACGTGGACAGCAGCTGGGCTACGCGCTGGCGTTCGGCGCCGACCTCGATCATGACGGGCAACCCGAGCTGACGGTGGCCGCTCCAGCGGTCTTCGCAGATCCCTACAGTGGCCGGACCCTGGGAACTGTGTATCAAGCAGA
Source organism: Myxococcota bacterium (assembly GCA_041389545.1). Lineage (GTDB taxonomy): Bacteria > Myxococcota_A > UBA796 > UBA796 > JACKER01. The sequence goes on along the minus strand of JAWKRQ010000018.1, from coordinate 163,561 downwards.
TGACCTCGGCGAGATGTCGTCCCTCACGTCGATCACGAGTTGGTCCGGAAGCCAGCCGTACGAGTACTTTGGCTTCGACCTGGCCGCCGGTGGCGATACGAATGGCGACGGTTTCCCAGAGCTGCTGATTGGCTCGCTGTTCGGGCCGGAACACTCTGCGGGCGTGTATGTCGTTCGTGATACCCGGTCTACCGTGTTTGCCGCGTACCTGCATCCCGCCCAAATAAGTTGGCTCGTCCTGGACAGCACCTTCGCCCAGCTCGATGACGACCCGCTGTCGGAGGTCCTCGTCCTGGCGGCCGATCCGAACGCTCGCACCAGCCATGTCGTGGTCGTGAACCCGCCGCAGAACAACGGCACGGCATCACTAGGATGGTTCGATACTGCAATATTCGACGATCCGAATGGGCAGCCCCAATCGGTCGTGGCTGGCGACTTCGATGGCGATGGCACCACCGATGTCCTCGTTGCATCGGACCAGTACACGTCCGCGCTTCCTCCCGGCCGAGGTGTTGTCCATGGTTGCACGGCATTCCGGCCGACTGGGATCGTGGAGGGTGCCGACGCGTGCTCGAGCAGCTGGGCGGGCGAAACGGTAGGAAGCACTGCAGGTTTTGCGATGGCAGCTGGTGGAGACCTCGACGGTGACGGTCACGAAGATGTCCTCATCGGGGCACCCTACGCGGATGATCGACGAGGTCGAGCGTATCTCCTCACCGACCCACTTCGCCCCGGTTCGTTCGATCTCCAGGATAGCTACGCACAGCTCTCGGGTGAGGTCGAAGAAGACCGTCTGGGGGCGGGCCTCCACCTTCCCGGCGATCTCGATGGCGACGGTCATGACGACGCGCTGCTCGCAGCGAGCGCGGACGACGAGGTGTCGCTCCCGGGGCGAGTGTACCTGTTTCTCGGGCCGTGTTCCTCGGGAGCGCTCGAGCCGGACGATGCCGCCGAGGTCCTCGCGGGAACGTATGCGGGAGGCCGTTTTGGCTGGGCGATGGTGTCGGGTGACCTCGACCACGATGGTCTGAAGGAGCTCTTCGTGGGTGCGCCGGATGGAGATCTCGACAGAGGAACCGTTCATCTGTTCACCCTGCCGTAGCGCTGACCGACGCTGACGCGGCCAACATGGAGGCGTCCAGGTCGTGCTCGGCGGCGCCGGTGTAGGCAGGAACGGGCCTCGTCGCCATGACCGGGCCGGTGTTCCAAACGGTTCCAAACGGCCGGGAGGTGCCGAGCGACGTTGTCGACAGGAGGTCGGGATGATCCTGTGGATGCTCGCGTGCACGCCGTCGGCGGTCCCGGAGCCGGGGGACAGTGGGGTCGTGACGGACAGCGATGCGGATGCGGACAGTGACGCGGATGCGGACAGCGATGCGGATGCGGACAGCGATGCGGATGCGGACAGCGATGCGGATGCGGATGCGGATGCGGATGCGGATGCGGATGCGGATGCGGATAGTGACGCGGACGCCGATACGGGCACGGATTCGGGTACGGGCACGGGCACGGGCACGGGCACGGATTCGGGTACGGGCACGGGCACGGGCACGGATTCGGGTACGGGCACGGGTACGGGCACGGGCACGGGAGACACGGGGGGCACGCCGCCCAGCGTGTACGTCGATCCGGCGTTCCACATGACCGTCGACGTCTACGACTCCGGCTTGGGCCCGCCCGGCACGCAGGAGGACTGCCTCGGCACCCTCACCCTCACCGTCGCGACCGACGGGACGACCACGGGCACCGGCAGCTGCATCGGCCAGATCTACGGGAGCTACTGGGGCATCGACGCCGTGGGGATCGTCATCGGGACGGTCGGCACGGGCACCGTCACCGTCACGCACTTCTCCGGGAACACCGTCGATCTCGGCTACAGCGGCGCCGTCGACCCGACGACCCACACCCTGGCGTTCGCCGGGACCTGGGAGTACCTGCCGACGCTGTGGATGGACCTCGTCGGCACCGCCGTCGCCACGCAGTGAGCGTGTCGGCCCCGTAACGGGGCCTCCATCGCCGACCCTGCGCGCCGATCGGTGGGTCGGAGGTGACGATGCGCCTGCTCGCGACGCTGCTCCTCGCCGGGTGCACGGGTCGGGTCTCGGCCGACGTGCAGCTGCGGCTCGACCCGGCCGCCGCGGCCCGCCGCGCGGCCACCGCCGCGTGCAGCGACACGCTGTGCACCCCCGAGGACCTCGGCGGGCGCATCTGGTCGGCGCGCGTCATGTGGGGCGAGCTCGGCCCCGACAGCCGGTCCCTGACGATGCTCGGCGAGGACCGGAGCTCCGGCCACGGCGGCGAGCTGTCGTTCTCGCTGCTCGAGCAGACGACGCTCCCCGGCGGCTACCGGCCGCCCGGTGGCGGCAGCGAGGCGCGCCCCGTCCCGCGCATGGAGTTCGACTTCGACTACCTCGACGCCACCGTCGCCCTGCCCGCCGGGCGGTTCGACGTGCGCACCGTCTTCGCGGTCGACGCCACGTCGCCCGACGTCTCGGGCACGATGCAGCGCGGCGACAAGCTCGTGCGCAGCGCCGACGAGCCGGACGCGCCGTGGGAGTGGTGCAGCACCGGCGGCTGCGCCGTGGCGCGCGACAGCGTCCCGGGGGCCGTCGTGCAGGAGCCGAAGCTCGTGGACTACGTGTTCCCCGGCCAGGGCAACCCGGAGTACATCCCGTTCGCCGTCCCGCTCGCCAACGATCTGGCGCTGTCGGCCGACGAGCTCGCCGTCGACGGCGCCCTGTGGTCCTGCGCGTTCGACATGACCGGCGCGGTCCGCTGGCGGGTGCCGCCCGCCGGTCTGACCGACGCGGCGGCGGTCGTCGACGCCTTCGAGCTGTCGTACGAGCCCGACCAGCAGCACGCGGGCGACACGACGGCCATCTCGGTCACGCTCGAGGTCGTCCCCGCGAACTGACGTGAACACCGGCCGATCCTGCGCCACCTCCCTGCAGGAGGTCTCATGCGCGTGCCACTCGTCCTCGCGGTCGTCGGTCTGGTCGGTTGCGGCCAGGAGAAGCTCACCTGGTCGGCGCCCGAGGCCGAGATCCAGCACCCCTCGTCGCCCGCGAGCGCAGGCTGGCAGGGCGCGCGCTGGGTCCCCGAGGCGACGGAGAGCGCGCCGCTGTTCGTGACGCTCACAGCCGGCCAGCAGTGGAACGTGCGCGAGGTCGCCGCGAGCGACGCGGGCACCCACGCCATGTTCACGCTCGACGGCCAGGCGTGCACCACCACGACCGACGACGGCACGATGGACACCGACACCGACGTGACCACCGACGGCGACGACGAGGCCACCGTCCTCGACGCCTCCGGCGAGCGGATGATCGTCGGGACGTCCCACCGGGTGTCGCAGGTCACGCCGAGGTACTCGGTGCTGTCGGGCGAGGGCAGCGTCGCCGTGCTGCGCGACGCGCCGGCCCTCGCCGCGCGGCTCGTGGGCGGCGCGCTCGTCACCATCGACACCGACTGCTCGCTGCGGTGGGACGACGGCACCTCGTTCACCCTCGGCGCGTGCGAGGCGGCGCCGCTGCTCGAGGCCTACGGCGACGGCGCGCTCGTGCGCACCGACCTCGGCCTGCTGTTCACCGCGCCCGGCGAGCGCGGCGCGCTGTTCGCGGCCGGCGCCTTCGACGCGCTCACCGTCGACGCCGCGAGCGGGATCGTGGCCGTCGGAGAGGGGCTCTCGGTCGCGGGGCTCGACCCGGACGGCGAGGTGGCCTGGGAGGCCGCGCTGCCCGGCGCGGAGCAGCTCGACCGCCTCACCGACGGCGGGGCCCTGTCGATGGTGGTCGCCGTGGGCGAGCGCGCCGGCGGCGACCGCGTGGCCTGGATGCTCGACGCGCCCACGGGCGAGCTGCTCGGCGTGCTCGACCTGAGCGACCGCACCACCTGGCTCGACGTGGCCGACGAGGGCGACGTGATGCTGCAGGTGCGGCCGGGCAACATCGACGTGTGGACGCTGGACCGGTAGCTGCGCGACCGCGGCGCGCGGTGTCAGAGCTCGATGGTCGTCCCAGCTCGATCACGCGGTCCGGCGGCAGGCCGAACCAGTCCGTCGCCCGCTGCGCGTTGCGCGTCATCCGCGCGAACAGGTTCTCCCGCCACACCGCCATCCCCGGCCGCGCCGTGGCGACGAGCCGCTCGCTCCCGAGGAAGAACGTCGTCTCGGCGAGGTCGAACCCGCGCCCCCCGAGCTCGAGCTTCGCCAGCTGCCTCGGCACGTTCGGCTGCTCGGCGAACCCGAAGGCGAGCTGCACCGTGAACAGGTCCGGCCGCCGCGCCTCGTACGTCACGCGCTCGGCCTCGGGCACGTACGGCTCGTCCCGCACCACCACGGTGAGATCGACGATCCGCTCGTGCAGCACGTGGTTGTGCTCGAGGTTCTTGATCAGGGCCGGCGGCACCCGACGCGGGTCGGAGTGCATGTAGACCGCAGTCCCGGGCGCGCGGACGACATCGGAGGCGTCGAGGCGCCCGAGGCACGCCTCGTACGGCACGGAGATCTCGGCCAGGCGCTCCGACAGCAGCTCGCGCCCTCGCTTCCAGGTGGTCATCAGCACGAAGAACCCGGCGGCGACGACCAGCGAGAACCACCCCCCGTCGGGGATCTTGTGGAGGCTCGAGGTCCAGAACGCGAGGTCGAGCGCCCCGAGCCCCGCGGTGAGCGGCACCAGCAGCGCGAGCGACCACCGGAACCGCGTGTACGCCACGACCACGAACAGCACCGTCGTGAACAGCATCGTGGTGGTCACCGCGACCCCGTAGGCGGCGGCCAGGCGGCTCGACGTGCCGAAGCCCACGACGAGCAGGCCGCAGGCCACCGCGAGCGCCCAGTTGACGGCCGGCAGGTAGATCTTTCCCTCCGTCGTGGTCGAGGTGTGGCGGACCTCCATCCGCGGCAGGTACCCGAGCTGGATCGCCTGGCGGGTGAGCGAGAACGCGCCCGAGATGACGGCTTGCGACGCGATGATCGTCGCGGCCGTGGTGATCGCGAGCAGCGGGTACGCGAACCAGGACGGCGCCAGGCGGAAGAACGGCTGATCCGCAGCGGCCGGGTCCGCGAGGATCAGCGCGCCCTGGCCGAAGTAGTTCAGCAGCAGCGCCGGCAGCACCACGCCGAACCAGGTCAGCCGGATGGGACGGGCGCCGAGGTGGCCCATGTCGGCGTACAGCGCCTCCCCGCCCGTCACCACCAGGAACACCGAGCCGAGCACCAGGAACCCGGCGAGCCGGTTCGCGACCAGGAACCCGAGCGCGTGGCCGGGCCAGATCGCCGCGAGCACGGCGGGGTGGTGGACCAGGTGGACGGCGCCGAGGACGCCGAGCACGCCGAACCACACGAGCGTCACCGGACCGAACAGCGCGCCCACGCCGGCGGTCCCCCGCGACTGGAACAGGAACAGGCCGGCCAGGATCCCGAGCGTCAGCGGCACGACCCAGGCGTGCAGCCCGGGGCTCGCGACCTCGAGGCCCTCGACCGCCGAGAGCACCGAGATGGCCGGTGTGATCATGCTGTCGCCCCACAGGAGCGCGGCGCCGAACAGCCCGATCAGGAGCAGGCCCCAGCGCGGGCCGCGCCCCACCGCGCGCCCCGGCGGGATGGCGAGCGCGGTCAGCACCATGATGCCGCCCTCGCCCTGCAGGTCCGCGCGGAGGACGAGCGCCAGGTACTTGAACGAGATCACCACGACCAGCGCCCAGAAGATGAGCGACAAGATGCCGAGCACGTTCTCGGGGGTCCGCGCCAGCCCGTACGCCGCTCCGAAGCACTCCCGGATGGCGTAGATGGGGCTGGTGCCGATGTCGCCGTAGACGATGCCGAGCGCGGCCAGCGACATGGCGGCGAGCGGCCGGTTCTCCCGCGCCCGGTGGGCCACGGCGGCGCGCCACCGGCTCAGCGCAGCGCGAGGCGCGATCGGACCAGGGGGTGCCGGAGGGGGTCGGGGCTCGGCGGCGACGGGCTCCGCCGCAGCCTCCACGAGCTCATCCTGTCGCTGCCGCGCCTCGTGCTGCGTCATCCGCCCTCCGACGTCGACGAGGGCCTATCGGTCGACGTCGTGGGCTCGGCATCAGGATGGACGGCGCCGCCATCAAGATTCCATCAAGGCGCGGCCCGCCCGCCGTGGACCTCGGCCAGCGCGAGCCGACCACACCCCGCGACGACGGCGGCGAGGGCCGCGTCCGTCCCGTCGAGCTGCCAGCGCCAGGCGGCCCAGGCGATGCGCGCCGTGGCGACCGCGATCACGAGCGCCAGGCCGGCGACCAGCGCCCAGTCCACGCGCGTCACGCGCCCCTCCCGTCTCGCGCCACGCGGTCAGCAGGGCCACCACGGCGGACACGAGGACGAGCGAGAGGGCAGCGCAGGCCAACGTCCCGAGGTGTTGCGTCATGCCGCAGGGGTATCGGGCCGCCGCATCGCGCCGGGCTCAAGACGGGGGCGCCGCCATCAAGGCGACGTCAAGGCGCCGAGCGCGGCACACGCGGCGCGATACGCCTGGTCACGATGGAAGCGATCGGCACCCACCGGTGGGCGTCCGCGCCCGCGGTCGCACGCGACCTGGCCCTGTCGGCCGGCCTCGTCGGCGCGGCCACGGCGATCGGCTGGGCCCTGCGCACCGCGCTCGACGAGACCGATCTGCTCCTCGTGTACCTGATGGCCGTCGTCGTCGCCGCGTTCCGCCTGTCGCGGCCCGCGAGCGTGCTCACGGCGCTGGGCGCCGTCGCGGCGCTGAACTTCTGCTTCGTGGAGCCGCGGTTCACCTTCCGGGTCGACGAGCGGCGCTACCTCGTCACGTTCGCGGCCTTCGCGGTCCTCGGCCTCGCGGTGAGCACGCTCGCTGCCCAGGCGCGGGACCGCGCCACCGTCGCGGCCCGCCGCGAGGCCGAGGCGCAAGCCCTGTTCCGGGTGGGCCGGGCGCTCGCCGGCGCGGGGGACGCCGCCACCATCGCTCGGATCGGCGCCGTCCAGACCGCCGAGCTCCTCGGCACCGACGCCTGGGTGCTGTTGGAGGGCGAGCCCGCGCCCGGGAGCGCCCGGCTGCCCCTCGTCTCGGGCGACACCTGCCACGGCGTGCTGTGCGTCGGCGCGGCCGCCGATCCGGAGCAGCGCCACCTGCTCGCCGCGATCGCCGACCAGCTCGCGCTCGCCCTCGGGCGCGAGGCGCTGGGCCGCGCGTCGGCCGAGGCGCAGCGGCGCGCCGACGCCGAGCGGACGCGCTCGAGCCTGCTCGCGTCGGTGTCGCACGACCTCCGGACGCCGCTCGCCGCCATCGCCGGCGCCGCCAGCACGCTGCAGGACACCGACGGCGCCCCGGAGGTCCGCCAGCGGCTCCTCGCCGGCATCGTGGAGGAGTCCTTCCGGCTCGAGCGGCTCCTCGACAACCTGTTGCAGATGACGCGCCTGCAGGACGACCCCCGCCCGGACCTCGACTGGCAGGTCGCCCAGGACCTGGCCGGCGCGGCGGTCGAGCGCATCCGGTCCGCCGCCGGCGGGCGCGTGCGGCTCCTCGCGCCGGTCGAGCCGGTGCTGGTGCGCTGCGACGCGTTGCTCGTGGAGCAGGCGCTGGTGAACCTGCTCGAGAACGCCCTCCGCTACGCGCCCGGGCCCGTCACGGTGAGCATCGGCCAGGCCGACGCGGCGGTCGCGCTGTCGGTGGAGGACCGCGGGCCGGGCATCGCGCCTGCCGACGCCGCTCGCGTCTTCGAGCGCTTCGAGCGCGCCACCCGGGCCGGCCGCGGCGCCGGGCTGGGCCTCGCCATCGTGCGCGCGGTGGCGCACCTCCACGGCGGCGACGCGGTCGCGCTGCAGCGGTCGGGCGGGGGGGCGACGCTCCGACTGACGCTCCCCGCGCGCGGGCCCGACGGCGCCGACCTTCCCGCCCCGGAGCCCCCGTGAGCAACGCACCCCTGGTGCTGGTGGTGGAGGACGAGGCGCCCGTGCGCGCCTTCGTCACGGAGCTGCTGCGCGCGCACGCGCTGTCCGTCGTGACGGCGGCGACGATGCAGGAGGCGCTGCTCGAGGTCACCACCCGCGCGCCCGACGTCGTCCTGCTCGATCTCGGCCTGCCGGACGGCGACGGCATCGACCTCGTCCGCCGCGTGCGCGCCTGGTCGACGACGCCCATCATCGTGGTGAGCGCGCGCGGCCGCGAGGCCGACAAGATCGACGCGCTCGACGCCGGCGCCGACGACTACCTCACGAAGCCGTTCAGCGCCGGGGAGCTGATGGCGCGGATCCGGTCGCGCTGCGCCACCGGGCGCGCGCCGCCTCCGACGAGCCGTCTCCCGTCTTCGAGGTCGGCGGGCTGCGGGTGGACCTGGCGAGGCGCGAGGTCTGGCGCGACGGCGACGCCGTCCCGCTGACCCCCACCGAGTACAAGCTCCTGGAGCTGCTGGTCCTCCACGCGGGCCGGGTCGTGACCCACGCGCAGATCCTGCGGGAGGTGTGGGGCCCGGCCCACGTGAAGCACGCCCACTACGTGCGGGTCCACGTCCACACGCTGCGGCGCAAGATCGAGCCCGACCCCGACCAGCCGCAGCTCCTCGTGACCGAGACCGGCGTGGGCTACCGGCTGCGCGACGCGCTGGGCGCGGCGCTCTGAAGGGCGTCGGCCTCGGCCCCCTCCCCGGCCGCAGCGCGCGCCCGCTGGCTCGCCGCGTACACGGCCCGCCGGATCCCTGCACGACGCCGACCGGGTGCAGGCCGCGGCCGTCGCGGAACGGATCGAACCCGATCTCGGCGTCGTCGAGGGCGAGCTCGGCGCGGACCTCGATGGTGGCGAGCTCCACGGCCGCTCCGTGCGGCGGGCGGGCCTCGAGGCGCAGCCAGGCCCGGTCGGCGCGGACGGCGGCGTCGAGGCGCGCGTCGCGGCCGCTCCCCGCCGGCGACGGCGACAGCGGCGTGGCGACGAGCCGCGCCCGCCCGATCCCGTCGACGTCGTACGGCAGGCCGCCGTAGAAGGCGTTGCCGAGGTAGTCGTGCGCGTCGGTGGTGAAGAAGGCCACGGGCAGCAGCGCGAGGTCGGCCATCGTCGCCAGGATCAGGTCCTGGTCGCCGGGCGACGGCTCGGCGCGCAGCGGCTCGGCGCCGCGGAAGCGGATCGCGAGGCCGAGCAGGTCGGTCGCCCGCTCCCGGCGGAACGCCGCGCCGGAGAACCGCAGGATCGCCTCGCCCGCGAGCCGCTGCCCGATGGCGGCGCCGGGCCCGCCGGCCGCGACCACGCGCCCGGCGCGGATCGTGCCGGTGGGGTGGAACACGCGCGCCCGCCGCGCCGCGCTCCCCGCCGCGAACAGCGGCGCCATCGCCTCGCCCAGCCATCCGCCGACCCGCACGCCGATCCCGCTGCCCATGGCGCCTCCGGACGGCCCGTATCGCGCCTGCTCACCGCCGGGCGTAGCGGCCCGGACTCACCCCGACGAGCGCGCGGAAGTCGCGGCACAGGTGCGCCTGATCGCAGTACCCGAGCGCGTAGGCGAGCTCGGCGAGCGGCGGATCGCCCCGCTCGAGGGCCTCCATCGCGTCGTGGATGCGCCGGCGGCGCAGGATCTCGGCGGGGGTCCACCCGACGCCCGTGCGCAGGCGCCGCTGCAGCGTGCGCTCGCTGGTCCCGAGCTCGCGGGCCACCGCCGCCACCGAGGTGACGGCGCGGTCGGTGGCCAGGCGCTCGGCGAGGTCGCGGTTGGCGGCGTCGCGCGGCGCGAGCGCCTCGGGCAGCCGCGGGGTGAGCCAGGCGGTGACGGCCTCGAGCTGCTCGGGCTCCGGCGCCCGCGCGATCCGCACGGCCAGCTGCGCGATGCCGGGGAGCAGGTCGTCGGCGGGGCGGCGCTGATCGCGCAGCGACCAGAGGTCGGGGTGGACCGAGGCGAACGCCGCGGCGCGGAACCGCACCCCCAGCACGCGCCCGGCGCCCACGAGCTCCCGCCGGAACCGGGTGGACATCGGGCCCTGCACGGAGACGTCCTCGCCCTCGAACACGACGTGGACCACGGGATCGGGCAGCGTGTGCTGGACGTGCGGCGGCGCGTCGCCGAGGTCCCAGGCCACGCGCCACAGCCGCTCGACGTGGGCCGCGAGCGCCGCGGGCGCGGGCCACTGGGCCACGGAGAAGGGCAGCGGCCGGGCTGGCGGCTGGATCACGCCGCGGAGCGTCACCGGCGGCGTGTCGCGTGGATCCAAGCGCGGCGCGGGAGAGCGGGTCATGACGTGCTGGCCTAACGTCCCCGGAGTCCCCGTGTCCGACACCGCGACCACGACGTACGAGGGCGGCTGCCACTGCGGCGCCGTCCGCTGGTCCCTCACGATGCCGACCATCACGAAGCTCGCCGAGTGCAACTGCTCGATCTGCAGCAAGACGGGCTGGCAGATGGCCTTCGCCCCCAGCGCGGGCTTCACGCTGCTGCAGGGCGCCGACCACCTGACCGACTACCAGTTCCACAAGCACGTCATCCACCACCTGTTCTGCGACGTCTGCGGGATCCGCTCGTTCGGGCGCGGCGCGGGGCCCGACGGCCAGGAGTGGATCTCGGTGAACCCGCGGTGCATCGACGGCTTCGAGGCCGGCGACCTGCCCGTCGACCACTTCGACGGGCGGGCGCTGTAGCGCGAGGTCCCCGGCTCAGCGCCGGCCGAGGCGCAGCAGCCCGAAGCCGAGGGTGCCGAGCAGGCTCGTGCCCACGGCGGCGACGACGAGCCACGGCACCAGCGCCACCAGGACCAGCACGCCCCCGCGGGCGACGCTGCCGAGCAGCGACAGCGAGCCGGTGAAGCTGCGGGCGACCTGGGCGCTCAGCGGCTCGCCGCCGAGCAGCGGCGCGCGGACGCTCACGTCGAGGTGGACGGTCGCGAGGGCGATCTGGTCGTCCAGCACGCGGCGGCGGCCCTCGATCTGCTCGATCTCGCCGCGGATCCGGGTGAGCTCCCGCTCGGCGGCCAGGACGTCGGCCAGGGACGCCGTCCGGTCGGCGACGAGCCCGATCATCCGCTCCTCGCCGGCCCGGTGGGCCCGCAGCCGGGCCTCGAGGTCGACCCACTCGGCGGTGACGTCGGTGGTGCGGCTGTCGAGGCGCTGGACGTGCGCCTCGCCCTGCAGCCAGGCGAGCAGCGGATCGAGCTGCTCGGCGGGCACCCGCAGGCGGAGCGAGGCCCCGGTGGGCTGCTCGTCGTCGCCCCACAGCTGCTCGTCGGCGACGAAGCCGCCGCGGGCGTCCAGCCAGGCCTCGACGCGGTCGCGCAGATTGCCGTATGCATCGACGGTGACGGTGAGGTCAGCCGTCCGGATCAGCGCCAGCTGGGCGCGAGCAGGGGCCATCCCCCCGGCGGCGTCGTCACCGGCGAAGCCGCCCAGCGACGCCGTGGGGAGGTCGGCGTCCATCGGGACGGGGCCCGGCTCCGAGGCCGGCAACGGGGCACCGCACGCGGGGCCGGCGAGCGCCGCACCGAGCCACGCGATCCACAGCAGCCTTCTCATCGATCCTCCTCGCGCCCCCAACGCCGCGCTCCGGGCCCGGCTTACGCACGACCCGCGACCGCGGGGCGGCCTTTCGGTTCCGGCAATGCTAGAACTGCCAGCGCGGCATCCGACCCGCCGCAGGAGCCTCGATGCGCCGTTCTCCGCCCGATCGCCCGCCGCCACCGCTCATGCCGGGGATCGTCGTCGCGTCCCGCTTCCGGGTGGAGCGGGTGCACCACCTCGGCGGCGGCCACGTCGTCCCCGTCGCTCGCGACGAGGAGACGGGCGAGGAGGTGTCGCTCAAGGTGGGGCGGCTGTCGGACCCCACGCACGGCGCGATCCACGCCGTGGAGGTGCGCGCGCTGTCGCGGCTGCACCACCCGAACGTCGCGCGGCTCGTGGCCCACGGCGTGTGCGCCGAGACGGAGCTGCGCTACCTGGCGATCGAGCACGTGGCGGGGTTGACCCTGCAGCGATTCGTCGACCTGCACGCCCCGGTCGGCCCGGCGAACCTGCGGGTCATGGGGCTCGGGCTCGCCGCGGCGCTGGCCGAGATCCATCGGCGGGGATCGCCCTGCAGGGCGTGCTCGACGCGAACGACGTGGTCGTGGGCTGGGAGCGCGGGCTGCGGCGGCCGGTGATCGTCGGGTTTGCCCAGGCGGCCGTGGCGCCGCGAGCCGACGCGCCGTCGCAGGACCTGCGCGACGACGTCCACGCCGTGGGCACCCTGCTCCACCAGATGCTCTTCGGCGCCGTGCCCGACGCGGTGCACCCGCCGGTCACCGGCGAGTGGCGCGAGACGCTGCGGGCGCTGGTGGCGCGCTGCGTGTCGCCCGACCGCAGCGAGCGGCCCGAGAGCGGCGGCGTGCTGGCGCGCGAGCTGGCGCAGGCGCTCGAGGACTGAGCCCGCGCCTCAGCCCGCCAGCAGCTGGCGCCACCGCCGGCGCCGCACCGCCGACGCCGAGCCGTGCAGGAACGCCGCGCTGATCCCCGCCCCCGCGAGCCCCACCACCGGCAGGGCCAGCGCCGCGAGCACGAGCCCCGCCACGCCCACGTCCTCGGCCAGCGACAGCAGCGGGCCCACCACGCCGCGCGCCGACGACTCGCTCAGCGACGCGCGCGCCTCGAGGCGCAGCCGCGCCTTGCCGAACGCCAGCGCCGCCGCCATCGCCGCGGCCGCGATGGGCCAGGCCACGGGCGCCGCGGGGATCAGCGCGTGGGTCAGCGCCGCCGCCCACAGCGGCCGCAGCACGATGCCCGCGGCGTCGAGCGCCTGATCGAGGCCGTCGACCTTGTCGGCGCCGAGCTCCGCCAGCAGGAACAGGATGGCGAGCGCGGCGACCGCGGGGTGCCCGAGCCAGCTCGCCGAGCCCGTCTCGAACTGGCCGAGCAGGGCGACCAGCGCGCAGACGAACGGCGCCAGGAAGATGCGCAGCCCACACGAGGCGCCGAGCGCCACCGCGCACAGCGCCGCGCCGAGACCGTCACCGAACGGGACTGGCATCACCTACCTCCGCGACGCAGACGCCGCCGCGGCGCCAGACATTCACTGCGGGCTCGGCAGCACCGTCAGGCCGGGGCTCACGTCGACGTGCTCGGGCGGCCCCAGCACGGCCCGCCGGTACAGCGTGACCACGAGGTCCGCCACCGGCTCGCCCACCTCCGCCTCGGTGGCGGCGGCGGCCTCGCGCCACGGCGTGTGGCCGTCGAGGCGGGCGAGCAGCTGGAAGATCCAGCTCGGCGTGTCGATGGGGTCGAACCCGGCCCAGCTGCACAGCGTGACGCCGCGCTGGTGGCGCGCCCACGCCCGCACCGTCGGGATGACGATGTCGGGCATCGGCACGTCGCGCTCGGCGACGCGGGCGCGCACCGCCGCCACGAGCACGTCGTAGCGCTCGCCCCGCAGGGCGTCGACCACGTCGGGCGCCAGGGCGTCGACGGCGTCGGCGCAGGCGAGGAACCAGGCCTCCCAGGCCTCGACGGAAGCCCCCTCGCCGGGCGGCCCCTCCGGCGCGGCGACCTCCACCAGCGTGGCCTGCACGGTGGTCATCAGGTCGCGCAGGGCGAGCCAGGCGGCGTGGCCGCGGGCGCCCTGCTCCCGCTTGCAGTGCCAGGTGCGGCAGATGGCGTCGCGGTCGGCGTGGATGCTGCAGCCGCGGCCCTCGGGCGCGGCCTCGGACCAGTACGGGCACGTCAGCGCGTCGTCGACGCCGAAGCCGCCGCCCGTGGCGTAGGCCTCGCGGTGGCGGGTGTGGGGGCGGATCCCCTCGGCCGAGACGCCGTCGGGCTCGTGCAGCCGCGCCCGGATCCGCGCGGCCCCCTCCCCGCCCCGCCGCAGCGCGCGCCCGACGAGGTGCGCGGGCAGGCGCGGGTGGTAGGTGCAGCAGCGCGCCCGCGCCGAGAACACGGGCGCCCACGGCGCGCCCTCGGGGACGCCGGGCCGCGGCTTGAGCGCGCAGTCGCCGCAGGTGGCGCGCGGCTCGTCGCCGAACTCGGCCGCGACCTCGCGGAGCAGCCGCTCGTAGGCCGCGGGCAGGCCGTCGAGCACGCTCACCGGGAGAAGTCGAGGTCGTCGGGGACCGCGGGCGCGGGCTCGTACCGCACCGCCACGATCTCGACCTCGCGCTGCCCCCCGGGCGCCTCGAACCGCGCCGAGTCGCCCTCCGACTTGCCGAGGATCGCCCGCGCGATCGGGCTGCGCCACGACAGGATGCCCTTCCCCACGTCCACCTCGTCCTCGCCGTAGATCCGCCAGGTCTTCTCCTCGCCGTCCTCGTCGGCGAGCACCACGGTGGCGCCGAAGCGCACGACCGTCCCCGACAGCGTCGCGGGGTCGACGAGGCGCATCTTCTCCATCCGCTTGAGGATGAAGCCCCGCCGCCGGTCGATCTCGCGCAGCCGCTTCTTGCCGTAGATGTACTCGGCGTTCTCGGAGCGATCGCCGAGCGAGGCGGCGTAGGAGACCTCGGCCACCACCTTGGGGCGCTCCGTGCGCTCCAGCCAGTCGAGCTCGCGCCGCAGCCGCTCGTAGCCGTAGGGGGTCACGTAGTTCGGGTCCGACATCCGCTGAACGTACTCCGTCCCCGCGGGTCGCGGAACGGTGTCGCCGCGGTCTCGCACGCCCTGCCGCGTCGCCGTCGATGATACGCGTCGTGGCGTGACAGGGAGGTGACCGTGCCGCACGAAGAGATCGACCCCCACGCCGCGCACGCCCGCCAGCAGGAGGGCTGGTCGTACGTCGACGTGCGCACGCCCGAGGAGTTCGCCGAAGGCCACCCCCAGGGCGCCGTCAACGTCCCGGTGATCATGTTCACGCCGGGCGGGGCCGAGCTCAACGCCGAGTTCATCCGGGCCGTCAGCTCGCTGTTCCCGAAGGACGCGCCGCTGCTGATGGGCTGCAAGTCGGGCGGCAGGTCGGCCCGCGCCTGCGAGATGCTGTCGGCGGCGGGCTACATGCGGCTCGCCAACGTGGGCGGCGGGTTCCACGGCTCGCCGACGACGCCGGGGTGGTCCGCGAGCGGCCTCCCCACCGCCAGCGACGGGCAGACCTGGGACACCGTCCGCAAGCAGCTCCGGTAGCTACGCCGCGGGCAGGCGCACCCGGAAGGCGGTGCGGCCCGGCGCGCTCGTGACCTGCACGTCGCCGCCGTGGCGCTCGACGATGGCCCGCACCAGGGCCAGGCCGAGGCCCGTGCCGCCGCCGGCCCGATCGGTCGTGAAGAAGCGGTCGAACACGCGGGACAGGTTGGCGGCGCTGATCCCCGCGCCGTCGTCGACGACGGCGAAGCCCGACCAGTCCTCGCCGCCGTGCGCCTCCAGGCGCACCGTGACCCCCTCGCCGCCGTGGCGGCGGGCGTTCTCGACCAGATTCTTCGCGACGGCCTCGATCTGCGCGCGGTCGCCGCGCACCGGCCGGGCGGTGCCCTCGCAGACGAGGCCGTAGCGCTCGGCCACGTCGTCGAGCACGTCCTGGAGCTCGAAGGCAGCGCCGGCGACGGCCTCGTCGGCGCGGGCGAGCGACAGCAGCCCGGAGACCAGCCGCTCGAGGCGCACGAGCTCGCGCTCCGCGTTGGCGAGGAAGCGGGCGCGCTGCTCGGCCGGCATCTCGTCGTCGTCGTCGAGGAGCTCCAGGGTGCCGCGCAGCGTGGCGATCGGCGTCTTGAACTCGTGGGAGACGTTGCTCGCGAACTCGGAGATGTAGGCGAGCCGCTCGCGGAGGCGCTCGGTCATCGCGAGGATCGCGTTGGCCGTGTCGGCGACCTCGACCAGGTGGGAGCGCCGCGGCCGCGCGAGGTCCTGCACGCCGCCGTAGTCGCCCTCGGCGATGCGCTCGGCCCCCTGCCCCAGCGACGCGAGCGACCGGGTGGCCACCCAGGCCGCGATGCCGGCGAGCAGGGCCGTGCCGAGGGAGGCCACCACCGCCGCCGACAGGATCCCCGAGCCCATGTGGTACAGCGCCTGCAGCTGGTCCCGGGGGGTGCGCGACAGCACGATGGCGCCCACGACCTGGTCGTCGACCAGGACCGGCACGGCGACGAAGATGCGCACCTTCGCGTTGCGGCTCTTCGAGCTCAGGGCGTGCCACTCGGACTGCGGCGGCCGCGGGCGGACGACGGTGGCCTTCTCGCCGTGCAGCGCGCGGGTGACCTCGGGGTCCTCGCTCACGTCCGCGCCCAGGACCTGGCCGCTCGTGGCGACCACGCGCCCGTGCGGGTCGACGACCTGGACGCCGGCCAGCGTCTCGGCCTTGGCCTCCGACAGCACCGGGTTGAGCGACCAGCCGATGGTGGCGACGGTGGCGTGGGCGTCGTGGACCCGGGCGCGGAGGACCTCGCTGCGCACGAGCATCGCGATGAGCGCGCCCTGGTGCTCGAGGTCCTCGTGGGTCTGGTTGCGCAGGTCGCGGCTCAGGGCGCCGGAGCCCAGCAGGACCAGCGTGGGCGCGACCAGCACGAGGCCGTGGGAGCACAGCAGCCAGGCGCGGAGCGGCAGCTGCGGGATCCAGCCCCAGAAGGTGCGCCAGAGGCGGACGAGCGCGCCTCGATCCGAGCCAGGGGCAGCGGGTGGGCGCTCCCCCGGCGCGCTCACCGCTCGTCTCGCAGGCGGAAGCCGAGCCCGTGGACGGTCTCGATGGGGTCGAGGCCCCCCTCGCGGAGCTTCTGGCGGATCCGGCGGACGTGGCTGTCGAGGGTGCGGTCGGAGACGTGGTGCGGGCCTTCGTAGGCGCGCTGGACGAGCTCGTCGCGGGTGAAGACGCGCCCGGGGCGCCGGACGAGCACCTCGAGGATGCGGAACTCGGTGACGTTGAGGGTCACCTCGGTCTCGGCGGCCCACACGCGGAACGCCTCGGTGTCGAGCTTGACCTGCGCCGCCTCGACGACGGCCTGCTCCTGTGCGGGCCGGGTGCGGCGGAGCACCGCCTTGATGCGGCTCACGAGCTCGCGGGGCGAGAAGGGCTTGGCGAGGTAGTCGTCGCCGCCCATCTCGAGGCCGAGCACCTTGTCGACCTCCTCGCCGCGGGACGACAGGAACACGATGGGGACCTGGCTGCCCTTGCGGATCTCGCGGGTGACCTCGAGGCCGTCCATCTCGGGCATCAGCACGTCGAGCACCACGAGGTCGACGGCGTTGCGGGCGAACGCGGCGAGCGCCTCGCGCCCGTCGGCGGCCTCGATCACGTCGAAGCCCGCGCGGTCGAGCGCGTAGCGGACGACCTCCCGCAGCGAGGGATCGTCGTCGACCAGCAGGATCCGCCCGGCACCCGGCATCGCCCCTACCTACCACGCCCGGCGTGGGCGAGGGCCCGGCGGAGGGCGGCGACCAGCGCGGGGTGGCGCGCCTCGTCCTGCGCGAGATCCTGCCGGATCTCGAGCTCGAGCGCGGGGCGGCCGTGCGACACGGCGTGGCGCTCGGCGGCGTAGATGAGGCCGGCGCGGCCGGAGTAGGGCTCGTTCAGCGCGACGGGCCAGCCCTCGCGCGCGAGCGCCTCGTGGACGAGGTGCGCCAGCGCCTCGTCGCGGTCGAACAGCACCCCGATCTCCATGGGCCGCGGCGGGCCGCCCTCGTAGACGGGGGTGAAGGAGTGCATCGACAGCACCATCGCGTGGGGGTAGCGCCCCAGCATCGCGTCGATGGCGGCGTGGTAGGGGGCGTGGGTCGCTTCGATGCGCCGGTGGCGCTCCTCGTCGGTGAGCGCCTGGTTCAGCCGCACCGGGTGGCCGTCGGCGTGGGTGCGGAAGAGGGTGTCGGCGTCGAACGGGCGGTTCGCGTCGCAGAGCAGGCGGCTGAAGCGGGCGAGCGCGGCGGGGGCGCCGAGGGCGGCGGCCAGGTGGCGGGTGACGGCGGCGATGCCGAGGTCGACGGCCCAGTGGGTGTCGACGAGGTGCCGGTCGGCGTCGGGCCAGGCCCAGGGCGGCGGGAGGCGGTTGCTCGCGTGCTCGGAGGTGAGCAGGACGGTGGCGTCGGGCTCGCCCTCCAGGATCTCCACGGCGTCGGTCATGGCGGGTCAGGGTCCGGGGTTGTCGGCGGTGCAGGGGGACGCGCCGCAGTGGTGCACGATGCTGCCGTCGGCGAGGAAGTCGAGCACCTGCAGGCGGGCGCCGTCCCAGGTGCGCGGGATGGTGTGGGCGTCGGTGACGGGCGCGGGGCGGTTCTCCGGCGGCGGGCGCGCCGTCATCGGGTCGAACTGCGTCAGCGCGCGCGAGCCCGCCGGCAGCGGGCCGTCCACGGGGTCGACGTCCACCGGCACGGTCACCGCGGGCTGCATCAGGGGCAGCCCCAGGGAGCGGACCAGGGCGTCGGTCGTGACGTTGGGGACCTGCTCGTCGCCGATGGACTGCTGCAGCAGGAACGGCCGGTCGAGCGCGTCGACGTAGCTGACGGGGTCGACGGGGTCCCACCACAGCTGCGACAGCGCGTAGAGCACCTGGCGGTCGGCGGCGGACGGGATCGAGCCCGTGATGAGGAACTCGAACAGCGTCCAGTCGCTGCTGCGCTCCAGCATCGTGGACCAGAAGGCGCCGCCCACGTGGAACGCCGCGGCGTCGAGCGGCGGATCGTTGCCGAGCATCACCGCCCCCTCGATCGCGCCGAGGGAGATGCCGTAGTAGACGACGCGATCGGGGTCGGCCAGCGGCTGGCCCTGCGCGCCCAGGAACACGGGGTCGTCGAGCAGCTCGCCGGAGCGGACCGACTCGATGAGCGTGCGCGTGTTCACCTGCGACTGGACGAGCAGGTCGGTGAGGCGGTGGAACTGGGCGAAGTCGGTGGCGACGCCGGCCGCGATCAGGCTGTCGCTGGTGGTCAGGCCGCGCCAGCGGGTGGCGACGGCGATGTAGCCGCCCTCGTCGATCAGTTGGGCGACGGCGGAGGGGTCGTCGGGCGTGTCGAGGTAGCGGGCGGGCTCGCTCAGCAGGCCGTGGCCGAAGACGAGCACCGGGACGCTGCCGGCGGGCGCGTCCCGGACCGACTCGGGGACGTAGACGAACAGGTCGGCGTCGGTCTCGCCGAGCGGCGTGACGGTGCCGTCGGGGCCGAGCTGCAGACCGTCGTCGTCGTCGAGCCACTGCTGGACGCGCAGGGTGCCCTCGGCGGCGCGCCACAGGTGGACGCCCACCTCGTCGCCGAGGTCGCGATCGCGGACGTCGTCGAGCGTGTGGCTGCCGGGGACGGTGTGCTGGGCGAGCGCGCTGCGCAGGGGCTCGCGGCCGTCGGCCACGGGGAACTGCCAGGCCACGGCGATGTCGTCGGCGACCACGCCGAGCTCGCCGAGGCGCGCGACCAGGTCGCGGTAGCGCGGCGCCACGTCGGCGAGGTCGGCGGGCGGGTGGTCCGACAGCAGGGCGTCGAAGCGGGGCGGGCGCGCCACGGCGTCGGTGGTGACGACGACGGCGATGTCGTGTCCGTAGGGCAGCGCCTCGAGCGGGCGCACGAGCAGCGCGCGCTCCTCGGCGTCGGGGTAGGCGTCGAGCTCGGCGAACGACAGGACGTCGTGGCCGTCGGTGAGGTCGATCATCCGGGCGGTGCCCGCGCCGCGCTCGGGGGCCTGCCAGCCGGCGAAGCCGCTGTCGTCGATGCCGGGCAGCCGCAGGACGGCGACCTGGCCGGGCGAGAAGCCCGTGCGCCACGCGAGGCGATCGACGGGGATCGCGGAGGGGGTGGCGGGCAGATCGCGCAGGGCGAGGTGGCCGTCGGCGTCGAGCAGATCGGCGCTGGGGAACGGGTTGGCCCAGCCGGTGCCGAGCAGGCCCGTGCCGCCGGTGGTGTCGGGCGGGGTCGTCGTGGACGAGGGGGTCGGGGTCTTGGTCGGGTCGGGCTCGCGGTGGCAGGCGGCGATCGCCAGCGGCAGAGCGAGGACGAGCAACGAGCGCATGGCGGACCTCACGCCCCGTTGTAGCCTGTGGGGCGATGGCCCGCGCCGCGGCGGCGGATAGGGTGGGCGACCGGAGGGCGGATGTCCGGGGCGGCAGACGGGCAGACAGCGGTGACGATCCGGCGGATCCGGCGGCGGCCGGAGCCGCTGCCGTTCCTGCCGGTGGGCGGGGTGCTGGTGCTGGCGCTGCTCGGCGTGGTGGCGTTCGCGTGCTGGCCGTTCGCGCGGGACTGGATCGAGGCGCCCACGCGGGCGGCGGCCGAGGCGGCGCTGGCGGACGGGTACGGGTGGGTGCGGGTCGCGGTGGACGGGCAGGAGGTCGTGCTCTCCGGGACCCTCCCCGCGCTGGGTGCCGATGCGGGTGCCGAAGACGCCGTCCGCGCAGCGCTCGCGGAGACGTGGCTGGGCAAGCACCCGCCGGCGTGGGGCGTGACGTCGCGGTTCGAGATGGCGGAGGCGCCGCCGGATCCGCCCCCGGCCCCGGCCCCGGCGCCCGATGTGGTCGCCGCCGACCAGTGCGACGCCGCGCTGGCCGCGCTGCTGCGGGAGCCCATCCGCTTCGACACCGCGAGCGCCACCGTGCAGGCCGACTCCTTCGGCCTGCTCGACCGCATCGCCGAGGCCGCGGCCACCTGCCCCGGCCGGATGCGGATCGAGGGCCACACCGACGCCCAGGGCGACGCCGAGATGAACGTCGCGCTGTCGCAGGCGCGGGCCGAGGCCGTGCGCGACCAGCTCGTGTCGCGCGGGCTCGAGGCCGACCGGTTCGACACCGTCGGGCGCGGCGCCGCCGATCCCGTCGCCGACGACGCGACGGCCGAGGGCCGCGCCCAGAACCGCCGCATCGAGATCGAAGCCATCCGCTAGGACGAGGAGCCACCGTGGCCTTCCTGCTCGCCAAGATCGTGTTCCTGCTCGCGCTGACGGCGCTGTTGAGCGCGGCCATCACCTGGTGGTGGATGCGCACGCGCTTCGAGGACGTGACCGAGGTCTACGCCCGGCTCGCCGACGCCGACGCCGAGGCGGAGCGCCGCGTCGCCCGGCTCGAGCGCGAGCTCGCCGAGGCGCGCAACGCCATCGTGAGCGGCGCGTCCGAGGCCCCCACCCAGCCCGACGACGGCGGGAAGCTCGCCGCGCTCGAGCAGGAGCTGGCCGGGCGGGAGGCGAAGATCCTGGCGCAGCAGGAGCAGATCGAGGCGCTCGAGGTGCAGGTCGCCACCGCGCCCACGCCCTCGCCCGCACCGCGCGGCGACGAGGCGCTGCGCAGCCGCGTCATCGAGCTGGAGCTGGCGCTGAAGGTGGCGTCGTCGTCGAGCGACGGGGCCGAGGCGAAGGTCGAGCAGCTGGAGGCGGCGCTCGCGCAGGCGGCGGCGCGGGAGCGGGCCCTGCAGGCGGACCTGAACGCGTGCACCGGGCTCGTCACCCGGCTGCGGGAGACGCCGCTGCCGGCCCACGAGCCCGTGCCCGTGCCGGTTGCCGAGCCGGTTGCCGAGCCGGAGGCGGCGGCCGAGCCCGAACCGGAGCCGGTCGCGGAGGCCGAGCCCGTGCCGGAGCCCGTGCCCGTTCCGGAGCCCGCGCCCGCTGCCACGCCGCAGCCTGCTGCTCTCACCGCCGTCCTCGCCTCGGACGACGGCACGAACCGCCTCTCCCACGCCGCCTTCGGCGCGCCCGACGAGCTGCAGCGGATCAAGGGCGTCGGCCCGAAGCTCTCCAAGATGCTCCACGGCATCGGCGTGTTCTACTTCTGGCAGGTCGCCGCCTGGTCCGACGCCGACGTCGAGCGGGTCGACGAGCTCCTCGAGGCGTTCCAGGGCCGCATCCGGCGCGACCGCTGGGTGGCCCAGGCGGGGGCGCTGGCCGAGGAGCCCGGGGCGGCGAAGCCGCCGGCGTAGGCCCTCGTCGGGAGGATCTTCGCCTGCGTCTCCGACACCACCACGACCTCGACCACGGACTGGGGCTCCCTGGCGGTGCGGCGACCGGCCACCACCAACCGGCCTCCCCCACCGGGCGAGGAGCGCAGCGTACTGCTGCGCGAGCACGGAAGGCCGCGACGGCGCAGGTAGCGAGACAAGCGGGCGAGACAGGACTCTCCAACCGGCCTCCCCTGCACCGCGCCGGGGGCTCGTACCACGCCCTCCACGTCCGGCCACCTCGGCCACCCCTTCGCACCCGTTCGGGCAAGCCCGAACGGCTCCTGCAGGGGACCCGCCCGAGGTGGCCTCCCGCTCCGGGCGCTGGTCTGCAGCTTCTACGCGGTGCGGGGGAGGCTGTGCAGTGGGCGCTCGTGCGGCGGGCAGCCGGAGCGCGTCGAGCCGGGAGGTCAGGGAGTGGGCGAGCGGTGCGACGGGGTGAGCTGCGAGCTGCGCGAGCGCGGCGGGCAGCCGAGCACGGGCGTCGGTATTCGTACACATGTCACCGAGACTCGGAGTCGAGAGCAAGCTGCCCTGGACCGCACACCAGCGGGAGGTAAGCCACCCTCAGTGAGACAGTTGAGGCGTCCTGCCCCGATCAGCCAACGAGAGAACCTGTGTTGTCCGCGATGCGGCGGACGTACGGTGCCCAACTGTGCGATCCAGGACGGCATACCTCCCGGAGGTGTGCGATCCGAGGTGGCTTGCCTGCTGGTAAGCGGGTCCGAGTCGAGTGCGCCTCGATCATCGTGCTTCGAAGAGACCATCGCCAAGGTCGACCTGGTGATGTCGATAGGCAGCGGCTTGGCGACGCCGGGCCCGGGGCTGACCAGGGCATCGGGGCGTCGACAGCCTCGTGGCGCACGTTGTCGCCGGACCACCGTCGGCACCACGCGACCACGAACGATGAACCGTCGGCTCTCGATGACGGGCGCCGACCGGGCGGAAGTTGCCTTGCACACGGACTTCGTAGGACGGTCGAATCGCCGACCTCGCGCACGCAGCGCTCGCCGCGCCCGCCCCGCAGCAGACGGTGGGGTCCTCGACCAGGTGCACGGCGTCCTCGGCGCCGCCGCGCCTGGCGTGCGACCTCGCGGACAGCGCCAGCATGCAGCTCGCCCGCTCGGTGCGCCTGCCTGATCGTCGCTCCCGCCGCGACCTCCGTGGCGCCGCGCCGTCGTCCCGGCCGCTCCGTCCGAGACCATGTCACGAGCAGGTGCGTTCCCGACACGACCACGACCACGACCACCACCACGACCACGGACTGGGGCTCCTTGGCGGACCTGGGGCGCGGCGACCGGCCACCACGGCTGCGCGAGCGGGCAGGCTGCAACGGCGCGGGTAGCGGGCGAGCGGGCGAGCGGGCGAGACAGGACTTCCAACCGGGCCTCCCCCGCACCGCGCCGGGGCTCGTACCACGCCCTCCACGTCCGGCCACCTCGGCCACCCCCTTCGCACCCGTTCCGGAGCGAAAGCCCGGACGGCTCCTGCGGGACCCCGCCCGAGGTGGCCTCCCGCTCCGGGCGCTGGTCTGCAGCTTCTACGCGGTGCGGGGAGGCTGTGCAGTGGGCGCTCGTGCGGCGGGCAGCCCGGAGCGCGTCGAGCCAGGAGGTCAGGGGAGTGGGCGAGCGGTGCGACGGGGTGAGCTGCGAGCTGCGCGAGCGCGGCGGGCAGCCGAGCACGGGCGTCGGTATTCGTACACATGTCACCGAGACTCGGAGTCGAGAGCAAGCTGCCCTGGACCGCACCCAGCGGGAGGTAAGCCACCCTCAATGAGACAGTTGAGGCGTCCTGCCCCGATCAGCCAACAGAGAGAACCTGTGTTGTCCGCGATGCGGCGGACGTACGGTGCCCAACTGTGCGATCCAGGACGGCATACCTCCGGAGGTGTGCGATCCGAGGTGGCTTGCCTGCTGGTAAGCGGGTCCGAGTCGAGTGCGCCTCGATCATCGTGCTTCCGAAGAGACCATCGCCAAGGTCGACCTGGTGATGTCGATAGGCAGCAGCGACGCCGGGCCCGGGGCTGACCAGGGCATCAGGGCGTCGACAGCCTCGTGGCGCACGTTGTCGCCGGGACCACCGTCGGCACCACGCGACCACGAACGATGAACCGTCGGCTCTCGATGACGGGCGCCGACCGGGCGGAAGTTGCCTTGCACACGGACTTCGTAGAGCACGGTCGAATCGCCCGACCTCGCGCACGCAGCGCTCGCCGCGCCCGCCCGCAGCAGACGGTGGGGTCCTCGAGCAGGTGCACGGCGTCCTCGGCGCCGCCCCTGGCGTGCGACCTCGCCGGACAGCGCCAGCATGCAGCTCGCCGCGACCTCCCCCGGGCGGACGTGGTGCCGGACCGGCCGCTCCGTCCGAGACCATGTGACGAGCAGGCTCCTCGCCTGCGTTCCCGACACGACCCCGACCACGACCACCACACCACCACCACCACCACCACGGCCTGCTGCTGCCGGCGTGGTCGTGGTCGCACGACCAGCCGGCCCTGCCCGCATCGCCGAGCCCGACGAGCGCCTACCCGCCGCTCGGCCGCGCGAGCAGCCACCCCAGCGCGCCCAGGAACCCGAACGTGAACAGGTTCGCCACGGTCACCGCCGGCGACACGGGCAGCGTCCCGCCCCGCGGCGCGCTCAGCGCCGGCCGCACCCGCGGCAGCACCGGATCGAGCGGCACCGCCGAGAGCGCCTCCCGCAGCTGCGCCCGCGCCTCGTCGCCGACCTGGGCCGGGCCGCCCTCCAGCGCCGCCGCCGGGCCGCCCTCCCCCACCCCGCTCCGCGCCACCCGCGGCGCCGCGAGCACCGCCTCTGTGGTCACCGTGGGCACGGCGTCGGCCTGGCCGTACGCGCCGGCCGGGATCCGCGCCCCGCGCAGGTACGGATGCGTGAAGCCCCGGTCGGTGCCGACCCAGTCCTGCAGCGGCTGCAGCGCGCGGCCCTCGCCCCGCAGCGCCAGCGTCGGCGCAGCAGCCCCGATCTCGTCGAGCAGGAGCACGCCGTCGAGCCGGCCCGCGTCGAGCGCCCCGAGCTGCGACGGCAGGTCGCCGTGCACCCGCTCGAGCGCCCAGCCGTAGGCCGAAGCGAGCGCCGCAGCGACGCGGTCGGCGCCGCTGCCCTCGGGCCCGACCCCCAGCCGGTGCCCCTCCCCCGGCCGCGGCCCGCTGGCCCGCCCGATCCAGTGCACGGCCAGGTGCCCGAGCGCGCCCAGCGCCACGACGCCGTCGCGCGGCTGCGCGCGGGAGGTGCCGGCGGGCGCGAACAGCGCGGGCGCCGCCACCACGGCCAGCTGCGCCCCGCCGCGTTCGCCGAGCGACGCCACGGGCGCGAGCTGCACCGACGCCGCCACGCGCTGCCCGGGGCTCGCCTCGCGCACCGCCCGCAGCGCGAGCCCCACGAGCCGCCTCCCCTCCCCGCCCGGCGCCACCGCGACCTGCAGCGGCGCGGTGTCGGGCGGCGTGGCGTGGTCGAGCAGCCCGAGCGCGACGAGCAGCTGCTCGGCCGCGACGCGGGGCTCGGCGCCGTCGACCTCGACGGCCCGGTTGGCCTCGCGGATGAGGTCGAGCGTGACGACGCCGTCGAGCGGGGCCAGCGCCTCGGCGAGCCCGGCGCGCGCCTGCAGCGTGGCGCGGCGCACGGCCGGGGTCGCCTCGTAGGCGGGGAAGAAGCCGAGGTCGTCGCGCAGGACCACGAGCCCGTACTCCTCGATCCACGCCGACGTGGCGTCGGCCACGACCAGGTCGACGTCGCCCACCAGCAGCGCGCCGTAGCGCGCGGCCGGGTCCTCCGCGACCACGGGCACGAGGCCCGACATCCCGTAGAACCGCGCCATCGCGTCGAAACCGTCCACGGGCCGCTCCGTGAACTCCCGGGGCGTCCCGATGTGCCAGCCCTCGGCGAGCGCGGGGTCCCCGGGCGCGGCCAGGTCCGACAGCTCGCGCAGCCCGCGCTGCGCGGCGACGGCCGGGGTGGTCACGAGCACGTACGGGTCGTCGAAGCCGAGGCGCACCGGCCAGGCCACGCCGAGATCCGACGTCCGCTCGCGCAGCAGGGCGATCGCCTCGTCGGGATCGTGCTCGGCGGGCAGGCCCAGCGCGGCGAGCGCCGTCCCCACGTACTCCGGGTACACGTCGAGCGCGCCGGTCCGCAGGGCGTCGGCGCAGGCGAAGGTGTCGCCCGCGTCGAGGTGGCGCTCGACGGGCAGGCCGGCGTCCTCCAGCGTGATGGCGAGCACCTCGGCGAGGATCCGGTTCTCGGCGAACGGCTTGCTCCCGACCCGCACCGGATCGGGGCTGGTGCAGGCCGCGAGCAGCAGCGGCAGCAGCGCGGCCCTCACGCGCCCTCCCGCAGATCGTGGAGGAACGACCGCAGCATGCAGGTGACCTGCAGCAGCAGCACGAAGGTGAACGGCACGGCGCCCACGATGGCGAGCGCCCGCAGCACGGGCACGCCGCCCCCGCTGAACATCCCCGCCGCGGCGAGCAGCGCCACGAGCACGCCCCAGGTGACCTTGCGGGTGGCCGGCGGGTCCCCCGAGCCGCCCGTCGTCAGCATCCCGAGGACGAACGACGCGGAGTCGGCGCTGGTCACGAGGAAGATCATCACGAGCGCCAGCGCCAGCACGTCGAGCACCCGTGTGCCCGGCAGGTGCGCGAACAGGCCGAACAGGGCGCCCGTCACGTCGGACAGGACGAGCTCGGCGAAGCCGCCCCCGCCGAACAACTCGAGGAACAGCCCCGTCCCGCCGAACACGCCGAACCACAGCAGGCTGAACAGCGTCGGCGCGCAGACCACGCCGAGCAGGAACTCGCGGATGGTGCGCCCGCGGCTGATCCGCGCGATGAACACGCCCGTGAACGGCGCCCACGCGACCCACCACACGAGGTAGGTCAGGGTCCAGGCGTGCGACCACGCCGCGCCCGCGCGGTACGGGAACAGCCGGGTCGACAGCGGCACGAGCGCGCCGAGGTAGTCGCCGATCGAGGTCGTGAACGCCTGCATCAGGAACCCGGTGGGGCCGAGCAGGAGCACCCAGGCGAGGATCCCCACGGCCAGCGCCATGTTGAGGTTCGACAGGATCTGGATGCCGCGGTCGAGCGAGGTCGACGCCGACACGAGGTAGGCGATGGTGGTGAGCACCAGCAGGCCGGCCATCAGCGGTGCGGACTCCGTGGGCGTGCCGACGATGACGTGCAGCCCGGCCATGACCTGCAGCAGGCCCATGCCGAGCGAGCCCGCGACGCCGAACACGACCGCCAGGACGGCCACCACGTCGGCGACGGCGCCGATCCAGCGCGCCCACGGCCCGCCGATCTCGTGCAGCACGGGCGCGCTCGGCAGGAACGAGGTGCCCTTGCGGTAGCCGAACCAGGCCAGCGTCAGCGCGCCGATCCCGTAGATGCCCCAGGCGTGGAAGCCCCAGTGGAGGTTGGTGATCACCAGGGCGCGGCGCGCGGCTTCGACGGTGCCGGCCTCGCCGCCCGGCGGGGGCGACGCGAAGTGCCACACGGGCTCCGCGGCGCCCCAGAACAGCAGCCCCGAGCCCATGCCGGCGGCGAACAGCATCGCGAGCCAGCTCACCAGGCTGAACTCGGGCCCATCGTCGTCGCGCCCCAGGCGCAGGTCGCCGACGGGCGACAGCGCGAGGATCGCGGCCAGGAGCAGGAAGCTCGACGTGGCCAGCAGGTAGAACCAGTCCAACGCTTCCAGCGCGAACGAAGTGATCGCACTTGCACCGTTCGCCACGGCGTCGGGGGCGACGACCCCCGCTACGGCGACCACGCCGCACAGGGCGACGCTCGGGACGAACACGGGGATCGGCTGCGGCGGCGAGACCTCGGGGGACGGAGCTGAGATGGGGACCTCCCGGGAGGGGGTGCTCGTAACGCATCGGCGGTGCGCGCAAGCGCCGGGGGGTCGACAGCGTGCCGTCGCCGCGCCCATCGGGCTCCAGTAAACACTTTGTTCCGTCATAAATCCCAGGTTGATTTCCGGGTCCGAACGGGACACATTGCCGGGCGAATCCGGGGGCGACCGTCCGGGATTCACAGCGGAGGTCGGGTCCGGACGCGGTCCGGGGTCGAGCAGCACGTTTGGGGGTTCGATGCTTGTGGCGAGTGCTGTGTTGATGATGGCGGGCTGCGGAAAGGACCCCTACGGCGACGGTGACGATCTCCAGCTCGCCGACGATCTCGGCGAGTGGGAGGGCTCCGACCTGTCCTGCGACAAGGCGAAGGACTGCCTCGCGGGCGAGACGTGCGTCGAGGGCGTCTGCCAGATCGACCGCTGCAACGCGGCCGAGATCACGCACGACTCCGTGGCGCCGATGGGCCAGGGCCTCAACTTCCTGCAGGACGCCGAGCTCGGCGTCGCCGACCGCACCGCCTACGACGGCGCTTACTGGGTCGACGCCTACCAGCCCCACGGCGGCGACGCCTACGACTGGAGCGTCGAGGCGGGCGCATCGCGCATCGTCGACATCGCGGGCGGCCACTTCGACGAGTCCGAGGCGGCCTACGCCGCGGCGCTGCAGGGCGACACCGCCGTCACCATCCTGGGCACCGGCCAGCGCCTCTCCACGGGCTTCGTCCCCGCGGCGATCGACGCGGGCGACGTCGACGGCGACGGGCTCGACGAGATCGTGGCCGTGGCCGCGAGCGACGACATCGCCATCTGCCACGCCGACACCGGCCAGTGCGACCGCTGGGTCAGCGAGGGCTCCACGATGGTCGACGTGGCGGTCGGCGACATCGACGGCGACACCTTCGAGGAGCCGATCCTCCTCATCGACATCGACGGCGCGCGCTACCTCTACGCCTTCCAGCCCAACGCCGAGGTGACGGGCGAAGACCTCGACTACTTCTCCCACGTCGGCGGCGACGAGATGGCCCGGGTCACGGCCGGCGATCTCGACGGCGACTGGAAGTCCGAGGTGGTGCTCCTCGAGAACCCGTGGTGCGGCGACTTCTGCGACGACAACCTCTACAGCTACGATGCGATGCCCGACGGCACCTTCGCGTACCGCATGAACTCGGACATCGAGAACCAGACCACCGTGGTCGACATCGCCGCCGGTGACGTCGACAACGACGATGTCACCGAGGTCGTCACGCTGGGCGGCAGCGCCTCGGTCACGCTGCAGGAGCCCGCCGCCAACCGGTGGAACGAGCGCTACCACGACACCCTCACCGTGTCGGGCAACCCCGATCGCATCGCGATGGGCGACCACGACCACGATGCGCCCCGCGCGCGCCTCATCGACGGCCCCGAGCGCCAGGAGGGCCGCGTGGTTCCGATGATGGTGCTGACGCTGCCGCCCTACCACCGGCAGTACAGCAGCGGCGTGGCCTCGGTCGGCTTCGGCGACAACGAGTCGCAGGAGGAGTCGCGTTCCGACACGGTCAGCCTGTCGCTGTCGGCCGACGTGGGGGTCGACGCCGAGTTCTTCGGGCTGTTCGGCACGAGCTTCTCGGCGAAGGTCGACAACACCGTCTCGCACACGCTGGCGACCAGCCGCAGCATGATCATCGGCAGCCGCTACAACCTGGCCGCCGATCCCGACACCTTCGGCCCGAACTACGGCGCCGTGGTCGTCGGCTGGGGCTGCTTCGACGCCTACCTGTACGAGGTCGACGACCCCGCGAACAAGCTCGGCGGCAACGGCGAGAAGATGGTCGTCACCGTGCCGATCGGCGGCGGCGAGGCCATGTACAACTCCGCACGGTACAACGCGATGGCCAAGACGATGGGGCTGCCCACCGTCGACATCCCGTACACCGTGGGGGATCCGAGCTCGTACCCGCGCGAGGCGGTCACGCTGCAGGGCGACCCCATCACCGAGGACGACCTGCTCTTCCCCGAGGCCAAGAAGTACACCGTCTCGGATGTGGGCCAGGTCGGCTGGTGGAACATGGCCGGCGAGACAGTCACCAACACCGACACCACCAGCTTCGGCATGGGCGGCTCGGCCGGGATCAAGGCCTTCGGCGTCAAGGTCGGCGTGAGCGCGACCGAGACCTGGGGCTCGTCCTACGGCCTGTCGGTCGGCTCGGCGGCGCTGTTCTGGGGCAGCCTGCCCCCGCTGCCCGACGACCTCGACACCCCCGAGGACGAGTACGCGAAGAACCGCTTCTCGGTGACGCCCTACCTCTACCAGCAGTTCTGGGAGGACGAGGACGGCAACGAGGCGAAGTACTGGGTCACGACCTACCAGGTGGGCGACTGAGTGCGGTCGTCCCTGCTGCTCACCCTGGCGCTCGCGCCCGGGTGCGCGCCCCACCTCGATCCCGGCAGCTGGGGCACCTTCCGCTACTTCTCCGACGTCCTCGGCACCCCGCCGATGCGCCTGGTCCCGCCCACCACCGACCGTGACGGCAACGTCTACGTGCTGGCGGGCGCGGCCGACTACCCGGCGACCACGGTGTACGTGGGCCGGCTCGGCGGCGGGTGGACCGCCGGGTGCACCAACCTGCTGTCCGACGAGCTGTACGGCGTCCACGGCTTCGTCGGCCGCTCCGACGACCGCGCGTGGTTCTGGTCGGGCACCGCGCTCGTCGAGGTCGACGGCGCGACCGGCGCGTGCAGCCGCATCCTGCGCCAGGACCCCGTCTCGCGCTCGCAGCTGACCTTCCTGGGGGTCGCCCCCCTCGTCGACGAGACACCCTCGCGGCGCTTCACCTACGCCCTGGTCCGCGGCGAGACCGGCACCCCGCAGTTCCTCATGGTCGACCTCGACGAGTGGCTGCCGTTCAACACCACCCCGTTCCCCGACGAGGACGCCGACGACATCCGGGTCGTGGGCACCGGCGCGCGTCCCCACGACCGCCAGTCCGTGTTCCTCGTGGCCTGGGGCCAGGGCGACGACCAGCTCGCCGCGGTGCTCACCATCGACCGCTACGGAAAGGTCGCCGACACCGTCGGGATCACGCTGCCGACCGACATCGAGGCCTGGTCGCTGCAGGGCTACCTGCAGTTCTCGGACGACGGCGTGGGCGCCGGCCTGCTGTCGGACGGCAGCGTCGTCATCGTGACGAAGAGCACGGCCGAGCGGGGCACCATCGACCAGATCGACGTGGGCGGCGTGCTCGTGTGGGACGGGAAGCTGTTCCTGTCGGGCCTCGACGGCAACGACCCGGCGCTGGTGCCCGTCCAGCAGGACGGCAAGCTCGGCGACGTGCAGGCGTTCCCCGCGGCGGCGAAGGCCGCGGACGGCCTGCAGCGCGCCATCCAGGTGAGCGACGAGCGCAGCAAGCCCGCGCGCGACCGCACCTGGGACGATCCGCGCACCGCCTTCGGCGAGGTGCCGCTCGTGAGCCCCTGGCCGCTCGACGTCTACACGACCTGGAGCACCGGCTGGCTCGTGGCCGGCCCGGACTACGCCTCGGGGGTCGAGCCCGTCACCGCCGTGGCCTTCGCCCCGGTCGGGATGGAGACGCCGTGACGGCCGCCCTCTGGCTCGCAGCGGCCGCCTGGGGCGCGCCCGACCTCGATGCGCCCGCTGACGTCGAGGTCGACGACGACGTGACCGCCGCCACCGCGCCCGGCGCGGGCGGCGTCGACGAGGCGGTCGAGCTGTCGGGCTTCGTCAAGCCCGTGTTCTCGGCCGTCTACCGCGGCTCCGCGCTGCCCCGCGACAGGCTGGCCGTGGGCCTCACGAGCAGCACCGCCGGGATCGTGCTCCGGGGCGAACCGGTCGATCACTGGCGCTACAAGGTGTTCTTCACCGTCGGCGCGGGCACCTTCCCGGTGCTGGTCGGCGCCCGCGGGGTCGACCTCGACAACCAGGGCGGCCTCGACCGGGTCGACGTCGACACGGCCGGGGCCCTGGGCGACATCGTCCGCGAGACCTCGATCACCTGGGCGCCCGTCGACGCGTTCGCCATCCGCGCCGGCCGCATGCCGGTCCCCTTCACCTCCGCCGCGCAGAGCGCCGACACGGCGCTGCTGTTCCCCGAGCGGGCGGGCCCGAACCAGGTCTTCCTCGCCGACGACGACCTCGGCGCGCTCCTCGAGCTGACGCTCCCCGAGGATCGCGTGCTGGCCAAGGCCGGCGTGTTCAACGGCAGCGGGACGGGGCCGTCGGGGGGCGAGCGCGGCGTGCTCTACCTCGCGCGGGTCGATCTGCAGCCGCTCGGGCCGTTCGCGTTCGACGAGACGCGCCCGCTGCGCAGCAAGCCGCGCCTGGGCCTCGGTGCCGGCGCGATCTGGCACCCCTACCGCGCCTTCGACGCCGTCGGCTTCGAGCGGGTGGGCGTGAACGACCTGCGGCTGAGCGGGAGCTTCCGCTTCAGCGCGGCGGGGCTGTCGGTCGCCGTCGAGGGGCTGTACCGCCTGCAGACCGACACCCTGACCTCGCGCCCGCTGTCGGCCACCGGCGCCTACGCGCAGGGCGGCTGGCGGCTCCCCATCGCCATCGAGCCCATCGGCCGGGTCGGCTGGTCGGCCGTCGACCGCACGTTCGATCCGCGCACCACGGTGTGGACGGAGGGCGGGCTCAACGTCTACCCCGCCCACGGCGACGCCGGGCGCGACGCCATCCGCCTCACGTTCGTCTACCAGGGCGAGCACCGGGTGACGGAGGGCGAGACGGCCCACGGCGCGGTCGCCGCGGCCGTCCTCACCTTCTAGACGCGCTAGGCCGCCTCTTCGTCGGCCCCGGCGCCCTCCTCGGCCTGCTGAGCGGCCCAGCGGGCGTCGTCGAGCGCGCACTGCTCGTCGGTCTTGAGGTTGCGGTACCAGAAGAAGTACAGACCGACGCCGCTCACGGCCGACGCGATGGCGAAGCCCGAGAACGAGTTCCACTCGTGGAACATGAAGGTCATGCCCGACAGCAGCAGGCACAGCTGGAACGGCACGGCGAAGCAGACCGCGATGAGGTCGTTGGCCTTCTCCCACCACATCGACACGCCCTCGTCGGCGGTGATGCGGCCGTTGTCGACGGCGCGGCGGTGGATGCGGCCCCACAGGCCCCACGGGTTGGTCTGGACGTAGAACCTCTCGAGCTGTGCGTCGTCGGTCGGGTCGGTGAGCAGCGCCACCGCGACCGCGCCGACCAGCGCCGTGCCGACGATGCTCGGGAACGCGAGGTACAGCGGCCAGGCGAGCGCGGCGTTGAACACGAGCGCGGCGAGGACGCCCGCGGCGGTGCCCGCGGCGAAGCCGTACCCGTTGAAGCGCGGCCAGTACCAGCGGAGGAAGAGCGGGACGAACATGCCGGCGCCGAGGCCCATGGTGAGCAGGCTCCAGATGCGGTTGATGTTCGGCACGATCGCGGCGAGCCCCACGCCGGCGACGCACAGGCCGATGGTGGCCCAGTGCGACACGCGCATCAGCTGCTTGCCCGTGGCCGCCGGGTTCACGTAGGACTGGTAGACGTCCTTGACGACGTAGGACGCGCCGGCGTTGAGCGTGGAGTCGAAGGTGCTCATCGCGGCGGCGATGAGGCCGGCGATGACGAAGCCCTTCACGCCGACCGGCAGCAGCTGCGACAGCACGATGGGCAGGACCTGCTCGCCGTCGTTGGCGATGGCCTCGGCGGCGGGGCCGCCCTGCTGGACGAGCGAGTAGCCCATGACCACGAGGCCCGCGACCATGGTCCAGCGCATGAGCGACAGCACGATGGCCTCGAAGGTGAGCAGGCTCGCCTCGCGCTCGTTGCGGGCGGCGAGGAAGCGCTGGTCGACGTAGCCGCCGACCCCGCCCATGCCCTCGAGCACGGTGCGCATCACCCACATCGCCACGCACAGGCCGAACACCGACAGGATGGGCTCCCACTCGGTGAGCCGGCTGTCGTGGGCCGCGCCGAGCTGCGCCAGGAAGCTGTCGGCCATCGGCGGCCGGTCGAGGGCGAGCGTGGTGAAGCCGTCGGGCAGCGTCACGTCGGGGCGGAGCCAGAAGGCGCGGACGCTCACGTAGATGGCGGTGAACGTCAGCAGGATCATCTGCAGCACGTCGGTGAAGACCACGCCGTACAGGCCGGACATCAGCGTGTAGAACAGTCCGATGCCGACCATCACGCTGGTGCAGGTGAACTCGGACAGCGGGAGGAAGTGCACCAGGAATGCACCTGCACCCTTCGAGAAGTAGATGATCATGCCGAGCGACAGCGCGATGTTGGCCAGCGCCGAGAGCAGGTGCGCCGCCCTCCCCTGCGCGTCGGTGCCGAACCGCAGCTTCATCCACTCTGCGCTCGTCATCACGCGGCTGCGGCGCAACCACTTGGCGAGGAACACCATCAGGAACGCGAGCGTGAGCCCCACACCCCCGCGAAGCTCGACGAAGAAGCCGGACAGCCCGAGGCTGAAGACGACCGACACGATGACCATGGTGCCGGCCATGTCGAAGTTCGACGTGGATGTCGAGATGCCGAGCACCCACCACGGGATCTTGTTCCCGCCGAGGAAGTAGTCGTCGAGGCCGCCCGACGCAGCGTTCGACATGACGTACCCGACGATGGTGACCAGGACGAGGAAGCCCAGCACGATGAGGGCGTCGATCGTCGACAGGGTGGGCGCGACACTGTCCAGCAAGGTTCCGTTCCTCCGTGGCCGGACAATGTACACCCTGAAGGTTCGCAGGGAAAACGTTCCTAGTCGACTCCGGCCAGGGCGCGCGCCGCCGCGAGGTCGAGCGCGCACTCGATCAGCCCGACGCTGCAGTAGGTCTGCGGGTAGTTGCCCCACGCCTCGCCGGTCTTCGTGTCGAGGTCCTCCGACAGCAGCCCGGCGACGCTGCGCTGCTGCAGCAGCGCGCGGAAGCGCGTCTCGGCCTCGTCGAGGCGGCCCACGCCGATCAGCGCCTGGATCGCCCAGAAGCTGCAGGCCGTGAACGCGTGGTGCGGCGCGCCGAAGTCGTCGGCGACGACGTAGCGCATCATGTGCGCGTGGCCTTCGCCGGTGCGCAGCAGCTTGCGGTCGAGCACGTCGACGGTGGCCACGAAGCGCGGGTCCTGCCAGTCGACGAGGCCGAGCTGCGGCAGCAGCAGGACGCTCGCGTCGAGCAGCGGCCCGTCGAGCGCGCCCGACAGGGCGCCGAGGGACGGGTCCCAGGCGCGCGCGAGGATCTGCTCGCGCACGTGGTCGGCGCGCTCGCGCCACAGGGGCTGCTCGCCATCGGGCGCGTGGCGCGCGACGGCGTCGAGCGCGGCCCAGCAGAACGCCGCCGAGGACGTGTGGACGTGGGCGATGGCGCGGTACTCCCAGACGCCGGCGTCGGGGCGGTCCCACAGCGCCCAGGCGCGCTCGGCCAGCGGCGCGAGCAGGCCGTAGTCGGTGTCGCCGGCGAGGATGGCGCACAGCACGGCCTGGCCGTAGACGTCGTGCTGGATCTGCGGGAGGCGGCGTTGCCGATGCGCACCGGCGCCTCGCCGCGGTAGCCCGGCAGGGCCTCGGCGAAGTGCTCCTCGAGGTGGGGCTCGCCGCGCAGGCCGTACAGCGGCTGCAGGCCCGTCGGGCGAGGCGGCGACGATGGCGCGGAGCCAGGCGCCGTAGCGCGCCACCCGCTGGCGGTCGCCGAGGCGGTACAGCGCGCGGACGACGAAGTAGGCGTCGCGCAGCCAGCAGTAGCGGTAGTCCCAGTTGCGACCGGTGCCGGGCTCCTCGGGCACCGACGTCGTGAGCGCGGCGACGATGGCGCCGGTGGCCTGGCTGGTGCACAGCGCCAGCGCCCGCGCCGCCGGGCGGACGACGTCGGCGCAGACGGCCGGGATCTCGAGCTCGTCGTACCAGGCGGCCCACCAGGCCTCGGTGCGGTCGAGCGCGGCCTGCGCGTGCTCGGCGAGCACGCCGGGCAGCGGCCCCGCCGACAGCACGACGTGCCCGGGCCCGTCGAGCGCCACCGGCTCGCCCCGCAGCGCGGCGTTGGGCAGGTTGGTGCTGACGTGGACGGCGGGCTCGATGCCGCGGAGGTAGAGCCCCGTGTCGCCCGCGGTGAGCGTGGCCTCGCGGGCGCCCCACCCCGCGCGGGGGTCGAAGACCAGGCGCACGGCGGGGCGGCCCTCGACGGGGCGGAGGGTGCGGACGAGCTCGATCGGCGCCGGCTCGCCGGCCGGCACGACGTCGACGACCTCGAGCACCGAGCCGTCCTCGGCCTCGAGCCGCGTGACGACGACGGGGGCGCCCGGCGGCGAGACGATGCGCGCCTCGCGCTGCCCGAGCAGCGACACGCCGAAGATCCCCCGGCCGGGCTCGTCGAGCAGGCCGCAGAACAGCGGGTCGCCGTCGAGCTTGGGCCAGCACCACCACACGACCGCGCCCTGCCCGTCGATCAGCGCGGCGACCGCGCTGTTGCCCACCAGGGCCAGATCCACCGAGGCCACCCGCTCCTCCCGCGCTGCCGAGTCCACGGGCCTGTATGGCGGCTGCCGGTGGCTGTCAGCCGTCGCCCTCGAGGCGCGACAGCTCCTCGTCGAGCGCCGCCTCGTCGATCTCGTCGGCGGCGAAGCGATCGACGGCCCGCTGCAGGGCGAGCAGCCGCGCGCGCAGGCGGGCGCGCTCCTCGCGCAGGCGGGCCGACAGGGCGTGGACCCGCTCCGCCACGGCGTCGTCGACGGGCCAGGGCACGGGCGCGTCGAGCACGGCCTCGGGCGACACGCGCGGGCGGGTCTGACCGTGCGGGATGGGCAGCGCGTCGCGCCAGGTGGGGGTGCGCAGGGCGTGGAGCAGCCAGCCGCCGTGGCGCTCGGGCTGCAGCACGATCCACTCGGGCGAGCCCACCACCTCGGCCTCGGCCTCGGGCACCGCCGCCACGTTGCCCAGGTTCGGCCGGAGCTGCGCCACGACGACGTCGCCGGGCGAGAGCACCTGGCGCGGCCCCACGGCGTCGGCGGGCTCGGGGTGCAGCTCGCCGGTGGTGCGGTCGGCGTGGGCCAGGTCGGCGACCACGGCGTCGGCGGCGGGGCGCGCCCGCTCGCGGCGCAGCTGCGCGACCTCGCGCACAGGCACCCCGCGGCCGCCGCTGGCCGGCACCCAGGCGCCGGGCGGCAGGGCCTCGAAGCCGTCGCCCGCGCACCGGGCCTCGAGCTCGTCGGCGCTCGTGGGGCGCAGGCGCTTGTTGCGCACGTCGTAGCCGGGGTCGCGGAGCGCGCCCCACAGCGCGCGGGCCTGGACCCGCCGCCGGCGCGCGGTGCGGCGCTCGAGCCACAGGAGCACGGCGCGGCCGGCGGCGCCGCCGAACGGCCGGAAGACGCCCTCGGGCAGCGAGCAGGCGCGGGTGCGGACCCACTCGGCGTCGATGCGGTCGCGCAGCTCCTGCCAGGTCGGGTTGGCGAGCAGCGAGTGGGGCATGACGATGCCCGCTCGCCCGCCCGGCGCGACCCACCGCGCCATCGCCTCGACGAACAGGTGGTCGGACAGCGCGCGGCCGCGCCCCCGGCCGCTCTCGTAGCGGGCGAGCACCATGCGGTCGGTGATCTCGACCGAGAACGGCGGGTTCGCGACGAGCACGTCGTAGGGCTCGGGGGGCGGCTCGAGCGCGAAGAAGTCGGCCGGGCGCACGGCGTCGGGCTCGTGGGCGCCGACCAGCGCCAGGTTCAGGGCGGCGAGCCGGGCCAGACGGCGGTCGAGCTCGATCCCCGCCACCCGGGCGCCGGCGCGCGCGGCGAGGACGAGCAGCCCGCCGCTGCCGCAGGTGGGGTCGATCACGCGCTCGCCGGGGCGCAGGTCGAGCCCCGACAGGAGCAGGCGGCCGATGGGCGGCGGGGTGAAGAACTGGCCGCGCAGGCCCTTGAACAGGTCGGCGAAGAAGCGCTCGTAGGCCAGGCCCAGGAGGTCGACCTCACCCGTGGGCCGGGGCAGCGCCTCGGCAGCCTCGCGGACGAAGGGCGGCATCAGCACCTGCTGGCGGCCGTTCAGCCCGAGGCGCTCCTCGATGGCGGGCAGCAGCGCGTCGAACGCCTGGGCGCCGGTCAGGCCGCGCGCGCGCAGCCGGTCCTCGGCGAGCAGCAGGCCGCGGGCGAAGGCGTCGGCGCCGGTGCGTCCCGGCTGCGACTGCGGGTTCACCGCAGCAGCGCCGTCACGCGGCCGGACCAGGTGGTCTCGCCGCTCGTGGCGGTGACCGGGGTGCCGGCCAGGTCGTGGGGGCGCCGGACGACGGCGAGCCCCGCCCAGCCGCCCTCGGGCAGCGCCACGGGGCTCGTGAGCTCGCCCACGCGGGTGTCGCCGGCCGACAGCTCGGCGCCCGGCGGCGGCGGGGCGAGGCCATCGAGGCGGATGCCGGCCAGCACCCGCTTCACGTCGCCCATCACGTCGACGCGGTTGATGGTCTCCTGGCCGAGGTAGCAGCCCTTGTCGAACGACAGCAGCTCGTCGCGCAGGCCGAGCTCGTGCGGCAGCCGCCGCTCGCCCGTGTCGGCCGGGAACGCCGGCCGCCCGGCGAGCACCCGGAGGATCTCGGCCTCTTCAGGGTCGGCGCTGGCCGGGAGCGCGCCCAGCGCGGCCGCGGGCCCCAGCACGTCGAAGCCGCCCGCGGGCGAGCGCCGGCTCGGGTAGACGCGGACCTCGCCCTGCTCGGCCAGGGCGCCCGGCGCCGGCGCGGGGAGGCCCGTCCCGGCGAGGCGCGCCGCGGCGCCCGGGCCTGCACCGAGGCGAGCACGAGGTCGGGCACGGCCTCCAGCGTCACGTCGTCGAACACGACGAACTTCTCGTAGCGCTCGACGAACGCGGGGACGTCCACGCCGTCGAGCACGGCGAGGAACCGCTGGTCGCCCACGCAGAGCAGGTCGAGGAACCCGCCGATCCGGGCGCGGTCGTCGACCATCGCGGACCGCTGGGCGCCGCCCACCGCCAGATCCCGGGCGTTGTTCGTGAACATGCCGTTGCAGAACCGCCGGGCGTCGGGCCCGGCGATCGCCACCACCGCCGCGGGGCGGTGCGGCAGGACGACCGTCGCCGCGGCGAGCGCGTCGCTACCAGTCTTCGTCATCGTCGTCGAACGCGATGATGGTCTGGCCGCTCGTGCGCGGGGGCAGCGAGGGGCGCGGCGGCGGCGGCTTCGGCGCCTCCTGCTCGCTGTCGCCCTCGCCCTCGCCCTTCGGCGGGGGCGGCGCCGACGGCGGCTCGCGCATGCCGACGGGCGGCGGCGCCACCACCGTCGCCATCTCGTCGTCGTCGTAGTCGTCGTCGTCGGCGAAGGTGTGCTCCACCGGACGGCGCACCGGCGGCGCCGGCGGGCTCTCCTGCGGCGGCGGACCGGGATCCGACGCATCCGGCGCGGGGGGCACGGGCGGCGGCGCCTTCTCGGCGGGAGGCGGCGCCTTCTCGGCGGCCACCGGGGCCTTCTCGGCGGCGGGCGCCGGCGGGGTGCCGCTCGCCAGCGCCTGCGGGGCACGGGCGGTGGTGGACAGCTCGGGCGCTGCACCTGCGCGCGCGGCGGACGAGCGCAGCACGAAGAACAGGAGCGCCGCCACGCCCACGACGAACACGACGCAGCACAGCCCGCTGCACAGGAGGCTCAGGATGCCGATGCTGCCGCTGAAAGGGTCCAACTCGTACTCTCGTCGGAACGCGGGGGGGACACCGCAGGGGGGGTGGGACTCAGTGCGTCTCGCGGGCGCGTCGTAGCGCGTCGAGGGCCGCCGGGCGCGCCTCGCGGGCCACCTCGCTCGGAGCGGCCGCGGGGACGCGCAGCAGCAGCTCGTCGACCTGGACCAGGAGCCGATCCGCATCGACCTCGCCGGTTCGCCAGCCGGACTCGAGCGCGTCGACCTCGCCGGCCAGCCCGAGGAGCAGGTCGGTGCCGAGGTCGACCCGGGCGTCGAGCAGGGAGCGCGCGCGCGCCAGCGAGGCCTGGACGTGTCCCTGGCGGGCGATCACCTCGGCCGGCGCCGGCGCCGGGCGCATCGACCAGCCGAGCATCGCCACCAGCAGCACCAGCGGCACGACCGCCAGCGGCGGCCACCACAGCAGGCACACCGCGGCCGTGAGCAGCAGCAGCCCCACCACGACCGTGGTCTCGGAGCCCGTCTGCGGCGGACGGCGCGGCACGCGCGCGGCGACGGGGGGCAGCGCCACGCCGATGCCCGGGCGGACGCCCTCGGCCCGCCACCGCGCCGCGAAGAACAGCGCGGGGACCGAGCCCACCACCGGGAGCAGGAGCGCGCCCACCAGCGTGCAGCCCGCGATCCACGTCAGATCGCGCCAGCCGAAGGCCTCGCGGATGCCGCGCACCTGCCAGCCGTCGGCGCGCAGCCGCGCCAGCAGCGCCTTCG
This sequence comes from Myxococcota bacterium, assembly GCA_041389545.1. GTDB lineage: Bacteria > Myxococcota_A > UBA796 > UBA796 > JACKER01. The sequence goes on along the minus strand of JAWKRQ010000018.1, from coordinate 123,629 downwards.
CCTGGGCCTTCGACAGGCCGCTGCGCACCAGGGCGGGCGCGCCGGTCACGGGGTCGATGCCGTGGACGACCCACGGGCGCCCGGGGCGGATCGCGGGCAGCGGCTGGCGCAAGGAGACGCGGCGATCCGGGCGCAGGCGCAGCCGCTCCAGGGCCTCGCGCACCACCGAGAGCGCGGGCCGCTCGACGGGGTCGGGGTGCAGCATCCGCTTCAGCAGCGCGGCCAGGCCCCGCGGCCCGACCACCTCGGGCAGCGTGCGCTGCGCGCCGATGATCGCCCACGGGGTCTCGCCGGCGAACGGCAGCCGCCCGTGGAGCACGTGGTGCAGCACCACCGCGAGCCCGTACACGTCGCTCGCGGCGGTGGGCGGCCCGCCGTCGAGCCGCTCCGGCGCGGTCTCGCCGGGCCGCAGCTGCGTGGCATCGGTCGCGAGCCGCGCCGCCGAAGTCGAAGAGCGTCGCCCCGCGCGGCCGGCGAGGACGTTGCCGGGCCGAACGTCGCCGTGGGACAGCCCGACCCGCTGCGCGGCCTGCAGCGCGTCGACGAGCTCGAGCCCGAGCGCCACGACGGCCTCGGGCGGCAGCACGCCCAGCTCGTGCAGCGGGATGCCGCGGACGCGCTCGCTGACGAGCACCCACCGGCTCGGCCCGCCCTCCACCCGGTCGGACCACAACCCCAGCACCTCGACCACGTGCGGGTGCTGCAGCCTGCCGGCGATCGCGGCTTCGTCCTGCAGGCGCTTCGAGGGCGCCCGCGTCGTCGGCCACCGAGGCGTGCAGCACCTTGGCCGCCACCTCGCGCCCCGTGGCGCGATCGGTCGCCGGGTAGACGGTTCCGCTCGCGCCCGCGCCGAGCGGCGCTCCGTCGATCACGAACCGCCCGGCCAGGCATGTGCCTTGCGGCAACACGTGGCGATCGCCCTCCGTCGACACGGTAACCCGGAGGGCGGCGCCGCATCCGACCGCGGCGCGCGTCACTTCTCCCCGAAGCGGTAGACCGTGGTGCCCTCGGGGGCCCAGCCGAGGCCCTCGCCGATCGCCCGCTCCACGGCGGTGCGGTCGCGCTCGAGCAGCTCGAGATCGCGGTACAGCCGCTGGTTGTCGCGCTCCACCCCGGCGAGCTCGGCCTGGGCCGACTCGAGGCGCTGCGACAGCTCGTAGCGCGCGATCACCCCGCTGTCTCCCCAGATCGCCGACGCCCCGATCGCGGCCAGGAGCGCGGCGGGGAGCAGGGCCAGCAGGACGCGTTGGACCGTGGGGGTGGACAGGGGGACCTTCGGGCGCGGGGGCGAGGGGGCGGGCACCGAGATCGTAGCTCGCGCCGTGGGCTCCCTCAACCCCTGGTTACGGGTGTGCGACCGTGACCGGGCCGATCAGCGAGCCAGCAGCTCGCGCAGCTCGGTCACATCGCCTTCTCGGCAATCCGGACAGCCGGGCTCCAAGGAAGGCAGGGCCTCTTGCGAAAGTGGCATCGCGACCGCCGGGAGATCCGTCGGCTTCGGCATGCGCCAGCCCTTCCGGCTGTACAGGCGCACCTTCTCGTCGCCCGACCCCAGCTCGAGGCACAGGTCGAAGCCCTTCGGCGCCTCGTTGGTGCCGCACTTCCAGGTGCGGACGGGGACCTTGAACGTGCGCGCACGCTGCGGCACGTCGAGCAGCAGCGCGTCGCCCTCGCGGGACCAGGCGAACAGCTCGCCGCCGAAGGCGTAGCGCGAGGAGCGCTGCATGACGCCGGAGCGCTTGGAGCCGATCTGGATCGGGACGAAGTAGAGCACCATGTCGCGGTCGTCGCGCGGGGCGCGCTCGGCCCAGACGCGGTTCGCGAGGAGCTTCGGGTCGTCCGCGGCGGCGGAGGCGCCGTCGGAGCGCAGCCACCAGGCGCCCGCGGCCGCGAACAGGCCGAGGACGGCGAGGATGAGCAGGTTGCGTCGCATCGGGATCCTCCTGGTTCGGTCTACGGCGCCGCCGGGGGTTCTGTTGCGCCCTCCGGGGCGGGCGCGGGCGTCGGCGCCGGCGCGGTGCCGCCCCCCTCCCCCTCCGTCGCGATCGCGAGGCGGGACAGCCCGAAGCGCTTCGCTTCGTCCATCACCTGGACCACCCGGCCGTGGGTCACGTTCTCGTCGGCCTTGATGACGACGAGCGTGTCGGGGTCGAGCTTGGCGCGCTCGCGCAGCTGCGCCCGCAGCGCGGCGGCGTCGACTGGCTCGTCGTCGACGTAGACCGCGCCCTTGTCGGTCATCCAGATGTTGATGTCGCGATCGTCGTTGATGATGGCCTGGGCGGAGGAGCGCGGCAGATCGACCTGGATCCCCGGCGTCTCGTCGGCCCGGACGAAGCTCGTCGTCACCACGAAGAACAGGACGAGGTTGAACGTCACGTCCAGCATGGGCGTGAGGTCCACGTTGGGCTCCTCCCGGCGGCGGCCGCGGGCCCGGAAGTTCACTTGGCCGCCTCCCGGGCCCGCTCACCGACGAGCAGGTCCACCACGCCGATGGAGACCTCTTCCATGTCGACGAGCAGGCCGTCGACCCGCGCCGCGAGGTAGCGGTGCGCCATCACCGCCGGGATCGCCACGGCGAGCCCGAACAGGGTGGTGATGAGGGCCTCGGAGATGCCGCCGGCGACGAACTCCATGCGGCCGATGCCACCGGACTCGATCGCGTCGAAGGTGCGGATCATGCCGCTGACCGTGCCCAGCAGGCCGAGCAGCGGGCCGATCGACCCGATCAGCGCGACGACCCCGAGGTAGCGCTCGAGGTCGGCAGCCTCGCGGCGGCCCACCTCCTCGACCCGCTCCTTGATCATGGAGCGCGGCTCGTGGCGCGCCTCGATCGCCACCTCGAGGATCCGGCTGATCGCCGAGTCCCGCTTGCGACACGCCGTGAGCGCGTCGGCGTAGCGCTCCTGGCGCAGCAGCTCGATGAGCTCGACGCAGAAGCCCTGGGGCACCACCCGCTCCCGCCGCAGCGACCAGAAGCGCTCGATCGTCGCGGCCAGCGCGACCACCGAGCACACGGCGATCGGGATCATCACCGGGCCGCCCTTCCACAGCCACTCGATCAACGGACCTCCACCGCCCTCCCCGTAACCATGGGCGAGGCGTCCCAGCGCGCGGTGCCCCGTCTGCGGAACCGTATCAGGATCTTGAACAACGTCCGATGCTCGGGACGTCGGGTTCGGACATCCGGACATCCGTGTCGCGGACCGGGCGCCCGAGACATCGATTGACGCTGCGTGACGCTAGCCCACGCGGCGCCGTCGTGCGGTGGCACGGGGGTTGCACATGGTCCGAGGCACCTGCACGCATTCCTCACGGAGACCGCACCCATGGCCATCACCGCGCGGAAGAAGATCGAGAAGCTCGACGACAACGCCCAGCTCCTCAGCAAGTACCTGCGCTCCATGGGGTCGATCCCCCTGCTCAGCCACAAGGACGAGGTCGAGGTCGCGCGGCGCATCGACGACGGCGGGCCCGACTCCGAGATCGCCAAGGCGGCCCTCATCAAGGCCAACCTGCGCCTCGTGGTGTCCATCGCGAAGCAGTACCACTACCGCGGCCTGCCGCTCGCCGACCTCATCCAGGAGGGCAACCTCGGCCTCATCAAGGCGGTCGAGAAGTTCGACTGGACCAAGGGCTTCAAGTTCTCGACCTACGCGTCGTGGTGGATCCGGCAGAGCATCATCCGCGCGATCGAGAGCCAGATCCGGACGATCCGGATCCCGATCTACAAGCTCGAGGTCGTCAACCGGGTGCACCAGACGCAGAAGCTGCTGTTCCAGCTGACCGGCCGCGAGCCCACCGTGCAGGAGATCGCCGCCCACCTCGAGGTCGAGGTCGACGAGGTCGACGAGCTGATGAAGCTCACCAAGGAGCCGATGAGCCTCGACGCGCAGGTCAGCGAGGACTCCGAGAGCACCGCGATCGACTTCATCGAGAACCCCGACGCCGAGAACCCCTCCGAGCAGCTCGACACGGCCGACCTCCGCGACTCGATCGAGGACGTGCTCGCGAGCCTGTCGCCGCGCGAGGAGAAGGTCATCCGGATGCGCTACGGCATCGGCGAGCCCACGCACTACTCGCTCGAGGAGATCGGCGCGCGGTTCGCGCTGACCCGCGAGCGCATCCGCCAGATCGAGATCAAGGCGCTGCGCAAGCTGCGCCACGCCAAGCGGCGGAAGAGCCTCGAGTCGTTCCTCGGCGCGGCGTAGCCGGCGCGGCGGCGCCGGCCCCTACCGGTCGGGCCAGGCGTCGCAGCTGCAGATGAGGTTGCGGTCGCCGAAGGCGTTGTCGATGCGGCCCACCGGCGGCCAGTACTTGTGGGCGCGGGTGTGGGCCGTCGGGAACGCGGCCTGCTGCCGGCTGTAGGGCCGCTCCCACATCTCCTCGGTCACGTCGGCGGCGGTGTGCGGCGCGCGGCGGAGCGGGCTCTCCTCGATGCGGATCCGGCCGGCCTCGACGTCGGCGATCTCCTGGCGGATGGCGATCATCGCGTCGCAGAAGCGGTCGAGCTCGGCGAGCGACTCGCTCTCGGTGGGCTCGATCATGAGCGTGCCCGCGACGGGGAACGACATCGTGGGGGCGTGGAAGCCGAAGTCCATGAGGCGCTTGGCCACGTCGTCGACGAGCACGCCGGCGTCCTTGAACGGGCGCAGGTCGAGGATGCACTCGTGGGCCACCCGGCCGCGCCGCCCGCGGTAGAGCACCGGGAAGTGGCTGTCGAGCCGCGCGGCGACGTAGTTCGCGCTCAGGATGGCGATCTCGGTGGCGCGCTGCAGGCCGTCGGCGCCGAGCATGCGGATGTAGGCCCAGGAGATGGGCAGGATCGACGGCGAGCCCCAGGGCGCGGCCGAGACGGGCCCGGCGTCGTGGCCGGTGCGGACCACCGGGTGCCCCGGCAGGAACGGCGCGAGGTGCGCGCGGACGGCGATGGGGCCCATGCCCGGGCCGCCGCCGCCGTGGGGGATGCAGAACGTCTTGTGCAGGTTGAGGTGGCACACGTCGGCGCCGATGGCGCCGGGCATGCACAGGCCCACCATGGCGTTCATGTTGGCGCCGTCCATGTAGACCTGGCCGCCCTGCTCGTGGACGATGCCGCAGATCTCGACGATGTCTTCCTCGAAGACGCCGTGGGTCGACGGGTAGGTCACCATCAGGGCGCCGAGGCGCGGGCCGTGCTCGGCGGCCTTGGCGCGCAGGTCGGCCACGTCGATGTTGCCGTGGTCGTCGCAGGCGACGGGCACGACGGTCATGCCCGCCATCACCGCCGAGGCCGGGTTGGTCCCGTGCGCGGAGGTGGGGATGAGGCAGACGACGCGCTCGTCGTGGTCGCCGCGGCTGCGGTGGTAGTCGCGGATGGCGAGCAGGCCGGCGTACTCCCCCTGGGAGCCGGCGTTGGGCTGCAGCGACACGGCGTCCATGCCGGTGAGGGCGGCGAGCCAGCGCTCGAGGCTCGTCGAACAGCTGGGCGTAGCCCTGGGCCTGGTCGGTGGGGGCGAACGGGTGGAGCGCGCCGAAGCCGGGCCAGGTCACCGGGATCATCTCGGTGGTGGCGTTGAGCTTCATCGTGCAGCTGCCGAGCGGGATCATCGTGGCGTCGAGGGCCAGGTCGCGCACCTGCAGGCCGTGCAGGAAGCGCAGCATCTCGGTCTCGCTGCGGTGGCGGTGGAACACGGGCTGCTGCAGGAAGCGCCGGTGCGGCGGACGGCCTCCGGGAGCGCCACCGACGCGGCGTCGAGCAGGCCGGCGGCGCGCTCGCTGCTGCCGAGCACGGCGAGCGGATCCTGCAGGTCGGCCTCGCCGACGGTCTCGTCGAGCGCGATGCAGACGGCGCCGTCGCCCAGGGCGCGGACGTTGATGCCGGCGGCCAGCGCCTGGGCCACGAGCTGCGCCTGGCGGGCGCCGGCCTCGATGCGCACGGTGTCGAAGCGGGGGCCGGGCGCGACCGTCCAGCCCGCGCGCTCGGCGCCGGTGGCGAGCGCCTCGGCGAAGCCGTGGATGCGCGAGGCGATGCGGACGAGGCCCTCGGGGCCGTGCCACACGGCGTACATGCCCGCGCACACGGCGAGCAGCACCTGCGCGGTGCAGATGTTGGACGTGGCCTTCTGGCGGCGGATGTGCTGCTCGCGCGTCTGCAGCGCCATGCGCAGGGCCGGGTTGCCGTGGGCGTCCTTGCTGATGCCGATGATGCGGCCGGGCATCTGGCGCTGGAAGGCGCTCTTGCAGGCCATGAACGCGGCGTGCGGCCCGCCGTAGCCCATGGGGACGCCGAAGCGCTGGGTGTTGCCGATGGCGATGTCGGCGCCGAGCGCACCGGGGGCCTCGAGCAGCGCCAGGGCGAGCAGGTCGCACGCCACCGTGACCACGACGCCCGACTCGTGGGCGCGGGCGCAGAAGGCGCGGACGTCGAGCAGCGTGCCGTCGGTGCACGGGTACGGGACGAGCGCCCCGAACACGTCGGTCAGGTCGGCGCTCTCGGCCCGGCCGCGGCGGACCTCGATGCCGAGCGGCTCGGCGCGAGTCTCGACGACGGCCAGCACCTGCGGGTGGCAGCGGTCGTCGACGAAGAAGGTCTGGCCCTCGCCGCGCGCGCGGTGGGCCATCGCCATGGCCTCGGCGGCGGCGGTGGACTCGTCGAGGAGGCTCGCGTTGGCGATGTCGAGGCCGGTGAGCTCCTCCACCACGGTCTGGTAGACGAGCAGCGCCTCGAGGCGCCCCTGCGAGATCTCGGCCTGGTAGGGCGTGTACGCCGTGTACCAGCCGGGGTTCTCGAGGATGTTCCGCAGGATGACCGGCGGGGTGATGGTGCGGGGGTAGCCCATGCCGAGGTAGCTGCGCAGGAGCTTGTTGGCCTCGGCGCGCTCGCGCAGCTCGCGCAGGGCGGCGGCCTCCGAGGCGGGCTCGGGCACGGCGCCGGCGGCCGGGCCGCCCCGGATCGAGGCCGGGATGGCCTCGTCGATCAGCGCCTGCAGCGACGGCACGCCGATGGCGCCGAGCATCTGGGCGATGTCGGCCTCGCGGGGGCCGAGGTGGCGGTGGACGAACGCGTCGGGACCGGGGACCGGCATGCGGAAGCCTCTTGGACTCGTGAGGTGCTCGTGCTCTTGGCGCGGCCCGTCAGGCGAGCTTGGCGCGGTAGGCCGCGGCGTCGAGCAGCCCGCCCGGCACGGCCGCGACCTTCAGCTTGTAGATCCAGGAGCCGTAGGGGTCGCCGTTGATGTTCTCGGCGGCGTCCTCGAGGATCTCGTTGACGGCGACGATCTCGCCGTCTGCCGGGGCGAAGATCTCGGCCACGGCCTTGACCGACTCGACCTCGCAGGCCGCCTGGCCGGCCTTCACCTGCTTGCCGACCGCGGGCAGCTCGACGTGGACCAGCTCGCCGAGCTGATCCTGCGCGTAGTCGGTGATGCCGACCACGAGGACGTCGCCCTCGATGCGGACCCACTCGTCGTGGTCGGTGTACTTCAGATCGTCGGGGATCTTCATGCGGTCTCCTGTAGGTCGCGACCGACCGGACGCCGTCACTGCGCGAGGAACGACCCGTCGACCACCACACCGGTGGCCTCGCGGCCCCGCACGTCGATGGTGAGGCGGCGCCCGGCGACGGCGAGGTCGTTCCGGACGTAGGCCAGGCACACGGCGCGCTCGACGGAGGGGCCGAAGGTGCCCGAGGTGACGGTGCCCACGCGCTCGCCGTCGAGCAGCACGGGCATGCCCTCGCGGGCGATGCGCTTGCCCTCGATGACCATGCCGACGAGCTTCTCGGGATCGGTCGCCTTGCGCGCGGCGACGGCCTCGGCGCCGAGGAAGCCGCCCGGCTTGCCGAGCTTCACGATCCAGCCGAGGCCGGCCTGCAGCGGCGAGGTCTCGTCGGTGAGCTCGTGGCCGTAGAGGGCGTTGCGGACCTCGAGCCGGAGTGTGTCACGGGCGCCGAGGCCCACCGGGACGATGCCCTCGGGGGTGCCGGCGCGCAGCACCTCGTCCCACACGGCCTCGATGCCGGGGCCGACCGGCAGGAAGACCTCGAAGCCGTCTTCGCCGGTGTAGCCCGTGCGGGCGACGATGCAGTCGGCGATGCCCGCGAAGGTGTCGACCCGGAAGTGGTGGCGTGGGACCGACTCGGCGTCGAACGGGACCAGCCGGTCGACGATGGCGACGGCCTTCGGGCCCTGGATGGCGAGCTGGGCCCAGGCGTCGCCCTGGTCCTCGAGGTCGGCGCCCGCCTGGTCGTGGGCCCGCATCCACGCGAAGTCCTTGTCGCGGTTGGCGGCGTTGACGCAGACCAGGAAGTCGTCGGCGGCGAGGCGGTAGACGAAGACGTCGTCGACGACGCCGCCGCGCTCGTTGCACATGGCGTTGTACTGCGCCTGGCCCGGATCGAGGCGGCGGATGGCGTTGGAGAGCAGCCACGACAGCGCGTCTTCGGCCCGGGGGCCGCGGACGCGGACCTCGCCCATGTGCGACACGTCGAACAGGCCGGCGCCGGTGCGGGTGGCGACGTGCTCCTCGCGGAGGCCGGCGTACTGCACGGGCATGTCGAACCCGGCGAACGCGACCATGCGCCCGCCGCTGGCGACGTGGCGGGCGTGGAACGGCGTCTGGCGCAGCGACATCGACCTTCCGGGGCGCGGTGGACGGCACAATCACCTGCCGCCCACGGCCTGTCAAACGTCGGCGTCGCCCGCGTTCCGGCGCTCTGCGGCGCGCAGCGTGTTGGCCATCAGCATGGCGATGGTGGTCGGCCCGACCCCGCCCGGCACGGGCGTGACGGCGCTCGCCCGGGCCGAGACCTCGTCGAACGCCACGTCGCCGACCAGCCGCCCGTCGGCGAGCCGGTTGATCCCCACGTCGACGACGACCGCTCCCTCGCGGACCCAGTCGCCGCGCACCAGCTCGGGCCGACCGACCGCCACGATCAGCACCTCCGCTCGGCGGCAGACGCCGGGCAGATCCCGCGTGCGTCTGTGGGCGACCGTCACGGTCGCGTTGGCCTGCTCGAGGAGCATGGCCATCGGGCGGCCGAAGAGGTTGCTCCGCCCCACGACCACCGCCTCGACCCCCTCGAGCGGCACGTCGATCGCGCGCAGCATCCGCTGGACGCCGAGCGGGGTGCACGGCACCATCCGCGGCCGCCCCTGGGCGAGCGCGCCGACGCTGGCGGTGGTGAGCCCGTCGACGTCCTTGTCGGGGCGGATCCGCTCCGGCGCGGCCCGCCCGTCGAGCCCCTCGGGCAGCGGGAGCTGCACCAGGATCCCGTCGATCGCCGGATCGTCGTTGAGCCCGTCGATGACGGCGAGCAGCTCGCCCATCCCGACGGTCGCGGGCAGGTCGATCTGGCGGTGGTGGAACCCCATCCGCTCGGCGACCTCGCCCTTGCGCTTCACGTAGACCTGCGAGCCCGGATCCTCGCCGACGAGGACCTCCGCGAGGCCCGGCGGGCGCGCCATCCCCTGGACGGTGGCTCGCACGGCCTGGTTCCACTCGCGGGCGAGCGGGCGCCCCTCGACGATCCGGGCGGTCACTTGGCGGCGGCCGCCGAGGATCCCCCCGACCCGCTCGAGCTCGGCGCGGATCCCCCCGAGCTGCCCGAGCTGCTGCTGCCGCTGCTCGAGCTGCCGCTGCCGCTCCCGCCGTCCTTGCTGGACGAGCTCGCGCTCGCGCCGCTGCTCTCGGACTTCTTCGACGAGCTGTCGGACTTGAGGCCGTAGTGATCCTTGTACCAGCCGCCGCCCTTCAGGATGAAGGCGCTGGGGCTGACGAGCTTGCGCACCTCGTGCGCGCACTCGGGGCACGGCGGCGCATCGGCGCCGATGCGGACCAGCTGCTCGAAGCGGTGGCCGCAGGACGTGCACTCGTACTCGTAGATGGGCATGGCACACTCCGCGTGCGACGGATGGCTCGATATAGGGACCGGACCGCCGCCCGGCAAGCCCACAGGATGAGGAACTGCTGGCTCCGTACTGGCTGCTGCTGCTCCCCGCCGCGCTCCTCGCGTGGGCCACCCTGGTCGCGTCCGTCGGCGTCGCGATCCAGGCGGCGGATCGCAACCAGCTCCTGGCGATCGGCCCTGCCCTCGCGGCGCGGATCGCCCGCGAGGCCGGTGCGCGCACCTTCCTGCGGATCCTGGGGCCGCTCGGGTGGCTGTCGGCGGGGCCGGCGCGCCCCGTCGCCGTCGACGCCGTGCAGGTCAAGCCGATCCCGGTGCTCCTCGTCCCCGGCCTCACCTGGAACCGCACGAGCCTGTGGCCGCTCGCCACGTTCCTGCGCCGCCGCGGCTGGCGCTGGGTGCTCCCCGTCGACCGGGCCGGGCGGCAGCGCACCCTCGCCGACGAGGCCGAGGCGCTCGGCGCCAGCCTCCGCCGGCTGTGCGCCGCGTCGGGCGCCGAGCAGGTCGACCTCGTGGCGTTCTCCACCGGCGGCCTCGTCGCGGCGTGGTACCTGCGCCACCACGGCGCCGGGCGGGTCCGGCGCCTCGTCACCCTCGGCACCGCCTGGCAGGGCACGCGCATGGCCGTGTTCGGGCGCGGCCGGGCCACGGAGGAGATCCTGTACCGCTCCCACGTGCTCGATGGCCTGTGGCCCGTGCCCGTCCCCACCGTGTGCGTGTTCAGCCCCGACGATCCGGTGGTGGTGCCCGCTACGAGCGCCGTGCCCCCGGATCATGCCGATGTGGTGCAGGTCGAGGCCTGCGGCCACGTCGAGATGCTGATCTCGGCGCGGGTCTACCGCGCGGTGCAGGCGGCGCTGGAGCAGCCCGGCGCCCGCCCGGCCGCCGAGGCGCAGCGCGATCTGGCGCCGCCCGTGCCCCACACCGAGCAGGTGCAGTCGTGACCGCGCTCATCGACCACCGGCTGCTGGTCGTCGTGGGCAAGGGCGGCGTGGGGCGCACGACGGTGTCGGCGGCGCTGGCCATCGCGGCCGCGCGGCTCGGCAAGCGGGCGCTGGTCCTCGAGCTCGACCAGGCCACCGGCCTGCCGCCGAAGTTCGATCTGGCGCCCGGCGCGAGCGACGCCCCCCGGCGCGGCATGCCGGGGGTCGACGTGTGGTCGCTGACGGTGCCGCAGTGCCTGGAGGACTTCGCGCGGCGGAAGCTGAAGCTGCCGGGCTTCGCGCGCAACCTGGTCCGCAACCGGTTCGTCGACACCTTCGTCGACGCCGTGCCCGGGCTGCACGACCTCATGCTGCTCGGCAAGATCGAGAACATGATCCGCGAGCCCCTGCCGTCCGACCCGCACTACGACGTGGTCATCCTCGACGCGCCCGCGACGGGCCACGGCCTGACGCTGCTGCAGGCGGCGCGCACCCTGAGCGACATCACGCGCGCCGGGCCGTTCCACGACCTGGCGCGGATCATCGACGAGTTCCTGTCCGACCGCACGCTCACGGCCACTGTGCTGGTCACGCTGCCCGAGGAGCTGCCCGTGCAGGAGGCCGTCGAGCTCGCCGGCGCGCTCGACGCCGAGGGCTTCCGCCCCGCGGCGGTGGTCGCGAACCAGGTCGAGGGGCGCTCGATCCCGGATCCGCCCGGCGCCGACGAGGTGCTCGCCGCCCTCGCGGGGGTGGAGCACGGCGCCGCGCTGGAGCGGCTGGTGCGCGGCGAGGTGGCCCGCGGCCAGCGACACGAGCAGGCGCTCGTCGACCTGCAGGCCCGCCTCGGCCCGCTCGGGGGCGCCACCCTGCTGGAGGCGCCGCGCGTGGAGGCCGACACGGTGCGCCGCGTGGGCATGGCGCTCGCGGAGGGGCTGACATGACCCGCGTCGCGGTGTGCTGCGGCGTGGGCGGCACGGGCAAGACCACCATCTCGGCCGCGCTGGCGGTCTCGTGGGCCGCGAGCGGCGAGCGCGTGGCGGTGCTCACCATCGACCCGGCCCGGCGCCTGGCCGATGCGCTCGGGGTGGGCGCGCTCGACAACGTCCCGCGCGAGGTCGCGCTGCCGGCCGGGGCCGAGGGCACCCTCCACGCGCTGATGCTCGACCGCAAGGGCACCTGGGACGAGGTGATCGCCCGGCGCGCCCGCCCCGAGACCGTGGAGCGCCTGCTCCACAACCCGTACTACCGGGCCGTGAGCACGCGCCTGTCGGGCTCCCACGAGTACATGGCCGTCGAGAAGCTCCACGACCTCGTCACGAGCGGACGCTACGACCGCGTCGTCGTCGACACGCCGCCCACGCAGCACGTCGTCGACTTCTTCCGCGCGCCCGACCGGGTGCGCGGCATCCTCGACCGCTCGCTGCTGCGCGCCCTGTTCGACCCCGGCGACGGCCTGCGGGGCACCGCCGCGCGCGGCGCGCTGTCGCTCGTGCGCCGCCTGGCAGGCGACCGCGTGATGGGCGAGATCCAGGAGTTCTTCGAGCTCATGAGCGAGATGTCGTCGGGCTTCGTCGCCCGGAGCGAGGCCGTGGCGGCGCTGCTCAAGTCGCCCGACACCGCCTACTGGCTCGTGACCGACGCCAACGCGCCCGAGCGCAACGACCTGCTCGGCTTCCTCGAGGAGCTGCGCGAGCGCGGCATGGGCTTCGCCGGGTTCCTGGTGAACCGGGTCGAGCCCGTGCCCGAGGGCCCCTTCCCCAGCCGGGAGGCGCTGCTCGCCATGGCGCGCGCCCGCGGCGGCGACGCCCGGGCGTGGGAGTTCGCCGTCGAGGCGCTGGTGCGGCTGCCCGAGGCGGCGGCGGCGCGGGCGGCCCGGCAGCGGGCCGCGATCGGCGAGCTGGTGAAGGCGGCCGGCGGCGCGCCGGCGTGGCGGATCCCCGAGGTGCCGGGCGGCGTGCGCTCGATCGACGGGCTGGCGGCGCTGGCGCCGGCGCTGCCGCCGAGCCCGCCGGCACGGTAGTCAGCGCCTGGCGGCGAGGCCCCACGACAGCAGGGAGAAGCGCTGCGTCTCCACCTGCAGGCCCTGCCGCTCGAGCGCCGCGACGGCCGCCGGCAGGTCCCAGAAGAACTCGTCGTCGAACACGGGCACGAGGTGCGGGTGCTCGGCGGCGATCCGCGCGCGCTCGGCGGGGCCGTCGAACATCAGGTCGGCGACGGCGATCGCGCCGCCGGGCGACAGCTTCGCGACCAGCGCCTCGAGGAGCGCGTGCTTCTCGGGCTCCTCCAGGTGGTGGACGGCGTAGCTGCTCACCACGGCGTCCCACGGGCCCGGCTCGCTGCGGGCGAAGGCCAGCAGGTCGTCCTCGACGAAGCGCACCGCGCGACCGGCCAGCTTCGGCTTCGCCCGGTCGAGCAGGCCCGCCGACACGTCGACCGCGACGACCTCGGCCCCGGCGGGCAGCTGCACCGTGAGGTTGCCGGTGCCGGCGCCGAGGTCGGCGATCCGCCGCGCGCCCGCCGCTCGCGCCGCCACCCAGGCGAGCGCCTCGGCGTAGCCCGCGCGGATGGGGTCGCGCTCGTTCTGCGCGTCGGCGTCGTAGCGCGCCGCCTGGTCGTCGTGGTTGAAGCGATCGACGTGGCGGCTGCGCTCGCTCACCGGCCGAGGACCTCGGCCATCTTCTGGCCCATCGTGGCGGGCGAGCGCACGATGTGGACGCCGGCGTCCTGCAGCGCGGCGAACTTCGACTCGGCCGTGCCCTGCCCGCCGCTGATGATGGCGCCCGCGTGGCCCATGCGGCGGCCCGGAGGCGCCGTGGCCCCCGCGATGAAGCTCACCACGGGCTTCTTCATGTTGGCCTTGATCCAGGCGGCGGCCTCTTCCTCGGCCGTGCCCCCGATCTCGCCGATCATGATGACCGCCTCGGTCTCGGGATCGGCGTTGAACAGGGTGAGCACGTCGATGAACTTGGTCCCGATGATGGGGTCACCGCCGATGCCCACGCAGCTCGACTGCCCGAGCCCGACCGCCGAGAGCTGCCCGACCGCCTCGTAGGTCAGGGTGCCCGAGCGCGACAGCACGCCCACCTTGCCCGGCGTGTGGATGTGGCCCGGCATGATGCCCATCTTGCACTGGCCCGGCGTGATCACGCCCGGGCAGTTCGGCCCGATGAGGCGCGACTTCGAGCCCTTCAGCACCGACGCCACCGGGATCATGTCGCGCACCGGGATGCCCTCGGTGATGGCGACGACGAGCTCGATGCCGGCGTCGACCGCCTCGAGGATGGCGTCGGCCGCGAACGGCGGCGGCACGAAGATCATCGACGCGTTGGCGCCGGCCTGCTCCACGGCGTCGCGCACGGTGTCGAACACCGGCACGCCCTCGAAGCTCTGCCCGCCCTTGCCCGGCACCACGCCGCCCACGACGTTGGTGCCGTAGGCGATGCACTGCTTGGTGTGGAAGGCGCCAGCGGAGCCCGTGATCCCCTGGGTGATGACGCGGGTGTCCCGTCCGACCAGGATCGACATCTCAGGCCCCCTGCACGGCCGCGACGATCTCGTCGGCGGCCTCGTCGAGGTTGGAGGCGGGCGTGATGGCGAGCCCGCTCTCGGAGAGCAGCTTGGCGCCGAGCTCGGCGTTGGTGCCCGACAGCCGGACGACCAGCGGCACCTTCAGCCCGACCTCCTTGACGGCGCTGATCACGCCCTGCGCGATCACGTCACACTTCATGATGCCGCCGAAGATGTTCACCAGGATGCCCTTCACCGCGGGGTCGCGCGTGATGATCCGGAACGCGGCCGACACCTGCTCGGCGTTGGCCCCACCGCCCACATCCAGGAAGTTCGCCGGCTTGGCGCCCTTGAACTGGATGATGTCCATCGTGGACATCGCGAGGCCCGCGCCGTTGACCATGCAGCCGATGTTGCCGTCGAGCGACACGTACGACAGGTTCCACTTCGCGGCCTCCATCTCGGCCGGATCCTCCTCGGCGGGGTCCACCATCTCGGCGATGTCGGGGTGGCGGAACAGCGCGTTGTCGTCGAAGGTCATCTTCGCGTCGAGCGCGACCACGTCGCCGCCCTTCGTCACCACCAGCGGGTTGATCTCGAGCATCGAGCAGTCGGTGCCCATGTAGGCCGCGTAGAGCGCCGCGACCGCCTTCTGCGCGCTCTTGAACGCCGCGCCCGACAGCCCGAGCGAGAACGCGAGCTGGCGCGCCTGGAAGCCGGCCAGGCCGACCACCGGGTCGACGTGGACCTTGAAGATCTTCTCGGGGCTGTGCTCCGCGACCTCTTCGATGTCCATGCCGCCTTCGCTCGACGCCATGAGCAGGACGCGGTTGTTCGACCGGTCCAGCAGGATCGACAGGTACAGCTCGCGGTCGATGTCGCAGCCGGACTCGACGAAGAGGTTGCCGACGAGCTTGCCCTCGGCGCCCGTCTGCTTGGTCACGAGGGTCTGGCCCAGCATGCCGGCCGCGGCCTCGCGCACCTCGTCGAGCGACCGCGCGAGCCGCACGCCGCCCTTGCCCTCACCGGCCTCCTCCCCCTTCGCCGCGCGGGCGATGGCGTCGGCGGAGACCTGCTCCTTGAACCGCCCCTTCCCACGCCCACCGGCGTGGATCTGGGACTTCACCACCCACAGGGAGCCGCCGATGCGCTTGGCCGCCTCGACCGCCTCCTCGGGCGTGGTGGCGTGCTCGCCGGCGAGCAGCGGCACGCCGTGCTTCCGGAGCAGCCCCTTGGCCTGGAACTCGTGGACCTTCACGTCTCGCCCCCTACATCCGCGCGATGATGGCGTCGCCGAACTCGCTGCACTTGAGCAAGGTCGCGCCGTCCATCAGGCGGTGGAAGTCGTAGGTCACCTGCTTGTCCGAGATGGCGGCCTCGACGCCGCGCACGATGCAGTCCGCCGCCTCGTTCCAGCCGAGGCGGCGCAGCATCATCTCGCCCGACAGGATCACCGACGACGGGTTCACCTTGTCCTGGTCGGCGTACTTCGGCGCGGTGCCGTGGGTCGCCTCGTAGACCGAGATGCCCGTCTTGTAGTTGATGTTCGCGCCCGGCGCGATGCCGATGCCGCCGACCTGAGCCGCCAGCGCGTCGGACAGGTAGTCGCCGTTGAGGTTGAGCGTGGCGATGACCGAGTACTCGGCCGGCCGGGTGAGCACCTGCTGCAGCATGGCGTCGGCGATCACGTCCTTGACGATGACCTTGCCGGCGGCCACCGCGGCCTTCTGCGCGGCCTCGGCGGCCTCCTTGCCCTGCTCCTCGGCCATCCGGTCGTACTGGGCCCAGGTGAACACCTTGTCGCCGAACTCGCGCTCGGCCAGGGCGTAGCCCCAGCTCTTGAACGCGCCCTCGGTGAACTTCATGATGTTGCCCTTGTGCACGAGCGTGACCGACGGCAGGCGGTGCTCGAGGGCGTGCTCGATGGCGGCGCGCACCAGGCGATCGGTGCCCTCCTGGCTCACGGGCTTGATGCCGATGCCGGAGGTCTCGGGGAACCGGATCTTCTTGACGCCCATCTCGTTCTGCAGGAACGCGACGAGCTTCTTGACCTCGGCGCTGCCTGCGGCCCACTCGATGCCGGCGTAGATGTCCTCCGAGTTCTCCCGGAAGATGATCATGTCGACGGCGCCGGGATCCTTGACCGGGCTCGGGACGCCCGAGAACCAGCGGACGGGGCGGACGCAGGCGTAGAGGTCGAGATCCTGGCGAAGCGCCACGTTGAGCGAGCGGATGCCGCCGCCGACGGGCGTGGTCAGCGGGCCCTTGATCCCGATCAGGTACTTCTGGACGTGCTGGAGCGTCTCGGCGGGGAGCCACTCGCCGAACTGGTCGTAGGCCTTCTGCCCGGCGAACACCTCGTGCCACACGATGGCGCGCTCGCCGCCGTAGGCCTTCTCCACCGCCGCGTCGATCACGCGGACGCTGGCGCGCCAGATGTCGGGGCCCGTGCCGTCGCCCTCGATGTAGCAGAGGACGGGATCGTTCGGGACCTGGAGCTCGCCGTCGGACCCCACGGTGATGGCTGTGCCGCGGGTCGGCTCCGGGATGCGTGCGGACATGGGGTGTCGTGCTCCGTCGTTGTCGGTTGCGTGCGCGAGTGCGTCCGAGCGCCTAGAGGCGGCGCCGCGGCTGGTCCTCGGCGATGTACTTCGGGCGGTAGATCGGGACGCCCTTGCCGCCGCGCAGCCGGAGCCGCTCGTCGACGATCTGGGCCGCGATCCCCGTGATCCGGGACAGGCCGAACAGGACCGTGTAGTAGTTGCTGTCGGTGAGTCCGACGGCGTTGAGCAGCGTGCCCGACACGGCGTCGACGTTCGGGTGCGGGTTGCTCACCTTCGGCATCTCCCGCAGCACCCGCACCGCGACCTCGCGCAGCGTGCGCGCCACGGCGAACAGCGGGTCGTCGTGGCAGATCTCGTCGCCCAGCGCGTACTCGATGGTGGCGCGCGGGTCCTCGGCGCGGAGCACGGCGTGGCCGAAGCCGAAGATCTTGCCGCCCGAGGCGAGCTCGGCGCGGACGAAGCGCTCGACCTCTGCCGGATCGGAGGTGCCGACCTTGCGCACGAAGTCGAGGCAGTCCTGGTTGGCGCGGCCGTGGAGCGGGCCGTACAGCCCGCCCATGGCGCCCGACAGGCTCGAGAACATGCCCGTGAGCGAGCTCGCCACGGCCTTGCCCACGAAGGTGGAGAGGTTGCCGCCGCCGTGGTCGAGGTGGAGCACGTAGAACACGCGCAGCAGCCGGACGAGGCGCTCGGGATCGGCGCCCGGCACGCCCAGCATGTGGACGAAGTTCTCGATGAGCCCGAGCTCGGGCTTCGGCGCGATGGGGTCGCCCCAGCCCGACCGGATGCGGAAGATGGCCGCCACGAGCTCCGGCGCCCAGGCGATGGCGTTGCGCGCGTCTTCCACGTAGTCGCCGGCGCCGCCCATCCCGAGCGACACGAGCCCGATCTGCAGCCACTCCATCGGGTGGCCCTCGCGGGGGAGCTGCTTCAGCAGGTGCAGCACCTTCGGGTCGATGCCCGAGCGCCGCGCGAGGTCGGCCTTGAAGGCGGCGAGCTGCGTCTCGTTGGGCAGCTCGCGCTCGAGGAGCAGGTAGACCACGGCCTCGGGGTCGTGGTGGGCGAGGTCGGCCACGGGGTAGCCGACGTAGCTGACGCCTTCGTTCGGATCGACGGCCGAGGTGCGGCAGGTGCCGACCGGGACCCCGCGCAGCCCGGTGTTCAGCTGCTCGCGGGTGATGGAGAACAACACGTCGGATCCGTCGGCCATGCTCGCCTCGCTGTGACAGCGCGCAAGCGCGCCGCGGTGGGGGCCTGTAGTCGCACCCGGGGCCAGCGGCAACCGACGCGCCGCGACCCCGGATCCGCGACCTCGAACCCCGCGCTCGGGCGATCTCAGCTCAGGAAGGAGCGGATCGCGTCGACCTTGTCGGTGTTCTCCCAGCTGAAGCCCGGCCGCCCGAAGTGCCCGTGGGCCGCGGTGGCGCGGTAGATCGGCCGGAGCAGGTCGAGGTGCTGGATGAGGCCGGCCGGCTTGAGCGGGAACAGCTCGCGGACGCAGGCAGCGAGCCGCTCGTCGTCGTAGTTGCCGGTGCCGTAGGTGTCGACCATCACCGACACCGGATCGGCGACGCCGATCGCGTAGGCCAGCTGCACCGACGCCTTGTCGCACACGCCGGCGGCGACGAGGTTCTTGGCGATGTAGCGGGCCATGTAGGCCGCCGAGCGGTCGACCTTGGACGGGTCCTTGCCGGAGAAGGCACCGCCGCCGTGGTGGCCGTGGCCGCCGTAGGTGTCGACGATGATCTTGCGGCCGGTCACGCCGGAGTCGCCCATCGGGCCGCCGATCACGAACCGGCCCGTCGGGTTGACGTGGTAGGTGGTCTTGTCGTCGAGCAGCGCTCCCGGCAGCGTCGGCTTGATGACGTGCTCGATCACGTCGCTGCGGATCTGCTGCTGGGTGGCCGACTCGGCGTGCTGCGAGGACACCACGATGGCGTCGATCCGCACGGGCTTGCCGTCGCGGTACTCCACCGTCACCTGGGTCTTGCCGTCGGGCCGCAGGTAGCCGAGCGTGCCGTCGCGCCGGACGTGCGAGAGGCGCTCGGAGAGCCGCTGCGCGTAGTAGATGCTGGCGGGCATCAGCGCGTCGGTCTCGTTGGACGCGTAGCCGAACATCATGCCCTGGTCGCCGGCGCCCTGCTCCTTCTCGGAGCCCTCGTCGACGCCCATCGCGATGTCGGGGCTCTGCTGCTCGAGCGCCACCATGATGGCGCAGGTGTTGCCGTCGAACCCGTGCGCCGAGTCGGTGTAGCCGATGTCGTTGACCACGTTGCGGATCAGCACCGGGTAGTTGATCTGCGCCGTGGACGTGATCTCGCCGAGCAGCAGGACGAAGCCCGTCTTCACGGCCGTCTCGCACGCCACCCGCGCCCGCGGGTCCTGCGCCAGGTGGGCGTCGAGCACGGCGTCCGAGCAGTTGTCACACAGCTTGTCCGGGTGACCCTCGGTGACGGACTCGGAGGTGAACAGGTAGTTCTTCAGCGCCATGCCTTCCTCTGCGGGTTGATCGGCCGTGCGCTCCGCACGGCCGGTCGGAGTAACCCACAGCGGGACGGCGCGCCGCCGTCAGGCCTCGTTGACCTCTTCCGGCGCCGCGAAGCCCGTCTTCGCCCGGCGGCACGCTGCGGCGGTGCTCGAGCCGGCGCTCCTTGCTGCGGCGCAGGCGGACCTCCATGGTGTGGAACACCCGGTCGAGGCAGGGGCGCAGCTCGCCATCCTCCTCGGTGACGGTGTGGACCTCGCCGTTGGTCCGCACGACCAGCTCGAGGATGGCGTTGCCGTGCTCCACGGTCACCACGAGCTGGGCCTCGGCTGCCGGGTCCAGGAACTTCTCCATCTTGTCGTACAGCGCCTGAGCGCGGGCCTTGATCTCGTCGCGGGGGCGGAGGTTCCGGAAACTGACCTCGAGGTGCATCAGCGCTCCAGGGCTGGTGGCGATCGCCACCACCAGCATACGCACGAACGGGGTGCCCGTGGAGGGGGCGCCGTCAGAACATCTGCTTGCGCTTGCTCGACGACAGGATCCCCATTCC
This sequence comes from Myxococcota bacterium, assembly GCA_041389545.1. Taxonomy (GTDB): domain Bacteria; phylum Myxococcota_A; class UBA796; order UBA796; genus JACKER01. Next base: position 103,717 of record JAWKRQ010000018.1, on the reverse strand, counting down.
TTCGCGGTATTTCGCGACGGTGCGCCGGGCCACCGTGATCCCGTCGCGCTTCAGGGTGTCGGCGATCTGCTGGTCCGACAGCGGGTTCTTCGGGTCCTCGTCGCCCACGAGCTGCCGGATCCGGCTCTTGATCGCCTCGGCCGCCATGTCGCCGCCGGCCTGCTGCTTCACCGCGGCGCTGAAGAAGTACTTCAGCTCGAAGGTGCCGTGGGGCGTGTGGACGTACTTGTTCGTCGTGGCGCGGGAGACGGTCGACATGTGCCGCCCCACGTCGTCGGCCACCACCTGCAGGACCAGCGGGCGCAGGTGCTCGACGCCGTTCTCGAAGAAGTCCCGCTGGTGCTTGACGATGCTCTCCATCACCTTGCGGATGGTGCGGCGCCGGCGGTTGATCGCGCGGATCAGGAACTCGGCGCCGCGCAGCTTGTCGAGGAGGTACTGCTTGTCGGTCTTCGAGGCGCCGCGCAGGATCTTCTGGTAGTACCGGCTCACCCGCAGCTCGGGCATGCCGTCTTCGTTGAGGGTGACGACCCACTCGTTGTTGCGCTTCTCGACGAAGATGTCGGGCGTGATGTACCGCGCGTCGTCGTTGCCGAAGCCGCGGCCCGGGAGCGGATCGAGCTCCTGGATCATCTTGTGGTACTCGATCACGTCCTCGACCTCGAGCCCCATGTCCTTCGCGATGGCGCCGTAGTTCCGCCGCTCGAGGTTCGACAGGTGGTCGCGGAGGATGCGCTCGAAGTTGTCGTCCTCCGGGAACTGCAGCCGGGCCTGCACCACCAGGCACTCGGACAGATCGCGCGCGCCGCAGCCCACCGGGTCGAAGCTCTGGACGAGCTCCAGCGCCTCCTCCATGACCTCGGGGTCGACCTCGGCGTCGGCCGCGAGCTCGTCGAGCCCGGCCGAGAGGTAGCCCCGGTCGTCGAGGTTGCGGATGATGGCCTCGGCGCCTGCCCGCTCGTCCTCGCCGCAGCGCGCCATCTGCAGCTGGAACATGAGGTGGTCGGTGAGCGACTCGCCGTAGGTGAGGTTCGTCTCGATGGGCGGCAGCTCGTCGTGGATGGTGCCGCCGGTCGCGCCGTTCTGCCGGGGGCCCTTGTCGTTGAGCTGCTCGAGGAAGCGCTCCCAGTCGATGTTCCCTTCGTTCCCGTTGCGCTGCTCGATCAGGTCGTTCTGCGACTCGGCCGCCTTCTGGACGAGGTCACGCGGCGCATCGGACGACGATCCGTCGGAGTCGGGCACCACCTCGAGGGTGGGGTTCTCGAGCATGGCCTCCTGGACGTGCTGGACCATGTCGAGGTGGTTGAACATCAGGAGCTTGACCGCCTGCTGCATGGCGGGCGTCATCCTGATGCTCAGGGTCTGCTTCGCTTCGAGACGGATGTTGAGGTCGCCCATCTTCCCTACCTCGTCTCCCTAACCGGCTCCCGGAGCCGCGCGCGGGCAGACGTCTCCCCCCGATCGGCATTGTGCCGTTCGCGGGTCCCCTTCACGTGCCCGGCCGCGTGTCGTCGTCGAAGGCGATCCGGATTTTGGCCGAACCACCGACGCTTTCACGCGCCCCCCTGCAATGGGACCCATTATAGTCCACGCCAGCCCGCTGTAAAGGGTGGCGTGCTCAGGCCTCGGGCGTCGCGCTCGCCGGGTTCGACGCCTCGACCGGCCGGGCCTTCGACGACGCGTCGCGCGCCATCCGCCGCCGGCGGTGCTCCGCGACGGCCCGGATGTAGCTCGCGAAGAGCGGGTGCGGCTCGAGCGGGCGGCTCTTGAACTCGGGGTGGAACTGGCAGGCGAGGAACCAGGGGTGGCCGTCGAGCTCGATGACCTCGACCAGCACGCGGTCGGGCGACCAGCCCGACAGGCGCAGCCCCGCGGCGGTCAGCCGGTCGTGGTAGGCGGGGTTCACCTCGAAACGGTGCCGGTGCCGCTCGGAGACGCGCTCGGCGCCGTAGATCCGCCGGGCCAGCGAGCCCTCCTCGAGGTCGCACGGGTAGGCGCCGAGCCGCATGGTGCCGCCCTTGTCGACCACGTGGCGCTGCTCGTCCATGATGTCGATGACCGGGTCGGACGGCTGGGCGTCGAACTCCCGCGACATGGCGCCGTGCAGGCCGAGGACGTGCCGCGCGTAGTCGATGGTGGCGAGGTGCAGGCCGAGGCAGATGCCGAAGAACGGCACCTGGCGCTCCCGGGCGAACCGGATCGCCGCGATCTTGCCCTCCACGCCGCGCTCGCCGAACCCGCCGGGCACCAGGATGCCGTCGAGGTCGACGAGCGTCTTGTCGGGGTCGGCGACGTCGATCTCCTCGGAGTCGAGGAAGACGAGCTCGACCCCCACCTGGTTGGCGATGCCGCCGTGGACCAGCGCCTCGTTGAGGCTCTTGTAGGAGTCGGTCAGGTGGACGTACTTCCCGACGATGCCGATGCGGACGTTGAACTGCGGGTGGCGCAGCCGCGAGACCAGCTCGACCCACGGATCGAGCGACGCCGAGGCGGCCCAGATGCCGAGCTTCTCGCACACCCGGTCGTCGACGCCCTCGGCGCGGAGCGCCAGCGGCAGCTCGTAGATGTGCTCCACGTCCTGCAGCGGGATGACGTCCTGCTCGCTCAGGTTGCAGAACAGCGCCACCTTCTGGCGCATGTCGCGCGGCACCGGCCGGTCGACCCGGCAGAACAACATGTCGGGCTGGATGCCGAGCTGCAGCAGCTCCTTGACCGAGTGCTGGGTGGGCTTGGTCTTCAGCTCCCCCGCCGTCTTGATGTACGGGATGAGCGTCAGGTGGATGTACAGCACGTTCTGCGGGCCCACGTCGGCGCGGAGCTGGCGGATGGCCTCGAGGAACGGCAGCCCCTCGATGTCGCCGACCGTGCCGCCGACCTCGACGATGGCCAGGTCGGCCTTGTCGGCAGCGTCGTGGATGCGCCGCTTGATCTCGTCGGTGATGTGCGGGATGACCTGGACGGTGCGGCCCAGGTATTCGCCGCGCCGCTCGCGCTGGATGACGTCGCTGTAGATGCGGCCCGTGGTGAAGTTGTTCTGCTGCGTCATCCGGGTGGCGAGGAACCGCTCGTAGTGCCCCAGATCGAGGTCGGTCTCGGCGCCGTCGTCGGTGACGAAGACCTCGCCGTGCTGGTAGGGCGACATGGTGCCGGGGTCGACGTTGATGTAGGGGTCCATCTTGAGGATGGTGACCTTGAGCCCCCGCGCCTCGAGCACCGCGCCGAGCGCCGCGGCCGACAACCCCTTGCCGAGTGAGGAGAGCACGCCTCCGGTGATGAAGATCAGCTTCTTGCGCATGCTCACCTTCCCTCCCTCAGACGGGTGGATCGTGTGGATCGACAGGCGGAGATCGGGGGCCCGCGCCGCCCGGCTCCGACTCGCGGCTCGCCATATCACGCGCGTCCACGAGGTCGGCCTCGCGGTCCACCGACAGCCAGGGCTGGTCGATGGGCTCGACGCGGATCTCGACGCCGCCTTCGAGCCACGCGATCTGCTCCAGGTCCTCGACCGCGCCGCGGGCGGAGGCCGGCAGCCCGACGCAGCGCGCGATCTGGCCGGGCCCGAAGCCGTAGACGCCGACGTGGAGCCTCGCCTCGGGACGCGGCTGCCGCGTGAACTCGGTCGCGCGCCCCTGCGGGTCGACGGTGACCTTGACCCGCGCCGGGTCGCGCGGATCGCCCGTGTACGGCGCCGACAGCGTGGCGACCTCGGCGCCGGCCGCGAGCGCGCGCCGGACCTTGCGGAGCGCCTCGGGGTCGAGGAACGGCTGGTCGCCCTGGACGTTCACCACGTCGACCGGGAGGTCTCGGACGACGGCAGCGACCCGGTGGGTGCCGGACGGCTGCGGCCCAGTGTAGGCGACCTCGGCGCCGAAGCGCGAGGCCACCGCGCCGACGCGGGCGTCGTCGGTGGCGATGAGGACGCGGTCGAAGCCGGCCAGGCAGGTCCGCTCCCAGACCCAGCGGAGCATCGGTCGGCCCGCGAGGTCGGCGAGGACCTTGCCGTAGATGCGGCGAGAGCCGTGCCGAGCGGGGATGACCGCCCAGCACCGGCGCTCGTCGAGCATCTCAGCGCTTCGAGAACTGGAAGCGACGGCGGGCGCCGGCGCGGCCGTACTTCTTGCGCTCGACCTTGCGCGCGTCGCGCGTGAGCAGCCCGGCCTTCTTCAGGACCGGCCGGTGGTCGGGGCTCTGCTGCAGCAGGGCCCGGGCGATGCCGAGGCGGATGGCGCCCGCCTGGCCCGACATGCCGCCGCCGCGGACGGTGACCATGGCGTCGACCTTGTCGACGTTGCTGGTCAGCTCGAGCGGCTGCTTGAGGTCCATCTGCAGCGTGGGGCGCGGCAGGTACTGCTCGAGCGGCTTGCCGTTGACGAAGATGTGCCCGTTGCCGGGGCGCAGGAACACGCGGGCGGTAGCCGTCTTGCGGCGACCGGTGCCGTAGAACTGGATCGAGCTCTTGGCCATGGCTTCAGTACACCTTCGGGAACGGCTGGGGCTTCTGGGCCTCGTGCGGGTGCTCGGTGCCCCCGTAGACCTTCAGCTTGGTGATGAGGCGGCGCGACAGGCGGTTCTTGGGGAGCATCCCCTTCACCGCCTCGCGGATCATGCGATCCGGATCGTCTTCCCGCACGTCGCGCGCCATCCGCGAGCGGAGCCCGCCCGGGTGGCCGGAGTAGCGGTGGTAGCCCTTGGTGTCGAGCTTGCGGCCCGTGAGCTTGATCTGAGAGGCGTTGACCACCACCACGAAGTCGCCCGCGTCGACGTGCGGCGTGAAGGTGGGCTTGTGCTTGCCCCGCAGCACCATGGCGACGCGGGTCGCCAGGCGGCCGAGCTCGAACTCCGAGGCGTCGATCACGTACCAGTTCCGGTCGATCTCGCCCGGCTTCGCAAAGAAGGTCTGCTGCATCGGTCTCTCGTTGGACGGTTCGACGGTGGCCCCGCCTCGAAAGGCGACGAGCGCGCGATCGCTCGCGCGCTCACGAACCCACGTCGGTTCGGCTGCCCAGCTATCGGGTCGCGGCGGCGATGTCAACGGCTGTCCGCGCGGATCCCAGGCCCGCGCGGCGCTCGCGACGCCGCCGGCCGCACTACTGGTTCTGCGCGTCTTCCAGCGCCGACAGCGGCGGCGGGTTGGACTCCTCGCCCACCTGGTAGGTGGCGAAGTAGATGTTCGAGGTGCCGTCGCGGCCGTCGGTCCAGGCGGCGTAGAACGCGTCGCCGATCACCGCGATGTTCAGGTCGACCTTGTAGGACTTGCCCTCGTACATCGAGTCGATGCGGTAGTCCTGATCGGCGTCGAACGGCGCGCCGGCCTTCGAGAAGTTGTAGTACAGCTCCTCGTAGCCGTTGTCGGTGCCGAGGGAGGCCTCACCGCGGCCGTCCTGCCAGGCCACCACCACCGTGGAGCCGGCCAGCGCGACCTGCGGGTTGCGCGAGTTCGCGTAGCCCTCGGTGCTCGCAAAGCCGTCGGCCGAGCCCACGTCGAGGCGGACCTCGTCGTCGGTCATGAGCCCGTTGTTGGCCTTGCGGTAGTAGATGTCGGTGCCCTGCGTGTCGGAGCGCTGGTCGTACCAGGCGGTGTGCAGGGTGGAGCCCTCGGCCGCGCAGGTCGGGAACAGCGAGTTGCCCGCGGCCGGGGCGTCGCCCTCGACCCGCTGCGCCGCGCCGAGCCAGCTGTCGCCCGCGTCGGACGAGTAGTTCATGTAGATGTCGCGGCCCTCGCCGTTGCGCGTGTCGTGCCACACGACGTAGACGTTGTCGCCCGAGGCGCAGACCTGGGGCTCGAAGGAGTCGTTCGAGCCGTCGGCGTCGCCCTCGTCGAGGCGCTCGTCCTGCTCGAAGGTGGTGCCGCCGTCGGCGCTGTGGCGAGGTAGATGTCGGCCTTGCCGTCGCGCGAGTCCTCCCAGGTGACCCACACGTCGTTGCCGCTGTTGCCCACGGCGAGCTGCGGGCGCGCCGAGTAGGCCGTCCCCTGGATGTCGCTGTCGATGCGGGTGGGCTTGTTGTCCCACTCGCCGCCGCCGTTCGACGACTTGTTCACGAGGATGTCGTAGGCGTTGTTCGTGTTGTCGTACCAGGTCACGAACAGCGAGGTGCCGTAGCCGTCGATCTTCGGCCCGAGCGACATGGTGTCGCCCTCGGGGTCGTCCTCGAGCAGCACGTCGTCTTCCAGGAACGTCTCGCCCTGGTCGGTCGACGCGTTGAAGTAGACTTGGTGGTTCTGCAGCTCGCCGTCGCGGTCGTCCTCCCACACGACGAACACGCCCGTCTCGTTGCAGTACAGGTCGGGCGCCCAGACGTTCGAGGCGTCGCCGTGGTTCACCTTCACGGGCGCGGGCAGCCAGGTCGCGCCGAGATCGAGCGACCGCTGCATCCAGATGTCGTAGCGCTCCTCGTCGATCTGCTCGCGGTTGTCCATGAAGAGCACGTAGATGACGGCGCTCTGGGCCCCGCTCGTCACGCACATCTTCGTGCGAAGCTGTCGGGGTCCCGCTGCTCCGACGCCTGGTCGATGCGCGTGTCTTCCGTGTAGTCGACCTGGTTGTTCTTCCCCGAGCAGGCCGCGAGCGTGGCGAGCGCGAGGCCGGCGGCCAGGTGACGGGTGTGGGCGTGGGCCAGCCCTCGTGGCATCGGGACCTCCGGAAAATTCTCCCGTCTATACCCGCACGCCGCCGCCATCGCCACTAGCGTGGCGCCTTCGCCGGAGCGGCGCCGGGCGGTTGACGAGGCCGCCGCCGGTGCTACGTTTGCAGGCTCGCGCCCACCCGGGCGCCCACCGGAGTACCGATGCTCGACAAGGCCCGCCTGGGGTCTCGCTACGTCTGCTTCACCTGCGGGACGAAGTTCTACGACATGAACCGCCCGACGCCCACCTGTCCGGAGTGCGGCGCCGACCAGCGGGAAGCGCCCGTGCGCGACATCAAGTCGCTGCTGTCGAAGGGCGGCGGCAAGCGTCGGCACATCGAGGCCGACGACGCCGAGGAGGAAGACCTCGACGACATGAACAACGTCGACGACGACGACGACAACGACGATGACGACGATGACGACATCGGGCTGCTCGGCGACGACGACGACGACGACGGGGGCGGCGGCGACGACATGGACTGACCGGGGCGTCGTGCCTCGCGCTCAGTCCGCTCGATAGGCGATCGCCAGCAAGGTGAGCCCCTGCGCCGGGGCCGTCCGCCCCGCCGCGGTGCGGTCGGCGCCCGACAGGATCTCGGCGATCCAGCCCGGCTCCCGCCGGCCGCGGCCCACCTCGTACAGGCTGCCGGCCAGGATGCGGACGCTGTGCCGCAGGAAGCCCGTGCCCCGGATGTCGAGGTGGACCTCGTCGCCCCGGGCCCGGACCTCGGCCGACTCGACCGTGCGCACGGTGTGGCTCGCCGTGCAGCCCTCCGCCCGGAACGTGGAGAAGTCGTGCGTCCCCACGACGTGGCGGACGCCCGCGTCCATCCGCGCCGGGTCGAGCGGGGTCCGCACCTGCCAGACCTGGCCGGCGCGCAGCGGGCTGCGGGACGGCCGGGCCAGCCAGCGGTAGCGGTAGGTCTTCGTGTGGGGGGTGTGCCGCGGGTCGAAGCCCTCCGGCGCCTCGTCGGCCGCCACACAGGCCACCGCAGGCGGCAGCAGCGCGTTGAGCCCGTCGCGCACCTGCCGCGGCGTCCGCGCGGCGTCGGAGGTGAAGCAGACCACCTGGCAGACGGCGTGGACCCCGGTGTCGGTGCGGCCGGCGGCGTGCACCCGCACCGGGTGGCCCATGAGGCGCGCCAGGGCGTCCTCGAGGGCCCCCTGCACGGTGGGCGCGGCGGGCTGCAGCTGCCAGCCCTGGAACGGCGCCCCGTCGTACTCGAGCTGCAGGCGCCAGCGCACGCGCTACAGTCGAGCAGGCCCGACCATGAACGCGTCGCCGCTGAAGTCCAGCCGGTTCGCGGGCGCGTTGCGGCCGGACCAGGGGCGCGGCGGCTGTCGACCCGCTGCCGGCGCCACTCGAGGTCAGCCAGCTGTCGTTGATGCCGGTCTGGGCCTCGAGGAAGCTCGCCCGGCTCGGCTGCAGCAGGTCGAGCAGCAGGTCGACGCCGATCGCCTCGTGGGTGCCGTACTTGCCGCCGCGCACGCTGTCCTTGCCGCCCGCGCCGTTGTCCCACTTCTCCGACCAGATGACGTAGTCGAAGCCGTAGCGGACGTACGGCACGGCCGGCTGCTCGTCGAGGATGTGGGCGCGCAGCGTGGCGTCGAGCGACAGCGGCCACCAGGTGAGCATCGTGCGGTCGCCCGACGCGGGCGCCAGCGAGCCCTTGACCCGCTGGTACGACAGCTCCTGGAAGAAGCCGAAGCCGAAGTCGATCTCGCCGATCCGCCACAGCTGGGGCCCGATCTCGGCCTGCAGCAGGTTGGCGGGGCCCTCGTCGTAGAACTCGTTCAGGTTCTTGTCGAGCAGCGAGATGACGCCGTAGCGGATCTCGAAGTTCGCGTGGGACGGCGTCATGTCCTGGCGCCACCACGGGTCGTCGTCGCCCGAGCGCGACTGCGCCGAGGCGACGCCGCTCGTGCACAGCAGCCCCACCAGCGCCAGCGCGCCGGCGGCCGAGGCGAGCCCGCGCCGCCGCCGCAGGGCCACGAGGCCCGCGCCGAGCAGGCCGAGCCAGCTCGCGGGCGTGCCGCCGGTGTTGCAGGGCGAGCCGCCCTGGTCGCCGACGTACTCCGAGGCCGAGTAGGTCTTCTGCGGCGTGCCGGTCAGCACCTTGCTCATGGGGCCCTCCTTGCCCCCCTGGTCCCACGCACGCACCGCCACGTGGTAGGTCACGCCGTTCTCGAGGGGTTGGATCCGGTGGCTCACGCGCGCTCCTGGTTCCGAAACAAGCTTGATGGGGGTGTGCAGGGAGGTGCCGCCGTCGAACGGGGGCCCCTTCTCGGGCCAGTCGGCCGCGCCGAAGGGGGCCTCGGAGACGTAGACGTTGTAGTACGCGAGGTCCTCGTCGGGGATCCCGTCGAACGTCAGCACGAGCGACTCGTCTCCGAGCTCGAGGTTGTCCTGGGTCAGCACGGGGGCCTTCGGCGGGTTGTCGACCGCCACGGTCTCCCGACCATAGCCGAACAAGCCGTCGGTGTCGGTGGCGAGGACGTAGAGGTGGTTGTCACCCTCCTTCCAATCGCCGTCGACCGTCAGCGTGGTGGTGGCGACCTCTTCCGCCGCGGCGCTGCCCGAGGCGAGGATCTTGCCGCTCCCGTAGCGATCGCCGTTGAGGTGCACCGTCCACGTGACGTCCTCGTCGGCCTTGAGCGACAGCTGGATCTCGTCGCCGTCGGTGGCGGAGCTCGGCGTCGCGAGGAGCTCCCCCGGGTAGACCCACGGGCGGGCGCTCACGATGTGCAGGTTGCCGGCCGTGCCGCCGCCGAACAGGTAGCCCTCGGACGTCTCGATGTCCTGGATGGGGTTCTCGGCGTCGGGCGGCCCCTGGAAGTACGGCACGCTGTCGGGGACGCCGCCCTCGGCGTTCATCTCCCAGACCTTGACCTGGGTGCCCGTCACCGCGACCCACCCGTCGCTCGTGTCCCGCGACAGGCCGATGGCGTTGGGGTTGATGAGCTCGCCCAGGTTGAGCGGCGTGACGGGCAGGTTCGTCGCGCGCGGCCGGAAGAGGAACGCGGCGCCGCGGGCGTTGGGATCGCCCTCGGGCGCCGCGACGCAGTACACGGCGTCCTCGAACGGCGACGGGAACATGTCGTCGCAGCCGGTCGCGCCGACGATGAGCGGGTGCGTGGGCTGCGCGGCGTCGACGGCCAGCGGCAGGTAGCTCATCTGCTGCCCGCCGTGCGAGACGACCAGCAGGTCCGAGACGACGGTGCCCTCGTTGAAGCCGTTGTAGACGAGCGACTTCGGGTAGGTCGAGAGCAGCGAGGTGGCGTCGACGGCCAGCAGGAAGGGGTCGATGGCGTGGACGGTGCTGGCTTCGTCGGCGCCGTCGTTGTTGCTCACCGCGTAGAGCATGGCCGGCTGGCTCAGGTCGGGCGGCTCGTAGTACCAGATGCCCGACAGCTGCGTGTCGACGCCTTCGAAGACGATGGGGTCGCCGTAGTCGTCGAGGACGTCGGTGAGTTCGCCGTCGTGCCACCACTTGCCGCGGACGCTGCCGTCGCCGCAGGACATCCAGATCTCGTCGGTGCCGTCGGACAGGCGCACCGGCGCCACCCCGGTGACGTCGCACTCGGCGCCGCCGCCGAAGGTGCGGACGCTCCAGCTGTCGAGGTCGACGAGCCACCCCTCGAGCGTGCCGCGGACGCGGCCCACCAGCAGGTCACCGTCCACGCCGACCGCCATGCGCTCGACCTGGGTCCCCTGCCCGGTCGTGACGCTGACGAGCGCGCGCTCCTGATCCGGCGGATCTGCGTGCGCGGGGGCGATCAGCAGGGCCAGCACCATCCGTTCCTCCGTCTCCGGATGTCATGCAACTTCCGTACCGCGGCCACCGAGGCGCAACGCCGTGGGGACGGGCGTCCCGAGCCGACCGCGATCGGGCCGCCGGGTGACATCGTGTCGGGCGGGACCGCGGGCGAGCGACCAGCCGTGACAGATTGTCGTGCGCCCCGCAGGCGCGCGGGCTCACTGCGCCTCGGCGCCCTCGAGCTGCCCACCGCCGCGCAGCAGCGCGCCCGCAGCCGCCACGGCCGCCGTGGCCGTGGTCCGCAGGTTGTCCATGGCGACCCACAGGTGCAGCGAGCGCCCGTCCGCGCCGGGGCGGATCCAGCCCACGTGCACGAACGGCTTGCCCTCCACCCGCCGCGGGCGCGGCTGGTAGCGCGCGCCCGCGGCCTCCGGCGGCCGCACCCCGCCGTCGGTCAGGATCCGCAGCACCAGCTCCGGCGGCACCGGCCGCTCCGGCCGGACCACGACGTGGGCGGCGCAGCCGGAGAACACCGGCACGCGGATGAGCGTCACGTCGAGCAACCCCTCGGGGATCCCCGCCACGCGCACCGTCTCGTCGACCGTGCGCCGCTCGAGCTCGGTCCAGCCGCTCTCGTCGGCCTCGCCCGCCGTGGGCAGCAGGTCGAACGCGAGGCCGTCCGGGAACACCTTGCGCGGCGGCGTGCCGCTGTTGAACAGCGCGACGACCTGTCGCGACAGCTCCTCGATGCCCTCGCGGCCCTCGGCCGACGCCGGGAGCAGCACCGTGGCGGAGGTCGGCCCGACGACGCCGGCGCGGCGCAGCGGCCCGAGGGCCGACGCGAGCAGCGTCGCCCCGGGCCACGGCACGGCCACCACCCCAGCCGCGATCCCCGCCAGCGCCTCCGGGTTCACCCAGGGCACCACCAGGGGCACGGCCGGGTCGCCCGCGAGCGCCCCCGAGCAGTCCACCACCAGCGCGCCCGCCTGGGCGCCGGCGCTCACCAGCGGCCCGCCGGCCTCGCGCGGCGTGGCCACGAAGACCACGTCGACCTCCTGCAGCGTGTCCCGCTCGGCCACGTCGACCGGCAGGCGGTCGTCGCCGTAGTCGACGTGGGAGGTGGCCGTCGTCTGGCGCGCCAGCGCGGACACCTCCGTGGGGCGCCACGACACCTGGTCGAGCACCCGCAAGATCTCGCCACCCAGCGCGCCGGTGGCCCCCGCGACCGCCACCCGCAGCTCGGAGCTCATCGCACCTCCCCGTCTCGTCCCGTACCGTTAGCGCGGCCGGGCGTCGCGGGGCACGGCGTCGGCGTCGCGCAGGTACTCGGCCTGCAGCGTGACGGCGTCGATCCCCTCCCCGCGCGCGAGGCCCGCGGCCGCCAGCGCCGCCAGCGCGGCGGTGCCGGGCCGCTCGGCCGAGCCGTGGACCACGCCGCCGCTCGCCTCGACCAGCGCGCGGTAGACCTCGGCCCCCTCGCCCGTCGCCCGGAAGGGCGCGCCGCTGACCCAGGCCAGCGCCTCCTCGGGCGGCACGTCGCCCGGCGGGTGCGTCAGCGCGGTGCCGTCCCATGCCGCGGCGTACACGCGGCTCTTCCGCGCGTCGAGCATCACGAGGAGCCGCCCGCGCTGCCCCGCCGCCTGCGCGCGCGGCAGCAGCGAGTTCGTCGTCCACACCGGCACGCCGAGCGCGAACGCCAGCCCGGCCGCAGCCGCCATCCCGACCCGCAGGCCGGTGAAGGCGCCCGGCCCCGAGGCGACGCCGATGCCCACCAGCGCACGGAGCTCGACATCCGCTTGCGCGCACGCCTGATCGACCAGGGTGGGCAGGATCTCCTCGGCGCCGCGCGTGATGCGGACCGTGACCTCCTGGGGCGGCAGGGGCGGACCTCGGTGGACCGCCACGCCGATGACCGGCCCCGCGGTGTCGATCGCCAGGACCGGGCTCATCCTGGGATCGTGAGCCAGTCGCTCACGTCCTTGACCATCACCGCGAGGAACACCGCGGCGAGGAACAGGACGCCCACCATCTGGATGCGCTCGCGCCACACGAGCGGCAGCGGCCGGCCGCGGACGGCCTCGAAGCTGTAGAACACGATCTGCCCGCCGTCGAGGACGGGGATCGGCAGCAGGTTCACGAGGCCGAGGCTCAGGCTGATCATCCCCATCAGGCGCACGAACGGGAACAGGCCTGCCTCGGCCGACTCGCCCGCCACGCGGAAGATGGCGACCGGGCCCCCGATGCCCTCGGTCAGCCCGAGGTTGTTCTTCAGGATGTTGCCGAGCACGTCGCCCATCATCGACAGCAGCCCGACGACCTGCTCGTGGGCGCGGCCGACGGCCTCGACGGGGCCGTAGTACTTGCGGACCGCCGCACCGTCGACCATGGCCTCGCCGTAGCGCTGGATGCCCATGAGCGGCCGGTGGATGGCGTGGGTCCCGACGACCTCGCGCTCCCAGGTGGGGGTGAAGGTCAGCGTGATGCGCTGGCCGTCGCGGACGAGTTCGAGGTCGAGCGGGCGCACCTCGGGCTCGTCGCCCACGCCGAGGGTGGCGGTGCGCGCGACGAGGCCGATGACCTGGTCCCAGGCGAGGACGGGGGTGCCGTCGATCGCGGTGATGCGGTCGCCGGCCTGCACGCCCGCGGCCTCGGCGGCGGAGTCGGGGGCGATCTTGCCCGCGTAGACGTCGATGGGCTCGAGCCCCTGCACGGAGAGCGACGGCAGCAGGTTGGACTGCCAGCCGGGCTCGGGCGCGAGGTCCACCTCGACGTGCTCGACCTGCTGGTCGCCCTCGGCCAGGCGGACGACCTCGATGTGGTGCGACTTGCCGTCGTCGACCTGCCGACGCACCTGGTCCCAGGTGGTGACGGGCTCGCCGTCGACGGAGACGACGCCGTCGCCCGTGCGCAGGCCGGCGCGGTAGGCCGGCGACGCCGGGTCGGGCACGCCCACCCGCGACGACTGCCACAACCACGAAGCCGAGCTCCAGCCGCCCGTCGTAGCCCGGGGCGAAGGCGCCGGCGTCGAACGTCACCTCGCGGCGCTGCCCGTCGCGCTCGAAGCGTGATCCGGTGCGGGCGGCGCTCGAGGCGCTCGACGGGATCACGCCGCGCCGAGTCCCACCGCGTCGCCCCAGATGGCGACGGGCTGCCCGTCGACGGCCACGATCCGGTCGCCCGGCTGCACGCCCGCGGCCTCGGCCGCCGTGCCGGGCGAGACGTAGCCCACCACGGCGTCGGCCACGGGCTCGCCGAGCATGGCCACCAGCGTGAACACGGCGTAGGACAGCGCGATGTTCATGCCCGGGCCGGCGAGCATGATGAGGGCCGCTGCCAGACGGGCTTGCGCATGAAGTCGCGCTCGGGCTCGACGAGCTGGTCCGGGCCCCTCGCCGAACGGGTCGGCGCCGGCCATCTGCACGTAGCCGCCGAACGGCAGCATGGAGATGCGGAAGTCGGTGTCGAAGGCCCGAACCCCCACAGGCGGTTGCCGATGCCCACGGAGAACACGGGCGTGCCCACCTTGAACAGGCGGGCCACCAGGAAGTGGCCGGAACTCGTGGATGACGACCAGCACCCCGATCATCACCAGGCCGGCGACCAGCTTGAGCGCCGGGCCGCCCACCACCGCGGCCGCCACGACCGCACCGATGGACCCGATCACCACGCTCGCCGCCACCAACGGCGCGGACCCGCCCTCGTCGTCGATCAACCGCCCTCCACCAGCGCGACCCACGCGAACAGCACCGGCGCCACGACAGCACGGAGTCGATGCGATCGAGCAGGCCGCCGTGGCCGGGCATGGATCCAGCCCGAGTCTTGACCTGGAACGACCGCTTGACGAGCGACTCCGCGAGATCGCCGACGATGCCCGACACGCACAGGGACGGGCCCGAGCACCAGGCAGTCGATCACCGAGAGCTCGGACAGACCGGCAGCGCTGACCACGAAGGTGCCCACAGTAGCCAGTGTAATGCCGCCCAGGGCCCCCTTCCCAGGTCTTCTTCGGACTCACCCTCGGATACAACGTGACGACCGAAGAAGCGCCCGGCGAAGTAGCCGCCGGTGTCGCCGAGCCAGCTCGCGACGAGCACGAGGAAGATCTGCGCCCACGCTGGTGGACACGGCGCAGGTAGACGAGGGACAGCAGCCCGATCCAGCCACGCCGAGCACCACCCGGCCGGCGCGGTCGGCCGCCGCCTCGATCGGGCGCGGCAGGAAGGTCTGCAGGATCAGCGACCCGACGCGACCAGGCCGCCGACCGCGAGCGCGGCGCCGGGGCTCCCTTCGAACAGCGTGGGGATCCCCACCGCCGCGACGTAGACCGCCAGCCAGCCGAGCCCCACGGCGGCGCTGCTCACCCGGTCGCGGGAGCGCCATCCCGGCGTACTCGACGACGCACACCGCGGCGACCACCGGGATGATGACCTCCACCGCCAGCTCGCCGCCCCAGATCAGGGCGGGCAACAGGACGGAGAGCCCGACCAGGGCCGCCAGCAAGCGCTGCATCATGACAGGACTCCCGCAGGCGGACCGCGACCGGTCACGCCGGGTCGGCCGCCTCGTCGACGAGGCCGTACCGGCGCCGGCGACGACCGTACGCGGCGATGGCGACCTCGAGGTTGGCCCGCCGGAAGTCGGGCCAGTACACGTCGGTGACGTACAGTTCGGCGTAGGCGAGCTGCCACAGCAGGAAGTTGGACAGCCGCATCTCGCCGCTCGTGCGGACGAGCAGATCGGGATCCGGGATGCCCGCCGTGTACAGCGACGCGCCGATCGTCTCCTCGTCGATGTCTTCGGGGCGCAGTGCGCCCGAGGCCACGTCGGCGGCGATCTTTGCGGACGCCGTCGACGATCTCGGCCCGCGACCCGTAGGACAGCGCGAGGCTCAGAGCAGGCCGTCGTTGTTCGCGGTGAGCGCCAGGCGTGCTCAAGCAGGCTGCGGACCTGCTCGGGGAGGCGCGGCCGCCCCATCCCCCGCAGCCGCACGCGGTTCTGCATGATCTCCGCCCGCTCCTCCACGAGGTAGCGGGCGAGCAGCGCCATCAGCGCGTCGACCTCGTCTTCGGGGCGGCCCCAGTTCTCGGTGGAGAGCTGAAGAGCGTGAGGTCGCTCTCGCCGAGCTGCCCGCAGGCGCGCTCGATCTCGCGCACCGAGTCGGCGCCGGCCTCGTGGCCCGCGGTGCGGGGCAGGCCACGCTCCACGGCCCAGCGACCGTTGCCGTCCATGATGACCGCGACGTGGCGCGGGATGGCCAGTGCGTCTGCGCCCATCAGACTTCGAGGACCTCCTCCTCCTTCTTCGCCACCAGCTCGTCGACCACTTTGACGAAGGCGTCGGTGCCCTCCTGGACCTTGTCCATCAGGCGCCGGCTGTCGTCTTCGGAGATCTCGCCGTCCTTCTCGCCCGCCTTGAACATGTCGTTGTACTCGCGCCGGACCTGCCGCAGGCGGACCTTCGCGTCTTCACCGGCCTTGCGGGCCAGCTTGACGAGCTCCTTGCGGCGGTCCTGCGTGAGCGCGGGCACCGGCAGGCGGATGATCTGGCCGTCGTTGCTGGGGTTCAGCCCCAGGCCGGCGGCCAGGATGGACCGCTCGATGTCGCCGATCGTGGTCTTGTCCCACGGGGCGATGGTGAGCAGGCGCGGATCGGGCGCCTGCACGGTGGCGAGCTGGTTCAACGGCATGGTGGTGCCGTAGGACTGGACCTGGACCAGCACCCCGTCGACCAGCTTGGGGGTCGCACGGCCGGTGCGCACCTTGCCGAGCTCCTTCTTGAGCCCGTCGATGGCACCCTCCATGTCGCTCTTCATCGCGTCGAGGTACTCGTCCATCGCGTCACTGCCCGAGCTGGGCGGCGACCTCGCTGGCGAAGTCGGCGGACTTCTTCTCGAGCCCCTCGCCCACGACGAAGCGGCTGAACCGGCGGACCTTGAGGTTCTCGCCGATGCGCGACACGGCGTCGGTCAGGATCTCGCCCACCTTCTTCCCGTCGTCCTTGACGTAGGGCTGCTCGAGCAGGCAGTGCTCCTCGTAGAACTTCCCGAGGCGCCCCTCGACGATCCGCTCGGCGACGTTGGCCGGCTTGCCCTCCTCGATGACCCGCTGCGTCTGGACCTCGCGCTCGCGCGCGATGGCGTCGGCCGGCACGTCGTCCTTCGACACGTACTCCGGCGCGGCCGCGGCGATGTGCATCGCCAGGTCGTGGCACAGCTGCTTGAAGTCGTCGGTGAGCGCGACGAAGTCGGTCTCGCAGTTCACCTCGAGCAGCACGCCGATCTTGCCGCCGGCGTGGATGTACGCCATGACCAGGCCCTCGGTGGCCGCCCGGCCGGACTTCTTCGCCGCGTTGGCGATGCCCTTCGCGCGCAGCCAGTCGATGGCCTTGTCGATGTCGCCGCCCGCTTCGCCGAGCGCCTTCTTGCAGTCCAGGATGCCCGCGCCGGTACGCTCGCGCAGGGTCTTGATGTCTTCGGCCGCACCCATGGGGGAACTCCGTCGGTTCGTCGGTTCGTCGGTTCGTGTTCGGTCAGGAGGACAGCGAGCTCAGGAGATGGTCTCCGACTCCTCGCCGGCCTCGGCGGTGTACCGCCGGACGACCTCCACGCCCTCCTCCACGTCGTTCTCGGCGCCGACGTAGGCCGCGTTCGAGCTCGAGCGGCCGGTGGAGGCCGAGCGACCCTCGTTGATCGCGTCGGCGATGGCGGAGGTGAACAGGCGGATCGACTTGATCGCGTCGTCGTTGCCCGGGATGACGTACTCGATCCCGGAGGGGTCGCAGTTGGTGTCGCACAGCGCCACCACCGGGATCCCGAGGGTGTTGGCCTCCTTGACCGCGATGTGCTCCTTCTTGGGATCGATCACGAACATCGCCGCCGGCAGCCCGCGCATGCCCTTGATGCCGCCGAGGTTGATGTTCATGCGCTCGATCTCGCGGTGCACGGCGAGGGCCTCCTTCTTCGACAGCACGTCGAAGCGGTCCTCGTCGCGGGCCTTCTCGAGCTGCACCAGCCGGTCGATGGACCGCTTGACCGTCTGCCAGTTGGTGAGCGTGCCGCCGAGCCAGCGGTTGTTGACCCAGAACATCTGGGCGCGGCCGGCCTCTTCGGCCAGGATGTCGCGCGCGGCGCGCTTGGTGCCGACGAAGAGCACCGCGCCGCCGTGGGCCACGGTCTGGGTGAGGAAGCGCGACGCATCGACGAGGCCCTTGGCCGTCTTCTGCAGGTCGATGATGTGCACGCCGTTCTTCGCGCCGTAGATGTACGGCCGCATCTTCGGGTTCCACCGACGGGTCTGGTGGCCGAAGTGGACGCCGGCCTGGAGCAGGTCGCGCAGCGAGATGTTCATGATGTCCTCGTTGGTTGGGGCTTCCGCCGGCGGCAGGGTCCGACCCGATCCGCCCGGGATGGGAGGATCGAGCACCGAGGACCCGCCGATGGATCCGGCGTGCTCGTTGTCTCGTCGTCTCGTGGTGCCGCGCCGGAGCGCGGCTCGCTCGATTAGCACGCGGCCCGGCGCCTCGCCAGGCGCCGGCTCAGGCCGTGGGGCGCGGCTCGGCGCCCTCGGGCTCCGCTGCCTCGGCCTCGGCGCCGCCCTCGGGCTCGGGCGCCACCCAGGCCGCGTCGTAGCAGCACTTCTTGTACTTCTTCCCCGAGCCGCACGGGCACGGGTCGTTGCGGCGGATCCCGAAGCGGTGGGCGAACAGCCGGGCCTCCTCGCCCGGGCTCGGCGCCCGCATCGGCTCCTCCTCGGGCGGCGGCGGCGCGGGGGCGGGGGTCGGCGCGGCCACCTGCTGCGCGCGCGCGGCGCTGGCCGCCGCCGACAGCAGATCGTTCGCCGGGCGGAAGGTGCCCCGCTCGAGCCGCCGCGCCGTGGCCTTGCTCGGCGCCTGGCCGGCCTCCTGCTGGGCGCGGATCTCGGTGTGGAACAGCCGGGTGATGACCGCCTCGTCGCGCATGGCGGACATCATCAGGAACATCTGCAGCGCCTCCTTCTTGTACTCGAGGGGGGTTGCGCTGCCCGTAGCCGCGCAGCCCGACGCCCTGCCGCAGCCGATCGAGCGCCAGCAGGTGGTCCTTCCACAGGTCGTCGGTGAACCGCAGGATCAGCATCCGGCTGACCTCGCGGAACGCGTCGGGACCGACCTGCTCGACGATCCGGTCGAGCCCGGCGTGGGCGTCGGTCCGGATGCGGCCGCGGATCTCGTCGCGCGACATGTCGCGCAGCGCGTTGTCGTCGTCTTCCCACTCGATCTTGAAGACGCGCTTCAGGTTCTCCCGCATCCCCGCGATGTTCCAGTGCTCGGGGTGCAGGCCCTCGACGATGAAGTCGTCCATCACGTCCTGGACGATGTTGTCGACCGCCTCGCGGATCATGTCGGAGACGGCGTCTCCCTCCAGCGCGCGCTTGCGGACGTCGTAGACCCCCTTGCGCTGGTAGTTCATCACGTCGTCGTACTCGAGGAGGTTCTTCCGGATGTTGAAGTTGTGCCCCTCGACCTTGCGCTGCGCGTTCTCGACCGCGCGGGAGATCCAGCGGTGCTCGATGGGCTCGTCGTCCTCGAGGCCCATCCGCTCCATCCACACCGTGACCTTGTCGGAGCCGAACATCCTCAGCAGGTCGTCCTCGAGCGACAGGTAGAACCGCGACCCGCCGGGGTCGCCCTGCCGACCGGAGCGGCCGCGGAGCTGGTTGTCGACCCGCCGCGACTCGTGGCGCTCGGTGCCGATGATGAACAGCCCGCCCGCCTTGAGG
Organism: Myxococcota bacterium; assembly: GCA_041389545.1. GTDB lineage: Bacteria > Myxococcota_A > UBA796 > UBA796 > JACKER01. The sequence continues at coordinate 84,579 of JAWKRQ010000018.1, read as the reverse complement.
ACCTCCTCCTTCTCGAGCTTGCAGCTCTCTTCCCAGTACGCGAGCGCCTTCTCGTAGTCCTCGGCCTGCGTGTCGGGGTCGTACTGCGTGCGCGCCAGCTTCTCCGGGTCGCCGCCGAGCTTGATGTCGGTGCCGCGGCCCGCCATGTTGGTGGAGATGGTCACGCCGCCGCGGCGACCGGCCTGGGCGACGATCTCGGCCTCGCGCGCGTGGTTCTTCGCGTTGAGCACTTCGTGCGGGATGCCCTTCGGCTTGAGCAGGCGCGCCACGATCTCGGACTTCTCGACGCTCGTGGTGCCCACCAGCACCGGCTGCCCGAGCCGGTGTCGCTCCTCGATCTCGGCCACCACCGCCCGGAACTTCTCGGGCTGCGTCTTGTAGATGACGTCGTCGTAGTCGAGGCGAGCGACCGGTCGGTTGGTCGGGATGACCACGGTGTCGAGGTCGTAGATCGCCGCGAACTCCGCGGCCTCGGTCGCCGCCGTCCCCGTCATGCCGGCGAGCTTGTCGTACATCCGGAACAGGTTCTGGAACGTGATCGTCGCGTAGGTCTGCGACTCCTGCTGGACGTTGACGCGCTCCTTGGCCTCGACCGCCTGGTGCAGCCCGTCGGACCACCGCCGGCCCTGCATGAGCCGCCCGGTGAACTCGTCGACGATGACGACCTCGTTGTCGCGCACGACGTAGTCGCGGTCGCGGCGGAACAGGTAGTGCGCCTTGAGCGACTGGTTGACGTGGTGCAGGATCTCCATGTTGTGCGGATCGTAGAGGTTGTCGATCCCGAGGCGGTCCTCGATCTTCGTCATCCCCTCGTCGGTCAGCGACACCGACTTGGCCTTCTCGTCGACCACGAAGTCGACCTCGCGCTGCAGCTTCGGCACCTCGGCGTCGATGATCGTGTACATGTCGACCGACGCGTTCATCGGCCCCGAGATGATGAGCGGGGTGCGCGCCTCGTCGATGAGGATCGAGTCGACCTCGTCGACGATGCCGAAGAAATGCCCGCGCTGGACCATGTCGTCGAGCGAGAACTTCATGTTGTCGCGCAGGTAGTCGAAGCCGAACTCGTTGTTCGTGCCGTAGGTGATGTCGCAGCCGTAGGCCGCGCGCTTCACCTGGTCGTTGCGCTCGTTCTGCAGGATGGCGCCCACGGACATCCCGAGGAACTCGTAGAGCGGCCGCATCCAGTCGGCGTCGCGTCGGGCCAGGTAGTCGTTGACGGTGACGACGTGGACGCCCTTGCCGGCGAGGGCGTTCAGGTAGACCGGCAGCGTGGCCACGAGCGTCTTGCCCTCGCCGGTCTTCATCTCGGCGATCTTGCCGTGGTGCAGCACCATCCCGCCGATGAGCTGGCAGTCGTAGTGCCGCATGCCCATGCGCCGCCGACCGACCTCGCGGACCGTGGCGAACGCCTCGACGAGCACGTCGTCGAGCGTGGCCCCGTTGGCGAGCTTCGTCTTGAACTCGGCCGTCTTGCCGCGCAGCGCCTCGTCGGACAGCTTCTGCCAGGTCGGCTCGAGCTCGTTGATCCGCTGGACGACGGGCTCCATGCGCCGCAGCTCGCGGTCGTTGGAGTCGCCGAACACGCGCTTCACCATCGTCGTCACAGAGTCGAACATGCTCGCTCGCCAACCTGATCGGGTTCGTGCCGCCGGCGGATGGGCGCAGCGGTCGGAGAGCCTAATCCCCACAGCGCTCCCGCCAAGGGGGGGTCGGCTCCGCGCGGGGCGCCGCCCCGCGAACAGGCGCTGTAACCTGGCGAGCGACCCTCAGTCAGCCCGGGTCACTCCGCTCCTTCGATGTCGTCGTGCTGGATCGGCGCCGCGCCCCTCCCCCGCCGGGCCGACTTCGGCACGAGCAGGTACTGCAGCGGGTCGACCGGGTGGCCGTCGAGCCGGACCTCGAAGTGGAGGTGGGGACCGGTCGAGCGCCCCGTGGAGCCGACCTTCGCGACCTTCTCGCCCCGTCGGACGTACTGGCCGGGCCGCACGTAGAGCTCCTGCGTGTGCCCGTAGAGGGTGGTCACGCCGTAGCCGTGGTCGATCTCGAGGCCGATGCCGTACCCGCCCATGCGCCCGGCGCGCAGCACCCGCCCGTCGGCCGCGGCGTGGATGGCGGCGCCGAGGTTGCCGGAGATGTCGATGCCGGCGTGGTGCTTCCACTTCACGCCGAACGGGTTGCGGCGCCAGCCGTAGCCGCTCGCGAGGTAGCCCGTGACGGGCCACAGCGACGGCAGCGAGCGCTCCAGCGAGTCGAGCGACTCGAGCTCCTCCATGAGGAGGTTCAGGTGGGGCTCGGTGTCGGCGAAGGCCGTCAGGAACGCGTCGGCGCGGCCCTCGATGCCCTCGGCCCAGGCTTGGGCGCTGCGCACGCCCTCCTCGGTGTCGCCGCCCTCGTCCAGGATGGCGACGCCATCGGGCGGGCCACCGTCGTCGGCGCCCCACTCGCCGCCCTCGTCGGGCGTGCCGTCGCCGGGCGCGCCGGGCGTCTCCTCGCCGAGATCGATCGCGTCGTCGTCGTCGCCCTGGCCGAGGCCCGGCGCGTCGTCGGCCTGGTCGTTCATCCAGGCGTTGGACGCGCTGTCGGGCGGGACGGGGCCGTTGTCGCCGAGCGGCGCACCGAGCGACTCGAGCTGCGCGTCGTACAGCCGGAGGCGGAACATGATCTTGTCGACCTCGCCCATCTTGCGGTCGACGGCCTCGAGGCGCTGCTTCAGCTCGAGGTTCTCCTGCACGAGCGAGCCGTAGGCCATCGAGCGCGGCCAGGCGAACGCCACCGCCACGAGCAGGCAGACGCCGAGCGTGCCGGCCACCGCCGCGGTCGTCTTCCAGCGGCGCAGCTGCCGCGAGGCGACCTGCACCCGCTCCACGGGCTGCGACACGTCGGTCGGCACCATCACGAACAGCCAGTTCGGGTCGCCCGCCCGCTCCTTGCTCGCGGGCCGGTCCATCCGGGCGTCCCGAGCCCGCGGCGGCGCGATGCGGGTCGGGCGGCCCCTCAAGCGAGCTCCTCCACCCGCGCGATGACGGTCGTGATGTTGTCTTCGCCCCCGCGCTCGCAGGCGAGGCCGATGAGCTGCCGCGCGGCCTCCTGGGGGCCGAGGCGGCCGAGCGCGTCCCCGATCTCCTCCTCGCCCACGTTGCCGGACAGCCCGTCGGAGCACAGCAGGAACTGGTCGCCGCGGCGCACGGCGCGGACCTGGAGGTCGACCTCCACGTCCTCCTGGTAGCCGAGCGACCGCGTGATCACGTTCCGCATCCGGTGGTTCTTGGCCTCCTCCGGGGTGAGCAGCCCGTGGCGGATCTTCTCGGCGATGAGCGAGTGGTCCTCGGTCACCTGCTCGACCCGCCCCTCGCGCACGAGGTACAGGCGCGAGTCGCCGACGTGCGCCACGTAGGCGTTGCTGTGGTCGACCAGCAGCACCACCGCGGTGGTGCCCATCCCGTGGTACTCGGGCTGCTCCTTGGCCTTCTCGTAGATCCGCCGCCCGGCGAGCCGGATCGCGTGCGACAGCTTGTGCCGCGTGATCTCGACCGGGTCGGTGACCTCGGCCGAGTCGAAGCCGTCGACCTCGAGCGAGGTCACGATCTCCTCGACCGTGTTCACCGCGATCGCCGAGGCGTACTCCCCGCCCGCGTGCCCGCCCATGCCGTCGGCCACGACGAAGAGGTTCAGCTCCTCGTTGATGAGGTAGTTGTCTTCGTTGTGGCCCCGCTTCAGGCCCACGTCGGTCATCCCGCAGGAGATGATGCGCACCCGCCGCCCCTCCAGACGCTCCCGCCCAGTCCGAGCTTACCGCCCTTCGCCGTCCCGATCATCCAACGCCGCCGCGAGCGCGCGGAAGGCCGGCAGATCCAGCTGCTCCGCCCGCGCCTGCAGGTCGATCCCCACCGACTGCACCGCGGCGCGCGCCCGCTCCTTCCCGTATCGCCCGCCGAGCGAGTTGGGCAGGGCCTTGCGCCGCTGCGAGAACGCCGCGCGCACCACCGCGTCGAAGTGTTCGGGCGTCACCTCGCCGACCTCGGGCGCATCGAACAGATCGAGGCGCACCACCGAGGAGTGGACCTTGGGCGGCGGGAAGAAGCGATCGGGGGGCACGAGCGTCACGTAGGTCGGCCGCGCGCGCGCCTGGAGCTCGACCGACAGCGCGCCGTAGGTCCGGCTGCCGGGCTCCGCGCACATCCGGTCGACGACCTCGCGCTGCAACATCACCGTCACCGAGGCGAACCGCGCCGGACGGCGCAGGATCTGCATCGTCAGGGTGGTCCCCACGTTGTAGGGCAGGTTCGCCACGACCTTGGCGCGCGGGCCGTCGCCGAGGAGCTCGTCCCAGTCGACCCGCGCGGCGTCGGCCTGGACGAGCCGCAGCTCCGGGAGCCGCTCCGAGAGGTGCTCGGCGAGGTCCCGGTCGAGCTCGATGGCCAGGAGGTCGGCACCCGCTGCGAGCAGGGCGTCGGTGAGGACCCCGAGCCCCGGCCCGATCTCGACGACGCGATCCCCCGGCTCGACGCGCGCCCCGCGGACGATCCGCTCCACGACGCCCGGATCGGTCAGGAAGTGCTGCCCGAACCGCCGCCGCGCCCGCTGCTCGAGCGTGGCGAGGACGGCGCGCGCGTTGGCCGACGACGTGGGCGCGGTGGCGCGGGTCATGGCGGCGACGGCACGGCGTCGGCGAGGCGCCAGCCGGGGCGTGCGCCCGTGGTGAGCGGGTCGTGGCGGCCCTGGACCAGGTGGACGCGGCCTGCGAACGCGATCATGGCGCCGTTGTCGGTGCAGCGGGCGCGCGGCGGCACGAACACCTCGACCCTCGAGCTCCGCCGGGGCCCGCGCCCGCAGCGCGCTGTTCGCGGCGACCCCGCCGCCGATCGCCAGGCGCGCGATGCCGGTGGCGCGCACCGCCTCGCGGACGCGCCCCAGCAGGCAGTCCACCACCGCGGCCTGGAAGCTCGCGCACACGTCCTCGTCGGACGCGCGGTCGGCGCCGCGCACGTGGGTGCGCACGGCCGTCTTGAGCCCGAGAAGGAGAAGTGGAGCCCTCGGGCGACGGGCGCGGGAACTTGATCCGCTCGGGGTCGCCGCTCGTGGCCAGGGCGTCGACGACGGGGCCGCCCGGCCAGCCGAGGCCCAGCAGGCGGGCGATCTTGTCGTAGGCCTCGCCCGCGGCGTCGTCGAGCGTCTCGCCGAGCAGGGCGTACTGCCCGAGGCGGTCGCAGCGGTAGATCGCCGTGTGCCCGCCGGAGACGACGAGCGCGAGGAACGGCCACTCGGGCCGCGGCTCGTCGAGGAGCGGCGCCAGCAGGTGGCCCTCGAGGTGGTGCACCGCGCGGAACGGGACGTCCCAGGCCTGCGCCAGGCTCTTCGCGTAGGACAGGCCGACGAGGACGGCGCCGATGAGCCCCGGCCCCGCGGTCGCGGCCACGGCGTCGGGCCGCTCGATCCGCGCCTGGTCGAGCGCGGCGCGCACCGTCACGCCGAGCTTGTCGAGGTGGGCGCGGGCGGCGAGCTCGGGCACCACGCCGCCGTAGGCCGCGTGCACCTGTTGGGTGTGGACCACGTCCGACAGGACGCCACCCTCCCCCACCACGGCAGCCGCGGTCTCGTCGCAGCTGGTCTCGATGCCGAGCACCCGCACCGACGCCGTGTAACACCTGCGGCTCGGCGGAGTACCGGTGGTGGGAGGTCTCGTGGCGGAACGTTTGCGGATCGCGGTGCTCGGCGCCGGCCCCATCGGCCTCGAAGCGGCAGCGGAGGCGGTCGGGCGCCGGCACGAGGTGGTCGTGTTCGAGGCGGGGGAGATCGGCGCGCACGTGCGCCGGTGGGGCCACGTCCCGCTGTTCACGCCCTGGCGGATGGCGGTGACGGATCGCGGGCTCGCCCGCTCCGGCGCGACGATCGCGGATCCGGACGGGTACCCCACGGGCGACGAGCTCGTCGCGCGGTACCTCGAGCCGCTGGCGGGGAGCCTCGACGTCCGCACGCACCACCGCGTCGTCGACATCAGCCGCGCCCACCGCACCAAGGGCCAGGACATCGGCTCGATCCGCCGCGCCGAGGAGCCGTTCCGGCTGGTGGTCGCGGGGCCGGACGACGAGCGGATCGAGCGCGCCGACGCGGTGCTCGACTGCACCGGCGTGCTCGGCGATCCCGCGCCGGCAGGGGCGGGCGGCGTGCCGGCGCTCGGCGAGCGCGCGCTCCGCGAGACCGACGTCGTCCGCTACGGGCCGCTGCCGGTGGACGACCTCGCGGGGCGGCGGGTGGCGCTGATCGGCGACGGCGCCTCCGCGGTCACCGTGCTGGACGGCCTGCTGCGGCTGTCCCCCGCCCCGCAGGTGCTCTGGATCACCCCCTCGGCGACGGTACCGGGCTTCGTCTCGCCCGCCGACGACGTCCTCCCGGCGCGCAAGGCGCTGTACGAGCTCGGACGCTCCGCCCCCGGCCATCCGGCCGTCACGCACCGGCCGGGCGCGCTGGTGGACGGGATGGCCCGCACCGACGCTGGGCTGCGCCTGACCCTGGACGACGGCAGCGCCCACGACGTGGACGTGGCGCTCGTGTGCACCGGGTTCCGCCCCGATCACGCGCTGTCGCGCGAGCTGCAGCTGCACCTGTGCTACGCGAGCGAGGGCCCGATGAAGCTCGCGGCGGCGCTGCTCGCGGCCTCGGGCGGCGGTGGGGACTGCCTGGCGCAGCCCGAGCAGGACGCCGCCGTGCTCGCCAACCCCGAGCCGCGGTTCTTCGTCCTCGGGAACAAGAGCTACGGCCGGCGATCCGACTTCCTGCTGAGGATCGGGCACCAGCAGGTGCGCGACGCGCTGGATCTGCTGGGCTAGGGGGGCGCATGTCCGCGCTCCTCCTGCTCTTCGCGATCCCGGCACGCGCCGACTCCCCCCTGCAGGGCCCCGTCGCCGAAGCGCTCGCCGGCTGCCTCGCCGGCGCCGTCACGGCCGACGCGTCCGTCGAGGGCACCCAGCCTGCCCGCGTCGTCGCCCGGTTCGACCGCGAGGGCGCCGTCACCGAGGTGACGCTCGAGCAGGCGAGCGGGGTGGCGCCGCTCGACGACTGCCTCGTGCAGTCGCTGCGCGACCAGGCGCTCCCGCCGTCCGCCGAGCAGGCCACCGTCACCGTCACCGGCGGGCCGTCGCTGTCGGTCTGGGAGCAGGGCAAGGTCACCGTCTCCGAGCTCGACGTGGGCGAGCCGCAGCCCGCAGGCACCTGCCCCGTCCCGCGCGGCCCGTTCCCCGGCGCGGCCTGGCCCGACGCCACGGGCTCCGTGCCGCCGTCCGTCGTCGCCCAGCTCGACGCCCACCTGTTCCCGCCCGGCCTCGACCGCGACGACAAGGAGCGGCGCGGCGTCCGCACCGACGGCGTCGCGATCGTGCACCGCGGCGAGCTCGTCTACGAGCGCTACGGCCCGGGCCACGGCCCCGACACGCCCCACCTCGCCTGGTCCGCCACGAAGTCGTTCACCAACGCGCTCGTCGGCATCGCCGTCGGCGAGGGGGCGCTGGCGCTCGACGACACCGTCTGCGACGCGCTCGTCGCCACCAGCGGCGACGCCTGCCGGGTCCACGTCGTCGACCTGCTCGAGTTCGCCAGCGGCTTCGACTGGCGCGAGACCTACGAGGGCGAGTCGCCCACCACCTCGTCGGTCCTGGCGATGCTCTACGGCGAGGGCCGCGCCGACATGGCGCACTTCGTGGCCGCCCGCCCCGTCGTCCACGAGCCGGGCACCACCTGGCGCTACTCCTCGGGCGACACCACGCTGCTCGCCGCCATCGCCGGCCAGGCCCTGGCCCCGGCGCACGGCGATCGCTTCCCCTGGGCCGTCCTGCTCGACCCCATCGGCATGTCCGCCGCCACCTGGGAGCGCGACGCCGCCGGGACCTACGTGGGCTCCTCCTACCTGTGGGCCACGCCGCGCGACCTGGCCCGCTTCGGCGAGCTGCTGCTCGAAGACGGCTGCTGGGACGGGCAGCGGATCCTGCCCGAAGGCTGGATCGCCGCCTCCACCGCCGTGAGCGGCGCCATCCGCGGCGATGAGGTCTTCGGCTGGGACCCGGGCGACGTGCAGGGGCGCCAGTTCTGGCTGAACCGCCCCCTGCCCGAGCGCGGCCAGGGGCCGAAGTGGCCGAGCGTGCCGGAAGACACGTTCGCCGCGCAGGGCCACTGGGGCCAGTCCATCACCGTGGTGCCGGCCCTCGATCTGGTCGTGGTGCGCACGGCCGACGACCGCGACCACAGCTACGACCACGACCGCACGCTCGCGCTGGCGAAGGCGCTGGTGGAGGGCCGGTGATGCGCCCCGTCCTCGCCTGGACGCTGCTGCTCGTGGCCTGCGGGCCGAAGAGCGACCTCCCGCGCTACGACAACTCGCTGTTCGAGCTCGGCGCCGCGTTCTCCGCGAAGGAGGTCTGCTCCTGCGTGTTCGTCGCGGGCCACGACGAGGCGTCCTGCCGCGACTGGACCCGGGTGAAGCCCGACGTGGCGCGCTTCCGCGTCGACCGCGAGGCGAGGGAGGTCACGGCGAAGGCGCTCGGCATGGCGAAGACCGTGGCGCGGTACCAGGGCGACGGCCTCGGCTGCGTCCTCGTCTCCGACTGACGGCTACTCGATCGCCCGCAGGTCGGGGCGATCGCCGCTGCGCGAGAACACGGGGGGCGCGCCGAGCGGGGCGTCGACCGTGATCCAGCCGGGGCCGTCGTACGTCGCGCCGCTCCAAACGTGGGTCCAGCTGCCCTGCGGCAGGTAGAGCGCCCGGGTGACGGCGCCCTCGGTGACGACCGGCGCGACGAGCAGATCGCCGAGGAGGTACTCGTCGGAGAGGCGCGCCGCCTCGGGGTCGTCGGGGTAGTCGAACAGCAGGGCGCGGACCATGGGCGCACCGGTGGCCGCCGCCTCGTCGGCGAGGGCCTCGAGCTCGGGGACCAGCGCCTGGTGGATGCGGGCGAAGCGGCCGAACGACGCGAGCGTGGCGGCGTCGTGGTCGAAGCGCCAGTTGTCCTCGCGGGCGTTGCCGTCGTGGGTGCGCATGACCGGGGTGAAGGCGCCGAGCTCGACCCAGCGCTGGTAGAGCCCTCGGTGCTCGGGCCGCCCGAGAAGCCCGCGATGTCGTGCGTGACGAAGGGCTGGCCCGACAGCCCGAGCGACAGCATCGCGGGGACGACGGTGGGCAGCCCGTCGGTCGCCGAGAAGTCGGCCTCCTGGTCGCCGACCCAGTGGATCTGCGCCACGCCCTGCACGCCGGCCCAGCCGGAGCGGGCGAACATGACCCAGTCGCCGTCGGGGCGCAGTTCGTCCATCACGCCGCGGGTGACGGACTGCCAGGCGTGCGGGGCGCCGTTGTGCGCCGCGACGGGGTCGCTCCCGTCGTGCACCCGCGCGTCGAGCGGCAGCCACTCGGCGAAGTCGGCCATCCAGCCGTCGAGGCCCACGTCGTCGACGGCAGCGCGGAGGTACCCGGCGATGTACGCGCGGGCGTCGGGGTGCGTGAGGTCGGCCTGCGCCATCTGGCCGCGGGGGCCGAAGAAGAGCTCGGGCTGGCCGTCGGGGCCGAGCGGGAGCCAGCCGTTGGCGGCCATCGTGGCGTAGTGGTCGGGCAGGCCGGGATCGACGAACGGGTTGACGTAGCCGAGGACGCGGAAGCCGCGGGCGTGCAGCTCGGCGACCAGGCCGGGCAGGTCGGCGTAGAGCGCGCCGTCGTCGGGGGCCCAGCGGTAGTTCACGCCGTAGCCGCCGCCGATGTTCTCGGCCGCACCCGTCCAGTCCTGCACCCACAGCGCGGTGGCGGGGATCTCGGCGTCGTCGAGGACATCGGCCTGGGCGAGGACGGCGTCGGTGCCGCCCTGGGCGCAGATCCACGGGCCCCAAGCCCAGCGCGGCGGCCGCGCGGGGCGGCCGACCCGGTCGCCCAGCTGCCGGACGACCTCGAGCGGCGTGTCGCCGTGGAGGACGAGCCAGGAGACGGGGCCGCCGTCGACGGCCTCGACCCACGCCCGGTCGGGGTCGGAGGCGCACAGGTCGACCTCGACGCGCTGCTGCGTCTCGACGAGCACGCCGAAGCCGCGCCCGTCGAGCCAGTACGGCATCGGGAAGTAGGTGGTGTGGGCGTCGCCGGAGTAGAACGGGATGGCGCCGTCGCGGCCGATGCCCTGCTCGCTGACGAGCAGCCCGAACTGCTCGCCGCGGTGCTCGGTGGCGTCGTACTGCTCGCCGAAGCCGTGGAACGTGGCGCCCGCGTCGCAGCGGGCGGCGAAGGCGACGCCCTGGTGCGCCGACGCCGGCGTGAGCACGAAGCGGGTGGCGCCCGGCCCGGCGGGCGCGACGGTGAGCGTGCCGCCGTCGCCGAGCGCGACGCGGAGGCCGTCGCCGTCGGGCTCGACCCGGCCGAGGTCGAGCGCGGTGCGCGCCTCGCCGGTGCGGGCGAAGGTCCACTGGCCCAGCCCGCCCTCGACGGCCTCGTCGAAGGTGCGGGCCTCGGCGCCGGCGAGGGCGAAGGTCGCGCGGCCGAGGGCGTGCAGGACCAGCGCGCCGTCGGGATCGCGGACGAGCTCGGTGCCGTCCGCCAGCGCCCAGCGGTCGCCAGCGGGGGCGGGATCGGGATGACAGGCAGTCAGGGCGAGCCAGAGCATCGCGTCTCCTAACGCCGCGCGGGGTCGACGGCCCGTAAGATGGCGGCGGCGACGCAGCGCGCGGCGGCGTCGCCGAGGGCAGCGAGCAGCTCGGGCGGGGCACCGGGGCCGTCGCCCGTGGAGGCGACCAGCACCAGGTCGCCGTCGAAGGGGGTGAACGCGGGGTAGAGGGTGCGGGCGAGGCCGGCGCTGGCCATCCGGGCGACGACCGTGCAGCCGTCGCGGTCGACGGGCGCATCCGTCGCGACCACGGCGAGGGTGGTCTGGCCGCGCAGCGGGGCGGCGACGGGGCCGGTGGGCGGCGCGCCGCCCGCGACGAGCGCGCCGGTCGCCGGGTCGATCACCGAGCCGACCGCGTTCACCGCGACGCCAGCCGCCACGACGTGCCCCGCCACCGGCTCCGCCCAGCCGCCGAACCCGCCCGGCGCCGGCGCCCCCGAGGCCCGGCCGACGCGCGCGCCGGTGCCCGCGCCGACCCGCCCCTCCGGCAGTGGATCGGCGCTCGCGGCGCGGGCGGCCTGCTCGCCGAGCGCCTTGTCGGGCCGGCGGGTCGCGGTGTCGAGGTCGAACAGGATGGCCGCGGGCACGATGGGGACCGGGCCCCCGGCGGTGGGGAAGCCCACGCCCTCGGCGGCGAGCACCGCCATCACGCCGTCGGCGGCGGCGAGGCCGAACGCGGAGCCGCCGGCCAGGCACAGCGCGTGGATCCGCGCCGCGACGTGGCCGGGCTCGAGGACGCCGAGCTCGCGGCTGCCCGTGGCGGATCCGGGCACGAAGTGGCCGGCGCGGGCGCCGCCGCGGAACAGCACCGCGGTGACGCCGGTGCCGCCGGCGGCGTCGGTGGCGTGGCCGGCCTGCACGCCGGCCACCGCCGTCAGCGAGCGGTTCACGGGGCGGGCGCCGGGGTCGGCGCCGCGGCCGCGGTGTGCACCACCTTCTCGCGGAACGAGGCGTCGAAGCCGCGCCCTTCGTCGCGCTCGCCGTCGTGGCAGGCCGTGCAGGCGTCGAGCGTCGGCGACTTCACCATGGGCTGGGTGGGGTCGGCGGCGTGGGCGCGGCCCGGGCCGTGGCACTGCTCGCACTGCACGTCGGTGAAGCCGCTCACCGCCTGCGCCGTCGCGGGGCCGCCCTCGGCGCCGGCGCCGGTGACGTGGCAGCGCCAGCACTCGTCGTCGAGCGCGCGGTCGGCCGAGACGAGGCCGCTCCAGGCCCGGGCGTGCGCCGTGGTCATCCACTGCGTCTGCTCGGTCTGGTGGCAGCTCGCGCAGGCCTGGGCGCCGGCGAAGGGCGAAGCCGCGTCCTTGACGAGGCGCGGGCCCACGTCGGCCGGCAGGGTCCCGCCCTGGCTGCCGAGCTCGGTGATCTTCGCCTTCATCGACAATACGGGAGCGTCTTCTCGGCGGTGGCCGGCTGGTCGGGCACGTCGCCGCTGAGCTGCACTCCTCGATGACCTCGACCCGGCTGGGCGTCCTGGCGCCGGCTCGATCGCCGCGACCTCGGCGCGCCTGGTCTCGCGCGCGCTTGCGGTAGGCGTCGAGCTGGCGCCGGAGCACGTCGGCGTTCGCCTGGTCGGGGTCTTGGCCAGGCGGTCCTCCAGGCCTTCGATCCGCGCTTGATCGAGCTCGAGGCTGCGCTTCACCGACTCCGCCTCGCCCGGCGAGCTCCAGGCGCGGCCCTTGCCGGCGAAGCCCAGCGTGGCCAGGCCCACCGTCTTGCCGCGGCTGCCGCCTGACAGTAGCCACAGGGTGCTGTTCTCGCGGTCCACGCAGCGGACCGAGCTCCCCGCGCGCCGAGCGCTGAAGCCGACCGGCGGACGGCCCGTGCGGAACGGCGCTGCCTCGCGGTCGTTCGCCGCCGGGATCAGCGCTGCACGGCGTCGACCTGGCCTCAGCTCGGCGACCGCGCGCTCCAGCGCCGGCAGCGGTTCGGCGACCTCGCAGCCCCCCCTCGACCTCAAGCCGCCGAGCGTGACCCCGACCACGCCGATGCGGTACTCGCCCGCCGTGACGACGCGGTCGCTCGGGTAGGGCGCCTCCCCGCCGCAGGTGAGGTTCGCCGCCACCACGGGCAGCTGCTGCGCGGTGACCAGCTCACGCAGCCAGCCGGCGCCCAGCGCCCAGTCCGACGCCCCGAGCGCGAGCGCGTCGATGCCGGCGTCGTGGTAGGCCTGCGCGATCAGCTCGGCCTTGACGCGCAGCTGCGCCCTGGCTTCGCCGGCGCCCCGCGAGGCGTTCGGGCCGAGGCTGTTGCCGCCGTCGACGACCACTCAGCGCGCCATCCTCGGCGCGCCGCTTCTCGATGATGCTGTTTCGCCTGGGCAGACCGCCCAGAGGGTGCTTGGGTCAACCACAGGGCTCGATCTCGCCCTCGGCGCGGGACTGGAACGCGATGACCACGTCACCGGGCGCGGGCCCGGGCGGCTCGGTGCGGCAACCGGTCAGGAACAGCGACCACCAGGGCATCATCGGCTCACCCCTCGGACCCGCCCTTCTCGGGCTGTCCGGTGCGGAAGACGCGGCGCATCAGGGCGCGCAGCAGCTTGCGGACGCCGCCCGGCTCGGCAGGCGGCTCTGGCTCGGGATCGGCGGCCTCGGCCTGGGCGTCGACCTCGGTGGGAGCGTCCTCGAGGATGGGTCCGGGGTAGTGCTCCGTCGGCTCCGCCTCGAGCCCGCTCCCCTCCCTGCTCCCTGCCCCTGCCCCTGCCCCCTGCCCCTGCCCCGCCCTTGCCCCCGCCCCCCATCCGGCGCCTCGACCGGCCACCGGTCTTGTGGCTCCACCACCGGCTCTTCGACCCTCGACCTCGGGCTCCGGCTCCGGCTCGACCAACGGGCCTGGCCCTCGGCCACCGGCTCCGGCTCCTCGACCACCGGCCCTGGCTCCTCGGCCACCGGCTCCGCCTGGCCCGCAGTTTCCGCCAGCGCCGTCTCCACGGTGCCTCCGCCGTCGGCACCCCCAGCGCCCCTGCCAATCGCTTCCAGCAGCTCCGCGTCGACCTGCCCGCCCGCCGAACACCTGCGGTCAGCGTCCCCGAGGACCTCAGCCGAGCCCTCCTTCGACACCGATCACCGCCATGCGCCCCTGGCCTCGAGCTTTCGCCGTGCACCCGCTCGCGCAGCAGCCCCGGTCCGCTCGACACCGCCTCGGCCATGCCCTTCCCTCCGCTGTCCGAGGCTACCGCGCCGGCACGGCGCCGTCGACCGCCGCGCCGTCGACCGTCGCCTCGTCGAGCCCCTTGTCGTCGTCGCGTTCGACCTTTCGGCCATGCTCGCGGATCAGGTCCTGGACCGCCGACCCCAGCGCCCCGTCGACCTCCACCACCGGCCCGTCCCCCACCCGCGCCCACTGGCGCTCGATCGTGCGCGGCACCGGCGGGAGCGCGGGCTGCCCGGGCATCGCGGGCGGCGGCGGCACGTCCGGCCCGGCCAGACTCCTGGAACCGGTCGCCGAGGCGCACCTCGTCGCCTCCGCGTCGCCCTCGGCGTAGTTTGCACGACGCTGCGGCGCCCGCGCCGAGGCCGTGCGCCTCGGATGCCTGCCGTCGCGGAACGCCACCGCCCGCGCCTCCGCGGCCCGCCCCGCCACCCGCTTCGGCGCTGAGCCGGCGATGGCCGCGCGGACCCGCCCAGCGCCACCCGTCGCTGGTGCGGTGGATGGCGATCGCCTCGCCGCCGGGCAGCTTGACCAGCTCCACCATCGTCCCACTCGTGCCGACCCACCAGCCTCCGGGTCGCGCAGCTCGTCGGGCGGTTTGCGGGAAGCTGTCGAGCAAGCCGTCGCGCACGACGCGTGCGCACGGCGTCGTCGTGCCTCAGGTGCTACGTAGCGCGTGCCGGCGGCTCCGCCCCGACCACCGTGGTCGCCGAGGCGCAGCGCCACGGTCTCCGCCGTCGAGCGTCACGGTGAGCGTGTGCCGCGGTGATCGAGCCTCAGGCCGACAGGTCCTCCGGCGCGTCCCGCACGAACTGCCGTGCCTGCAGCGCGCTGATCCGCCGAGCATGGTCCGGAACGGCGTCGCGGCTCGCATCCTGCCTTCGACCGGGGCGTGCATCCGGTACTTCCGCCCTCGACCCGGCTCCACGTCGAGCGCCGCGCCGTCGACGACGCCCTGCAGCCGGACGACGTCGTCGGCGTCGAACGTCGTATGCGGTCCTCGCGGAACGCGTCGGGTTACACCGCCACGACGTCCATCGCGGCCTTCTTCACGACGTACACCTGGCTCCGGCGCTCGCCGACCTCGGCGCCCTCCGCATCCGCACGTAGACGCTCACCGAGGCCGGCCGATCGCCCACCCGGAACCGCAGCCGCCGCCCGTCGGCGAGGTCGACCGATCCGCGCGGCGTCGTCGTCGAGCCCGTAGCGGCGGACGTCGGCGTCGCCCGCTGCGACGTCGGCCCGGGCGTCGAGATCGTGGATGCGGGCGACCCGGCGGATCATCGCGCGGCGTGGCCGCCAGGGCTGTGCCCTGCACCCGCCACACGCCGTCGACCGCTCCACCTGCAGGTGCAGGTCGGGCCGCTCGATGGAGAAGCCCGCCAGGTCGTCCTGTCGAACCGAAGAGGGTGTCGGGCGGGCCGACTCGGGCACGGGCGCCGGCCGCCGCTCCACCGCCACGGCGGCCACGACCACCACCAGCAGCGCGCCGAGCGCCAGCAGCGTGCCCTTCGGAACCACGGATCACCGCCCTCCGCGTCTGCGGACCGCCGCCCCGGAGCAGCACGGACAGCAGGGTATCCTGCTCACGAGCACCTTCCAGCGCGCAGTCGCGAGCTGCGACGCGCAGCTCCAGGCGCCGGATGCGGGCCGGCCGCCCCACCCGCGCGTACACCTCGTCGCCGCGCAGCGCCCAGCGCAGGGCGTTGGTGAGGAACGTCGCGTTCCCCGGCGCCTCCTCGAGGAGCCTGTCGCGCACGATGTCGACGTCCCCCACGACCACGACCTGCGCCGGCGGCGCCTGGCCGGCCCACGGGTGGCGGCGCTCACCGCCGCCACCGCGACGGTCACCGGCCCCGCGCCGTCGGTGGCGGCGGTCAGGAGGGCGGGGCGCTCGGTGCCGCGCTCGACCCAGCCCTGGCGGCTGGTGCGGTGCAGCGGCGCCGCGCTCACGCCGTCCCGCGGCGACACCGCTGATCGGCGGGCGAGCGCCACCACGAAGTCGCCACCTCGTCCGCGACGACGGTGCGATCGGCGCGGCCTGTAGCCGAGGATGGGCCGACGGTGCGGGAAGTAGCCGCGCGGATCGAGGACCACGCCGTCGGGCAGCGACAGCCCGGTGTTCTTGCCGAGCAGTATGGTACCGGATCGCCGGGATCGAGGAAATCCACACTGCGGTTCCCCCGCGCCTGAGGTACTCCCGCAGCGTCGACTCGGCGCCTGCCAGCGGGCGTGCGCGCTGAGCACCAACACCGCGGCGGCGTCCTCGGGGACGGCCACGCCGCCGGCGTCGGCGTCGCGCAGCAGGTCGACGGTGCGCAGCGCCACGCCCTGCTCGCTCACGCGCGAGGCCAGCGCCCGCAGATCGCCGAGCCCCCGGTCGTAGGGCGCCTCCTCGCCGTGGCCCGCCAGCGCGACGACGGTGCGGCCGCCCTCGGCGAGGACCTGCCGGATCGCCGCCACCACCGGCGCCTCCCCGACGAACGTGACGTCGCGCTGCCCCTTGGGCCCGCGGGCGTGGAACAGCTTGCGGTCGAGGATGTCGACGCGGTCGCCGCGGGCCTCGACCACCACGGTGCCGTAACGATCGACGCCGAGCCGCTCGGCGGTGAGCCGGTCGCGGTCGAAGTCGACGAACCGCGTGTGGACGGACTCCGACGCCGCCTCGAGCGCGCGCAGGAAGTCGCGCATCATGCGGTCGCGCAGCCAGGCCTCGTCGTCCTTCGCCTGGGCGCCGAAGGCGGTGACGGTGACGGGCTCGCCGCGCGACGCCGCCAGGTCGAGCGCGGCGACCGTGTCGGGATCGAGCGTGGCGAGGCCGTCGGCCGACAGGTCGAGCTGCCAGCGGTGCCGGTGGGCGAGCTCGACGAGCGCCACCGCGAGGAGCACCACGACCACCGCCGTCAGCGCGGCGTCGAGCCCCGTGGCCAGCCGCCGGCCGCGGCTCACCGCCACCGCCGCGACTCGAGGGCGCGCCAGGTCCCGAACAGGCCGAGCGCGGTGACGATGCCGAACCAGGCGAGGTCGCCCGTGTCGAGCACGCCGGTAGCGAAGCTCCGCAGGTGATCGGCGAGCGACACGCGCGCCAGGACCGGCGCCAGGTGCGGCGGCGCCAGGGCCTCGGCCGCCGACGCGAGCCAGGCGGGCAGCAGGAACAGCACGCCCAGCACGCCGGCGACCATCGGGTCGGCGGTGAGCGCGCTCGCCAGCAGGCCCACGGCGCTGAAGGTGCAGCAGCACAGGAACAGGCCGAGGTAGCTCGTGAAGAGCACGCCCGGATCGGGGTCGCCCCAGGAGAACAGCACGACGGGGAACGGGAAGGTCAGCGCGAGGAACAGCGTGCACAGCGCCACGGCGGCCAGCCACTTGCCGAGGAGCAGCGCGAGCGGCGGCACCGGCGCGGTGAGCAGCAGCTCGAGCGTGCCCGCGCGGGCCTCCTCGGCGAGCTGGCGCATCGTGACGAGCGGCAGCGTGAACACCAGGGTGACGCCCAGGTTGGGCAGCGCCCCGCGCAGCGACGCCTCGCCGGTGGTGCCGATGGACAGCGTGAAGAACAGCCCCGCCAGCAGGAGCGAGGCCGCCAGGAAGACCCAGCCGCCGGGCGCCAGGAACCACAGCCGCAGCTCGTTGCGCACCACGGCGGCGGTCGCCTGGAGCAGGCTGGGGCGTGGCGTCGCGCTCACGCCTCCTCCCCGACCAACGCCAGGAACACGTCCTCGAGGCGCGCCCGGTGCCGGACCAGCGCCCGCACCCGCCAGCCGCGCGCCGCTGCCAGCGCGGCGAGCGCCGGCTCCACCTCGGGCCCGCCGCGCACCCGCAGCCGGCCCGCGTCGAGCTGCTCGACCGTCTCCACCACGTCGAGCGCCGCGACCGGCCCGCGCGGGTCCTCGGGCGGGGCGTCGAGGGCCAGCTCCACCCACGGCCCGCGCCCGACCCGCTCGGCCAGCGCGTCCACCGTGCCGTCGCCCACGAGCCGGCCCCGGTGGAGCAGCAGGATGCGGTCGCACAGGGCCTCGACCTCCGACAGCACGTGCGTCGACAGCACCACGGTGCGGTCGTGAGCCAGCTCGCGGATCAGGCGGCGAACGGACACGACCTGGGCGGGATCGAGCCCCGCCGTCGGCTCGTCGAGGACCAGCAGCCGCGGATCGTGCACGATGGCCTGCGCCAGCCCGACCCGCTGGCGGTAGCCCTTCGACAGGGTGCCGAGCCGGCGGCCCTCCCAGCCCGTGAGGCCCACCGCGGCGAGCACCTCGCCCACCCGGGCCAGCCGCCGCGCCCGGGGGACGCCGCGGATCTCGGCGACGAACCGAACGTACTCCCCGACGGTCAGCTCCGGGTACAGCGGCGGGTGCTCGGGGAGGTAGCCCACGCGCGCCTTCACCTCGAGCGGCGCCTCGAACACGTCGAAGCCGGCCACCACGGCCTCGCCGCTGGTCGCCGGGAGGAAGCCCGTGAGCATGCGCATCGTGGTGGTCTTGCCGGCGCCGTTGGGGCCGAGGAAGCCCACGAGCCCGCGGTCGGCCACCGAGGTGGTGACGGCGTCGACGGCGACGGTGCGGCCGAAGCGCCGCGTGAGCTCGCGGGTCTCGATCACGGTCCAGGCAACTAACCTCGGGGCCGGCGCCGGCCACGCCGGAGGTTACGCTGCGTCCCATGCGGTGGTGGTGGTTGGCGGCGGCGACGCTGTGCTGGGGCGCGCCCGCGCGCGCCGAGGTCGTGGATCGGCTCGTGGCGGTGGTCGGCGCCGAACCGCTGCTCGCCTCGCAGGTGGCGGTCGACCGCGCGCTCGCGCCGATCGATCCGGCGCCCGTGCCGTTCTGGACGCTCGCGCCCGCGCCGGGTGCCGCCGGGGTCGACGCCGACACCCAGCGGGCGATCGACGCCGTCGTGCTGCGCCAGACGGCCGCCGACGTGGCGCTGTACCAGCCCACCCGGGAGCAGGTCGTCGCCCGGATCGAGGCGCTGCGGGCGACCTTCGGCGACGACGACCGCGCGCAGGACCGCTGGGAGGGCTTCCTCGCGGCCCGAGGGCTCGACGAGGCGCGCCTCGACAGCGTCATGCGCCGCCGGATGGTCACCGAGCGCTTCCTGCTGCGCAACCTGGTGGCGGCGCCGACCGATCCGGCCTGGCCCGACGCCTGCCGCGAGGCGGTGGCCGCGCTGCGCGAGCGGATGCGGATCCGGATCGTGCCGGAACCGGCGCCGGGGGCCCCGTGACGGAGGTGCGGACCATGGAACTCGACGACGCTGCGGCCATCGCCCGGGTGGAGGCGCTGGCCGCGAGCGAGCCCTGGCGGGAGCCGCAGGTCCGCGACCGGCTGCTGGCGCCCTCCACGCGCGGCTGGGTCGCGCGGCACGGCGCCGCGGTGATCGGGCACCTGCTGGCCTCCAGCGTGGCCGAAGAGGGCGAGATCCTGACGCTGGCCGTCGCGCCGGAGGCCCGCCGGCAGGGCGTGGCGCGGCAGCTGGTGGTCGCGTGCACCGACGGCTGGCGGCGCGACGGCGTCCGCGACGGCTGGCTCGAGGTCCGCCACGACAACGCGCCCGCCATCGCGCTGTACCGCGCCACGGGCTGGGCGGAGGCCGGCCGCCGCGCCCGCTACTACCGCGACGGCGCCGACGCCCTCGTCATGCGGTGGCAGGCGTGACCGGCGCGCTGCTGGCGCTGTTCGCGCTCCATGCGCCCGCCCGGGCCGTGCCCTGCGCGTTGGAGGCCCCGGTCGACGCGCGCTTCCGCGTGCCGGTCGAGGGTGACCGCGTGCGGCTCGTGCTCGAGCTGTGGCCCTACGGCGCCGACCCCGCCTGGGGCCCCGCCGTCCTCGACGCCGTCGAGGCCCGCGGGATGCAGGCGACCATCGCCGTGCCGGCGGCGCCGCCCGACGCCCCGTCCGCCGCGCTCCTGGCCCGGGCCCGCGCCGGCGGCCACGACGTCGCCGTGATCATCGGGCGCGGGCTCGTCCCGGGCGACAAGGCGGGCGTCCGCGCGCTCGCGAAGGCGGCGGCGCCGGTGCGCGAGGTCGCGAAGAAGGTGCGCACGGTGGTGACCCCCGTGGGCTCGCGCGGCCGCGAGGCGCTCGTCGGCAAGGCCGGGTTCCACACGCTGATCGACGCCAAGCCCGACGGCGGTGGCGCCCCGCGCATGGCCGGCCACCTCGAGGGGCAGCAGCGCATCAACGTGGTGCTCCCGGCCGGCCCCTACGAGGGCACCTGCGGCGCCGAGCCGCTGGTGGGGCCCTTCACGCCGGCCGTGGCCGATCGGGCCGGCCAGGCGCTGCAGCGCGCGGCTCGCGTCCCGGGGACGCCGGTGGTGCGGGTGGCGCTGTCCGGCGAGGCCGGCGCCCCACCGACGCCGAGGTCCTCGGCCGCTGGCTCGACGAGATCGTCGTGCCCGGCCACGTGCGGGTGGTCACGGCCAACCAGGCGCGGCTCGACACCCTGCGCGCCTACCGGCGGCCGGCCCCCGAGGAGGAGGTCGTCCCCGACGTGGGCGGGCGCCTGGTGGGCCTCGACGAGGTCGAACAGGCCGCCGACGCCCTGTCCGGCGCGCAGGCGGTGCTCCCCCGCACCCTGCCCGGCGACCTCAACCCCACCGAGGCGTACTTCGCGCTGGCGCTGGCGCTCGCCGACCGGACCGAGGGCCCGGTGGTGCGGCTCGGCGCGCTGCACGGGCCGGCGCAGCTCGCCGCGTCCACGCTGAAGGAGCCCGTCACGCTGCCGCGCGGCGAGGTCGTGCGCATGGCCAGCGCCCTCGTCGCCGCGATGCCGGCGGAGGTGCCGGGCGCGCTGTCGGTGGGCGGCCGCCTGCTGACCGCATCCGAGACGCTGCTGGCCTTCGCCTCGGCGGTCCGGGGCGACGACCCCGTCGCCGTGCACCCGGTGGACCCCCCGGAGCCCAACCAGCGGGGCCTCGGCTGGGGCGACGCAACCGTGCCGTAACCGCCTCGCTTGCCGTCCTGATCGATCGCCGGCCCGCCGAGGGGCCCCCGCGGTTCGACCGGTGTTGCACCGCGAATGGTCGGTGTGGTACGTCATTCGTGGTGGCGGTCCCCTCCCGGGGCGATCCACGCCACACCCCCTCCCCTCCCCGTCCCTCCTCCACGCTGACGCGGCGCCACGGTACACGCGCCGATCGACGCCCCCTCTCCATCCCCGAAGCCGCCGATGAACCCTGCCGCCGAGCGCGCTGCCCGCGGGCCATTCCTGGAGCTCAGGTTCGACCAGACCGTTCCGGTGCTGGTCCTCGACGAGGTCTCCAACGTGGAGACGCTGCGCGCGGCCATCCGCAACAGCATGCCGGACCACCTGACGGCCATCGCGGGCCGAGCGACCCGCCTCGACATCGGCGCCCGCGAGATCACGCTGTTCGATCTGCGGCGTGTCATCCACATGCTGAAGCAGGACTACTCGGTCGAGGTCACGGGGCTGTACGTGCGCACGGGCGCCGTGCACCGCTTCGCCGAGCGCGAGCTCAAGCTCAAGCTGTTCCTGACCGACGCCGCGCCGCCGGCCCCGCCCGCGCCGCGGCCCTCGCCCGTGGCGTCGCCGCCCGTGCCCCACGCGGCCGCGAGCCGCCAGCCGACCCTCGACGAGGAGCCCGACACGGAGGAGTACTCCGACGGGATCGACGAGATCACGCCCATCGCCAGCGCGCCCGCCATCCTCGAGCCGACGGTCGAGGTCGAGCGCCTGCAGCGCGTGAGCCTGCCCCACGACATCCAGCCCGGCGACCTCGGCCTGCCCTACGACGACCTCGTGGAGCCGCCCGAGCCCGAGCCTGCAGACCATGCCGCTGTCGCCCCCACCCCCGCGCCCGCGCCGAGCCGCGACGACTGGGGGCCGCAGGTGGGCGACACGAACCCGCCCGTCCCCGCCAACGAGCGCCGCACCTGCAACCTGCACCGCACGCTGCGGTCGGGCGCCATCGTCCGCTACGACGGCGATCTGTTCGTGTTCGGTGACGTGAACCCGGGCGCCCAGGTGGTGGCGACCGGCAACATCATCGTGCTGGGTGCGCTCAAGGGGCTCGCCCACGCGGGCGCCGCCGGCGACGAGACCAGCTTCATCATGGCGTTCGATCTGCGCCCCACCCAGCTCCGCATCGGCCGCAAGATCGCCGTGCCGCCGCCTCGCCGCTCGGCCCCGCCGCCGACGGAGCTGGCGACCGTGCAGGACGGCCAGATCGTCATCGAAGCCTACCGAGGCCGCATCCGCGCCTGACCCCTCCGGTTCCCTCCGCATCCCTCCCTTCCGTTTCCATCCCGTCCAGGGCCGCCATCCACGGCCGCGAGGACCCTCCCAGGAGTCCACCATGGCAGAGTGCATCGTCGTCACCTCCGGCAAGGGTGGTGTCGGCAAGACCACAACCTCCGCCAACCTCGCGGCAGGGCTCGCGCTGCAGGGCAAGTCGGTGGTGGTGGTCGACGCCGACATCGGCCTGCGCAACCTCGACGTCGTGCTCGGCCTCGAGAACCGGATCGTCTACGATCTGGTGCAGGTCATCGAGGGAGAGTGCCGCCTCAAGCAGGCGCTGATCCGCGACAAGCGGGTCGAGGGCCTGTTCCTGCTGCCGGCCGCGCAGACCCGCGACAAGGCTGCCGTGAAGCCGGAAGACATGCAGAAGCTCGTCCGCGACCTGAAGGTCGACCACGAGTACGTCATCATCGACTGCCCCGCCGGCATCGAGCAGGGCTTCAAGAACTCCGTGGCGGGCGCCGATCGCGCGCTGGTCGTCACCACGCCCGAGGTGTCGGCGATCCGCGACGCCGACCGCATCATCGGCCTGGTGGAGGCCCACGATCTGCCCGAGCCGCAGCTCATCATCAACCGCTACCGGCCCGGGATGGTCAGCCGCGGCGACATGATGAACCGCGACGACATCCTCGAGATCCTCGCCATCCCGCTCGTCGGGATCGTGCCGGATCACCAGGACGTCATCATCTCCGCCAACCGCGGCCAGCCCGTGGTGTTCGACGACCGCTCGATCGTCGGGCAGGCCTACCGGCGGATCACCGAGCGGGTCCTCGGCAACGACGTTCCGATCCCGAACTTCGACGAGGATCCGGGTCTGTGGACCACCTTCAAGCGCTGGATGGGCTTCGCGCCGGCGCGGGAGGCCGTGTAGTCATGCTCGCCCTGCTCCAGAAGCTCCAGGATGCGTTCGCGCCCAGCCGTCCGGCCAGCAAGGACGAGGCGAAGCAGCGCCTGAAGCTGCTCCTCATCCACGACCAGGTCGACCTGCCGCCGATGCAGCTCGAGCGGATGAAGACCGAGATCCTCGAGGTGGTCGCTCGCTACTGCGAGATCGACCCCGACGAGGGGGTGGAGTTCCGCCTGAACCGCGAAGACGGCCAGGTCTCCATCATCTCCTGCGTGCCGGTGCGTCGGGTGATCTGCCGCGAGGCCTGAGTCCCCGCACCGTCGCGGTCATGAGGTACGCCCTGGATGGGGGCGTGCCCTTTCTCGTTCGGCGAGCGCGAGCCGCGCGGCCCGTGATATCCGGCTCCCCATGCCGGCCGCCCCGCGTCTCGAGCACCGCCAGGCCACGGTCCGCTCCGTCGGGATCGCGCTCGCCGCCGTCCCCGTGGTGCTGCCGCTGCTGAGCCGCGGCGGGCTCGCCCCGCTGGTGGCGGCCGCCGCCGCGGCGCTGCTGGTCGGCGCGCCCGCCGCCGTCGCGGAGTGGCGCACGCCGCCCGCCGGGCAGGCGCCCCGCCCCGTGCTCGGCGCCCCGGTGGTGCCGCGGATCGCCGCGCAGGCGGTCGCCGAGGTCGCCGGGCTGCTGCTCGTGGCGTCGGCCCTGGCCGGTGTCGCCCGCGACGACGGCGTGGGGTCCCTGCTCGCCGCGGGTGCCTGGGTGGCGGCGCTGCTGCTCAGCCCGCCGCCCGGCCTGGCTCGCCGCGCCACTGCTGGTCGGGCTCGTCGGCCTCGCGGCGGCGACGGGCCTGGCCCTGTCCGGTGGCCCCGCCGTGGACGCTGCTCGACCCGCACTGGGACGCCCTGAGCCAGCCCCACGGGGCGCGGGCGCCGCCGTGGTGGCGGGCATCCTGCTCGCCGGCGCGGGCACCGGCCAGTGGACCATCGGCGCCGTTCGCCCGCCGGGCGATCGCTTCGCCCCTGGGCGGCCGCCGGCCTCGGCCTCGGCGCCGCCACCCTGGCCGCGATCTGCGTGGCGGCCGGCTTCGAGGGCTCGCTCGGCGCCCAGCCCCTGCCCGCGCTCGCCTCGGGCCTCGGCTGGGCCGGCGCCGCCCCCATCGGCTGGGCCGTGGCGCTGGTGGCGGCCGCCGGCGCCGTCACCACGCGCGCGGGCAGCCCGCGCAGCGCCGGGATCCGCGCCCTGGCCGGGCTCCTGCTCACGGTGCTGCTGGCCGGCCCGGCGTGGGCGGTGCGGCCCTGGGTGGTGCTCGGCGTCGTGCCGCTGGCCGGCGCCCTCACGCTCCTCGACGCCGCGCGGCGCGCCGCCGGCGGCGACCGCGTCGCGCTCGTGGCGGCCGCGCTCGCGCTGCTCGGTGGCGCGGCCAGGGGCTGGCCCGGCCTGCCGGCCCGCACCGTCGACGCCGTGCAGCTCGGCGTCCTGCTCGCCGGCGCCTTCGTCTACGTCGCCACGCGCAGCGTCCGGGCGGCCGAGCCCGCGCGGGGGGCCGCGTGAGCCCCGTGCTGCTGTGGCTCGCGCAGGCGGCCCTCGGCGCCGTCACCGTCGAGGGCGAGCCCGAGGACGGCCCCCCGATCGTGCTCCGCCAGGGTGAGGAGGTCGTGCTCGCCGTCACCGACGCCGAGGGCGAGGCGCGCTCCGGCGAGACCGTCCGCGTCGTGCACCGGCCGGGCCTCGCCGGCGAGGCCGAGCTCGCCATCGGCATCAGCGACGGCCGCGGCCGCGTCCGCTGGACCCCCGAGCTGTCGGGCCTGGCGCGGCTGCGCGCCGGCGACGAGGTCCGCAGCCTCCGGATCGCCCCCGCCGCCCCGCCGCTCGGGGTCGAGGTCACGCTCGGCCTGCTGCTGGTGACGTCGCTCGGCGCGTTCGGATACGGCTGGGTGGGGCCGCGGGGCCGCGCGCGGCGCGGGTGAGCGCGCCCGACCTCGACAGGAGCGGCATGCGCATCGCCCACGCGACGGACATCCACTGGTTCACCCCCCCTTCCCTGCGCGACTTCGCGCCCAAGCGGGTCATCGGCACCCTGAACCTCTACGCGCGCGGCCGGCGCCACATGTTCGCCGACACCGTCCAGAGCCAGCTCGTCGCCCACATCCAGTCGCTCGAGCCCGACCTCGTGCTGATCACGGGCGATCTCACCGCCCAGGCGCTGCCGTCCGAGTTCGCCAAGGCCCGCGACGCGCTGGCGCCGCTGCTCACCAGCCACGCGTCGCTCGTGCTGCCGGGCAACCACGACGTCTACACGCCCGGCTCCGTCCGCCACGGCCTGTTCGCGCAGACCTTCGCGGCCTGGTCCGGCGTGCCCGATCCCGCCGGCTCCGGGCTGGTCCGGGTCGACGTGGGCAACCTCACGGCCATCGGCCTCGACCCCAACCGCCCCACCTGGATCACGGCCGCCGGCAAGGTCCCGCGGGCCCAGCTCGCGCGCCTGGCGGCGCTCCTCGCCGACCCCGAGCTGGCCGACCGCCACGTCGTCCTCGGCATCCACTACCCGATCGTCGACCACACCGGCGCCCTGTACGACGAGCCCACCCACGGGCTGCTCAACGCGCAGGCGCTGGTCGACGTGCTCGACCAGGCGCCCAAGCGCCCCCTGTTCGTCGCCTGCGGCCACGTCCACCGCGGGTTCCTGGCGCCGCTCGTCCTGAGCGACGGCGCGCGGGTGCCGATCGTCGACTGCGGCAGCAGCGGCCACAGCTACGCCGAGCGCCGCCACGCCTCGATGGGCCTGTACGACATCGACGACGACGGCCAGGTGACGTTCCGCCGCCACGTCCACGACGGCGAGCGCTTCGTGCCCGAGGTCGGCGGCCCGTTCGCCGCAGCGGTCGAGGCTCAACCCGTGGCCTGAACGAGCCGAAGAGGCGCAGGGGAGGCGCCGTGTACGGGCTCGTGAACCAGGCGATGCAGGACCTCGTCGTGGCCCGGCACGGCCAGGAGACCTGGGACCGGATCCGCGCCGCCGCGAACGTCCCCCACGAGCGCTTCGCCGCGATGACCGCCTACGACGATGCCGTCACCTACCGGCTGGTCGGCGTGGCCTCGGAGGTGCTCGACGTCCCCGTCCCCGAGCTGCTGCACGCCTTCGGCCGCTACTGGGTGCAGTACACCGCCAGCGCCGGGTACGGGCGCCTGCTGACCATGGCCGGCGACGACCTGCCGACGTTCCTGAGCCAGCTCGACGCGCTCCACGCCCGCGTGGGGCTCACCTGCCCCGAGCTGCGGCCGCCCGGCTTCCGGGTCGACCGCGACGGCGACGACCTCGTGCTCCACTACTGGTCCGACCGGCCCGGGCTCGCGCCGATGGTGGTGGGGCTGATCGAGGGCCTGGGCGAGCGGTTCGGCACGCCCGTCGCCGCCACGTTGGAGCGCTCCCGGGCCGATGGCGCCGACCACGACGTCTTCCGCATCCGCACCGCGGCACCCGGTCCGTGAACGCGCCGGGGCTGGGCGCAGCGGCCTTCCGGCGCGCGTTCCCGTTCCACGTCGTCCTGGATCGGACGTCGCGGATCGTGCAGGTGGGGCCCTCGCTCGCGCGCCTGTCGCCGGGGCTGCGCGCCGGCGAGCCCCTCGACGAGGCGCTCGAGCCCCGGCGGCCGCGGACGCCGCTGCGGTGGGAGCTCCTGCACCGCCACGTCGACACCGTCTGCCGCATGGCCGTCCGCGGCACGTCGATCGAGCTGCGCGGCCAGTGGACGGCGGACGGCGACCACCTCGTGTTCCTCGGCTCACCCTGGGTCACCGACCTCGACGCGCTGGGCGGCACGGCCCTGTCGCTCGCGGACTTCGCGCCGCACGACCCCGTCGTCGACTACCTGTTCCTGCTGCGGGCCCGCGACGTGGCCCTGCAGGACGCGAAGCGCCAGGAGGAGATCGCGCACAACGCCGTCCGCCAGTCGCAGGAGAAGAGCTCCTTCCTGGCGAACATGAGCCACGAGCTGCGGACGCCGCTGAACGCCATCATCGGCTACGCCGAGATGCTCCTCGAGGGCGCCGGCGAGGAGGTGCCCGACGCCGTCCCGACGCTGCGGGTCGGCCCGGCGGCGGCGCCGAGCGGCGACCTCCCGCGCATCCTGTTCGCGGCGCGGCACCTGCTGTCGCTCATCAACGACATCCTCGACCTCGCGAAGATCGAGGCGGGCCGGCTCGAGGTGGCGGTGGAGGACGTGGAGCTCGAGCCGCTCGTCGCCGGGGTCCGCGCCACGACCGAGCCGCTCGCGCGGCCGTGCGGCACGGCGCTGACGTTCGAGCTCGCGCCCGGGACGTCCGGGCTCCGCGCCGACCGCGTGAAGCTGCGCCAGATCCTTCTCAACCTCGTCTCGAACGCGATCCGCGCCACGCCGCGCGGCGCCGTGCGCCTCACCGTCGCGCCGCAGGGCGAGCTCGTGTCGTTCGTGGTGGAGGACACGGGCGTCGGGATGTCGGAGGAGACGCTCGCGCGCCTGTTCCACCCCTACGTGCAGGGCCCGAACGCGACCTCGGGGGGCACCGGCCTCGGGCTCACCATCTCGCGCCTCCTCGCGCGGATGATGGGCGGCGAGATCCGCGCGACGAGCACGCTCGGCCGTGGGTCGCGGTTCGAGCTGACCCTGCCCGCTGCGAGGCCGTAGAATGCGAAAGGCCCGACCCTCGGGAGAGGGTCGGGCCTTCGGATTGCGGGGACAGGATTTGAACCTGCGACCTTCGGGTTATGAGCCCGACGAGCTACCTGGCTGCTCCACCCCGCGGCACACCCACCAGGTAACGCTACCCCCGGGGCCGTCAACCCGGTGGGTTCGTTTCCGGTGGATCAGGGATCGATCCCCGCCCGGCGCCGGCGGACAACGCCGTCATCCGCCCGCGGGCCGGGCGGGGGATCGGCCAGGCCGCTGGTGACCATCTCGCCCGTGTCGAGATCGTCCGCGAAGTCGTCCGGCGCGTCCTCGAACGACGACGCCAGATCGCGCGGGTCGGCGGGCGGCGGAGGTGCATTCACGGTCAATCGCATCGGTTCCTCGTCGCGTCAGGCCGGCTGGGTATCCATCGCGCCGCGGAGCGGCAACGACAGCGTTCACTTCGCAGTCTTCGAGGCGGTGCCGCGGCGGGTCCCGCGCTTGCGCTGCCCCGGGCGCACGGGCTTCGGCTTGGCCCTGGCGAAGCCCTTCCCCTTCTTCCGCCCGGCGCGCGACGGCGACAGCCCGGCCGCCAGATCCTGCAGCCGCTTGATCTCCACTCCGGTCAATCGGCGCACGCTCCCGAGCTCCAGGCCGCGGATCGAGATCGTCGCGAAGCTCTCGCGGCGCAGCTTGGAGACGGGGTGCCCCAGCGCCTGGAGCATCCGCCGCACGAGCCGGTTGCGGCCCTCGGTGACGGTGATCTCGACCCAGGCGTTGGTCTTGTCGGTGGTCGACACCACGCGCGCCTTGGCCGGCATCGTGCGCCCGTCCTCCAGGAACACCCCGGTGCGCAGCGCCTCGAGGTCCCTGTCGTCGGGCTGGCGGTACACCTTGACGAGGTACCGCTTCGGCACGTGGTTCTTCGGGTGCGTCAGCGCGTTCGCGAGGTCGCCGTCGTTGGTGAGGAGCAGCGCGCCCTCGGTGTCGAAGTCGAGCCGGCCGACGGCCTCGACCCCGCGGGGCAGATCGCCGAGCTTGTCGAACACGGTGGGTCGGCCCTGCGGGTCCTCGCGGGTCGTGATGCAGCCGCGCGGCTTGTACATGACGAAGTACGCGGGCTCGGGCGGCGGTGGCAGCGGCCGGCCCTCGATGCGGATCCTGTCGCGCTCGGGGTCGACGAGCACCACGCCGCGCACCACCTCGCCGTTGACCGTGACCTCGCCCTGGGCGATCAGCCGCTCGGCCTCCCGCCGCGAGGCCACGCCGCGCTGGGCGAGCAGGCGCGCCAGCCGGGTGGTGGAGGCAGGGGCGGGATCGACGTCGGGCGCCCCGCCGTAGGGGGCGTCGTCTTCTTCGTACACGGGACCTCCCGCGCGGGCGCCGTCACGGCGTGCCGCGAGGATGCTGGGGCGCGCCGGACGTGGCGCGCCGCGCGCCGCCGGCTGTCTAACCCGGCTCTGCCGGCTCGTCGCCCGGCTCGGGCGGCAGCGCCTCGTCGGGCTCGGCGGCCGGCTCCGCCTCGGCCTCCTCGTCGTCGGAGACGGGCGCGTCGTGGGCGGAGCGCGCCCGCACCAGCGCCGCCCGCTCGGCGGGCGTGGGCAGGGCCGCCAGGTCGGGCAGGCCGAACAGCTCGAGGAACGCGGCCGTGGTGGCGTACAGCAGCGGGCGCCCCGGGTCCGACGAGCGCCCGGCGGTGCGCAGCAGCCCCCGCTCCAGCAGCGACTTCAGCACGCCGCCCGAGTCCACGCCGCGCACGGCCTCGATGCGCGTCCGCGACACGGGCTGGTGCCACGCGACGATGGCCAGCACCTCCAGCGCCGGTCGCGACAGCTTCTGGGGGCGCGTCCCGAGCAGGCGGTGCAGCGCGCCGGCGAACCGCGGCGCCGTCCGCAGCTGCCAGCCGCCCGCGACCCGCTCCAGCACCACGCCGGTGCCCTGTCGCCGCGCCTCGATCACCGCGAGCGCCGCGGCCACCTCGGCGTTCGCCACCTCCAGCGCGGCCGCCGCCGCCGGCACCGCCAGCGGCTCGCCGCTCGCGAAGAGCAGCGCCTCGACCCCGGCCACGAGCTCCTCGTCGGCGCTGGGGCCGCCCGGGAACGCCAGCACGCCCTCGTCGTCGCTCATGCGCGCTCCGCGAGCGGCAGGTCGAGCTGGTCCTCCTCGCGCCGGCGCGACTCGCCGCCCGACACGAGGTCGATGTCGATGACCTCGTCGCTCACGAGCTGCGTGACCGTGATCGGCGCGAGGTGGCCCTCCTGCACCACGTCGAGCCACTGCAGCCGCGACATCTCGAGGACGGAGATGAAGGTGATGACGCGCTCCGCCGGCAGCGCCAGCGTCCGCAGCAGGCCGACGAGCTCGAAGTGGCCGCCGCGCCCGCCGAGCGCGGCCACCACGCGGCGGCAGCAGGCGCCGATGCTGGGCCCGCTGTCGCCGAGCCGCACGACGGGCTCGGGCGCCGCCTTGCGGGCCAGCAGCTCGTGCAGGAGGTCGAGCAGCCCGAAGGCGTCGAGCGGCGAGACGTAGGGCCGCTCGGCGGCGGGCGGCTCCATGCCCTGCCGGACGAAGATCTCGCGCTGCACCATCGGGCGCTCGCCGAGCAGGGTCGCGGCGGCCTTCGCCTCCTCGTAGGCCCGCAGCTGGTCGAGCAGCGCGTCGCGCGGGTCCTCCTCCTCGTCCTCCAGCAGGGTCGGCGGGCGCGGGAGCAGCTCGAGCGACTTGAGGTGCACGAGCGTGGCCGCCATCACGAGCCAGTCCGACGCGATGGCGAGGTCGAGCTGGCGCAGCTTGTCGAGGTAGGCCAGGTAGGCGTCCGCGATGCGCGACACCTCGAGGCGCGCGAGCGAGATGCCGTCGCGCTTGACCAGGTGCAGGAGCAGGTCGAGCGGCCCGTCGAAGACGTCGGTGTGGACGGTGAACGCCGCCCCGCGGGCCTCGACCTGCACCCGCCGCTACCGGATGTGCAGGCGCTTGATGTTCGCGACCGCCTCGATGCGCTCCTCGGCGAGGCGGTTGCTGGCCGTGATGGTCGACACGCCGTCGGCCTGGGCCTTGTGGAGCACGCGCTTGACGTTGTTGAACACGCCCTCGGCGTCGGCCATCGCCTTGTCGTGGGGCCAGCCGCGCAGCTCGGCGTAGACGCTCATGAGCCCGCCGGCGTTGATGACGTAGTCCGGCGCGTAGGTGATGCTCTTCTCGGCCAGCAGCTCGCTGTCCTTGGTCTCGTCCTCGAGGACGTTGTTGGCGCCGCCCGCGATGATGGGGGCGCGGATCATCGAGATGGTGCGGCTGTTCACCACGCCGCCGATGGCGCACGGGGCGAGCACGTCGCAGTCGGCGCGGAAGTAGTCGTCGCCCTCGACGACCTCGCCGCCGAAGGCGTCCATCGCGCGCTTGATGTTGCGGGTGTTGATGTCGCTGTAGAGCAGCTTGGCGCCGCGCTCGTGCAGGTAGCGCGCGAGGTGGTAGCCGACGTTGCCGACGCCCTGGATGGCGATCTTGCGCCCCGACACGTCGGAGGTGCCGTAGACCACCTCGAGGCAGGCGCGCAGGCCGTGGAAGGTGCCCCAGGCGGTCACCGGGCTCGGGTCGCCCGACCCGCCGTGGTGCTGGCTGCCGCCCATGACGTAGTCCGTCTCGCGGCGGATCCAGTTCATGTCCTCGACGTTCGTGTTCATGTCCTCGGCGGTGATGTACCGGCCGTTGAGCGACTCCACGTGCCGCCCGAAGGCCCGGAACAGCGCCTCGCTCTTGATGGAGGGGTCGCCGATGATCACGGCCTTCCCGCCGCCCAGATCGAGCCCCGACACCGCCGCCTTGTAGGTCATGCCGCGCGACAGGCGCAGCACGTCGCGCAGCGCGTCGGCCTCGCTCGCATAGTCGTACAGCCGGCAGCCGCCCAGCGCCGGGCCGAGCGTCGTGTCGTGGATCGCGACGATCGCGCGGAGCCCAACGCTGTCGTTGCGACAGAAGTGGACCTGCTCGTGGCCGAGCTTGGCCATCTCCTCGAACGCCTGCATCCCGCCCTCCAACACCCGTGGGGCCCGCCCTATAACTGGGCCCCGGACAGCCGGTGGGCGCGCTCGGAACGTTCGGCGTCCGCCGCCGCTTCGTCAGGCGGACGGGACGGGCACCAGCGGCCCCACGCGCCCCGACGCGAGCCACGCCTCGGCGACGCCGTCGCAGCGCGGATCGAGCGCGCAGAAGCGGCACACCTCGCGCTTGGCGAACCGCACCACCTCGGGCAGGAACAGCAGCGCCCGCTCGCGCTGGTGCGCGGCGTCGACGTACCAGCGGTTGGACGACCGCGAGACGCGCCGCTGCAGCTCCTCTGCGGGCAGGAGCTCCGTCAGCGCGCAGGCGGGGAGGCCCTTGAGCGACCACGGGAGCGCCGCGAGCGCCGGTAGCGCGGCGCGGATGCGGGGCACCCAGGCCGACGCGGGCTCCACGTCGACGCCCTCGGCGGGGAACGGCCAGGTGAGCACCACGCTCGCGGGCGCCGCCGCCACCAGCGCACCGAGCACCGCGGGCAGCCGGTCGCCGAGGCCCGCCTCCAGCGGGACCACGACGTGCAGCGCCAGCGCCGCCCGGGGCCGGACCAGCGGCTCCTCGCTGCGGACCGCGACCACCACCCGGTCGAGCTGCGCCAGCAGCGGCGACGCCGCGAGCTCGGACAGGTGCTGCCGGTCGACGTGGGCGGTGCACCAGCGCACCGAGGCCGCCCGCGCGGCCGCCACCGCCTGCGCCACGTCGGGGAGCGCCTCGGCCTCGGGCAGCCCCGACAGCACGAGCCCCACGATCGGGCGCCCGCGCGGCCCGGGCTCCGCGAAGTAGCGCAGGTTGTCGGCCAGCTCGGCCGCGGTGAGCGCCCGCTGCGGCTCCGGCGCGCCGGCGCGCACCCGCTCGGCGAACCGGGGCGCGATGCGCACCTGCAGCGCGTCGGGGAGCGCCACGGCCCCCCAGCGGGTCCAGCGGACGGCGGGAACGGCTAGACCCCGCTCGAGGCCGGCGGCGCGAGGTACAGGTTCGTGCAGCCGTCGAGCTCCCAGAGCACCTGGAAGTCGGCGACGGGCAGCCGGCGCGTCTCGTCGACGTCGTTCCACGGGTTCGGGTCGGCCGCCGACACCTCGTCGGTGACCCGCTCCACCAGCAGCCAGCCCTGGCGCACCGCGCCGTCGGCCCGCTCCCAGATGCGGGCCAGCCACGGCAGGTGCGACGCGAACTGGTAACGGCGGATGCGGGCGGCGCGGTCGGTGCGATCGCCCTCGCCGAGATCGGCGCGGACGATCGCCGTACAGCGTGTGCGCGGCGGCGGAGACGGCCTCGACGTCGGCGCCGTCGCCCACGAGTTCGCGGACTCAGCGACGAGGTCGGTCGCGGCGTTGCCGGGCTCGGCCTCGGTCGCGGCGCGGATGGCGTCGCACGCCTCGCGACACACCGCGTCGCCCGCGGTCACCCCGTCGACGTGCAGGGTGAAGACCCAGGTCGCGAAGGTGTAGGGAAACAGCTCCGTCCCCGCGGGCGCCGCGCTCATCCGTCCTCCAGGTCGATGCGCGCGGATTATAAGCCGTCGGTCATGCTCTGGCCCCTCACCGTCCTGTTGCTGTCGGCTTGCGGCGACACCCGCGAGCAGGCGTCCCTCGCCCCCGCCGATCGGCCGGCCGGCTTCGTCGATCCGCAGCTGACGACGACCGGCGCGTCGCCCGTGCTCCAGCTGTGGCGCACGCCGGGCGACTACGAGCTGCCCGACACGCCCGTCCCCGAGGAGCTCTCGTCGGGGACCGGCCGCATCCGCGTCCACATGGACCCGGGCATCTTCAAGGTCCGCCGGGCCACGAACCTCTACCGCGGCCCCTCCCCGTTCAAGGCCGCCGAGGAGGAGGGCCGCGTTGCTGCGCCGCCCGGCATGTCGCTGTACGTAGGCGACGAGAAGGCGCCCTACAACCAGAACATGATCGGCAAGGGCTGGCGCATCACGCAGGACACGCTGCTCGTCGCCTGGCCCGGCGATCTGCCGCCCGTCACCATCGTGTTCCCCGAGGCGCAGCGCCAGGTGGAGCGCCACCACTTCGTCTCCGCGGGCATGTCGCCCGAGGACTTCGTCCACGAGCAGATCACGCTCGACGCGCGCACCCGCCCGGGCCTGATGCTGCCGGCCCCGGCCGCCGCCACCTGGGACGTGACGCTGCCCGCGTCGGAGCCGGTGACCTTCGAGGGCTGGCTCGCCGTCTCGCCGCTCCCGCTGCGGTCGCTGACCTCCGACGGGCTGCAGGCCGTCCTCGAGGTCGAGGCCGACGGGCAGGTCACGGAAGTCGACCGGCGCGACGTGGAGCCGCGCGAGCAGTTCGTCGAGTGGCGCGCCGACCTGTCGCGGTGGGCCGGCCGGCAGGTGAAGGTGCGGCTGCGCGCGCAGAGCACCGGGAGCCCCGACTTCGACTACCTCTTCGTGGGCACGCCCGCGATCTGGGGTGCGGCGACGGGCCCCGTCCGCCGGGTCGTGGTCATCGGCATCGACACCACCCGGCCCGACCACTTCGGCAGCTACGGCTACGCGCGCGACACGACCCCCGAGCTCGACGCCGTCGCCGAGACCGCCACCGTCTTCGACCGCACCTGGGCGCCCGCGCCGCGCACGCGCCCGTCCTTCCGCACCGCGTTCACCGGCCGCCGCCCGCTCGACGCCGTGGGCGCGAAGAACATCGGCGCCGTGTTCCAGGACCACGGCTTCGCCACGGCCGGCATCGTCGCGAACGTGCACCTGCAGCCGCGCTTCGAGTTCCACGAGGGCTTCGGCGACTGGTGGTACGACGGCCAGGCCAAGGCCGACGCCCAGGTCGACCGCGCCATCGGCTTCCTCGAGCGGTACCCCGACCGCGACACCTACCTGTTCCTGCACGTCATGGACCCGCACCTGTTCTACAACGCGCCGCCCGCGTACAAGGACATGTTCGCGGCCGACGACGTCGACGACCTGCCGCCCATCTTCAACCGGTGGGAGGTCTACGGCTGGATGCGCACGGGCCGGCTCGACGAGCACAAGAAGGCCCACATCGCCGCGCGCTACGACGGCGAGCTGCGGTTCACCAGCGCCGAGCTCGGCCGGCTGTTCGCCGCGCTCGACCGGATGCCCGGCAAGTCGCTCGTGGTGCTGCACTCCGACCACGGCGAGGAGCTGTGGGACCACGACGGCTTCGAGCACAACCACACCGTCTACGACGAGGTCACGCGCGTGCTGCTGTGGTTCCGCTCGGGGCCCGGCCAGGCGCAGGGCGTGCGCAACCACACGCCGGTCACGCTCGCCGACATCGCGCCCACGCTGTTCGACTTCGCCGGCTTCGGCGACGCGCCGCCCACCGACGGCAAGAGCCTGGTGCCGCTGCTGAGCGGCGCCGACGACGGCGCTTCCTGGGGCGAGCGGCCGCTCGGCGTGGCCCACCTGCGCTACGGCAAGGAGCGCTGGGGGGTCGTGGTGCGCGACCACAAGTACATCCTGCACACCGCCTCGGGCGAGGAGGAGCTGTACGACCTCGCCGCCGACCCGGGCGAGCACAAGAACCTCGCGCCGACCGTCGACCTCGAGCCGTACCGCGCGGCGCTGGCGGAGGCCCACGGCATGGCCGTCGGGCGGGGCTGGCGGGTCGATCTGCAGCTGTCCGACGAGGCGGCGGCGGGGACCTGGCGGATCGCGCTGCCCGCGCCCGCCCGCGAGGCCGGCGTCATCGACCCCGAGGCGACCATCGAGGATCCCGCCAACCAGGCGTGGGGCGAGAAGCCGCGGAAGACGCCCGAAGACATCGGCGTCGTCACCCTGTCCGACGACGGCCGCACCGTCGCGTTCACGCCGGGGCCGAAGCCGTCGGGCGGCATCCTGTACGTGCTGTTCGACGAGGACGTCGACCCGGCGGGCGCCGAGCTGTCGCACGACGGCGTGGTCGTGCCCACCGCGGCGGCGCGGCCAGGCGTCGTGGCAGGCGGGCCGCGATCGGGTGGACCTGGTGCCCGGGACGGTGGTGGTCCCGCCGATGTCGGAGGCCGCGCGGATCCGGGCGCTGCACGGCGGCACCGAGGACGTGGGCGACCAGCGCGCGATGCTGTGCGAGCTCGAGCTACCTCAAGTGCGACGACGAGGCGGCCGACGAGGAGGAGGGCGAAGCCCCCGCGGCGCCCGGCGGCGACGAGTAGGCGGGGGCGAGCCCGCATCCCGCGCGGTAGAGTGCACCGAGCGATGCCCGACACTCCGACCTCCCACACATCCCTGGCCGCCGGCCGGTACGAGCTCCTGGATCAGCTCGGCGAGGGCGGCATGGCCACGGTGTGGCGCGCCGTGGACCACAAGCTCGCGGTGCTGCGCGCAGTCAAGGTGATGAAGCGGCTCGGGCCGCGGGCCGCGTCGCTGCGGGCACGGTTCGAGCGCGAGGCCCACATCATGGCCGACCTCGACCACCCCCACGTGGTGCCGGTGCACGACATCGGAGAGGACGACGGGCAGCTGTGGCTCGTCATGTCGCTGCTGGAGCACGGCTCCGTGGCGCAGCGGGTCGCGCGGACGGGGCCGCTCGGGCTCGCCGAGGCCTGCGCCGTGGGGCTCGCGGTGCTCGACGCGCTCGTCGCCGCCCACGCGCGCGGGGTGGTGCACCGCGACATCAAGCCGCAGAACGTGCTCGTCGACAAGCGGGGGGTGCCGCGGCTCGCCGACTTCGGCATCGCGCGGATCGAGGGCGACGACCGGCCGACCCGCACCGGCGCGGTGTTGGGGACCTGGACGTACATGGCGCCCGAGCAGCGGCAGTCCGCCAAGGAGGCGGGCCCGGCGGCGGATCTCTACGCGCTCGGCGCCACGCTCGTCGCGCTGTGCACCGGCCGGGAGCCGCCGGAGCTGCACAACCCCGCGACGCACGCGGTGGTCGAGGCGTTCGTCCCCGAGCCGCTGCAGGCGTTCGTCATCCGGTGCACGCAGTATCGCCCGGAGGACCGCTTCCCCGACGCCGCGACCGCCATGGCGGAGCTGCAGACGATCGCGGCCGGAGCGCCGCCGCCGCCGCCGCTCCCGCCCGGGAACGAGACGATCACGCTGCAGACGCTGTCGACGGTGGGGACCGGGACGGGGCCGATGCCAGCCGCGGGCGTGGTGCCCGCCGTGCGCCGGACGGACCCGGGCTCCTACGCGCCGCTGATGGTGGGGGGCACGGCACTCGTCGGGGGTGCGGTGCTGGCGGGGGTGGGGCTCCTCGCGCTGCTGATCGGCGTGGCGAGCTGGGTGGGCGCGGGGCGCGAGCCGACCGAGGTCGCCGCGACGGCGCCTGCGCCCGAGCCCAGCGCCGAGCTCGTGGCGGAGACCACGCCCGAGCCCGAGCCCGACGAGCCGACGCCCGCACCCGTGGCGCCGGCGCCCGAGCCCCGGGCGAGCGCGGCCGCCGTCGCTCCGGCCGCACCGCCGCCCGTCGAGACGCTGCGCGCGCGCATCTCCGCCACCCGGAGCTACGGCGTGCTGGTGGACGGCACGCGCGTCGGCGCCACGCCGCTGAGCGTGGAGGTCACCCGCGCCGCGCACCGGCTGGCGTTCGTCGCACCCGACGACGGACGGGTGCTGGTGGAGCGCACCTGGGACCCCGCCGTGGAGCCCAGCGTGTGCGTCGACATCGATCCGTCCGGGGGGGCCTGGCAGCCGTGTCCGCGCTGATGCTCTCGCTCGCCGTCTCCGCCCGCGCCGTCCCCGTCGTCCACGACGGCGACGAGGGCGCCGCCCGCTCGCTCGCCGCCGCCGTCGCCCCGGACGAGGCGCTCGAGCCCGTCGCCTACGACGCGCTGCGGGCGCGGCCCCCGTCGCTGCGCAGCGGCGGGGCGATCGCCACCTGCCCCGCCGATCCGCCCGCCGAGGCGTTCGACGACCTGCTCGAGCGCGCCAACGGGGCGCTGCTGTACGGCGACTTCGCCGGCGCCGAGGCCCGGGTCGACGAGGCCCGCGCCGCCGCCCTGTGCGGGCCCGCCGTCGCGGCCGTGGCGCTCGCGCGGCTCGAGATCGTCGCCGGCGTGGTCGCCGAGGAGCGGGGCGACCGCCAGGCCGCGCTGGCGCGCTACGCCGCCGCGCTGGCCCACGACCCCGCCGTGGCCTGGCACGAGGCCTACGCCGCCGATCGGCGCACCCTGTTCGACCAGGCGCGGGCCGCGCCCCGCCCTCCGCCTCGCTGGAGGTCCACCCCCACCTCCCGCCACCGTCGACGGCGCGCCGCTCGGCGCGGCGGTGCCCGTCGGCGAGCACGTGGTGCGGGTGGGCGACGTGGCCGTGCGGTTCGCCCTGCCCCCGGGCGCGGACGTGCTCGTGGTTCCGGCGGCGTACCCGCCCCTGCCCGAGCTGCTCACCGACGCCCCGGAGGACCTGTCCGCCCTCCTGCGCGAGGCCGCGGGCGCCGACCAGCCCGCCCTGGCGGTCGCCGGCGGCGACGTGTGGCGCGGCGCGACGAGCGGCGGGTGGGCCCCTGCGGCGCCGCCGGTGCCCGCGCCGGCTCCCGGCGCCGCGCGACGCGGCCTGCCCCGGTGGCTCGCGCCGGTGGGCGCCGCGGTGGCCGTGGTGGGCGGCGCTGCCGCCGTGGGCAGCCTCGCGGCGAACCGCGCCGCCGTGGGCGCCGAAGGCGTGGGCGGCGCCGAGTGGGACCACGCAGCACGGGCGCTACGTCGCGGGCATCGGCGCGGCCGGCGTGGGCTACGGGCTCGTGGCGGTCGGCCTCGGCGGGCTCGGGGTCGGCGTGTTCGCCGGGGGGGCGCCGTGATCGCCTGGCTCGCGCTGACCGGCTGCATCCTGCCCTTCCCCGCCCGCCCCGGCCCCGGCTCGACGGACACGGCCCGCCCGACGGGCGAGACGGGCCAGCCGACCGGCGAGACCGGGCAGCCCTCCACCGGTGAGACGGGGGCCCGGCCGCCGCCCGATCCCGTCGACGCGACCGCGCTGACGCTCGCGGGGCTCTCCGAGCGCTGGTTCCCCGGCGTGGCGGCGCAGGTCGACGGCGACGGCGCCGACGAGCTCGTGCTGCTCCGGCCGACCGACGGCGGCTCCCCGGCGCAGTGGGAGGTCGCGGAGCCCGTGAGCACCACGCTGCAGGCGGCGCTCGGGCCGAACACCGCGCCCTCGGGCGCGTGCCGAGCGGGGCCCAACGACCACTACCCCGTGGCCGCCCGCGCGTCCCTCGACGGAGACGCCCTCGACGACCTGGTGGTCGGGCTCAGCCACCCGGATCGCGGCGGCGCCGTCACCCTGTACACGGGGCCCGCGCACGACGAGCCCCACGAGCTCTGCTTCGACGACGACGAGTCCTTCTTCGGCGACGGGATCGCCGTCGCCGACGACGCCGGCGGGCTCGCCCTGTTCGCGACGCTCTCGTACACCGCGAGCGGCAACGACGCCGGCCTGGCCGTCCTGTCGCTCGCCGGCGCCGCCGGGATGCCGGCGACCCAGACGCTCCAGCGCGCCGACACCGTCTCCTGGCTCATCCTCGAGAC
Source organism: Myxococcota bacterium (assembly GCA_041389545.1). Taxonomy (GTDB): domain Bacteria; phylum Myxococcota_A; class UBA796; order UBA796; genus JACKER01. The sequence goes on along the minus strand of JAWKRQ010000018.1, from coordinate 45,565 downwards.
CCAGTTCCAGGGCGCGTCGCCGGGTGGCACCGTCGCCGCCGTGGACCTCGACCACGACGGCGTGGATGCCGCGGCGCTCGGCACCGAGGGTGACGGGTTCGACCCCCAGCGGGTGTACCTGCTGAAGCAGGGCCTGATCGGGGCCGTGGACGCCGCGTCGTCCATCGATGCGCGGGTCAGCGGGATCGCGCACGTGAAGCAGGTCCGGTGCTTCGCCGCCGCCGTCCAGGCCCTCGACCTCGACGGCGACGGCGCCGACGAGCTCTGGGCGGGCCTGTCCGCCGACGCGCAGATCGGCGTGGTGACCGCGTCGTCCACCACGGCCGCCACCGACGAGCTGCTGGTCGGCACCCTCGGCGGCGCCGTCGGCCCCGCCGACAGCTGCTTCGGCGAGGCGATCGTGGGCCTCGACGGCGGGCTCGTCGCCGTGGGCGCGCCGCTGTACGAGCGCGGCGAGGGCCGGATCTACGCGCTCGACGGCGCGGCGATGGCGGCCGGCGCCCGGTTCGACGCCGACGAGGCATACGTCTTCGCCGTGGACGCCGCCGACACCGCGAAGTTCGGCGCGGCGCTGGTGGTAGGCGACTTCGACGGCGACGGGATCCGCGACCTGGCGGCGTCCGGCGACATCGAGGAGCAGCGCGTCTACCTGCTCACCGTGCCCGACTAGCCTACTTCGTCGACAGCGACGCCGGCTCGAGCGGCCGGATCCCGGCGCGCTCGAACATCGCCATGTCCTGCGCGTGCTCCGGGTTCGGCGTGGTCAGCAGCTTGTCGCCGAAGAACACGCTGTTGGCGCCGGCCAGCAGGCACAGCAGCTGCGCCTCCTCCGACATCGCCTCGCGCCCCGCCGACAGCCGCACCATCGCCTGCGGCATCAGGATCCGCGCCGTCGCGATGACCCGGACCATGTCGACGGTGGACGGCGGCTCGCGGTCGCCGAGGGGGGTGCCGGGCACGGCCACCAGCGCATTGATGGGCACGGACTCGGGGTGGACGGCCTGCGTGGCCAGCACGACGAGCATCCGGCAGCGATCCTCGACCGACTCGCCGAGCCCGAGGATCCCGCCACAGCACACCGACACGCCCGCGGCGCGGACGTGCTCAAGCGTGCGCAGGCGGTCGGCGTAGGTCCGGGTGGAGATCACCTCGCCGTAGTGCTCGGGCGAGGTGTCGAGGTTGTGGTTGTAGGCCGACAACCCGGCGTCGGCCAGGCGCTGGGCCTGCTCGGCGGTGAGCATGCCGAGCGTGCAGCACGCCTCCATCCCGAGCGCCCGCACCCCGCGGATCATCTCCACGACGGGATCGAGCTGGTGGTCCTTCGGGCTGCGCCAGGCGGCGCCCATGCAGAAGCGGGTCGCCCCCGCGTCGCGCGCCGCCTTCGCCGACGCGAGCACCGTCGCGACCGACAGGATCGGCTCGGCCTCGACCCCGGTGTGGTAGCGCGCCGCCTGCGGGCAGTAGCCGCAGTCCTCGGGGCAGCCGCCCGTCTTGATCGACAGCAGCTGGCACAGCTGGACCTTGTGCTCGCCCCACGCCTCGCGGTGGACGGCCCGCGCGCGGTCGATGAGCTCGAACAGCGGCAGATCGTGGAGCGCCCGCACCTCGGGCAGGGTCCAGTCGTGGCGAACGTCCATGGGGCCTCCGGCCGGCCCCCGTAACTGGTACAACCGCGGCGTGCGGCAGGTGGCGGCGGCAGTGGACGAGGCGGTGGCCGGGGGCATCCCGTCGGCCGCCGTCGAGGTGCGCCGGGCGGGCCGGATCCTGCTGCACCACGCCGCCGGCGCGCCCGGGGACGCCCCCTACGACCTGGCCTCCCTCACGAAGCCCCTCGCGGGCGCCACCGTCGCCGCGGCCCTGCTCGAGCGAGGCCAGCTCGACCTCGCCGCCCCCGCCCTCCCCGATCCGCGCGCCACCGTGGGGCACCTGCTGGATCACACGAGCGGGCTGCCGGCCTGGGCGCCGCTGCACGAGCGCCACGTCGGCCGCGACGCCATCGTGGCCGCCGCCATCGCCACGCCGCTGCAGCACCCGCCCGGCGCCGCCCACGTCTACTCCGACCTCGGCTTCCTGGCGTTGCTGGCCGTGCTCGAGCGCCTCGGCGGCCCGCTCGACGCTCAGCTGCAGCCCTGGCTCGACCGCGTCGGCGCCGACCTGCGCTGGGGCTGGCCCGGCGCCGCCCCCACCGGCGCGCCCGACGGCGTCGTCCACGACCCCATCGCCCGCGCCATGGGCGGCGTGAGCGCCCACGCGGGGCTGTTCGGCACCGCCTCGGGCGTCGCCGCGCTCGGCGAGGCCCTCCTCGACGCCCAGGCCGGCCGCCGCGGCGACCTGCCCGGCGCCGGGCAGCGCGCCTGTGGGCCCGGCCCGGCCTCGGCAGCCACCGTGGCGGCTGGGACACCGTGTCGCCGCAGGGCAGCAGCGCGCCGCGCTGGCCCGCCGACAGCCGCGGGCACGTCGGCTTCACCGGCACGAGCCTGTGGATCGCGCCGCGGCAGCGCGTGGTCGTCGCCTTCCTCACCGACCGGGTGCTCGCCGGGGAGCGCGACTTCGGGCCGATCCGGGCCGCTCGCCGCGCCGTCCACGAGGCCGTGGCCCTCGCGCTCGGGTGGGATACGGGAGCCCGATGACCACGCGCACCCTGACTGCCGTTCTCGGCAACTCCCAGCGCCTCGACGGCGGCGCGATGTTCGGCAACGCCCCGCGCGCCCTGTGGAGCCGCTGGGTCCAGCCCGACGAGGCCAACCGCATCCCGCTCGCCTGCCGCTGCCTGCTCGTGCAGGACGGCGAGCGCACCATCCTGTGCGAGACCGGCATCGGCGCGTTCTTCCCGCCGGATCTGCGCGAGCGGTACGGCGTGGTGGAGTCGAACCACGTCCTGCTCGAGGAGCTGCGCGGGCTCGGCCTGACCGACGCCGACATCGACGTGGTGGTGCTGTCGCACCTCCACTTCGACCACGCCGGCGGGCTGCTGTCGCGCTGGGAGCCCGATCGCGAGCCGGAGCTGCTGTTCCCCGAGGCGCAGTTCGTGGTCGGCGCCGAGGCGATCGCGCGGGCGCTCGACCCGCACCCGCGCGACCGCGCGTCGTTCGTGCCGGGGCTCGTGGAGCGGCTGCAGGCCAGCGGCCGGCTCGTCCCCGTCGAGGGCGACACGGTCGACGTGCTCGGCGAGGGCTACCGGTTCCACCGCAGCGACGGCCACACCCCGGGCCTGCGGCTGCTCGAGGTCGACATGCCCGACGGGCCCGTCGTCTTCGCCGCAGATCTCATCCCCGGCCGCCCCTGGGTCCACCTGCCGATCACGATGGGCTACGATCGGTATCCGGAGCTGCTGATCGACGAGAAGCGGCGCCTGCTGGAGGACCTCGTGGCGCGCAACGGCCGGCTGTTCTACACCCACGACGCCGCCGTCGCCCTGTCGCGGGTCCGGGTCGATCCCGGCGGGCGCTACGTGCCCTACGACGAGGTCGCCCACCCGGTGGAGCTGGCGGCGTGAGCGCGCGGATCGCCCCCGGCGGCCAGATCGCGGTGGTCGCCCCCTGCGGCGCGTTCGACCCGGCGCGCCTCGCGCAGGGCCTCACCGTCGCCCGCGCCCACGGGCTCGACGTGGTCGAGCTGCCCGACCTGCTCCGGCCGCACCGCTACCTCGCCTCCCCCGACGAGCAGCGCGCCGCGCAGCTGATGGAGGCCCTGAGCTCCGACCGGTGGGCGGCGGTGTGGATCGTCCGCGGCGGCTACGGCCTCACGCGCATCCTCGACCGCATCGACCCGGCTAAGGTCCGTCCCAAGCCCATCATCGGCTTCTCCGACGTGACAGCGCTGTTCGCAGCCCTCCACCCGCACGGCAAGGGTCCGCTGGTGCACGGGCCCATGCCCCACTCCCTGCCGTCGACCGACGAAGCGTCCACCGAGGCGCTGTTCGCGCTGCTGGCCGGCGAGCCGCCGGCGCCGATGTCCGGCGAGACCTGGGCGCCGGGCGAGGCCAGCGGGCCCCTCGTGGGCGGCAACCTGTGCCTGCTGGCGGCGCTGTGCGGCACCCCGTGGCAGCTCGACGTGGCGGGCACGGTGCTGGTCCTCGAGGAGGTCGGGGAGCCGCCGTACCGCATCGATCGGCTCCTGCAGCAGCTCGTGTCGGCGGGCGGGCTGCGCGGCGTGGCGGCCGTGGCGGTCGGCGAGATGACGAACCCGGCGCCCGAAGGCGCCGACTGGACGCTGCGCGACGTGGTGATGGACCACCTCGGTCCGCTCGGCGTGCCCGTCGTCGCCGGCCTCCCCATCGGCCACGGCGCGCGGAACCGGCCGTTCGTCTGGGGCACGCGCGCCCACGTGGGCGACGGCGAGCTCCGGTTCTCCCCCGTCGTCGGCTGACTCAGCGCTGGCGCTGGGCCTCGGCCAGCACCTGCGCGTAGTGCCAGCGCCGCTGCTCGGGCGGGTACTGCAGGTGGATGCTCACCAGGTCGTGCAGGGGCAGCCGCAGGCGATCCGCTCCCGCCTTCAGCACCACGAAGCCGCCGGACACGTCCTCGAGCTCGGTGCCCCGGAGCGTGGGGTCGGTGGCGACGACGTACCCCACCTCGCGCACGATCTCCTGCAGGGCCTCGATCGAGTGCGCCCGGCGCGCCCGACGGAGCGCGAACCAGCCCGCGACGGCGGCGGCGACGACCAGCCCGCCGATGAGCGCTTTCAGCACGAGCGCCTCCCGCAGACCGATGTAGCGTCCGGGGGGGAGATACGGAGGACACAGGAGGATCGACATGCGAAACGCCTGGTTGGTGGCCCTGCTCGCTGCGTGCACCGGCGGATCGGCCACCGAGGACTGGCAGCCCGTCCAGTACGTCGACGAGGGGGAGGTGTGCTTCACGCAGAGCGGCCAGGACCTCGTCGCCACGGTCACGGCCCCCGACTGCATGAGCAGCAGCTGCTCGCGTGCGTTCGAGGGCAGCTGCGTGCTGTCGGTCACCGGCACCGACATCACGCTGACGAGCGACCTGCACTGGGAAGACAACGTCGCCGACGGCGGGACCTGCACCGACGCTGCGGGATCCCGCAGACGAGCTGCACCTGCCCGACCTGCCCGACGGTGACTACGCTGTCACCTTCGGCGATCAGGCGCTCACGCTCTCGTTCCGACCCTGCGTCCTGTGAGCCCGTCATCGACTGACCGCCGCGACGGGAATACGTTCCCGCCGATGGGCCACCGGCTCGACAACGCGGAGATCGCCAAGATCTTCGCCGAGATGGCGGATCTGACGCACATCGGGGGTGACCCCCACCGATCCGCGCGTTCCGCCGGGCCGGACGCGTCATCGAGAACCTGCCCACCGATGTCGAGACGGCGATCCGGTACGGCACGTTCGACAAGGTGCCGGGGATCGGCCCGGGCACCCTCCACCGCACCAAGCAGATCCTGCGCACCGGCACCTGCGACGACCTGCGCGAGCTGCGCCGCCGCCTGCCCCCCGGTCTGCGCGACCTGCTCGACGTGAAGGGCATCGGCGCGAGCACCGCGCGCCGCCTGTGGCAGCACCTCAAGGTGGGCAGCATCGCCGACCTCGACCTCGCCCTGCGCACCGGCGCCGTGTCGCGGCTGCCGCGCATGGGCCAGCGCACCGCCGAGAAGCTGATGCGCGCGCTGGAGGAGCACCGGCACCGGATCGGGCGCGTCCCGTACATCGAGGCGCGGCGGGTGGGGCTGCGGCTGCTGGAGGGCCTGCAGGACCACCGCGACGTGCAGCGCGTGGCGCTGGCCGGGAGCCTGCGGCGCGGCAAGGCGACCACTCGCGACCTCGACGTGCTCGTGGCGAGCGAGGATCCGCTGCGCGCGGCCGCCGCGTTCGTCACCCTCCCCGACGTGCAGGACGTGATGATCCGCGGCGAAGGCCGCTGCCAGGTCCGGCTGCGCAACGGCCAGCAGTCCGACCTGCGCGTGCTGCCGCCCGAGAACTGGGGGGCGGGGCTGCACTACTTCACGGGCTCGCAGCTGCACAACATCGCGCTGCGGACGCGCGGGCTGAAGGTCGCCGGGCTCAAGATCAGCGACAAGGGCGTCTTCGTCCGCGACACCGAGATCCGGGTGCACCCCGGCACCGACGAGGTCGACGTCTTCACCGCCGCGCGCCTGCCGTTCATCGAGCCCGAGCTGCGCGAGAACACGGGCGAGATCGAGGCCGCCGTCGCGGGACGCCTGCCGCGGCTCGTCACCGCGCGGGACCTGCAGGGCGACCTGCACATGCACACCGTCGCGTCGGACGGGAAGGGCACGGCCGAGGAGATGGTGCGCGCCGCGGCCGCGCTCGGACACCGCTACGTGGCCATCACCGACCACACGAAGTCGCTGGAGATCGCCCACGGGCTCGACGAGATGCGGCTGCTCGCCCAGCGCCGGCACCTGCGGGAGCTGCAGGAGCGGATCGGCGAGCTGACCGTGGCCGCGGGCACCGAGGTGGACATCCTGCCGGACGGGTCGCTCGATCTCGACCTCGACGTGCTGCGCGGGCAGGACTGGGTCGTCGCGAGCGTGCACGCCGCCTTCGAGATGAGCGGCGATCAGATGACGCGGCGCCTGATCGCGGCGATGGAGACCGGCGTGGTCGACTGCATCGGCCACCCGACGGGGCGGCGGCTCGGGCAGCGCGGCGGCGCCGAGCTCGACTGGGAGGCGCTGCTCCAGGCCGCGCGGCGGCTCGGCGTCGCCGTGGAGGTCAACGGCAACCCCTACCGGATGGACCTGCCGGACGTGGGCTGCCGCCGGGCCCACGAGATGGGCGTCACCGTCGCCATCAACACCGACGCCCACGCGCCGCGGCACCTCGCCTACCAGGAGTTCGGCCTGGTCACGGCCCGGCGCGGCTGGATCGAGGCGCGCGACGTGATCAACACGCGCCCCTGGGAGGAGATCGCGCTGCGGCGGCGCGACCGGCTGCGCGCGCGCGGTGTGGCCGTGGGCGGGGCCACGCCCGTGCCGCTGCCGGTGCCCGTCGAGGTCGCGGCGCCCGTGGGGGTGGAGCACTGGCCCGAGGACGCGCAGACGCGGTCGATCGTGCCGGAGCCGGAGCTCGACCCGTCCGAGGTGGCGGTGGCGGAGCCCGCGGCGTCGGAGCCCGACACGGAGGCGCTGGCGGCGGCCCTGCGCGCACCGCTCGACGAGGCGCTGCGGGAGCGTCTCGACCGGTGGCTCCGCCACGGCGACGACCCGCCGCTCGAGGCCGCGCTGCGGACCCTGGGCGACAACCCCATGCAGACGGCCTTCGCGCTGCTGTACGCGCCCTGACTCCGCTGGTTACCAGCGCACATGCGCTATCGCTTCGACCGCTTCGCGTTCGACACGGCCTCCGGCGTCCTGGAGGACGGCGAGGAGCCGGTGCGGCTGCAGCCGAAGGTCGTCGAGCTGCTCCTGCTGCTGCTCGAGGAGCCGGGCCGCCTGTGGTCGCGGGAGGCGCTGCAGGCGCGGCTGTGGCCCGACGTGAGCGTCACCGACGGGTCGCTGTCGCAGACCATCACCAAGCTCCGCCGCGGCTTGCAGCTCGACGACGCGATCCAGACCGTGCCGCGCCGCGGCTACCGCTGGACCCTCGAGGTCCACCGCGACGCCGAGGCGGCCCCCGCTCCGCGTCCGGCTCCGCGGCTGCCGGGGCGCGAGGGCGTGCTCCGGACAGCGCTCGACGCCCTCGTGCCCGGCGCGGGCCTGGTGCTCCACGGCGGCCCCGGCATGGGCAAGACCGCGGTGGTCGCGGCGCTCGCCTCCGCCTGGGGCGGCGAGGTGGTCCGGGCCGAGCTCGGCGACGACGCGAGCGACGAGGCGCTGGTCAACGCCCTCGCGCTGGCGCTTCGCCTCGCGCCCGGCGCCTTCGAGGACCGCGCCGAGCGCGTCGCAGCGGCCATCGCCGCGCGCAGGGAGCCGCTGGTCGCGCTCGACGGCGCCGAGGGCCTCTCGAACGCTGCGCTGGCCCGCCTGTCCGGCTGGATCCAGGGTGGGGGCGCCGCCTGGCTGATCGCGGCGCGGGAGCGGCCCGCGCTGCCGCAGGTCCGCCTCCTCCCGCTGGGCCCGCTCGACGACGACGCTGCCGTCGAGCTGTTGCTCGCGCGCCTGCCGCTCGGCGCCGAGCCGCCCGACCGCGCGCGCCTGCTCCCCCTCGTCCGCGCGCTGGAGGCCAACCCGCTGGCGCTCGAGCTCGCCGCCGCGCGGCTGCCGGTGCTCGGGCCCGAAGCGCTGCTGCAGCTGCTCGAGCGCCCGTTCGCCGTGCTGCGCGACGGCGACCGCAGCCTGGCCGGCGCGATCGCGAGCTCGTTCGAGCGCCTCCCCGCCACGGCGCGCGCCGCGGTCACCGCGCTCGCCGCGGTGGACGCCCCGATGCCGCTCGATGCCGTCGAGGCGCTGCTCTCGGCCGGCGACGCCTTCGTGCCCGACGTCCTGCAGGAGCTCTTCGACCACGCCTGGCTCACGCTCGATCCGGCGGACGGCGTGGCGCGGTACCGGATGCCCCGCACGCTCTCCGCCTGGGTCCGCGCGAACACACCGCTCGATCCGGCGCCCATGGACGCGCTCACGAGCGTGGCTCGTGGCCCGCGGCGTCCCGCTCGCCGGGATCGCGGCCCTGCGCCCCGACCGCGAGGCGCTCCGCTGGCTCGGCGACCACCACGCGCTCGTCCTCGCCACGCTGCGCTCCCCCGTCGCGCCCGTGCAGCGAGAGGACCTCCTGCGGGTCGCGCTGGTGTCGTGCCAGCTGAGCGGGACGCCGGGGCCCGTCGTCCAGCTGTGCGAGCGGGAGCTGGCCCACCCGGCGCACTCGCAGGCGATGCGGATCCGCCTGCTCAACGCCCTGTGCCAGGAGCTGCGGACGACCCGTCAGCGGGTCGACGACGTCCTGGCGCAGCTCGAAGCCCTCGCCGCCGACCCGACGCTGGAGGCCGGCCAGCAGGTGAGCGTGCTGGTGGAGATCTCCATCTGCCTGCGCGAAGCCGGACGGGAGGCGGAGGCGCTCGCACGCTGCCACCGGGCGGTGGCGCTCGGCCACGACAGCCAGGACCCGGAGGTCCTCGCGTCGGCCCTCCTCGAGCAGGCGCGCGCGGACTGGGGCTCCGAGGCCGCCTTCGACGCCCTGCGGCAGGTGGTGGCGCTGCCGCTGCCCGCGGACGCCTGGCCGCGCGTGATGGCGAGCGCGAACCTGGGCGTCATGCTGCACGACGCGGGGCGCCTCGACGAGGCCGAGGTGCTCTACGAAGAGGCGCTCGTCCGGCTCCGCGGCGTGGCGCCGACCTGGTGGTGGACCCCGCTCCTGTCGAACCTTGGGAACCTGGCGAGCGACCGGGGCGACCACGAGAAGGCGGCGGCGTACCTGCTCGAGGTCGCCGGCCAGCTCGGCCGCGCCGGCTACGTGGTCCCGCGCGCCATCGCCCTGCTCCTGCGGGCCAACACCGCCACCTCCGCCGGCGATCCGGCGCTCGCCGAAGCGCGGGTGCGAGAGGTGCTCGCGGAGGACCCTCCGAACGCGGTGGTCGCCGAGGCCCACACGATCCTCGGCGCCGCCGCGCTCCACGCGGGCCGCATCGGGGCCGCCAAGGCGCTGCTCGACGTGTCCGTCGACCGAGCGGAGGCCGAGCCCCCGTCGAACCACGGGTCGATCCACGTCGTCTGGCAGTTCGGCGCGGTCGTGGCCGCGGCGGCCGGGGACCTGGCGGCATCCGAGGCGCGCCACGCCCGCGCTCGCGCGCTCGACCGCCTGACCCCGTCTCGGGCGACGCTGGCCTACGATCTGCTCACGGCCGGATTCGCGGCTGCGACCCGCGCTCGGCGCGGTGCGCCTGAGGCCTTCGACGAGGCGAGCGGGATCCTCGCCTCGCTCCGGTCGCCCCGCCCGCCGTCGCTGCACTGGCCCGAGGGCGAGCCGCCCCTCGTGGAGGGGGTGCGCGACGTGCCCTGGCTCGTGGATCGGCTCGCGGCGGTCCTCGCCGAGGGGTGACGCCTACGGCCGCGCCGCCGCCAGGATGGCGTCGCAGACGGCCGCGGCGACCCGCGCGTGGCCCTGGTCCGACAGGGTCCACCCCCGCTCGGTCAGCGCCGCGCGGGCGTCCGGCTGGGCCGGCCAGTCGGCGAGCAGGTTCACGTGGGTCACGAGGTCGTTGCCCTTCGCGACCTGCGACAGGGCGTCGTTCCAGCTGCCGATGCGGGTGTCGACCTCGCGTTGCTGGGTCTCCACGGCCTCGGCCTCGCCGGTGACGCCGCCCTGAGCGAGGTTCGCGGGCACCATCGACAGCAGCAGCACCATGGGCCGCGTCGCCTTGCGCCCCTTCCCGACCAGGTCGCCCACCAGGTCGTCGAGCTCGCCGCGCAGCTGCTTGAGATCGGCGGGCTGGCCCTCGCCGGAGTTCAGCTCCTGGGCGCCGAGCGTGACCACGACGAAGCCCGGCGACAGGTCGCGCACCGCCGAGACGCGCTGCCGCGCCGACACGAGGGTCTCGGCGGTGACCGCGCGATCGACCACGCTGAACCGCTGCGGGGCGCGCTCTTCGAGGCAGTCGGCCAGGACGGGCACCCAGCCGCCCGGGACCGTGGCCGTGACCATCCGGGCCGGCTCCACGGTGTCGGCGGGGGTGACGGCCTCCGGCGCGGGCGAGAACCCGGCCACCACGCCGTCGCCGATCGCCACGACCGCCGCCGGCTCGTGGGGCGCGCGGGGCTCCGCGGACGACGCAGGCGCGGGCTCCCCGGGCGGGGGCGCCTCGGGCTGTTGGGCGTGGGCGACGGTCACGGCGAACAGGAGCACGCGGGCTCTCCTCGACGGCCTGCAACCCGCGGCCCGGTCCGCGCGTTCCGCCGAACGCGATCGTTATCACGCCGCACGCGCGTCGCGCGCTGGCTATCCTCGCTGCCGGAGGGACGATGGCGCGGCTGCCCGAGGGGATCCACCTGCTGTGGCCCACGGTGGGGGCGTGGGTGTTCGAGGCGGCCGAGGCGGGGCCGACCGCGATCGTCCAGGCCGGCATCCACGGCGACGAGATCGCGGGGGTGCACGCCCTGCAGGAGATGCTGGAGGAGGGGATCCGCCCCCGGAAGGGCCGGCTGATCGTGATCCCCGTCATGAACCCGGGCGCGTACCGCGCGCGCACCCGCGCCGCGCCCGGCGGGCTCGACCTGAACCGGCAGTTCCCGGGGGATCCCGCCGCCGAGCGCTACGAGCCGCGCCTCGCCGCGCGGTTCATGCAGCTCGTGCTCGACGAGCAGCCCGCGCTCGTGGCCACGCTCCACGAGAGCAAGAAGCGCTACCACAGATCCGTCGTGGTGCCCTCTCGTTCGGGCAGACGCTGGTGCATGGCGTCACCCCCTGCCCTCCTCAAGTTCTCGAGCAGGTCGTGGCGCGGATGAACGGCGCGCTGGCCGACCGGGAGGAGCGCTGGGAGACGTTGTCGTACCCCGTCCCCACCAGCTCGACCGAGGTGATCGTCGACGCCGTCGGCTGCGTCGGCACCCGCGTCGAGACCTGGATGGGCTTCGAGGAGGCCCGCCGTCGCGATGCACCGCGAGGTGGTCCGTCACCTGCTCGAAGGATCGGGGTCGGCGTCGCCTAGCGGTTCTTCGTCGCTGCGGCGGGCGGGCGCCGGGGTGGCGGTGGCGCCCGCCTGCTTGCGGATCACCCGCGGCGAGCCCAGGAACACCGCGATCCAGCGCGTCTCCTCGTTCGAGTCGAGGACGAGCTGCACCATCGCGGTCATCGGCACGCACAGCAGCATGCCGACGGGGCCCTACATCCAGCCCCAGAAGATGAGGGAGAGGAACACGACGAGCGGCGACAGGCCGAGGCCCTGGCCCAGCAGCCGCGGTCGAAAGCACGTTGCCGAGCGACACGTTGATGACGAGGTAGGCGATCGTGCAGCTGAGGGTCTCGGCCGGGCCGAGCTGCACCAGCGCGAGCAGCACGGGCGGGATCGCCGCGAGGATCGAGCCGATCGACGGGATGTAGTTCAGCAGGAACGCGAGCAGGCCCCACAGCAGCCAGGTAGTCGATGCCGAGCACGCGACAGGCGACGGCGGCGAGCAGGCCGGTGACCAGGCTCACGCCGCTCTTGATGAGCAGGTAGCGCTGCACCTTGGTGGCGGCCTCGGCCAGCGGGCCGCCGGTGTCGGGGCCCGTGCCGAACGCGACCCGGAACTTCTGCTCGATGTCGGCGGCCTCGATGAGGATGAAGGTCAGCGTGATGACGACGATGAGGGTGCGGCCGAGCAGGCGCACCACCGAGTTGAACGTCTGGCCCAGAGCCCCATGACCGCGGCTGCGAGCAGGTCGGACAGGTCGGTGTCGGTGAGGTCGATGCCGACCCGGTGGCCGTAGGCGGCGAGCTGCGCGGTCAGGCCGTCGAGCTGGTGCTCGTACTGCCCGATGTCGCGGGTGAAGCTGCGGACGGAGCCCGCGACGATGCTCGTGACCCCGATGGCGCCGCCGGCCACGGCGACGACCAGCGGGATGGCGATCATCGAGGGACGCCGCGGCGGTGCAGCCAGCGCACCCACCGGCAGTGGGTGGCGATCGAGAGGAACGCCGAGAACACGGCGGGCAGCAGCACGTCAGTTCGCGACCTTGAGGCCGCCGAGGATCACGACCGTGGCGGCGCCGGCCAGCAGGAAGCGGAGCGCGCGCCCTCGCGGGGGCGGAGGGCGGCTCGGTGTCGGTGCGCCAGGCACCGAACGGTGTGGGTTCCATCGTACCAGGCCATAACGCTGCCGAGGGACGTGCGGCGCTCACCGTGACGGTCACGCTGACAGGGTCCATCGAGGTCCGCCTGGCGGTGGCCCGGAGGCCTCGATGAGCGCGCTGCGGACTCGGCTCGCCCCTCTCCCACCGGATCGCTGCACGTAAGGTGCGCACCGCGCTGTACGCCCCGCTGCTCGCGCGGCACCAGCGGGCACCGTGCTGCGATCGAGGACACCGACCAGACGCGCTCCACCGAGGAGGCCGCGCAGGGGATCGTGCGCGACCTGCGCTGGGTCGGCCTGCACTGGGACGAGGGGCCGGAGCGCGACCACCCGCAGCACGGCCCGTACTTCCAGAGGCTTGCAGCGGCTCGCCCACAGGCGCTACGCGCGGCAGCTGCTCTCGAGGCCGGGCAGGCCTACGAGGCGTGGGAGAGCCCCGAGGAGCTGACCGCCGAGCGCAAGGAGGCCGAGGCCCGCAAGGAGAACTGACAGAACCGCGGCGGGACTACACCGACGAGCAGCTGGCGCGGTTCCGGGCCGAGGGCCGCAAGCCCGTGCTGCGGTTCGCCACGCCGCGCAAGCCGGTGACCGTCCACGACCTCATCCGCGGCGACGTCACCGTCGACGACGACACCGTCGACGACTTCGTCATCGTCAAGGCCGACGGGTCTGACCTACCACTTCGCCGTGGTCGTCGACGACCACGCCATGGGCATCGGGCTCGTGCTCCGCGGCGAGGAGCACCTGATGAACACCCACAAGCACCTGCTGCTCTACGAAGCGCTCGGCTGGGCGCCCCCGCAGCACGGCCACCTGCCGCTCATCTTCAGCCCGGGCGGCACGAAGATGTCGAAGCGCGACAAGGCGAAGGCGGCGCGCGAGGCCGCCCGCGCCAAGGCCAAGGCCGACGGCCGCGGCAAGGACGACTGGGGCTGGCTCGCCGAGGCGGCCGGCCTCGACGTGGAGGACTGCGTCACGTTCGTGCAGAAGAAGCACGATCGGGTGCCCACCGCCGAGGCCATCGCGCGGGCGCTCGGCGTGGAGCTGCCCGCGGTGGAGGTCATGGACTTCCGCCAGGCCGGGTACCTGCCCGAGGCGCTGCTCAACTACCTGGCGCTGCTCGGCTGGTCGCCCGGCGACGACCGCGAGATCCTGTCGTTCGACGAGCTGGTGGCGCTGTTCGACCTCGAGCGGGTGAACAAGACCGCCGCCCGGTTCGATCCCGACAAGCTCACTTGGATGAACGCCGAGTACATGAAGGCGCTGCCCGAGGACGTCCTGCTCGACCACCTCGACCGGTGGGTGGAGGTCACCGACACGCCCGTGGCCGCGCTCGACCGGGAGCAGCGCCGCGCGCTGCTCGCCATGTACCGCGCGCGGGCCCGCACCTTCCGCGACATCGACCGGCTGGGGGCCTTCCTGTTCCGCGCGCCCACGACCTACGCCGACAAGCAGATGCGCAAGCACCTCGACGAGAGCGGCTGGCGGCAGCTCGGCGCGGCGCGGGCGGCGCTCGCGGGCGCGGCGTGGGAGCCCGAGGCGCTGTCAGCCGCGCTCGATGCGGTGGCGGCGGCGGGCGACGTGCCGGTCGGCAAGGTGGCGCAGCCCGTGCGCATCGCGCTCACGGGCGACGGTGTGAGCCCGGAGATCCCGGCCACGCTCGCGTTCCTCGGCCAGGCCGAGGCGCTCGCGCGCATCGACGCGCTGCTGGCGCTCCGGCCTCACTGAGCCGCGGCGGCGGCCAGCCCGTCCGCGAACTGCTCGAACATCGGCTGCAGATCGGGGATCGCGCGGCCGATGAGCGGCGAGAGCAGGCCGGTGAACTGCTCGCGCATCGTGAAGGTCGTGGTGCCGTCGGCGTTGGGGGCGAGCGTGAACCGCCGCTCGCCGCGGAACAGCCCGAGCGGCATGCCGCTCGACCAGGTCATGCCGCGCGGCGCGTCCCAGGCGCCGACCTGGAGCGGGAACGGGCGCTTCGAGTACTTCACGTGGAGCGTGATGTCGCCGCCGTCGACGATCTGGCCGTCGATCCGCTCCATCCCGGGCTCCCACTCCGGGTACCGCGACGCGTCGGTGAGGATCGCCCACACGCGCTCGGGGGGCGCGTCGATCCGGCGGGTGACGCTGAAGTCCTTCATCGCTCCTCCATCAGGGCCGTGGACGGCCGATCATCTCGACGTAGGGCACCAGGACGCGCCGCCAGTTGTCGGCGAAGCGCGCGGCGCGGTCGGGCCAGTCGGGGCCGAGCCCGCTGTCGGCCACGGTGTGGCACACGGCGACCCGCGTGGCGGCGGCCTCGGCGGTGAAGCGCACGTCGACCCGGGTGAAGCGCCCGGGTGGGGCCCCGAGGCGCCACGAGAACGCCAGGTGGTCGGGCGGATCCCAGGCGAGGATCCGCCCGAGCGGGACGGGCTCGCCCTCGGGTGGGCGCTCGACGAGGCAGCCGCCGAGCCCGGGCGGGTCGAACGCGAGCGCGGCGCCGGGGAGGCTGCGGTGGGCGGCCGGCCACCACTGGTCGATCCGCTCGGTGAACACGCGGAACGCGTGGTCCGGCGGGCAGGCCACGCGGACCTCGTAGCGGACGGGCTCAGACATCGCCTTCGCTCCAGCTCTGCTCCGCCAGGGCGGCGAACCGCGACAGCGCCTCCGGCCAGAACGCGTCGAGCCAGGCCCGCGCGGCGCCGAAGCCCTCGGGCCGCAGGGCGTAGACGTGGCGGGTGCCGGCCGCGTGGTGGGTGACGAGCCGCGCCTGCTCGAGGACGCGCAGGTGCTTCGAGACGGCGGGCCGGCTGATGGGGAACGCCGCGGCGATGTCGCCCACCGGGCGGGGGGCCTCGGCGAGAGCGCGAGGATCTCGCGGCGGGTGGGGTTGCCGAGCGCGTCGAGGGCGGCGGGAGCGAGCATGGACCCTTGGTAACCGACAAGTTACTGCGCGCAAGAGCTGTCGTGCCGGGCGCCCGGCGCCCGGCCCGACGGGTCGGAGCGGCCGCCGAGCCGCTCGCCTGCGGGGCTGGCGGTGCGCCAGCAGGGCCGGGCGGCGGGCGGGCGAACGTCACCTGGCTCGACGGCGCCCTGCGCCCGGCCGAGCACACCCTCATCGCGCCGGAGCGGCCGAGCCGAGCCGCTCGCCCGTGGGGCTGGAGTGCGCGCAGGCCGGGCGGCGGGCGGGGCGAACGTCACTCCGCTCGACGGCGTCGCTCCCGTCCGCACGTTCCCGGGTGCCCGGCGCCCGGCCCGAGCACACCCCATAGATTCGCCCGGCGCCCGGCCCGAGCACACTCCCATAGGGGCGCCTGGCGCCCGGCCCGAGCACACCTCGTTACGAGGACCCTCCAGGAGGGTGCGTGGCGGCTGCGGATCCGCCGACGAAGCGCTGCGCCAGGCGCTCGCCGCCGTGCTCGGGCTGCGCTGCGCCCGGCCGTGGCGGCGCCGGTCGTGACGGCCACCGAGGTGCGCGACGGCTACCGCGAGCTGCGGGTCACCTACCCTGACGCCGATGGCCAGCCGATCCCGGCGTTCCTGCTCGTCCCCGACGGTGACGGCCCGTTCCTCGGCCGCGGTGGTGCTGCACCAGCACAACGGCGAGCGCCACCTCGGCAAGAGCGAGGTGGTCGGCCACCTGGGCGATCCGGCAGTTCAGGCGCTTCGGCGCGCGGCTCGTCGCGCGCGGCGCGGTCGCTCGCGCCGGACGCGCGGCACTTCGAGGACCGGCGCACCGGCGTCACCGGCACCGAGCCCCACCGCAACGACTGGCTCCAGCACTACAACGGCCTCGCGCACGCGCTCGTGCGCGGCGACACCCTCGCGCGCGCGGTCCTCGACGACTGCCTGCGCGCCGTGTCGGTGCTGTCGCAGGTGCGCAGCGCCTCCCTGCGCCACCCTCGGCGTCGTCGGCCACTCCTTCGGCGGCAGCTGTGCGCTGTTCCTCGCCGCGCTCGACCCGGGTCCGCTGGTGCGCGGCGAGCGGCGCCGCCTGCACCTACCGCCACAAGCTCGCCCACGGCACGGGCCTCGCAGGCGCTCGTCATCCCCGGCATCGCCGACCTGCTCGACATCGACGACGTGGTCGGCCTGCCGTCGCCGCGGCCGACGCTGCTCGTCTCGGCCGAGCGCGACCCCTACTCCGCCGACGCGCCCGCCATCGTCGCCCGCTGCGAGGCGCGCGGCTTCGGCCGCCTGCGCCACCTGCGCTACCCCGGCGGGCACGCCTCGACGCGCAGCGCACCGACGACATCGTCGCCTGGCTCGCCACCCTTGCTGCAGCTCGGCGCCTGACGCCTCAGGCGCGGCGCACGTGCTCCAGCGCGACGTGCCCCCGACCGAACCCTGCCCTCGACGAGCACCGGGCGCGCGGCGCTCTCGAGCGCGGTCACGCCGTCGATGCGCTCGACCCGGACCGTCTTCCAGCGGTCGGGCTTGCTGGCGAGCCAGCCCTGGACGGCGCGCAGCAGCAGCTCCGGCCTTCGGCCGCCGAACGTCGCCCAGAGCGCTCGCCCTTGTCGACGAACAGCACCGGCCGCGCCCCCACCGACACCACCACCGCCCCTGGGACGCGCCGCGCGCCTGCCCTCGTCGCGCCCGGGCCAGGGCAGCACGGCACCCCACGGGTTCGCCGGGTCGGCGGCGTCGACGACGGTGACCTCCTCGGGGTCGAGGTCCACCCGGCAGGCGCGCAGCCGGTCCACCACGCCGGGCGCGGCGAACTGCGCGCCCTCGAGGCCGTCCACGAACCAGCCGCGGCGGACGCGCCCCGACTCCTCCATGGCCCGCAGCACGGGGTAGACGGCCGAGAACCCGCCGGGGAGCCCCTCGGAGCGAGCGCCCGCCGCCGTGGCCACGCCGTAGCGCTCGAGGAGGCCCGAGGCGCGCGCCGCAGCGCGCTCGGTCGCGCTGATCTCGGAGGCGCCGGCGAACAGGTCGGCCACCGTCGACCAGCGGCCGCCGGCCACCGCGATGCCGCGCGGGCCGCTGCGCCCGGCGCGCCCCTTGGCGGTGCGCCGCTGCAGCGAGCGCAGCGGCTGGAAGGTGTCGTTCGTGACGAGCCCCGCCCACACGAGGTCCCACAGGGCGGCCGTGACCGTGTCGACGGGCGCGTCGGCCACCTGCTGCAGCGCCACCAGGAAGCTCGCCCCGCGCGCCTGCAGGTGCTCCCAGACGGCGCGGCGCACCGGGTCCTCGAGGAGGGCCGGATCGGGCTCGGGCGGGTCGAGCAGCAGCGGCACCTTGTCGCGGCGGAACAGGGCGACCTTGCCGTCGCGCGGGCCGGCCGCGCCGCAGCCGATCCACACGACCTCGCCCATGGCGCCGAGCGTGTCGAGGAGATCGGGCGAGAACGACGCCACGCGGCCGGGCAGCACGGTGCGCTCCAGCGTCGACGCCAGGATGGGCAGGCCCTCGAGCTGCTCCACCACCTCGCGCAGGCGCGGCAGGCCGCCGCGGCCGGTACCCAGGCCGTGCCAGCCGGCCAGGAACCGCGCGTAGACCTCGGCCTCGACGGGCGCGATCTGGTCGCGCAGCAGCGCCAGGCTCCGCCGCTTGAGCCGGCGGAGGACCTCGGGGTCGCACCACTCGAGCGAGGTGCCGCCGGGGCGGATCTCGCCGAGCACCAGCCGCTCGTCGCGCTCGAGCTGCGTCAGCGCGGCCTGCAGCGCGCCCGGCGGGATGCCCCAGCGCGACACCAGCGCCTCCGCGACGAACGGCCCGTGGGTGCGCGCCCAGCGCCCCACCAGGGTCACGAGCGCGTCGGGGACGGACTCCAGGAACACGGCGGGGAGCCCCGGCGGCAGCGCCACGCCGAGCGCGTCGCGGTAGCGGCCGGCGTCCTCCACGGCGATGGTGCGCTCGTGCCCGGCGATGCGCACGGGGACGACGCGACGCGCCAGCTCCAGCTCGCGGAGCCAGGCCGTGGGGTCCTCCGTGCAGCGGGCGGCGATCTCCTCGCGCGACAGCTCGCCCAGGCGGCGGACGAGGTCGTGGACGGCGTCCGCGCTGCGGGCCTGGCGCTCGGGCACCAGGTGCTGCAGCTCGGCCTCGACGTCCGACAGCGCCGCCGGCTCGAGCAGGTCGCGCAGCTCCTCCTGGCCGAGCAGCTCGCGCAGCAGCGCGCGGTCGAGGGTCAGCGCGGCGGCCTTGCGCTCGGCGAGCGGCGCATCGCCCGCGTACATGTAGGCGGCGACGTAGGCGTAGACGAGCGAGCGCGCGAACGGCGAGGCCTGCGCCGTCTCGACCTCGTGGACCCGCACCTGGCGCGAGCGGACCCGGCGCAGCAGCTCCTCGAGCGACGGCAGGTCGAAGACCTCCTGCAGGCACTCCCGGTAGGTCTCGAGGATCGCCGGGAAGGACGGGAACTTCGACGCGACCTGCAGCAGGTTCTGCGCCCGGAGCCGCTGCGCCCACAGCGGCACGCGGCCCTTCACCGAGCGCTTCGGCATCAGCAGCGAGCGGGCGGCGTTCTCGCGGAACCGGGCGGCGAAGAGCGCCGAGCGGCCGAGCTGGTCGACGATCTGCTCGCGCACCTCGTCGGGGTCGGGGAACAGGGACGCGACGGGCGGCAGCTCGTCGGTGTCGGCGAACCGCAGCGAGACGCCGTCGTCGGTCCACAGGACCTGGACGTCGTAGCCCGGGCCCTCGACGAGCGGCCCGCCCGCGGCGAAGCGCGCCTCCAGCGCCAGGCCCCAGGGGGCGTGCACGCGGGCGCCGAACGGCGTGAGGATGCAGACGCGCCAGTCGCCGAGCTCGTCGCGGAAGGCCTCGACCACGATGGTGCGATCGGTGGGGACCTCGCCCGCGGCCTCGCGCTGGTCGTCGACGTAGGCGGCGAGGTTCTTCGCGGCGCGCTCGTCGATGGGCAGCGCCTCCTGCAGCCAGCGGGCGGCGTCGGGGCCGCGGGCGGCGGTGTCGCGGAGCAGGCGCCCGACCTTCTCGCCGAGCTCGAACGGGCGGCCGGGCCGCTCGCCGTGCCAGAACGGGAGCCGGCCGGGCTCGCCGGGTGCCGGCGACACCTGCACGCGATCCCGGGTGATCTCCTCGATCCGCCAGGTCGAGGCGCCGAGGACGATGAGATCGCCCCGACGGCACTCGTACACCATCTCCTCGTCGAGCTCGCCGAGGCGCGGGCCGTCGGCGCCGACGAACACCCCGTACAGACCCCGGTCGGGGATGGTGCCGCCGTTGAGGAGCGCGATGGCGCGGGTGCCGCGGCGGGCCGACAGCGTGTCCGTGGCGCGATCCCACACGATCCGCGGGGCGAGGTCGGCGAAGCCGTCCGACGGGTAGCGCCCCGACAGCATGTCGAGGACCGAGGCCATCGCGGCGTCGGTCAGCTCGCGGTAGGGCCACGAGCGGCGCACCACCGCCGCGAGCTCGTCCACCCGCCAGTCGCGGTCGGCGACCATGGCGACGACCTGCTGCGAGAGCACGTCGAGGCAGTTGGTGGGCACGCGGGTCGACTCGACGCGGCCGTCGAGCATCTCGCCCGCCACCACCGCGGCCTCGACGAGGTCGCCGCGGAACTTCGGGAAGATGCGGCCGATGGAGGTCTCGCCGACGGCGTGGCCGCTGCGGCCCACCCGCTGCAGGCCGCTCGACACGCTGCCGGGCGACTCCACCAGCACGACCTGGTCGACCGCGCCCATGTCGATGCCGAGCTCGAGCGAGCTCGTCGCCACCAGCGCGGGGAGGCGGCCGGCCTTCAGCGCGTCCTCGATCTCGGCCCGCCGCTGGTGCGACAGCGAGCCGTGGTGCGCGAGCACGAGGTCCTCGCCCGCGAGCTCGTTGAGGCGCCGCGCCAGCCGCTCGCACAGCAGGCGGCTGTTGGCGAACAGGATGGTGGAGCGCCGAGCGCGGATCAGCTCGAGCAGGCGCGGGTAGATGGCCGGCCACATGCCGGCGGTGAGCCGGTCGGGGCCGGTGCTGTCCTCGGGGACGGGCTGCGCGCCGCCCACCCGCTGGAAGGGCCCCTCGCCGCCGCCGCCCTCGACGGCGTCCGCCGCGCTGACGGTGGGGTGCTCCATGTCGTCGACGGGCACGACCACGCGCAGGTCGAGCCGGGGGCGCCCCGAGGCGTCGACGATGTCGACGGGGCGGTCGCCGCCGAGGAACCGCGCGATCTCCTCGAGCGGCCGCTGGGTGGCCGACAGGCCGATGCGCTGCGGGTCGCGCTCGCACAGCGCCGAGAGGCGCTCGAGGCTGACGGCGAGGTGCACGCCGCGCTTCGCGGCCGCCATGACGTGGATCTCGTCGACGATGACCGTCTCGACGCTGCGCAGCGCCTCGCGGGCCGCTGAGCCGAGCACCAGGTACAGCGACTCCGGCGTGGTGACGAGGATGTCGGCCGGGTCGCGCGCCTGGACCCGGCGCTCCCGCGCGGTCGTGTCGCCCGTGCGCACGTCGACGCGCACGGCGCGGACCGTGCGCCCCTGGCGGCTCGCGGCGTTGGCGATGCCCACCAGCGGCGCGCGCAGGTTGCGCTCGATGTCGTAGACCAGCGCCTTGAGCGGCGAGACGTAGAGCACGCGCACGCCGGGCGGCGCGTCGGGCGGCAGGCGCACCAGGCGGTCGAGCGCGGCGAGGAAGGCGGCGAGCGTCTTCCCGGAGCCGGTGGGGGCGAGCAGGAGGGCCGAGCGGCCGGCGGCGATGGGGCCCCAGCCCTCGGACTGGACGGCGGTGGGGCCGGAGAAGGACTCGCCGAACCACTGGCGCACGGCGGGGTCGAAGGCTTCGAGGGGCATGGGTGGCGACGTATCGTGCCGGGGCGCCGGCAGGGCGCGAAGGTGCTGGCCAACGAGCCGGTACTCCGGTAAGATGTGCCCCGACTTTGCTGCGCGACGCGCCAGCGAGATGGAGTGGACGATGTACCGCCTTGCTTTCCCCGTTGCGCTCCTGCTCCTCGGGTCCGCGTGCTCCAAGTACTACTACGTCGAGCTGCTCGACGGGAAGTGGGTCGGGGTGGCGACGGACGGACAGGGTGGCGAGCATCCGATGTACGCCGAGTTCAAGTTCGACGAAGAGGCCGACCAGCAGTTCACGGGCACGGTCGACCTCGACGGCTGGATCTACCTCGTCGAGGGGGCGACCTCCGACAAGAAGGCCGCCGACATCGAGCTGTACAACGAGCTCGGCGTGCGCGACGCGAAGCTCACCAAGGTCAAGGTCGAGGACGAGGACATGAAGGGCGACTACACCGAGACCACCGCCGATGGCGAGGTCACGGGCTCCTTCTCGCTGTCGATGCAGTAGCCTCGGCGTGAGGCCCGCCCCCGGCAGCGGGGGCCACAGACAGCAGCGCCGCAGGCTTCAGGGGCCTGCGGCGCTGTCGTTCGGGGCTCCGCGCGCGCGGTCAGATGCGGCGCAGCTTCATCTGCACGTCGCCCGACCAGTGGTTCGCGAAGCCGCGGACGCAGGTGTCGAGGTAGCGCTCGTAGTCGTCGAACAGCTGGTCGCCCCAGGTGCTCCGGATGGTCTGCTCGTGCAGGCGCATGCGGCGGAGCCACTCGGCGGTGGTCTTGCCGTAGTCGCGGCGGCGCATGATGAGGCGCTCGAGCTCCCAGTTCGGGGAGATGGCCTGCACCAGCTCCTCGATGCGGGGTTGAGGCCGCCCGGGAAGATGACGTCGGCGGTGAACGCCAGGTCTTCGAGGTCCTTGCGGCCGCGCGGGATGCGGTTGCGCAGGATGGCCTGAAGCCGAAGGCGGCGCCGGGCTCGACCCACCGGGCCAGCCGGTCGAAGTAGGCGCGGTAGAGGTTGACGGCGAGCCCGTCGCGCGCCTGGGCGGGCGAGCAGGGTGGTCGATCATCTCGACGGAGATGAGCGCGTCGTACTTCTCGGCCGGCTCGTACTCGGCGTAGTCGACGAGGATGAACTTCGCCTTGTCGGCCGGCAGGCCCCGCTCGTGGCGGTAGGCGAGCTGCTCGGTGGACAGCGTGATGCCGTGGGCCTCGCGGACGCCGAAGCGGAGGCGGCAGTCGATGGCCGAGCCCCACCCGCAGCCGATGTCGAGGACGGTCTTCGTGTCGTCGAGCTCGGCGAAGTCGTACAGGACGCGGGCCTTGTTCTCCTGCGCCTCCTCGAGCGTCATGTCGTCGCGATCGAACGCGGCGCTCGTGTAGTGCATGTTCTCGTCGAGCCACAGCTTGAAGAACTCGTTCGAGACGCTGTAGCTCCGATCGATCTCTGCCTGGGTGCTGGTCATCGACCCCTCGCAGTGCTGCTGGGCGACCCTCTTACGAGGTCGGCAGCACCCCGTCAATTTGTCCCGCCCTCGGGCCCCACCCCATCCGGATTCTGCCCCATTTCATGGGGCAGAACCGGCGGGGCCCCGACGCCCCGGGCTCACCGGCTGCCCACCAATCGTCGCTTTCGCCCGTCAGCGCGGCCAGTGACGCCCGCTGGCACCGACGTCAGGGCGCGAGGTCGAACACGCCGTCGTACAGCTCGGCGAGGGGCACCGTGAGGCCCGGCGGCTCCAGCCGCAGCGCGCCGTCCGGGTCGGTCACGACGGTGCGCGCCCAGCCCGTCGCCTCGCGGTACCAGTGCTCCACGTCGACGCGGGCCTGCTCGATCAGCAGCACGTGGCGCAGCGACGGGATCTGCTGGTAACGGTGGAGCTTCTCGGCGCGGTCGTAGGCCCGGGTGGCGTCGGAGAGGACCTCGACGAGCACGGTGGGATTGCGGAGGGTCTGCTCCCGGCCGAGGTCGAGCGGACCGCAGACGAGCGTGGCGTCGGCATAGGTGTACAGGCCGTCGGGGGTGGTGATGCGCTGGTCGGCCGACAGCGCGCGGCACGCACCGCCCCGCAGCGCGGGGACGCAGACCCCGAGGAAGTTCGCGCACAGCGCATTGTGGCGCGCCGAGCCGCCCGCCATCAGCAGGATCTGGCCGTCCCACAGCTCGTGCTTGTCGACGCCGCGCGCCTCGACCGCGAAGTAGTCGTCGAGGGTGAAGGTGTGGTGGCGAGCGACGGAGCTCATGGCCCCAGCGTAACGTCGCCCGTGGGCACGCCGACGTACATCCGCACCACCTCCGCGAGCTCGGCCATCGCCTCCCGCCGGGCCGCGTCGAAGCGCGGCGGCGGCCCCGCGCCGGGCGCCCAGGCGCGCCGAGCGTGCACCACCCGCGCCCGCGCGACCGCCTCGACCGCCGCCCCGACCAGATCGGGCCCCCACCACCAGGGCTCGACCTCCTCGTCGTTCAGGGCCCAGGCGTACGCGACCATGCGCTGCAGCGGGTCGGCGTCGCCCTCGTCGACGGCGGCCACCAGCGCGTCGGCAGCGGGCCCGTCCGGCGCGTCCCAGGCCTCGGCCGCGCCGGGCGATGCCCACCCCGCCTCGTTCAGCGCGTACTCGGTGCACGCCCGCAGCGCCGAGCGGCCGGTGGCGGGCGCGCAGCCGTCCTGCGCGGTGAGGAACATCCACACGGGGTCGGTGCACTCGAGCCACAGCCGCCGGATCGTGCCCTCGAGGTCGGGGTCCTGCTCCACCCAGGCCGGCAGCGGCGCGCCGTCGGCCGCGGCCTCGAGCAGCTCGCGCAGGGGGTTCGGGTCCTGCGACAGCGGGCAGCCCTCCAGGCGCTCGGCGTCGAGGTCGTGCAGCCCGAGCACGGCCTCGGTGAGGGTGCGCATCA
Source organism: Myxococcota bacterium (assembly GCA_041389545.1). Lineage (GTDB taxonomy): Bacteria > Myxococcota_A > UBA796 > UBA796 > JACKER01. The sequence continues at coordinate 21,258 of JAWKRQ010000018.1, read as the reverse complement.
CGCCCAGCGTCACCAGCTCGCCCACGGCGCTGCCGCGCACCCGCAGCGTGCACCGCGCGAGCAGGGGCCGGTCGGGCGCGCCCTCGGGGCACCAGCAGGCGATGTCGACGGCGACGAGCCCCTCCGCGCCGCGGGCCGGGAGCGCGAAGCCGAGCCGCACGCGCGACGGGTCGGAGCGGTCGACCGTCACCGTCGCGCCGTCGAGCCGCGCCACCACGTCGTCAGCGGCCCATTCGAGCCAGTCGGGATCCGGCACGGACCACGGCACGTGGACCTCGTGCGCCCAGGGCATCGATCAGCCCAGGAACAGCCGGCGCGTCTTCTCGTTGACCAGGCTGTAGAGCATCACGGCGCCGAACGGCAGGCAGCCGCTGGGCAGGTAGAGGGCGCCCAGGCCCACCGCGACGAACCACGCCCACTTCCCGCCCTGGCCGAGCCCCCAGGCGGCGACCAGGTTCACGACGCCCATCCCCACGCCCGCGACGCACGACACCGCGGAGAAGCCCACGAGGATGGCCACCTGCACCGACGCCGACATGTTCGGGTCGCCGGTGAGCGGCAGCGACATCAGCGGCCCGGACAGGATGCCGATCAGGATGTAGACCACGCCGCAGAACCAGAGGATGGAGCGGGTGCGAGAGGTCCCTGAGTCGAGGGCGATCTCGATCAGTCGCTCCTCGGGATCCGGCGGAGGCTCGTAGGGGTCCATCTGGGCAGTCGTACCCCATCCTGCGGGTCGACACCAGCCCGGTCCTCGCTTGACGGCCCCTCTACCTCACGGTAGATGTCTCTCTACCATTTGGTAGAGAAGCGCCGCGCCGATGCCCGAGAGCCCCGTCCCCACCGACGTCCGCAGCCGCATCCTCCAGGAGGCGCTGCACCTGTTCGCCGCCCGCGGCTACGATGGGGTGCCGATCGAGGAGATCGCCCGCGCCGCGGGGGTCACGCGGCCCACGCTCGTCTACCACTTCGGCTCCAAGGCCGAGCTCCGCGAGAAGGTCCTCGAGGCCCTGCTCGGCCGCTGGCGCGACGAGCTCCCCGCGCTGCTGCAGGCGGCGACCACCGGCAGCGACCGCTTCCGCTCCACGTTCGATGCGCTGGCGGGCTTCTTCTGCGCCGACCCCGCCCGCGCGCGGCTGCTGCTCCGCGAGATGCTCGACCGGCCCGACGAGATGGCGGCGCTGTTCCGGCTCCACCTGCAGCCGTGGACGGAGCTCGTCATCGACTACGTCCGCCGGGGCCAGGAGGAGGGCCGCATCCGCGCCGCCCTCGATCCCGAGGCCTACGCGGTGCAGATCCTGAACGCGATGATCGTGACGGCCGGCAACGGCCACCGCACCAGCGAGATCCTGCGCGATCCCCCCGACGAGGCGCGGCAGCTCGCCGAGCTCCGCCGGATCGCGCGCACCCGCCTGTTCAACGACCGCCCGCCCGAGGGCGGCTGAGCACCTCACAGGGGTAGACCCATGGGCAACTTCTACGAAGACAACGACGATCTGCGGTTCTACCTGGAGGGGGGCGGCATCGACTGGGAGCCGCTCGTGCGCCTGACGGAGTACGACTTCCGCAGCCCCGAGGGCTTCGCGACGACCGCCGAGGCCGTCGAGTTCTACAAGGACACGCTCACCCTCGTGGGCCAGGTCGCGGCCGACGAGATCGCGGCGAACGTCGCCGAGCTCGACCAGGCCCACCCGAAGCTCGTCGACGGCGAGGTCGCCTACCCGGCCGTCAAGACCGAGCTGTTCGCCAAGCTCGACGCGCTCGAGCTGCACGGGCTGGCCGTCCCCCGCGAGCTCGGCGGGCTCAACGCGCCGCTCACGCTCCTGCAGCTCACGAACGAGCTGTTCGCCCGCGCCGACGTGTCGGTCTGCGCCCACCACGGCTTCCACGGCGGGATGGCGATGGCGGCCATCGCCTACTCGCTGCAGGAGGGCACCACCAAGTTCGACCCCGAGCTGCCGGGCATCACCGAGACCCGCTTCCAGCACGTCGTCGACGACATCTGCACCCGGGGCGCCTGGGGCAGCATGGACATCACCGAGTCCCACGCCGGCTCCGACATGGCGCAGCTGCGCTGCAAGGGCGAGGTCGACCCCGAGGGGAACTGGACCGTCACCGGCTCGAAGATCTTCATCACCTCGGGCCACGGCCGCTGGCACTTCGTCATCGCGCGCACCGAGGAGAGCTCGGGCGAGGGCATGCTCGCCGGCCTCGACGGGCTGTCGATGTTCCTCGTCGAGGCCATCGACGGCGAGGGCAAGCGCCCGCACAGCTCGATCGACGCGGTGGAGCGCAAGCTCGGCCACCACGGCTCCGCCACCGTCGCCATCAGCTTCGACCACGCGCCGGCGCAGCTCATCGGCCAGCGGGGCGAGGGCTTCAAGATGATGCTCCTGCTGATGAACGGCGCCCGCGTCGGGGTCGGCTTCGAGTCGCTCGGCCTGTGCGAGGCCGCGCACCGCATGGCCCGGGCCTACGCCGCCGATCGCGTGTCGATGGGCAAGACCATCGACCAGCACGAGATGATCGCCGACCTGCTCGACGAGATGGACACCGACATCCGCGCGATCCGCTGCCTGGCGATGTCGGCGTCGGTGCACGACGAGCTGTCGCGCAAGCTGCAGATGAAGCTCGATCTGCAGCCGCCGGCCGATCCCGCCGAGCGCGACGCGATCGAGGCCCGCATCCGGCGCCACACCAAGCGCGCGCGCCACCTCACGCCGCTGCTGAAGTACCTGGGCAGCGAGAAGGCCGTCGAGATGGCGCGCCGCAACGTCCAGATCCACGGGGGCGCGGGCTACATGGTCGAGTACGGCGCCGAGAAGCTCCTGCGCGACGCGATGGTCATGCCGATCTACGAGGGCACCTCGCAGATCCAGGCGCTCATGGCCATGAAGGACAACCTGATGGCCGCGGTGAAGCACCCGCGCACCTTCGTGCGCGATGCGGCAGCGGCCCGCTGGCGGGCGGTCTCGGCGCGCGATCCGCACGAGAAGCGCGTCGCCAAGCTGCAGAGCACCAAGTACCAGGCCATCCAGTTCCTGCTGTCGCGGCTCGCGGGCAGCAAGCTCAAGGAGCTGCGCGGCCAGCCCATGTCGCAGTGGACCTCGCACCTGCAGAAGTTCGACCCGAAGCGCGACTTCGCGCTCGCGATGCTGCACGCCGAGCGCCTGACGAAGATCCTCACCGACGTGGCCGTGGCCGAAGAGCTCCTGCGCCAGGGCCAGCAGCACCCCGACCGCCTGTGGATCCTCGAGGCCTGGCTCGAGCGCGCCGAGCCCCGCACCCGGTTCCTGCTCGACGAGATCACCACCACCGGACTGCGCCTGCTGCGCTCGCTCCACGGCCTGGCCGCCGAGGACAGCGAGCCGGCCGTGCAGGCCGCCAAGTAGCGCTCGGAGCCGACGCCATGCACGTCTCTCGCCGCCACGTCCTCGCACAGGGGCCCGTCGTGCGCGCCCTGGTCGAGACCGCCGTCCTCGCCGCGCGCAACGTGGGCGCCGCCCCGCCGGAGCTGCCCGGGCCGAAGCTGCGCGCGCAGCTGCCGGCGCGGTCAGACCGCCTGATCCGGGACTACGTCCGCCACCTCGGCGGCGACCCGGCCTGGTACCGGGGCACCGTCCCCGCCCACCTGTTCTCGCAGTGGGGCTTCCCGCTGCTCGCGCGCACGCTGCGCGCCGTGCCCTACGACCTGCGCAAGGTGCTCAACGGCGGCTGCCGCATCGAGGTGCACCGGCCGCTGCCCGCCGGCGAGCGCCTGCAGCTCGAGGCGCAGCTCGAGTCGATCGACGACAACGGCAGCCGCGCCGTGATCGCCAACCACCTGGTGACGGGCACGGCGTCGGCGCCGCGGGCGGTCGACGCCTGGATGTACGCCGTGGTGCCGCTGTCGAAGGAGAAGGGCGACAAGAAGAAGGAGCGGCCGACGGTCCCGGTCGACGCGCGCGAGATCGCGCGGTGGCGGCTGACCCCGGCCGACGCCGTGGACTTCGCCGTCCTCACGGGCGACGTGAACCCCGTCCACTGGCTGCGGCCCTACGCGAAGGCGGCGGGCTTCCGCTCCACCATCCTCCACGGCTTCGCCACGCTGGGGCGCGCCGTCGAGGGCCTGAACCGGGCGCGGTTCGCGGGCGAGGCGCGGCGGCTCGCCGCGATCGACGTGAAGTTCACCCGGCCGCTGCTGCTGCCCGCCGACGTGGGGCTGTACGTCCGCGACCACGAGCTGTTCGTGGGCACGGCCGCCGGCGGCCCGGCCTTCCTGACCGGCACCTTCGAGGAGCGAGACGATGGCTGACTTCCTGCTGGACCTGGCGAGCAACCCGCGGGCGCGCAAGGTCGTGTCCACGCTGGGCTTGCCCCTGCCGATGCCCGAGCGGCTCGAGCGCGGGTCCGGGCCGTGGGAGGCGCGCCCGCTGCAGGGCCGCGCCGTGGTGGTGGACGTGCCGGCCGGCGGGGCGCTCGCGCCCGTGCTGGCGCGGACGCTGGCCGAGGCGGGCGCCGACCCGTGGGTCGTGGGCGACGAGGCCGAGCGGGCGCCGTTCGTCGAGGCGGGCGAGGCCTGGGCCCGGCCGCCGAAGGACGGCGCGAGCGGGCCCGACCGGCCCTGGGCGCTGATCCTCGACGCGACCGGCGTGGCGGATCCCGCCGGGCTGCGCCGGCTCTACGACTTCTTCCACCCGCGCATCAAGGGCATCGGCAAGAGCGGGCGCCTGCTCGTGATCGGGCGCCCCGCGGAGGGCACCGACGCCGCGAAGGCGGCCGCGGCGCACGCGCTGACGGGCTTCGTGCGCTCGGCCGGGCGCGAGATCGGCCGCCGCGGCGCGACCGCGAACCTCGTCCAGGTCGAGCTCGGCGCCGAGGACCGCCTCACCCCGGTGCTGCGGTTCCTGCTGTCGCCGCGCGCGGCCTACGTCGACGGGCAGGTGCTGCACGTCGGGAAGCGCTGCGCGGCGGCCGAGCCGGTGCCCGTGCGCCCGCTCGACGGCAAGGTGGTGCTGGTGACCGGCGCGGCGCGCGGCATCGGCGAGTCCATCGCCGAGGTGGCGGGGCGCGAGGGCGCGCGGGTCGTCGTCATCGACCGGCCCGACGACGCCGAGCTCGGCGCGGCCGTGGCCCGGCGCGTCGGCGGGCTGTTCCTCGGCTGCGACGTGACGGCGGAGGACGCCCCGCGGCGCATCGCCGACTTCGTGGCGGAGCAGGGGCTCGAGAAGATCGACGTGATCGTCAACAACGCCGGCGTGACGCGCGACAAGACGCTCGCGAACATGTCGCCCGAGTGGTGGGACCTCACGATCGACGTGAACCTGCTCGCGCCCATCCGGCTGACGGAGAAGCTCGAGCCGCTGTTCGGGCCGAACGCGCGGGTGGTGTGCCTGTCGTCGATCGCGGGCATCGCGGGGAACGTGGGGCAGACGAACTATGCGGCGTCGAAGGCCGGCGTCATCGGCGCGGTGCGCGCCCTGGCCGAGAAGTTCGCCGAGAAGGGCGTGGCGGTCAACGCCATCGCGCCGGGCTTCATCGAGACGCGCCTGACCGACGCCATCCCGGTGGCGACCCGCGAGGTCGCCCGGCGGATGAGCGATCTCGGGCAGGGCGGGCTGCCGGTCGACGTGGCCGAGGTGGCGGTGTTCCTCGCCAGCCCGGGCGCACACGGGCTGACCGGGCAGGTCGTGCGGGTGTGCGGCGGCAACTACGTGGGGGCTTGAGATGGCGAGGGCAGTGATCGTCGGCGGGGCGCGGACCCCGTTCGCGCGGGCGTTCGAGCAGTACACCGAGCTCGACGCGATCGCGCTCGGCGTGGCGGCGGTGCGCGGCGCTCGAAAGGGTCGAGGTGCCGTGGGACGAGATCGACAGCATCGTGTGGGGCGGGGTCATCCTGCCCTCGGCGGCGCCGAACGTCGGGCGCGAGATCGCGCTCGACCTGAAGCTGCCGGCGTCGGTGGAGGCGATGACGGTGACGCGGGCCTGCGCGTCGGGGCTGCAGGCGATCACGTCGGCGGCGTCGGCGATCGAGCGGGGTGACGTCGACGTGGCCATCGCCGGCGGCTCCGACAGCACGAGCAACGCCGAGCTGAAGATGCCGCAGAGCCTGGTGCACAAGGTGGCGCCGGTGGCGCTGTCGCGGAAGAGCGGCGCGCGCGACTACCTGCGCCTGCTGGGGCAGATCTCGGTGCGCAACGATCTGGTGCCGCGGCAGCCGAAGATCGCCGAGCGGAGCACGGGCCAGCTGATGGGCGAGGCCGCCGAGGACATGGCCGAGCGCAACCAGATCTCGCGCGAGGCGCAGGACGCGTTCACGGTCCGCTCGCACCAGCGGGCGGCCGAGGCCATCCGCAGCGGGCGGTTCGACCGGGAGATCGTGCCGGTGCGCAACCCGCGCGGCGAGACGCTGTACACCGACACCATCGTGCGGGGGGACACGTCGGTCGAGAAGCTCGCCAAGCTCAAGCCCGCGTTCAAGAAGGGCGGGACGCTCACGGCCGGCAACTCCTCGGCGCTGACCGATGGCGCGGCCGCGGTGATCCTGATGAGCGAGGAGAAGGCGGTCGCGCTCGGGCTGCAGCCGCTGGCGGCGCTCAAGACGTGGTCGTACGTCGGGGTGGACCCGGCCGACCAGCTCCTGATGGGGCCGGCGCTGGCGATGCCGAAGGCGCTCGCGAAGGCCGGGCTGTCGCTGCAGGACGTGGACCTCGTCGACATGCACGAGGCGTTCGCCGCGCAGGTGCTGTCGGTGCTGAAGATGCTCGGGTCGGACGCGTTCGCGCGGGAGCGGCTGGGTCGCGACCAGGCGGTGGGCGAGGTCGACCCGGCGCGGCTCAACGTGCACGGGGGCAGCGTGTCGCTCGGGCACCCGTTCGGGGCGACGGGCGCGCGCATGGCGCTGACCATGGCCCACGAGCTGGCGGAGACGGGCAAGCGCACGGCGCTGCTCGGCATCTGCGCGGCGGGCGGGCTGGGCGCGGCGGCGGTGCTCGAGGCCGTCTGAGGCGCTGCTTCCGCCGATGACGGGATCGCGATGACGCGATCGCGCCCGACGCCTTTCCGTCATTTGACGGAAAGGCGTCGGGCACGATCGCGTCATCGGCCAACGCTCCGCGGGCTCATGGCGTGGAGGCGACGGCCAGCTGCGCCTCGAGCTCGCGGACGCGGTCCTTCGCCCGCTGCAGGTCGCCCCGGGTGTCGCCGAGCTCGCGCTTCAGCTGCTCCACCCGGTCGCGGGCGCGCGCGACGTCGGCGTCGAGGCCGTCGGCGCGGGCGCGCTCCTGCGCAGCAGCGGCCTCGGCCGCCCGCTGAGCCTGCTCGGCCGCAGCCAGCTGGCCCTGCAGGGCCTGGACCTTCGCCTGCGCCTGCTGCAGCGCCGCCCCCGAGCCCTGCGACGCCGCCAGCTCCGCCTTCAGCGCCTCGATGCGCTCGCGCGCCCGCGCGAGGTCCGCCACCGCGCCCGACGCCGCCGCGAGCTGCGCCTCGAGCGTCGCCGTGCGCTCCTGTGCCGAGGTCGCCTGGGCCTGCGCGTAGCCGAGCTTCGCCTTCAGCGTCTGCGCCCGGTCGCGCGCGGCCGCGGTCTCGGCGGACGCCGTGGTCAGCTGCGCCTCCAGGGTCGCCACCTGCGCCCGGGCCTCCGCCAGCGCCGCCGCCGACGGCTGCGAGGACGCCTCGAGCGCGGCCACTCGCGCCAGCGCGCCGTCGAGGTCGGCCTGGAGCCGGTCAGCGCGGGCCCGCGCCCGGCTCAGGGCCTCGCCCAGGGCCTCGGCGTCGCCCTCGTCCACGGACGCGGCCAGGCGGCCCTGCAGGTCCGCGACCTGCGCCTCGCGCTGCGCCAGCGCGGCCGCCAGGCGCTGGTTCTCCGCCGCGAGCGACGCCGTCGCCGCGTCGTCGAGCGAGCCCACGGCCACCGGACGCGGGCACCCCGCCGTCGACAGGCCCGTCACCACCACCAGCGCCAGCATCCACCGCTTCACGTTCCCTCCAGACGCCCCCTCGACGGCCCCGCGCTACGTGCATTTGGCGCCGTGACCGACGTTGACCCCCGGCGACGCGCCCGCGCTGTCCCCGTGCACGACCCCGTCCCCACCGGCCCCGTCCTCGTCACCGGCGCGTCGGGCACGCTCGGCAGCGCGCTCGTCCGCTGGCTCACCGCGCGCGACGTCCCGGTGGTGGGCCTCGACCCCGTCCCCTCCCCCACCGCGCACGTCGTGGGCTCGGTCGCCGATCGCCCGCTCGTCCGCCGGACCCTGCGCGCGCACGACGTCGCGGCCGTCGTCCACGCCGGCGCGCTGCACAAGCCGCAGGTCGCGACGCACCCGCGCGCCGCCTTCGTCACCGCCAACGTCGAGGGCACGCTGGCCCTGCTCGACGAGGCGGCCGACAGCGCCGTCGACCGCTTCGTCTTCACGTCCACGACCTCGCTGATGATCGACCGGCAGACCCGCGCCGGCCGCGACGGCGGCGCCACCCGCGCCGCCTGGCTCGCCGAGGACCACGCCCCGCTGCGGCCCCGCACCATCTACGGCGTCACCAAGCTCGCGGCCGAGCACCTCTGCCGCCTGCACCACGAGCAGACGGGCCTGCCCGTCGTGATCCTGCGCACCGCCCGGTTCTTCCCCGAGCGCGACGACCGGGCGCACCGCTTCCCCCAGTCCGACGCGAACACCAAGGCGAACGAGCTGCTCTTCCGGCGGGTCACCGTCGACGACGTGGTCCGCAGCCACCTGCTCGCCCTCGAGCGCGCGCCGGCGCTCGGCTTCGACCGCTTCCTCGTCACCGCCGACACGCCGTTCACCCCCGACGACGCCGAGGCGCTGCTGCGCGACGCCCCCGCCGTCGTGCGGCGCCTGTTCCCCGACTACGAGGCGCTGTACGCACAGCGCGGCTGGACGATGTTCGACCACGTCGACCGCGTCTACGATCCGGGCCACGCCGCGCGGCGGCTCGGCTTCCGCGCCCGCACGACCTTCGCGACGCTGCTCGACGTGCTGCGCCGCGGCGACGATCCGGCGCCGCTCGTCGGCCCCGAGCGCTGGCCCTAGGCCGTCGTCAGCCGCGCAGCGCGGCGATCCGGCGCGCCACCTCGGCCGGATCGAAGCGATCGAGGACGGTCAGCGCGGGGTGCAGCGCGTCGTGGACGTTGGGGAAGAAGCCGCTGTCCCAGCTGCGGCCGCCGAGCAGCATCGGCGAGGCGACGAGCACGCGCTCGCCGCCGACGCTGGGGATCGAGTCCGGGAGCGCCTCGCCCCACAGCGACGCCCCGATGCCGGGCGCGCCCTCGGCGGGCATCGCGGCGCCGAGCGCGACGTGGAACCGCGCGTGGTCGGTGACGGCGGCGGGGGGCGCCTCGCCGCGGGCCTGCGCCCAGACCTCGGGGTCGAGCGGATCGTCGGCGCACCAGGCGGGGACGGTGCCGTGGAGCAGCGTCAGCAGGTGGAAGTTGTTGGCGACGGCCTCCAGGCGCAGGCGGACGCCCTCGCCGCGCTCGAGGTGCAGCACCACGAGCTCGAGGTCGTCGACGAGCTCCACCACCGTCTGGACGAAGCTCGCCTCGCGGATCTCGGTGGCCTCGAGCGCCCCCGCGAAGCCCGCGTGGGTGCGCGCGTGGCGGCGGACGGCCACGTCGCGGCACATCGTCGCCATCGCCGCGAGGCACAGGAAGCGCACCGTCCGCGCCCACCGCGGGCCGTCCCCGGCGCCGACCTCGGCGGCGAGCCGATCGACGATCGCCGGCCCGCAGCGGCCCGGGTCCCCGCCCCACTCCACCACCGTCCCGCAGACGAGCGCGACGCGGGCGGCCTGGTAGGCGTCGGACAGGCCGGGCAGCGCGGCGGCGAGCTGCGTCAGCGCGGGGTCGCGGAGGGCGGGGGTGCGCCGGAGCGCCGTCAGCGCCTGGCCCCAGGCGGGGTCGGCGAACGCGTCCTCGTCGGTGGGCTCGAGGCGGGGGGCCGGGGCGGCGGCGTGGGCCAGCAGGGCGCCGATGGGGTCCATGGGGTGTCTTCGCCCGTCTCGCGGGCGGCGGCCACGTACGCGGCGAGCGCACCAGCGGCACCTGGGCGGTCGCATAGGAGGCGTCGAGGAGGGAACGATGTGGCTTGCCGTGGTGCTGGCCGCCGCCTGGGCGCTCGCGGGGTGCGACACGCCGATCTGCTGACGGGTGTGGACGTGCGCGGGGAGCACGAGCCGTGCGGGATGGAGACGGCGTGCGGGATCGGGCTCACCTGTGCGGCGTCGGTGCCGGAGCAGGGTGGTGGGCCGTGCCCGGGGTACGCCTGCACACGTGCGACCTGGGCCAGGGGGAGCGCGAGGTCTGCCACGGGCCGGACTGGTGCGGCCAGGCGCCGGGCGACGCGGCCTGCGAGCAGCAGTACCGCTACGACGACGTGCAGATCCCGCCCTCTACTTCCCGGGCGCGTGAGTTTCGATGACGCATGCCTGACGCGTTTCGTCATTTGACGGAAACGCGTCGGGCGCGAATGCGTGTCATGGGCGTCGCGATGGCACCGCGCCGCTCCGCCGAGGCGAGCGGATACAGGGGGGCATGCTCCTCGCCCGCTGTCCGCTGCCCGCCCACGGGCGACGTCATCGCCGGCATCGATCTGGTGGACGTCAACGGCGTGGAGCGGCCCGGCGTCGAGACCAGCTACGGCCTGGTCCTCCCCGACGGCGACGCCTTCGCCTGGGTCTGCCACGAGGCCGTCCTCGCCGACGGCGCGCTGCGCTCCCCGCTACGCCCGCCGCCCCGACGGCGCCTGGCTCGCCTGGGTCCCCGACCCCGCGCAGGGCCGCGGCGGAGCCACCCTCTTCCGCTCGGACGACGGCTGCGACTGGCCCGCCGCCGCCCTCGACGGCCTCGGTGACCGTCACCGCCGCCGCCTGGACCAGCGACGACGGCGCGGTCGCCGTCACCCGCGACCCGGGCGCCGTCTACGCCCTCCCACGACGGCGGCCGCACCTTCACCGCCGACCCCGCCGTCCCGAGCGACCCCGACCTGGCCCTCGACGCCGCCGTGGCCCGCGACGGCACCGTCTGGCTCGCGGGCCGGGCCGACGGCGGCGTGCGCTCTGTAGGACGAGGGCGCAGGCCTGGTCGAGCGCCCCGTGCTCCTGCCTGACGGCCTCCGCCCCTGGAGACGGTCGCCGTGCTCGACGCGCGCGGGCCGAGCGCCGTCCGCGCCCTCGATCCCGTCGGCGGCGACACGGCCCTGCGCACCGACGACGGCGGCCGTACCTGGGCCGTGCTGCAACAGGCCCCCGGCGACATCGTCGACGCCGCGCTCGACGGCGCGGCGACCTGGCTCGTCCTCGACGGCGTCTCGCTCGCTGCGCGCGGACGCCGCGGTCACCGAGGCCCCGGGCTTCCCCCGCGCACTCGGCATCCTCCTCGCCGACGGCCTGTGGGCCGCCCCCCAGTCCACGTTCGAGGGCACGCTCCTGGCCCACAGCGCCGACGCCGGCGCCACCTTCGCCCCCGTCGCCTGGCCCGACGACATCGCCGCTCCCCTCGCCTGCCCCGCCGACAGCGACGTGGCGACGGTCTGCGCGCCGCTGTGGGACACGCTGCTGCCCCGCATCCGCGGCTTCGACGATCCCGTCCTCGACACAGCCGACACCGGCAGCGCCCCGACGCTCGTCGGGCCGGTGGCGCCGCCGCCCCGCTGCGGCTGCGGCGCACGCCGTGGGCGGCGCGCCCCGGCTTCTCCGCTGCTCGCGCCGGCGATCAGCCGCCGAGGCGCTCCCGCAGGTGGTCGACGGCGAGGTCGACGCCCCGGGGAGCATCGCCTCCAGCGCCGACCCGGCGGCCACCCCGCGCTTCGTGATGGCGCCGGCCTCCTCCGCGCACCGCGCCGCGCCGTCGCGGTCGCCAGGGCCAGCGCCACGGCCCCGCGCGCCGCGAGCAGCAGCCCCGCGCCGACCCCGGCGCCCTGCAGGTGGGGGTCGCGGCGTCGAGCCAGTAGGCAGCGGCGTCGAGGTCGCCGAGCCGGCGCAGGCCACCGCCAGCCACGCCGAGAGCCGCCCGCGCGTCAGGTCCCACCGCGGCGACGGCTCCAGCTGCTCGAAGCGCCTCCTCGAAGGCGTCGCGGCCGGGCTCGGGCGCCCCGGAGACGACGTGGAGCGTGCCCAGGATGCCGAGGCCCGACCAGCGCGGCCCGCCGTCGTCGAGGGCGCGCTCGGCCAGGACGGCGCACTCGGCGCGGCGCCCGAGCACGAGCGCGATGAGCGCGGCGTTGGCGAAGCTGTACGACGACAGGACGCCGATGCGCCGCAGCCCCTCGGCGGCCGCCACCATGCGCTCCAGCGCAGGCTCGAGCCGCCCGGCCCGGGCGAGGATGGCCCCGAGGCTGCCCTGCAGGATGGCGACCTGCTTGCGGTCGCCGGCCGCCAGCGCCACGGCGACGGCCTCCTCGCACAGCGCCACGGCGCGGTCGGGCTGCCCGCGCCCCGCCGCGACGAAGGCGAGCACATGCAGCGCCTCGACCTGGACGAGCGGGTCCGGGACCTCGCGCAGCAGGTCGTCGAGCCGCGCGACGTGCTCGACCGTGCCCTCCACCAGCGACAGCAGCGTGAGCGCGCTCGCCTCGATCCGCGGGTCGCCCTCGCGGCGCGCCCGCTCGGCCGCGGCGCGAGCGGCGGCGCGCACGTCGCCGCCCACGAAGTGCGTGAGCTCGGCGCGCGCGAGCAGCGCCTCGCGCTCGAAGGCGGCGTCGCCCTCGGCGGACAGGACCAGCGCCCGCGCGAGATCCTCCTCCCAGCGCGCGCTCCCGGCGAAGCACGCCGCGCGCGCCCGCGCCAGGTGCAGCGCCGCGGCCGACGCCGGCGGCGGCGACTGCGCCAGCGCCTCGGTGAGCACGCGCAGCCGCGCGTCGAGCGGGCCGTAGGCCTCGTAGACCCGGTCGAGCGCCAGCGCGAGCGCCGCGGCGTCTTCACCGCGAGCGTGGGCCCGGGCGGCGTCGAGGTTGCCGGCGTCGAGCAGCAGCACGTCGGCGCGGAGGGTGCGCCGCCGCTGCGCCATGGCGACGAACCAGGCGGCGTGGCGCGCGCGGGCGAGCTCGGCCTCGCCGCGCTCCTGCGCCTTGGCCCAGGCGAACGCGCGGATGGAGCTCGCCAGCGCGAAGCGGACCTGCCCCACGGCGGTGCTGCGCACCTGCACGAGCGAGCGCGAGACGAGGTCCTGGACCTGGTCGAGCGCCCACTGGCGGGTCTCGCCGCCGGTCACGTCGTCGTCGGTGAGGACGGCGTCGGCGGCGGCGGCGGAGAAGCCGTCCTCGAAGACGCCGCAGACGGCGAGGACGCGCTGCAGCTCGGGCGGCAGCAGGGTCCACGACCAGTCGATGGCGCGGTACAGCGAGGCCTGGCGCGCCTCGCCATCGCGCCGGGCGCTGCCGAGCAGCGCGAAGCGCTCGTCGAGGGCCTGGAGCAGCGCCGGCGGGTCGAGCACCTCGGCGCGCCCGGCGGCGAGCTCGATGGCGAGCGGGTTGTCGTCGAGCTCGGCCGCCACGGCCGCGACGGTGTCGGCCTCGCCCTCGCCCCAGCCCGGCCGCACGGCACCCGCGCGCTCGAGGAACAAGCGCACGGCGTCGGCGCGGGCGAGGCCGCCGAGCGGCACCGTCACCTCGCCGCCGAGCCGCAGCCGCTCCCGCGACGTGACGAGGATCCGCAGGTCGCCCACGCCGTCGAGCAGCGCGCCGACGACCTCGGCCAGCGCGGACAGCAGGTGCTCGGCATCGTCGAGCACCAGCACCGGGTCGGGCCGCGCCCGCAGCGCCCGCGCGACCTGCCGGACCGCAGCGCCGTCGTCGCCCGGCTCGAGCCCGAGCGCCAGCGCGCGGCCACCGCGCGCACCACGTCGCCGCGGAGCGCGCCGCCGACAGCGGCACCCACACCACGAGCCGCTGCTCCGCGCAGGGCGTTGGCCGCCCGCAAGCGCGAGGGGCGCGACTGCCCGCGCCGGGCGGCCCGTGACCGACCAGGCGCCCCTCGCCGCGCGCAGCGCGGCCAGGACGCGCAGCTCCTCGCCCCGCCCACGAAGCTGCTGCGCTCGTGGGGCAGCGGGGTGCCCACCAGCGGCCGCGGCGCCTCCTCCTCCTGAGGCGCCGCCTCGAAGCGGTAGCCCACGCCGCGCACCGCGAGCAGGTGCGTGGGGTCGCTCGGCCTCGCGCTCGATCTTCTGGCGCAGCCGGCGCACGCGACGTCGATGGCCCGGCTCACCACGCGCGGCGAGTAGCCCCAGACCCGCTCAGCAGCTCCTCGCGCCGGACGGTGCGCCCGGCGCGCTCGGCCAGGTACAGCAGCAGCCCGAGCTCCTGCTCGGTGAGCGTCTCACGGCCGCCGTCGTCGCGGGTCACGAGCCGCCGCTCCGGGTCGACGGTGCACGCCTCCAGCACGAGCAGCTCGCCCGCCACCTAGCTCCGCCGCCGGCGGCGCCACGCGAGCAGCGCCAGCAGCGCGCCGAGGCCCGAGCTGCCGCGCCCGGCGTCACCCGCACCCGCGCCGCTCGTCGCGCTGCGGGTCGGTACCGAGCAGGTACTCGTCGAGGTTGGTGTAGCCGTCCTCGTCGGGGTCGAGGTCAGCGTCGTCGCGCGCCGGATCGAGGCCGTGGCGCGCCTCCCAGACGTCGCCCATGCCGTCGTGGTCGTCGTCCGGCGGCATCACCGGGCTCCACTCCCACGGTGTCGCCCGCAGCGACGGTGATCGGCACGGCGAAGGCGTCGTTCGGCACCCCGGCGCGTAGGTGGCGACGTAGCCGGGATCGCTCGCGCAGGGCCGCTCGGCGTGCACCATCAGCTGGTAGCCGCCGGGCGCCAGGCCGTCGATCGTGTAGGCGCCCGCCGCGTCGGCGACGACGAACCGCCTGGCCGAGCCGTCGCCCGTGGCGACCACGATGGCCCGGACGGCACGCCCTCCCCGCGGCCGCCCACCGTCACCCGGCCCGTCACCACCGGCGCCGCCGGGCACCGCCACCGCGCCGAGGTCGAGCGGCGACGCCTCGGGCACGTCGACCCAGCCCCAGGTCGCAGCGGCGGCGCGGGCGCGCCCCGTGACCGACAGCCGGTACCGCCCGGCGTGCAGCCCGCCGAACCGGAAGGCGCCGCCCGGCCGGCCTGCGCCACCACGTTGGACGGTGCTGTCGTCGTTGAGCAGCGAGACGATGGCGCCGGCCAGTCGCTCGCCGCCGGCGCCTTCCAGGACCCCCGTGACCACGGACTCGGGCGGCAGGTACAGGTCGAGGCCGGTGACCTCGGGCGCCGTCGCCCGCGCCGACGAAGACGTCGGGCCGATCGGCGTCTTCCAGGTAGGTCGTGGCGAAGCCCGGGACGACGGCCCAGGCGGTGGCCGGGCCGGGCGGCAGGCCGTCGGCGCGCCAGGTGCCGTCCGCTGCGACGTCGACCACCGCGACGGCCGAGCCGGAGTAGGCGTGCACCTCGCCCTCGGTGGCCGGGGCCTCGCCCGCGTACACCGTGCCCGACAGGGCCGCCCCGGGCGCAGCGCCAGCCCGCCGAGCTCGAGCACCTCGCCCGCGGCGATCTGGACGGGCACGACCTCCAGCGCGCTGAAGGCACCGCCGGCGAACTGGATCGGGTAGCCGTCGACGTCGAACACCACGACGAGATCGCCCGGCACCAGCCCACCGAGCCTGAACCGGCCGTTGTCGCCGATGGGGGCCGTGCGGGCGACGGACTGGTCGGTCACGGCGGTGACCGTCCCCTCGCGGAGGCTGCCCGTCGGGGTCGGTGACCAGGCCGGCGACGGTGCCGCCGCGCTGGAGCGCCACGTCGGCCGTGACCTCGCCGTCGCCCACCTCGACCCACTGCACCGCCGCAGACATCGGTGGCGGCGGGCGACCAGCCCACCATCCACGGCGCGTTCGGCGCGGCCTCCGCCCGCACGCGGTAGCGCCAGGGCGGCAGCTCCAGGCGGAAGCGCCCGTCGGCGTCGGCCACGGTGCTGGCCCGCCGCCGTACGCCGTGCGGCGACGGCGGCGGCGGGCACGGCGCCGTCGGCGGTGACCCGGCCGGTGACGGTGCCCGCGAGCGCATCGGCCGCGAACCAACGATCACGGCGCGCTCCGCAGCACGGGCTCGGGCTCGACTCGGGCGACCTCGAGGCGCGGAAGCAGGTGCCGCAGGTCTGGGTGCAGGTCGGGCACGCGGCGCAGGTCCTCGGCGTAGCCGGGCGACGGCCTCGGCGACCTCCACCGCCCGCACCGTGCCCGCCACGGTGCTCGGCCCGCCGCCGCCCCCGCCGAGCGCCAGCGCGCGGTAGCCCCAGAGCATCGCGGCGCGGCGTCGGTCACGCGGGGCTGTCGCGCGCGGGCAGGTCGAGCCCGGCCCAGCGCAGGCGCTCGACCAGGGCGCCGGTCGGGCGGTGCTGCTGCGGCCACAGTGGCCCCTCGGCCACGATGGCCGCAGATCCGAGCGCCCCGGCTCCGCCAGCGCCAGCACCAGCACGGGCTCGCGCAGCCGCTTGCCGCGCATGGCGAGGAAGGCGTGCATGCCGTTCTGGTAGGCGTGGCCGCAGCCCGTGAACACCGCCCACAGGTCGACGCCCGGCAGCGGATCGTCCTCGAACCGGCGCACCAGCTCGAGCAGCGCGGCGGGGCCGCTGGCGTCGTGATCGGTGCCGCCGGCGCGGCGGTGCGCCATGGCGCCGATCCCGGCCGCCGCCCCCAGCACGCCGAGCGACACGGCGTACATCCCCTGCGTGGGGCGGCCCCAGGGCTCGGCCAGCGCGCGCAGCGCGACCACCACGGTGAGCACGACCGCCGCGGCCACCAGCAGCTGCATCGGCCGCCGCAGCCACTTCGGCCGGTTCGGCCGCCACCGCGGCGTGTCGAGCGGCGCGGCGATCACCAGGCTCCCGAGCGGCTCGTCCACCACGCTGCGCCAGACGAGGTTGTAGGACGCCGACTTCGGCAGGACCCGGCGCAGGGCGCTGTACCAGCCGCTGCCCTCGGCCACGAGCGACAGCGTGACGGCGGCGCAGGCGAACGCCGCGGGCAGCGGCCACCACAGCCCCAGCACGCCGATGACCAGGAGCGCGAGGGCGTGACCGCCGAGGATCAGGCCGGGCGAGGTGTAGGCGACGAAGCCTTCGATGCGGCTGCCCACCCGCACGCCGTCGGCCGCGACCGGCGGGCGCTCGACCCCGGCCGGCGTGGCCGCCGACGCGAGGGGGCCGGATCCGGGCGCGCTGGCGGGCGTTGGCTCCGGCGCCGGGGCCGTGCTCGGGAGCCGGTTGCGCACCTGGTGGAGCATCTCGCGCTCGCCCTCGGTGCCCGCGTAGCGGTGGGGCACCGCCGCGAGCGCCTCGAGATCGCGGCGGATGCGCTCCTCGACCCCCTCGGGGGCGGGTGTGGACGGTTGGTCGCGCAAGCCCGGCACCTCCGGCGCGCCGCCCCCCGCCGACAGGCAGCGGTGCGATCGACATCCCGTGGTTGGTGTAGCGTGGATCCCGCGGCCGTGCTCGCGCGCTGCCGAGCGACAGCATCTGCGCTTGAACCCGAGCCGACCACCGCCTACGCTCCGGGTGGCGCCGGCACGGGGCGGCGCCGGACCGGAGTTCGCACGGAATGCGCTTTCGAGGGCAGGAATTCACCGGCAAGGGCGTGCGGGTCGCGATCATCGACTCGGGGATCGACCCCGACGATCCGCGGCTCGAGGGCGTGAAGGTCGAGGGGTGGTCGATCCACCTCACCGCCACGGGCCACGCGCAGCTCTCCTCCGACCACACCGACGAGAACGGCCACGGCACGGAGATGGCCGCGGCCATCCACAAGCTGGCGCCCGACGCGGTGCTGGTCGGCGTGAAGATCATGGGCCTGAAGCTCCGCACCTCGGCGGAGCTGATGGCGGCGGGGATCGAGACCAGCGCCCAGAACCAGTGCCAGGTCGTCAACCTGTCGCTCGGGACGCCCAACATGGGCAAGGCGCTGCTGCTGCGCGAGTGCGTCGCCAACGCCGTCGACAACAACTCGGTGGTGCTGGCGGCGGCGCACCCGCGGGGCGAGCGGGCGTATCCGGCCGATCTGCCCGAGACGGTCGGGGTCGCGGCGCACCCCGACTGTCCCATCGACAAGTTCTACTTCTTCAACCCGAAGCGCTTCCCCCGCAAGGAATGGGGCGTGCTGTCGGACAAGTTCCTCACCCACGGCTACGCGATCTCGCGCGACGGCCAGACGGGCCGCTACCGCGGTCCGGGCCTCGCGACCGCCTACATGGCGGGGATCACGGCGTGCCTCGCCGAGGCGATGCCCGGGCGGACGGCCGTCGAGATCATCGAGACGCTCAAGCGCACCGCGCTGACGCCGATCCCCGAGATCGGCTACGGCTGATGTGGCTGCTGGCCCTGCTGGCGGCCCCCGCCGCGGGGACCGTGCCCGACCTGATGGGCCTCGGCGCCCGCCTGCAGGGCGCCGGCGGGGGCGGTGTGGCCGCGGTGGACGACGGCACGGCCGCCTACGTCAACCCCGCCGGGCTGTCGTTCGTGCGCCGGCCCACCGCCGCGCTGGGCTACGTCCACGCCTGGCCGCGGTTCGCCGAGGCCCCCCCGCTGTGGTGGGACACGAACCGCGACGGCATCGTCGACGAGCACGATCCGCCGCTGCAGTTCGACGCGAACCCGCCGTCCATGGGCGGCGTGCAGCTGCAGGCCTCGCGCAACGTCGGGGGCAAGTTCGGCGTGGGGATCACGGCCTACGTGCCGCTGCGCAACCTGATCCGCTTCGCCACCTTCGAGCCGTCGCTGCCGAACTACGTCATGTACAGCAACCGGCCGCAGCGCTTCGTCGCCGCCGCGGCGGTGGGCGGGCAGATCCTGCCCGGCCTGTCGATCGGCGCCGGCGCCAACCTGCTCGCGCGGGCGAAGGTGCGGGTGGCGGCCACGCTCGCGGCGTCGGTGCAGCCGCCCGACCCCGAGGCCGACCAGCTCGATGCCGCCGTCTCGGACGTGGTCATCGACGTCCACGACATCGACTTCTCGCTCGTCCCCGCGGTGGCGCCGGTCGCCGGGCTGCAGCTCGACGTGGGGCGCCTGGTCGACGTGCTCGACGGGCTGCGGGTCGGGGCGGTGTACCAGGGCCGGGTGGGCCTGCCCATCGACGTCGACGTGGATCTGCAGGCCAACGCCGAGGTCGCGGGCTTCGGCGACCTCGAGCCCTTCGTGGCGGCCGCCGTCGCGCGGGGATCGCTCGCCCTGTTCGACCACTACGTCCCGCAGCGGGTCAACCTCGGCCTGGCCTACGAGCAGCCGCACCGGTTCATGGCCTACGCCGATGTCCGCTGGACCGACTGGCGCGGCCTCGTGCTCAACGTCGCCCGGGTCGAGCAGGCCGAGCTGGCGAGCCCCTTCGTGAGCATCGACGACGGCACCATCCGCGACGGCAACGACTACACCGTCACCGTGCGGGCGACCTGGGGCGTGCGCGGCGGGGTCGAGGTCTCGCTGCCCCAGATCCCCATCGAGGGCCGCATCCGCTACGTCCAGCTCGCGCTGCGCGCCGGCGGCGGCTTCGACCCCACGCCGCTGGTCTCGCAGGGGCCGACGAGCGCGTTCCTCGACACCGACCGGACCTGGGTGACCGCCGGGCTCGGGCTCGAGCACTGGGACCCGTTCGCGCTCACCGACGGCGCCGTCCGCTTCGACTTCGTCTTCCAGTGGCACTGGCTCGCGCAGGCCCAGCTGCCCCGCGGCGACGGCAGCCCGCGCCCGGCGCGGTCGTGGGCGGCGGCACCATCCCCGTCGGCGGCTCGATCCCGATGGTCGGGGCGCAGTGGGGCTTCGAGTATTGAACGTGCCGCGCGTGGGGCGCCTGGCGCCGACGCCGTCGGGGCGTCTGCACCTCGGCAACGCCCTCGCCTTCGGCGCCGCCTGGCTGTCGGTGCGGCGCGCTGCCGGGCGGCTGCTGCTGCGCATCGAGGACGTGGACCGGACGCGCTCCCGCGTCGACCTCGAGCGCGGCATCCGCGACGACCTGCGCTGGCTCGGCCTCGACTGGGACGAGGAGGTCCCGCCGCAGCGCAACCGCGCCTACGGGCCGTGGGTCGAGCTGCTCGGCGCGGCGCACGTCTACCGCTGCGTCTGCACCCGGCGGCCCTCGCCGAGCACGGCGGCGTCTACCCCGGCACCTGCCGCGACGCCGGCCACGCCGAGGGCGCGGCCCGGTTCCGGTCCCCGACGGCCCGGTGCGCTGGGTCGACCGGCGGTTCGGCCCCCGCGAGGTCGATCCCACGCAGTTCGGCGACCCGGTGCTGATCCGGCGCGACGGGATGGCGTCCTACAACCTGGCCGTGGTCGTCCACGACCTGTGCGACGGGGTCACCGAGGTGGTGCGCGGCGCAGACCTCGTGGACTACACGGCCGTGCAGATCCGGCTGTGGGAGGCGCTCGGCGCCGCGCCGCCGACCTGGCTGCACGCGCCGCTGCTGCTCGGCCCCGACGGCACCAAGCTCTCGAAGCGCCACGGCGACACCGAGGTGGCCGCGCTCGCCGCCGCCGGCTGGACGCCGCGGGACGTGTGGCGGCGCCTGCTGCCGCTCCTCGGCATCGAGGGGCTCGATCACGTCCACGACGCCGTGGCTTCGTTCGTGCCCGACGCCGGACCGCGCGGCCCCGTCACGGTCGACGCACCGTGAACCTTCAGGCACCGTCGGACCGAGTCCGAGGCGGATTGTCCACTGCCGGGCCGTGACGCATGGTGGAGCCAGGAGGCAGCATGCGACTGGCGGTCCTGGGGAGCACGGGCGGGACGGGCAAGCAGGTGGTGGAGCAGGCGCTGGGCCGCGGGCACCGCGTGGTGGCGCTGGCGCGGCGGCCCGAGGCGGTGACCGTCCGCCACGATCGGCTGGTGGTGCGGCGCGCGGACGTGATGGACCCCGACTCGCTGCGCGACGCGCTCGCGCCGCTGCCCGAGGGGCCGCTCGACGCCGTGGTGTCGGGGCTCGGCGTGGTGCGGTTCGCGGAGATGTTCCGCGAGATCACGCTGTACTCGGCCGGCGGGCGGAACCTGGTGGCGGCGATGGCGGCGCAGGGGCTGAAGCGGGTCGTGGTGGTCACCTCGGGCGGCGTCGAGGCGAAGGACCCGGCGTTCGGCTGGTTCTACGAGCGGGTGATGCGCCCGGTGCTGCTGGCGCGCGCCTACGCCGACATGCGGCGGCTCGAGGCCGTGATGCAGGGCTCGGGCCTCGACTGGACCGTCGTGCGGCCGACGCAGCTCACCGACGAGGCGCTGACCGGGCAGTACCGCGTCTCCCCCCGCCTGTCGCCGCCGGGCGGGAC
>JAWKRQ010000017.1:0-168832 GCA_041389545.1 Myxococcota bacterium | reverse complement strand
TGCGACACCACCGACTACTCCTACACCGGCACGCGCGCGATGGACTCCGGCACCGACAGCACCGACACCGGCGCCCCCACCGACACCGGCACCGACACCGGCGCCCCCACCGACACCGGCGCCCCCACCGACACCGGCTACCCGTTCACCGGGACGTCCACGACGCCCTCCCGCGCGGCCCCCACCGCGCGCCTCGGCGCCCTCCCCAAGCCCCGCGGACGCTGACGTGCGCCGCTCCCTCTGGCAGGCCGCCCCCCGGGGCGCTCGCTGGCAGCGCGCCCTCGCGCTCGCCGTCCCGTTGGCCGCGTCCAGCGCCTGCATCTACGGCAAGGACGAGATCGGCACCTCGTCCGACACGATCTCGCCCACCCCCACCAGCAGCCCGACCTACGCGACGGGCGACACCGCCGACACCGGCTACAGCCTCCCCGGCACGTCCACGGTCCCGGACACCGGCCCCACCGACACCGGCCCCAGCGACACCGGCCCCACCGACACCGCCACCGACACCGGCGTCGTCCACACCGGCGACACCGGCGCCGTCGAGGTCACCCCCGAGCCCACCCTCACCTTCGCCCCGCCCGGCGGCGCCTACGACGGCCCCGTCGAGGTCACCCTCACCACCCCCGATCCCCTCGCCGAGATCCTCTACACCACCGACGGCAGCGTCCCCGAGCCCGGCACCGCCACCGTCTACACGGGGCCGTTCACCCTGTCGTCGAGCGCCGTCGTCCGCGCCGTCGCCACCAACGACGTGGGCTCGGACGACCTCGCCGCGAGCTACCTGCAGCTCGAGCCCGACCTGGTCGGCTTCTCGTCCAACCTGCCGCTGCTCGTCCTGTGGACGCTCGACCAGGCCCCCCAGACGAAGAGCGAGACGTACACGCCCTTCACCCTCAGCGTCTTCGAGCCCCCGCCCGGCGGACGCGCCACCCTCCCCGCCGACGCCACGCTCTCCACCCGCGCCGGCCTCCACGTCCGCGGCTCGAGCACCTCGGGCTACCCGAAGCACCCCTACCGCCTCGAGACCTGGGAGCCCCTGGTCGACGACGACGACAAGGTCGAGCTCCTCGGCATGCCCAACGAGTCCGACTGGGTGCTCGGCGCCCCCTACGACTTCGACCGCGCGATGATGCGCGACGCGCTGATGTTCGCCCTCAGCAACAGCATCGGCCGCTACGCGCCGCGCACCCGCTTCGCGGAGGTCTTCGTCGCCCAGTACGGCGAGGACCTCGGCTACGACGACTACATCGGCGTGTACTACGCGGCCGAGACGATCAAGCGCGACAACGACCGCGTCGACATCACCAAGCTCCACGACGACGATCTCGTCTGGCCCGACGTCACCGGCGGCTACATCTTCAAGGAGGACCGCCCGGGGCCGAACGAGTCGGGGTTCTGGGCGGGCAGCGCCGGCGGCGTCTTCGTCTACGAGCAGCCCTTCGTCAACGTCGAGCCGGACGAGGCGACCATCGCGCCCGAGCAGCAGACCTACCTCGTGGGCCTGATCGACGAGGTGGCCGGCGCGCTGTCGTCGCCGGGCTTCGTCAACCCGACGACGGGCCACCACTACGACGACCTGCTCGACACCGACGCCTGGATCGACCACCACATCCTCAACGTCTTCGCGAAGAACCCCGACGCGCTGCGGCTGTCGGCGTACTACCACAAGGATCGGCTGGGGCTGCTGGCGGCCGGGCCCGTCTGGGACTTCGACCGCACGATGGGCTGCGCGACGGACTCCCGCGCGGCCGACCCGACCTGGTGGGACAGCACGAACATCACGGGCGACACGACCGAGATGTTCGCCCACGGCTGGTGGCAGGGCCTGTTCGACGACCCCGTCTTCCGCGACCGCTACTTCGCTCGCATGGACGACCTGCTGAACAACGAGCTCTCGGTGGCCTCGGTGGAGGCGGTGATCGACGCCATGGAGGCCGAGCTCGCCGAGGGCGCCGACCGCAACAACGCCCTGTGGACGAGCGTGCCGCCGCGCAACGGGACGTACGCGGCCGAGGTGCAGCTGCTGCGCGACTGGGTCGAGGCGCGGCACGCCTGGATGCAGAGCTGCCTGGCGCTCGCTGACCCGATGACCTGCGTGGGGAACTAGGAGACTCGACCAACCATCCGGGGACGTGGGTCACCTCGCAGCAAGCTTCGCCGAATGCACCGCTCGATCGTGGGTCCGGCTTCGCCGCACCCCCGGTCGGGCAGGCATTCGGGTTGCTTGCTCGCTCAACACGTCGGAGAACGCGCTGGCGCGCGTCCTCCGACTCCTGCGAGACGCGCCCAGGCATCCGCTGGCGCGGATGCCTGGTCGCGTCTCTAGTCGTTCTGGTCGCAGCCCGCGATGCACACGTCGCGGTCGTCCTCGCAGGTCACGGTGCACTGGTCGTCGCTGCAGTCCGCGGTGCAGTCGTCGAAGACGTTGGTGCACAGCGCCGAGCAGTCGTCGTTGCTCTTGGTCTCGCAGGCGGTGAGCAGCGTCATCCCGCCGAGGGCGAACAGCATCGTCCGGAGCAGCATCGATCCTCCATCGTGTGTGCTCCGGACGTATGCAAACTCATCGAAAGTGTGTGCAAGTATTCGACGCGGATGGGACCGCGACTCGACCTACTCGACCACCACCCGATCCGTGCCGGTGCGGCCGAAGGTCTCGGGCGCGTACATCTCCTCGGCGCGCGCCGGCGGCACCACGAACCGCCCCGGGGTGGTGGCGCGGGCGACGTAGTCGTACTCGTACACGCCGTCCCACAGCAGCGAGGTGAACGCCTCGACCCGCTCGTCGCGCAGGTTGTCGTGCTCCCACCAGGGGCGGTACCACCACCAGTACTTGCCGAGCGACGAGGGCGGCTGCCCGTCTTCGAGGACCGTGCCCGTGGTCGCGAGCGACGGGTTCTCGGCCTCGAGGCCCGCGGGCAGCGGGTCCACCAGCGCGACGTGGTTGCGCCGCATCGGGGTGGCCATGGTGAGCTTCACCCGCACGCGCGCGCCCGCCTTGAACCGCCAGGTGCCGTCGGCGTCTCGCCGGACGTCGGCGGGGTCGTCGACGGCCTCGTAGCGCCGCTCCACGGCGAAGCCGTAGTCGGCCGGCTCGAGCTTCAGGCTCTTCGGCGCGTAGCGGAGGCCGATGCGATAGTACAGGCGCCCGGCGTCGCCGTCGCGCACCAGCGTGAGCGGGACCTCGCCGCGGTGCTCGGTGAGCAGGCCCATCGGGATCTCGGTGTGGGCGCGCTCGGTGGTGCGGCCCTGGAACGCGTGGTCGCCGACGTAGCCCTCGCCGAGCCAGATGCGCGCGACGAAGTCGGGGGTCTGCGCCTCGTAGACGGAGAAGTAGCGGTCGAGTGCGAGCAGGATGAAGGCGTTCTCCTGCGTGTTGCCCCACCGCCCCTTCGTCCGGTGGCCGAGCAGCCCGCGCACCACCTTCTCGACGAGCTCGTCGTCGCGCTTGCCCTCGAGCTCCATCAGCGCCTCGAGCACGATGCCGTCGGCGCGGCGGTCGCTGTGCAGCAGCACCTGCGCGCCGTCGCTGTAGCTCGTGACGAAGTGGGCGGTGCCCGCACTCTCGGTCACCTGGTTGCCGAGCTTGCGCAGGATCTCGTCGACCTGGGCGTTGGCGCTGGCCTCGTGGAGCGTGGGCAGCAGGAACGCGAGCCCGTCGATCTCGAGGTGCTCGCCCGCCTCGCGGTACAGCGCCTCGGCCGCCTTGCCGTCGGTGTCGCCCATCCGCCGGCGCACGTCGAGTGCGTAGGCGCGGAGGAACCACTTCGACTCGTCGCTGTAGTCGCGCGGGATGTAGCTGCGGATGTTCTGCAGGTACCGCAGCGACGCCGACCAGGCGCCGTCGGGCACGTCGAAGCCCTTGGCGCGGGCGCGGGCGAAGGCGTTGGCGACGTGGATCGACAGGTAGGGCCAGCCGCGATCGCCCTTGCGCCAGAAGGCGAAGGAGCCGTCGTAGTTCTGGCGGTCGGCGAGGCGGCGCAGGTCGTCGGCGACCTGGGCCTCCAGCGCGTCGGCCGGGGGCAGCCCCGGCGCCTCGAACGCCGAGAGCACGTCGCGCAGCGCGGCGATGGCCAGCACGCGGCTCGACAGCTGCTCGTTGCACTCGAAGGGGTAGCTCTGCAGGTAGAGCACGGCGTCGGTCAGCGCCTGCAGCTGGGTGGACGAGGTGGTCACGTCGAGGCCGCCGAACTGCGTCCACACGTCGGGCGGCGCCTCGACGGGCTGGACGATGCCCTTGCCCGTGACCGAGCCGTAGGTCGCGAAGGCCTCGGTGGTGGCGGGGGTCCACACCGGCAGGGACAGGTCGGCGGCGTCGCTCGGCTTCCCGCTCGCCGCGACGACCTGCATCCGGGCCGTGCCCGCCATCAGCGTCGCCGCGGGGAAGCGCACCTCGACGCGGTCGTTGGCCGGCACCGTCACCCGGCGGCCCGCCGTCGACACCGCGGTGTCGGGGAGGTCGGGGAGCGTGTCGGTCACGGCGTCGACGAAGCGGAGGTTGGTCGCCCGCACCGCCACCGCGACGTCCATCGGGGCGTCGGTCTGGTTCTGCACGACCACCGGGAGCTCGGCCTGGTCGCCGAAGTTCAGGAAGCGCGGCATCGACGGGCGCACCATGAGCGGCAGCCGGGCGGTGATCGCGGCCTCGCCCGTCCCGAAGGCGTGCTCGGCGTCTGCCGCGACCACCATGATCCGGTAGCGCGTCAGGCTGTCGGGCAGCTTCAGGGGCACCGTCGCGTGGCCCTGGGCGTCGGTGCGGACGTCGGGCGCGAACAGTGCCAGCGCCGACATGTCGGTGCGCACCGCGATGGTCGCCTGCTCCACGTCGACGGCGGCGGCTGCGGCGCGCATCGCCACCTTCGGCTTCGCGGCGGCCTGGTCGCGCGACCGCGACATCTCCTTCTTCTCCATGTCCTTCGAGGCGGCGCCGGTCACGACCATCTTGTCGGCCCGGTAGGCGTCTTCCTCCTCGGGCTCGGGTTCGCCGCCGAAGCCCGGGGCGGCGCTGGAGCCCGCAGGCCCCGCCGACGGCGCCGCCACCGCGAGCGGATCGGCCAGCGAGACGAACTGCCGCAGGCGCGTGTCACCCACGCCCGCGCCGCGCGCTGCGTAGAACAGCTCGAGCGGATCGGGGAGGCGGTAGCCCGTGAGCGCCAGCACGCTCTCGTCCGCCACGACCACCGCCACCTCGGCGCCCGCCACCGGCTCGCCGCTCTCGGCCCGCGTCACGGCGATGTCGATGGTGGTCTCGGCGCCCGGCGCCACCTTCGCCTCGGCGGGGCTCGCCGCCACCGCCAGGGTGCGGGTGCCGAGCGGGATCTGCAGGGTGAGCGACCCGGTGGCGTGGGCCACGCGCCGCGCGGCGTCGGGCAGGGGCTGCCCGTCGTCGTCGGTGCGCACGGCGGTGCCGACGAGGTCGACCTGCGCCGTCACGTCGGGGATCCAGGCCTCCAGGATCGGCACCTCGAGGGTGGTGGTCGGGCCCTCCATCTCGAACGGCTCGGCGCGGACCAGGCCCTCGCGCCGCAGGGTCAGCACGCCGTGGGCGGGGAAGAACGGGGCCTGGACGAGGATCCGCGCGGTCTGGCCGGGCCGCACCTCGGGCACCTCCGGCACCAGCGTGACCCGCTCGAGCGCCACGTCGCGCGAGGGCACGGACTCCGCGCCGGTGACCCACACCCGCAGCTCGGTCTCGTTGGGGCGCCCGCGCGCGTCGTGGACCGTGGCGAGGATGCGGTAGCTCCCGCCGCGCTCGGGGGTGAACGTGCAGTGCGCCTTGCCGTCGGCGTCGGCCTGGGCGGTGCAGGTGACGGCATCGGGAGCGTCCTGCTCGCCCCAGCTGCCGTCGGGGCGGCTGCCCCAGGTGGTCTCCGCGAACCGGACCTCGGCCTCGCCCGCCACCGGCTTGCCGTCGATGTCGACGACCACGACGTCGAGGTCGAGCGGGGATCCGGGGTCGACGAAGGCCCTGGCCGCGTGCAGCCCGACGTAGGTGTCGGCGGGGTGCACCAGCACGGTGCTCTGGGCCGTCCACGCCTGGCGGTTCACGTCCTGCACGGTGGCCTCGGCGCGCACCGACCACGGCCGGGCCGGGTTGGTCGCCCGGAAGTGCATGCCCAGGTGGTGCTCCCCGGCGCCGTCGGTCGTGCCGTCGAGGTCGCCGACGTAGCGCTCCCCGCCGGGCTGCGGCCCCCACCACCACCACGGCGACCAGGTGCCGAACGAGAAGTCGCTCCAGCCCGGCGGCGCGTAGCTCGCCGGGCTCGCGAACACGGACCAGTGCACCTCGGCGCCCGGCAGCGCGCCGCCGGCATCAGTACGCCGCCTTCCACGTCGACCCGCGCCCGCTCGCCCAGCGCGTGGGCCGGCGCGTCCCGCCTCGGCGGTGACCTCAGGCTCGGGGCGGCGGAACTCCTCGATCCGGATCGGGTGCGTGTACCACTGGCCCGCGGCGCCGCCGCCTTCGGCGTGCAGCTGCAGCGAGGCCTGGCCCAGGTTGGCGTCGTCGGGGATGTCGAGCGCGAGCGAGAACCCGCCGAGCGCCGACACGGGCGCCTCGCCCTTGCCGAGCTCGTTGCCCTGCGGCCCCGTGAGGGTCCACACCACGCGGGTCTGCATGGGCTCGGTGAGCGCGGTCACGTCGCCCTCGGGCCCGGGCGTGATGCGCCGCATCCAGCCCTTGACCCGCGCCTGCTCGCCCGGCCGGTACAGCCCGCGGTCGTCGGCGACGTACCAGCCGAGGCGGTCGCTCCCCTCGCTGCCGTACCACCCGCTCGTGTCCCACGGGGTCACGCTGCGGGGCAGCAGCGCGAGGTCGCCGTCGTGGCGGGCGACGAGGGCGTAGGCGCCGGAGATGTCGTCGAGCGCGAGCGGCGCCAGGCCGTCGCTGCCGGTGGTGGCCTGCGCCGCCACGGACTGCTCGGCGGTCGCCAGCGCGAGCGACACGCCCGAGGCCGGCTCGCCGCTGCCGAGGTCGCTGGCCCAGCCGACGACCCGCTCGCGGTCGTCGAACGCCATCAGCCCGATGTCGGTGACCTCGACCCACCGGTGGACGTACTGCCGGTCCCACCGGTTGCGCGGCTGGACCGTGGGCTCCACCGCCACGATGAACTGGCCGTGCCCGCCCTGGTCGAGGTACGGCGCAAGGTCGATCAGCGTCTCCACCGGCCGATCCTGCGCCTTGTCGACCGACACGGTGCCGGCCCACAACAGCTTGCCCGGGAGCTTGCCGGGCTTGTTGTCGTCGTACCAGAGCTTCTGGACCCACTGCATCCACGCCGGCCAGTCCGACGGCTGGACCCGGTGGATCGAGACCTTCAGCGAGCCGTGGTTCGTGGACCACACCGACAGGCCGTCGGGGCCCGCGGGGTCGAGGACCACCAGGGTCTCGCCGGGCGCGGTCAGCGACTTGTCGGCCGGGCCGACCTTGAACGTGACCGTCCGGTCCTGCCCGAGCGTCTGCCCCCAGCGGTCACGCACGCTGCCCGGCACCGTCAGCGTGTACAGGGTGCGCCCGACGGTGGCGCCGGTGATCTGCACGCTGTCGCCCTGGACCTGCAGCCGCATCCCCGGGAGCTCGGGCTCGAGGTGGAACGCCGCCGCATCGACCCCGGCCGCGTCGAGCGGGTTGTTGAACTGCACCGTGAACGGCGAGCCGGGGCGGCACTCGTCGCTCCACCAGCAGTGTGAGCGCACGATGGTGAGCGGACCGTAGGTCGAGAAGCCAGGCTCTGGTCCTGCGCGGTGACCTTCGGCCCCTCCGCCGAGGGCGTGCCCGCCGCCACGGTGACGCCGAAGGCGCTCGCCTTCGCGAGCGGCTCGGCGAAGGCCAGCGCGACCACGCGCTCGGCCGGGACCTGCTCGCCGAAGCGGTCGGCGCCCGCGCCGGCCTCCGCGAGCTCGGTGTCGGTCGCGAGGTGCACGCTCGGGACGCCCGGCCCCGTGACCTTCAGGTGCTCGAGCACGGCCCCGGGCTCCACGGCCTGGTCGAACGCGAGCAGCACCACCGGCTCGAGCCCCATCGGCTCCCCGCCGACGAGGTGGTCGACGAGCGTGACCGGGGGCGTCGCGAAGGTGAAGCGGAACGGCGCTGCGAGCGACTTCCCCGCGCTGGACTGCGCCGAGGTCGGCACCTCCACGGTGTAGTCGGTGGCCATCGGCAGCCGGCCCGCGCCGGCCTCGCCCTCGAACAGCAGGGTGCGGGTGCCGAGCCAGCGCCACTTCCCGGCCACCGCCGGCGTCATCGTCGCCGGCACCGTCTCCTCGGCCCGGGCCTGCGAGGTGACCGCCACCATCGGCTGGTTGAAGGTGAGCGAGACGTGCGGGGCCATCGGCACGTCGCCCTCGGGCGCGAACCGCACGACCTCGAGCGGCTTCGCGGCGTCGGCCTCGCCGAGCGCGGGCGCCTCCGGCGGGGGGAAGGCGGTCTGCACGTCGGAGCCGGGCAGCGGCGGCGGCTTGCTCCCCGGCCGCATCGCGAACGTCTTGCGGTCGCCCTCGGCGCCCTCGAGCGCGGGGACCCGGCCGAGCAGCGTGTCGATCTGCGCCTTCGAGAGGCTCGAGGTGGGCGGGGTGGGGATCGCCTCGCTCGGCCCGCTGGCGGGCTCGGCGTCGTAGAGCTCGATCTTCAGCCCCTCCTCGGCGGGCGGGGCGTCGAAGTCGATCGGGGCGGTGGGCGCCGGGCGATCCTGTGGCGGCTGGCCGCTCGGGGTGGGGGTGCGCCCGGAGCAGGCGACGAGGGACCACAGGGCGACGAGCAGAGACACGGGCGGACCTCCGGGGGACCGAACGTAGCGGGTCGTCCCTCCTTACGCCGTGGGGCGGACAGAATCTGTCCGGGCCGAGAGGGCATTCGTCGCAGTCGGCGTCGAGGTCGAGGACGAGGTCGATCTCCAGCTCGAGGCCGAGGACGAGGTCGAGGACGAGGTCGAGGTCGATCTCGCGGTCGAGGTCGAGGCCGAGGACGAGGTCGAGGTCGCGGTCGAGGTCGATCTCGAGGTCGCGGTCGAGGTCGAGGTCGACGTCGAGGTCGAGGTCGAGGTCGAGGTCGAGGTCGAGGTCGATCTCGCGGTCGAGGTCGCGGTCGAGGTCGATCTCGAGGTCGAGGTCGACGTCGAGGTCGAGGTCGAGGTCGACGTCGAGGTCGAGGTCGAGGTCGAGGTCGACGTCGAGGTCGAGGTCGAGGTCGATCTCGAGGTCGCGGTCGAGGTCGGCAGGTTGAGGCTTCGAGGTCGAGGCGTCGAGGTCGACGTCGAGGTCGAGGTCGACGTCATGCCGACGACGCGGTCGAGGTCGAGGTCGATCGTCGAGGTCGCGGTCGACGTCGCGGTCGCGGTCGCCCTCGCGGTCGGTCGGTCCGCCGAGTGGATTGCGGTCTAGCGTCCCGCCGCCGTCGCCTCCACGATCCGCCCGTACAGCGACCCGATCCGCTGCGATCGGTACGCCGTCCACCCCGCCGGGTTGTCCGCCCGCCTGGTGAACAGCGCCAGCGACCCCACCTGCCGCACCGCCCCGCCGCTCGCCGCCGCCGACGGATCCACCTCGACGATCCGCACGCTGTGGTACCCGAGCCCGGCCCGGTCGTTGCTCTCGCCGTCGGGCAGCGCCGTGAGCAGCCCCCAGGTCGACAGCACCGTCCCGCCCGGCTGCGGATCGGCGTCGCCCACGGCCTCGGAGAACAGCCACCCGCCGTCCGGCGCGTCGAACGCCCAGTCCTGGCGCACGGTCCGCGCCACCTCGTCCACCGTGAACTGCACCACGCGGCTGCGCGGCGACACGAGCGCGTCGTCGCCCGTCCACGGCGAAGCCCCGTAGTTGCCGTTGTCGAACAGCACCAGCGCCCGCCCGCCGCTCGCCGCCGGGCCGAGCGCGGGCCCGTGCGCGTGGAACGGCCACTGCACCTCGCCCACGGGGGTGAGCCGCAGCGCATCGAGGTCGTCGGGCCAGTTGTCGGGGTTGGCCAGGATCCACCGGATGCGCCCGCGGCGTCGAGCTTCACGAGCGCATCCTGGTGGCGCAAGCTCAGCAGCAGCTCGCCGTCGTCCCAGAGGATCGCGTTGGCGTGGGCCCAGTCTGCGCCGCCGTCGACGGTGGTGGACAGCGAGTCGTAGCCGATGCGGCGTACGGGCCAGCGCGCCGACAGCCGCCACTGTCGAGGACGGTGCGCTGCCGCGCGCGAACGACACGATCAGGTCGTCGGAGACGAGCCGCGCCTCGGTGAGCGCGGTCGTCGTGGTCGGCGGTGTCGTGACGGCAAGGCGGCCCGGCCGAGCGCCACGATGCGGTCTTCGCCCGGCACCACGGCGAAGTCGTGGTGGAACACTCCGGCGGCCCCTCGGCCCGGCTGCACGCTGCCCGGCGCCACGCTCCAGCGCTGCCGCACGAGGCCGTCCGAGCTGACCGCCTGAGCGACGCCTCGGTGCTGCCCTGCAGGACCACTGCCGTCGATCTCGCGGACGTCCTGCATCACGCCGTCGACGTTGAGGGTACCAGCACAGCTCACCCGCCTCGTCGTAGACGGCGGCGACCCCGGCCGGGGGCGGCGATCCCGCCGAGCGCATCGACATCGAGCGTGTGCCGGGCTCGCCCCGCCGCCTGCACTTCGGTGCGGGGGAAGTGCGCGGGCAGCGGATCCGTCGCCACCGATACGACGCCGCTGGTCGGCCTCGGCCTTCGGAGGCGGAGACGGTGACGGTGACGGTCGTGGTTCGCCCCGCGCGGAAGCCGAGCAGGAGGTGGTCCTGGACGGCCTCGCCGGCGGGGAAGGCCACGTCGAACGCGTGGTCGCCGTCGTCGAGCGTGACGTGGACGGCGACGGGCGCGCTCGCCTCGACGTGCAGCGCGCGGACGAGCGGCGCATCGGGGGAGGGCAGGGACGCCGGGAGGCGGTGACGGTCAGCGGCTCGCCGCCGTCGTCGTCGTCGCCCGTGGGGCGGTCCCCGTCGCAGCCGACCGCGAGCCACTACAGCACCACGCGCGCCCTCGTCCTTCGGTCCCGACCATGCACGCTACCCGGTCCGGCCGTCACCCGCCGCTCAACGCCCCGTCGCCGGGCCCGAAGGGGAGGCATGGACCTGCTCCGCGACCTCGCCTACCGCGAGCCCGCGCCGCCGCCCCTACCGCGCCCGCGCTGCTGCGCCCCGTCCCCCGCGTCCCCCTCGACGGCGCCGGCGGCTGCCCGCGCCGACGCCCTGGCAGCCCGCCCACAGATCTTCGCGCCTGGCCCACCTGCCGCGATCCCGTCGACTGGCGCGAGTCGCTGTACGTCCTCGACTCCGTTTCGATCAGCACGTCGACCCGGCCGCCCTCCCGCCCGGCCGCGCCCTCGACGTGGGCAGCAAGAACGGCGCCTACCTCCCGGGCCTCGCGGCCGCCGTCCCCCGCGGCTGGGACGCCGTCGAGCTCGACGCCCACCGCCGCTACCTGTGGGGCGCCACCCGCCGCGCCCACGGCGAGGCCAAGGCCGCCGCGCTGCCGGGCTGCCGCTTCCACGCCGCCGACGTCCGCGCGCTCGACGGCCCCTGGGCGCTCGTCACCTGGCTGCTCCCGTTCCTCACGCCCACTCCGCACGCCGCCTGGGGGCTGCCCGCGCGCCTGCTCGACCCGCAGGGCGTCCTGCAGCACGTGGTCGACCGGCTCGTGCCTGGCGGCGTGCTCCTCGTCGTCAACCAGGGCGCCGAGGAGGCCCGCCTCCAGCGCACCCTGCTCGACGCGCACAGCGACCTCGACGTCACCGACCTCGGCCGCCTCGACAGCCCCCTGTCGCCCTTCCGGCGCGAGCGGTTCGGCCTGCGCGCTCAGCGGCGGCCGGTCAGCACCTCTCGGGCCTCCTCCGCGCGCTCCGGCGGCACGTAGACCCGCCCGATGACGCGCTCCTCGGCGTAGCGGTCGAACACCACCGACACGTCGGTCAGCGGCCGGACCCGCTCCACCGGCTGCCCCGGCATCCGCTCCAGCACGAAGATGCCCGGCGCCTGCTGCCGCTTGCTGCCGATCCGCGCGTAGTGCGACAGCCGACCCGTCGACGCCGCCGCGATCGTCGGGATGCCGACCGCCTCGAGCCGCGCCACCGACGGCCCCGGGTCGGCCTCGCGCGGCGCGCCGTGCTTCTCCACCACGCGCTTGTAGGGCTGCTGCTCCACGATGCGCGCCGCCCAGGCGTCGTCGCGCGCGGCCTCCCGCAGGTGGGCCATGAGCGCGATGTCGTCGGTGAGCAGGTAGGCCTCGAGGTCGCTCGGCAGGCGCCAGGGCCGGTCCTCGCGGTCGACGTAGCGCCGCAGCATCTCCTCGTAGACCACGGACTTGTGGTGGAAGTACACCATCAGGAACATGTGGTGGCGCGCGAGCAGGAAGTGGTCGAACGCGTAGACGGCGCGGCCCTCGATGGCCAGGTTGACCTGGCCGTTGGCCACCCAGGGGGCGAGGTTCGACAACAGCCAGTCGGCGTCGACCTGGCCGTACTGAGCGCCGGTGTAGTGTGCGTCGCGGACCAGATAGTCCATGCGGTCCACGTCGAGCTCACTGGACACGATCTGCGAGAGCAGGCGCCGGTGGTCGAGCCCGCCGTCGACGAAGAAGTCGTCGCCCGGCTTGACCTCGGTCCGCACCAGCGACGCCACGTGGCGCGCCCCGAACGGCGCGTTGTCGGCGATGGCCTTCGCGAGCGGCGTGTGCGCGAGGATGGCGACGGTGTAGTCCTCGTGGGTCGCGATGCGGTCGTCGTCCTTGAGCCACCCCACCGGGAGCGACCGCAGGGGCGGCATCGCGAACTCCATGCAGTGCGAGAACGGCGGGTGGCCGAGATCGTGGCACAGCGCCGCGACGCGCACGGCGGCCCGCAGGCGCTCCCGGGCGTCGGGCCGGTCGAAGGCCCACCCGCGGTAGACCTGGTCGAAGGCCCGGCCGGCGAGGTGCATGGCGCCGAGGCTGTGCATGTACCGGGTGTGGGTGGCGCCGGGGAACGCCATCTGCGAGAAGCCCGTCTGGCGGATGTTGCGCAGCCGCTGGACCCACGGGTGGTCGGCGACGGCCACCTCTGCCGGGTCGAGCGCGATCGCGCCGTGGATCGGGTCGCGGACCTCCACCGAGCCTCCCCCGACCGTGTACCACGGTGGCGATCCGCGCGGACGCCCGTCGGCCGAGATAGGCTCGGGTATGCGCACCACCCCGTACCGCTCGTCGCCGCCCTGGCCCTCGCCTGCACCGCCGGCGCCAGCAAGGACAGCGACAGCGGCACCATCATCGCCCCTACGGATCCCGCCCGTCACGGGCGACACCGCGTCCACCATCATCCCACCGATGGTGCCGCCCGATTCGGGCGACAGCGGGCACACTGTCGACACCGGCGCCGACACGGGCGCCGACACGGGCATCAGCGACACGGGCGACACGGGCATCACGCCGCCCATGCCGCCGCCCGACACGGGCACCACCACCGCCGGCCTGTCCGCGCTGCCCTCCTCCTCGCCGTGGGCCACGCGGCCGCAGTGAGCAGCGCCGCACCGGCGCTCGCGCCGGCATGGACGGCGTGGATCGCCGAGAACGCGCTCCGGGGCGCCTCGCGGGCGGAGCTGTGTGCGGGGCTCGTCCAGGGCGGCGTGCCCGAGGCGTCGGCCGGCGGGCTGGTCGACGAGGTCCTGCAGTCGCCGATCCTGGCGGGCGCCCAGGCGCTCGTGGCCCGCAGCGCGGGGATCGAGCAGGTGGCGCGGCTGCGCAAGGCCCTCGACGACGGCCCCGTCGCCGAGCTCCGCCTCCACGAGGTCGACGACGACCGCCTCTTCCGCGAGTGGTGGACGCCGCACCGCCCGCTGGTGCTGCGCGGCGCCGCGGCGGACTGGCCGGCCTGGACCCCGGCCTCGCTCGCCGAGCGCTTCGGCGACGTGGAGGTCACCGCCGTGGTGGGCCGCGCCGCCGCCCCCCGCTGGTTCGACGACCGCGCGGCCCACAGCCGCCGGATGCCGCTGCGCGAGCTGCTGGCCCGCGCCGAGGGCCCCGCCTCCGACGACGTCTACGCCGACGCGCGCTGCCGGCTCCTCGACGAGCCGGGGCTCGCCCCGCTGCGGGCCGAGATCGGGCCGCTGCCGGGCCTGGCGCCGCAGGCCGAGCCCTTCGCCTGGATCGGGCCCGCGGGCACCGTCACCCGGCTGCACCACGACCAGTCCACGGGCTGGCTGGTGCAGCGCTGCGGCCGCAAGCGCGTGTGGCTGGCCGCGCCGTGGGAGGCGGCGCTGCTCGCCACCGCCGACGGGCTCTACAACCGCGCCGACGCCGCGCTGCCCGGCGAGGCCCTGCGCGAGGTGCGCTGGCACGAGCTCGTGCTCGAGCCCGGCGACGCGGTGCTGCTCCCGGTGGGCTGGTGGCACCAGGTGCGGGCGGAGGCCCCGTCGATCAGCGTGTCGATGGGGCGCTTCCGCTGGCCGAACCACTTCCCGTGGTACCTGCCGGGGCGCCGGCAGGCCGGCTGACCCCTACGGGGCGATGTTGGAGCCGCGGTAGTCGATGCTGAACTCGAGCGGTTCCTCGGCGAGGTTCTCGACGGTCACCACCACGTCTTCGCCCACGTGGGCCGGGACCCGGTAGGTCGAGTAGCCGCGGCCGCTCCAGATGAGGTGCTCGCGGTCGAGCGGCGTGCCGTTGACGGTCGCCGCCATGTCGCCGTGGGTGAGGTAGACCGTCACCTCGAGCGACTCCAGGCCGCCCACGCGGCGGTCCTCCGTCTCGAGCCAGGGCGGGAGGATCGTGGTCTCGACCCAGACGATCTGCTCGATGCAGTTCGGGTTGCAGAAGTTGCTGAAGGCGTGCGCATCGGGGGCGAACATCGCCGCGAACAGGACGAGCATGAGGTCCTCCGGGGAGCGTTGCCCCAAGATGACACGGGGACGCGGACCGCTCCAACCGATTTACGGCGCACTTCACGCCCCCGGCCGACGTTTAATGGGGTGGGTCGCAGCGAGGGGACGCACACCGGGCATCGCGCTACGGTGGAGATCTACGGACGGAGCCGTTGGATCCTGCGCGCCTGACCCACCTGCTGTCCACACTCGAGGGCCTCTCCCTGTCGCCCGAAGCCGAGGCTCAGGTGCGAGCGCTGCTCGACGAGGTGCTCGAGCCTGCGCAGGCCGAGCGCACCGGCAGCGACCTCCCCGACCGCTACGAAGACCGCGGCGTCCTCGGTGTGGGGGGCATGGGCGAGGTCCGGCGCGTGTGGGACAGCGTCCTCGGGCGCGAAGTGGCCATGAAGCTCGTGCGCCCCACCGTGGCCGTCGCGGCGGGGGGGGCCGCCCGCTTCGTCGAGGAGGCCCGCGCCACCGCTGCGCTGTCGCACCCCGGCATCGTCGCCGTCTACGATCACGGCTTCGCGGCAGACGGCCGGCCGTGGTTCACGATGCCCATCGTCCGCGGCGACACCGTCGAG
This sequence comes from Myxococcota bacterium, assembly GCA_041389545.1. Classification (GTDB taxonomy): domain Bacteria; phylum Myxococcota_A; class UBA796; order UBA796; genus JACKER01. The sequence goes on along the minus strand of JAWKRQ010000017.1, from coordinate 153,420 downwards.
GAGAGGATCCATCGGGTGCACCTGAGCCGCGACGTGCGCAGCGGGTTCCGGCGCCTGGTCGACATCCTCCAGCGCGCGTGCGCCGCCGTCGGCTATGCACACGCTCGCGGGGTGGTCCACCTCGACCTCAAGCCCGCCAACCTGCTGGTCGGCGAGCACGGCGAGGTGCGGGTCGTCGACTGGGGGCTGTTCCGCGAGGCGGTGCACCCGACCGACGACGGCGACGAAGATGTCGGTCGGACACGCATCTTCGGGACGCCAGCGTTCATGGCACCCGAGCAGGCGCGCGGCGAGCGGGCGAAGCTCGGCCCCCGCACCGACGTCTACGCGCTGGGCTGCATCCTGTACCAGATGGTCGCCGGGGCGCCGCCGTTCGAGGGGTGCAGCCTCACCGAGGTCCTCGAGCGCCTGCAGTCCGGCCGCGTCCCGGAGCTGCCGACCGCGGGCTTCGCGCTCCCCCCGGAGCTCGCGGCGCTGCTGTCGAGCTGCCTGTCGCCCGAGCCCGCCGATCGCCCGGCCGACGCCACCGCCGTGGGCAACGCGCTCCAGCGCTGGCTCGACGGCGAGGACCGCCGCGACCGGGCGCGCACGTCGCGCGAGCAGGCCGAAGCGCTCACGACCCGCCTGGAGGCGCTCCGGGAGCGCGCCGTGGCCGCGCGGCGCGAGGCGGACGCCCTGATCGCCGGCAACGAGCCCTGGCAGCCCGACACGACCCGCGAGGCGTGGTGGGCGGCCGACGACGAGGCGTCCGCCCTCGAGCGCGAGGTCCGCGCCACCGATCGGGCCATCGACGAGGCCCTCGAGGCCGCGCTGGCCCACGATCCCGACGACGAAGCGGCCCACGCCGCCGCCGCCGTCCGCGCGCAGGCCGCCCACGTCGCGGCGGAGGCCGCGGGCGACGTCGACGCCGCGGCCGTCGCCGAGCACCGGCTCGTCCGCCACGTGGAGGGCCTCCCCGAGGCACACCCCCAGCGGCTCCGCGCGGCACGGTGGCTCAGGGGCGAGGGCACCGTCACCGTCCACAGCGATCCGCCCGGCGCCGAAGTGGTGCTCCACCGCTACGAGCTCGTCCGGCGGCGCCTCGTGCCCGTCCCGGTGCGCTCGCTCGGGCAGACGCCGCTCGATGCGGTCGCGATCCCCGCCGGGCGCTGGCTGCTCACGCTCCGCCACCCTTACCGGCTGCCGGTGCGCTACCCGATCCTGCTCGGCCGCGAGGAGCACTGGCACGGCGTGCCGCCCGGCGAGGCCGCCCCCCTGCCCGTCCCGCTGCCCGCCGCCGGCGCGCTCGGCCCCGACGACTGCTACGTCCCGCCCGGCTGGGCCACCGTCGGCGGCGACCCCGACGCGCCCGGCGGGCTGCCCCTGCTGCGCGTGTGGGTCGACGCCTTCGTGATCCGGCGGTTCCCCGTCACCCACCGCGAGTACCTGGCCTTCGTCAACGACCTCGTCGCCCGCGGCGACCGCGCGGGCGCCGAGCGGATGGCGCCGCGGGGCCGCGGCCGGGCGGCGGGGTCGTGGGGCGACGTGCTGTACGCCTGGCAGGGCGACCAGTACGTCCTGCCGGTCGACGCCGAGGGCGATCGCTGGCAGCCCGACTGGCCCGTCATCAACATCGACCACGTCGCGGCGTGGGCCTTCGCCCGCTGGGAGGCCGCGCGGAGCGGCGCGCCCTGGCGGCTGCCGGGCGAGCTCGAGTGGGAGAAGGCCGCCCGCGCGGGGGACGGCCGGATCTACCCCTGGGGCGATCACATCGACCCCAGCTGGTGTGCGAGCCGGCTGGCCTTCCGCGGCGCCCCGGAGATGGAGCCCGTCCAGGCCCGAGGCCTCGACGAGAGCGTGTTCGGCGTGCGGGCGATGGCCGGCGGGGTCATCGACTGGACGGCCGACCGGCTGGCCGAGCGCGGCAACACCCCCGACGGCGAGCGGGTCGTCGTGCCCGACGGCCGCGCCGACGGCGAGGCGGCCTGGGCCGAGCGCACCGCCAACCACATGATCGTCGGGCGCGGCGGCTCGGTCGTCCACTCCCGAACGCCGCCCGGTCGGCGTTCCGCGTCGGGACCGACCCGTGGACGGTCTCCTACAACATCGGCATGCGGCTCGCCCGCCCGCTGTGAGGCTCAGCGGGGCAGGTGCGGCGGCACGGGCCAGCTGCGGTCGATCTCCTGCCGCACCTTGCGCAGCCCCATGGCCTCCTTCACCACCTGCATCTCCCACCGCAGCCGGTGCAGCTCCTTGCGCTGCACGGCGTCCTCGGCGTACAGCGCGCCCGGGTCCTCGCCCGCGTCGAACCGCGCCCGCAGCGCGAGGAGCGCGCTCGTCGCCTGCTCGAGCGCCCCGCCGAGCCGCGACAGGGTGGTCGTCTGCTCCATCAGCAGCTCGGCCATCAGGCCGCCGTCGATGGCCTCCTGGCGCATCGTGCGCGCGTTGGCGGCGCCGTAGCGCTCCTTCGCGGCCTGGGCCAGCGCGGTGAGCGTGTGGCGGTCCATCCGCACCTCCTGGGCATCCCATAGCCTCGGCCCGGGGCTGGCGGCCGCCGCACACCGTTGCGCGCCTACTCGGTGACGAGCACCACCTTGCCGAAGTTCTCGCGCGCCTGCAGCCGCTCGTGGGCCTGCGCGGCCTCGTCGAACCCGTAGGTGCGGTCGAGGACGGGCGCGAACGTCCCGTCGGCCACGAGGCCCAGGATCTCGCGCAGCATCGCGCCCACCCGCTCCTGCTCGTCCCACAGGTGGCCGAGGTTGATCCCGTGCACGCCGCGGTTGGCGTTCATCATCGGGATCGGGCGGAACGTGGGCATGGCCCACAGGCCCGACAGCGCCGAGAACACCGAGCTGAACCGCGTCCGCCCGGACGCGAACGACGACACCCCGAACGCGAACACGCGCCCCATCGGCGCCAGGCAGCGGTAGCTCTTCGCGAGCGAGGCCCCGCCCACCGCGTCGAGCGCCACGTGGACGCCGCGGCCGCCCGTGATCCGCTGCACCTCCTGCTCGAAGTCCTGGGTGCGGTAGTCGATGCAGTGCGCGACGCCGGCCTCGCGCAGCCGCTCGTGCTTGCCGGCGCTGGCCGTGCCGATGATCTCGGCCTTGCGCCACTTCGCGATCTGGACGGCGGCCTGGCCGACCCCGCCCGCCGCCGCGTGCACCAGGACGCGCTCCCCCTCGTGCACGTTGCCCAGGTGCACCAGCATGATCCAGGCGGTGAGCCAGTTCACGGGGATGCCGGCGGCGACGTCGAAGGGGACGCTGTCGGGCAGGGCCTGCACCTGGACGGCGGGCGCGACCACGCGGTCGGCGTACCCCCCGAAGCGGGTGATCGAGACCACGCGCTGGCCCTCGGCGAAGCCCGTGACGCCGGGGCCCACCGCGTCGACCACGCCGGCCACCTCGTAGCCCACGACGCAGGGCAGCGGCGGCGCGTCGGGGTACAGCCCCATCCGCGCGAGCACGTCGGCGAAGTTCACGCCCGTCGCCCGCACGGCGATCCGCACCTCGCCCTCGCCCGGGGTCGGGTCGGCCTCGGTGCGCACCTCGAGCACCTCCGGTCCGCCGTGCCGTGGGATCCAGATCCGCCGCATGCTCCCCTCCGTCCCCGGCCCTTAGGCGGCGGATCCGGGGTCGTCCACCCGCCAGCCGCCCAGCGCGCGGGCCACGTGATCGAGCCGGTCCTGGCCCCAGAACAGCTGGTCGCCCACCCGGAACGTCGGCACGCCGCACACCCCGAGCGCCACGGCCCGCTCGGTGTTCGCCCGCAGCTGCGCCTTGACGGCCGGATCCTCGGCGCGGGCGAGCAGGTCGGCGCCGTCGAAGCCGGCGTCGTCGAGGACGGCGCGCAGGCCCTCGGGCGTGGCCACGTCGCGGTCGTCGGCCCAGGCGGCGCGGTAGACGGCGTCGGTGACGGCGGGCGCCACCAGCGCGACGCGGTCCGCGTGCAGCGTGCGGATGGGGAAGTTCGAGGCGAAGCGGAAGGGGACGCCGTAGCGCGCGGCCCAGGCCGCCAGATCGCGGCCCACGTGGTCGGCCTTGGCCTGCGAGAACGTGGCGACGGGCACCATGGGGGTGCCGATGGCCTGGAACAGCGCGCCCACCAGCACCGGCGTCTGCACGAGCTCGGCGCCGAGCTGGTCGGCCACGGCGCGGATCTGCGTCGACGCGAGGTAGCTGAACGGGCTCGCGAAGTCGTGGAACCACTCGAGGGTCCCGCCGGACGCCGTCCCCGCCACCGCCGGCGGCACGGGCAGCCCCAGCGCCTGCTCGACCTGCCACAGCCGATCGGCGCCCCACACCCGCTGCTCCCCCACGAACACCGTCGGCACGCCGAACGCGCCGCGCGCCACGGCCTCGTCGGTGCGCGCGCGCAGGAGCGCCCTGGTCTCGGCGTCGTCGACGATGCGGTCGACGTCGACGCCCTGCTCGGCGCCGATCGCCCGGAGCACGGCCCGATCGGCGACATCGGCGCCCTCGACCCAGTAGGCGCGGAACAGGCGGGCGGCCAGCGCGGGGAGCGCGTCGTCCGGGGTGGCCACGAGCCAGCGCATCGCGTCGAGGGTCCGGCGCGGGTGGGCGTCGGGGATGGTGAGGGGCACGCCGAGCACGTCGGCCTGCCGCAGCATGTCGAGCCGCACCAGCGCGCGCTTGGCGGGCGGCATCACCGCGTTCGGGTCGTCGGGGGCGCCCGTCGCGCGGAGCAGGCCGCCGAGCAGCACCGGACGCCAGCGCACCCGGGCGCCCGCGCGCGCCGCGACCGCCTCGATGCGGGTGGAGGCCAGGTAGGCGAACGGGCAGGCCACGTCGAACAGGAAGTCGATGACGCCAGTCTCCACACGGTCCTCCACGGGTGCGCTCCGGCACGCCCCGTAGCGTCCCCCTTGCGCCGGTGCCGGTCGGCGTCGCACACTGTTCTTGTACTGGCCGGCCAGTACGGAGCGGAAATCCGTCGACCCAGCGTCGAAATGGAACAGGTGGGCCCGAGCACGGGTTCATCGGCCAGGAGCCCTCGTGAAGCCCGTCCCCTCGTCCCGCGGCGCCCGCTCGATCGGCCGCATCGTCGACGCCGCCGCGCGCCTGTTCGGTCGCAACGGCTACGAAGCGGCGTCGATGGGCGCCGTGGCCCGCGCCGCCGGCGTCTCCAAGGGGCTGCTGCACTACCACTTCGACAGCAAGGAGCACCTGCTCATCGAGGCGGTCCGCGCCACCTTCCGCCAGCTCCACGCCCGGTTCGACGACCGCTTCCAGCGGGGCGATCGCGGCCTCGAGACGGTGGTGGAGGCGCTCGACGCGCTGTGGGGCACCGTCCGCGACATGTCGTCGTGGGCGCCGTTCATGGTCGAGACGATGAGCCTGGCCACGAAGAGCGCCCCGCTCCACGAGGACCTCGCCGCGTTCTACGACGAGACCACGGCCCTGCTCGAGGGCGGCATCCGCGAGGCCTTCGCCGGGGCGCCGCCGCTGCCCGCCGACCGCCTGGCCCGCCTGGTGCGGGTCACGCTGCACGGGCTCGTCGTCGAGCTCGCCCAGGCCCAGACCGAGGCCGAGCGCGAGCGCGTGGTCGAGTCCTACGCCGATCTGCGCGACCTGTTCGTCCGCGTGGCCCGCGAGCCGGGCCGGGAGGCCCTCCCGTGAGCACGATCCGCAAGTCCGCCCGCAAGCTGCTGAGCCCGCTGGCCAGCGCCCGCCGCGCCCGCGACAAGGCCCGCGGGGTCCGGCCCGACGTCCCGCTGCCGTTCGACATGTTCGACGAGCTGCCGGCGCGCGACGCCGTCGAGGCGGCCTCGGCCGCGAAGCTCGAGCGGCTCTACCACAAGGGCCAGCGCCTCGCGTGGGACGGCAAGACCGTGCTGCCCGAGCTCGTCGCCCGCCACGGCGGCATCCGGCTCGACGCCGAGCAGCGGCAGGCCCTGCAGGGCCTGTTCGCCGTCATCCTGTGGGGGGAGCTCGCGGCGTGGAAGGTGTCGTCGGAGCTGGCGGTGCGGCTCGAGCCGCTCGAGGCGAAGCTCGCCGCCACCGCGCAGGCCCACGACGAGGCCCGCCACTTCTACGTCATGCACGACTACCTCGCGATGATCGGCGAGGTGCCGAAGGGGCTCGGCCCGAGCACCACGCGGGTGCTGATGGGCACGCTGAGCGCGTCCACCCTGACGAAGAAGCTCGTCGGAATGCAGATGATGATCGAGCCGATGGCGCTGGCGCTGTTCCAGATGGTGCGCCAGTCGCGGATCGAGCCCGTGCTGTGCGACCTCATCGCGCTGTACGAGCGCGACGAGGCCCGCCACGTCGCGCTCGGCGTGCTCCACCTGCCGCGCCTGCTCCGCGGGATGACCCACGCCGAGGCGCTCGACCTGCATGGGCCTGGGAGTTCGGCGAGTACTGGAGCCAGCTCGGCATGCTGCGGGAGGCTCGAGCCGCACTTCCGGGCGCTCGGCATCGACGCGCGGGAGGTGATCGAGATCGGCCGCGCCAAGCAGATCCGCGCGAACCTGCAGCTGGTCGAGGAGCTCGGCGCGCCGCTGCGCGTGCACGAGGCGTTCATCCGCTTCTTCGACGCCAAGGCCGCCTGGGACTGGCCCGATCCGCCCTCGGGCGACCTCGGCGGCGCGCCGTGGGCGCGTGGCGGGCGCTGGGGCTGGGGGGGGGCGACGTCCCCGTGGCGCTGGAGGTGCCGCTCTGACGCCGTGTTGGCGGGTGTGAGCGGACGTCGTCGCCCCGGCGCATTACCGAGGGGGACGCGATGGACGAGACGCTCAGCCTCGGCACCGGCCGCCAAGCAGACGGAGCGGAGGGCCCTGCCCGGCCCGCTCTCGTGGTGCTGTGGTGCGCCGACGAGCCCGAGCGCGCGGGCGAGGTCGCCTGGCTCGACGATCCGCCGCTCGTGCTCGGCCGCAGCGGCACGCTCGCGTTCGTGCGCGCCCGCCCGGGTGGCGACGAGCCCACGCCCCCGCTGCGCGCGCCCCGCATCTCCCGCGAGCAGCTCCGCATCGTGGCCGAGGGCCGCGACCTGCTCGTCGAGAACCTCGGGCGCTGCCCGATGCTGCTCAACGGGCGGCCGACGCCGCGCTGCCCGTGGGTGCCGGGTGCGCTCATCGAGCTGCAGGACCAGCTGCTGCTGCGCTGCGAGCGGCGGGGGCCGCTGCCGGCGGCGCCGTCGAGCCACCCCTTCGGCGAGCCCGACGCCGACGGCATCGTGGGCGAGACGCCCGAGGCCTGGGAGATCCGGCGCCAGATCGCGTTCTGCGGCCCGCTCGACGCCCACGTGCTCGTGCGCGGCCCGAGCGGCAGCGGCAAGGAGCTCGTCGCGCGCGCGCTCCACGCCCGGTCGCGGCGCCGGCGCTCCGCGCTGGTCTCGCGCAACGCCGCGACCTTCCCCGAGACCCTCATCGAGGCCGAGCTGTTCGGCAACCTGGCGGGCTTCCCGAACCCGGGGATGCCCGCGCGGCCGGGCCTGGTGGGCGCGGCCGACGGCTCGACCCTGTTCCTCGACGAGTTCGGGGAGCTGCCGCCGGCCCAGCAGGCCCGCCTGCTGCGCGTCCTCGACCAGGGGGAGTACACCCGGCTGGGCGAGGCCCGGGCCACGCGCGCCGACCTGCGGCTCGTCGCGGCGACCAACCGCCCGCTCGACGTGCTCAAGAGCGACGTGCTCGCGCGCTTCCCGCTGCGCATCGAGCTGCCCGGGCTCGACCTGCGGCGCGCCGACGTGCCGCTGGTGGCGGCGCAGCTCCTCCGGCGCATCGCCCGCGAGGAGCCGCACCTGGCGCGGTTCGTGGCGCCGTCCACCGGGACGCCTCGCATCACGGCGTCGCTCGTCGCCGCGCTGGTCGACCACCCCTACACCACCCACGTGCGCGAGCTGAGCTGCCGCTGTGGGAGGCGATGCGGCGCAGCCCCGGCGACGAGCTCGTGCTGTGGCCGGAGTACGCCCAGGAGGTGCGCGACGCGACGCCGGCCGCGGTCGACCCGCGCAGCATCGGGCCCGAGGAGATCAAGGCGGCCCTCGAGCGCCACCACGGGCGCCACGAGGCGGCGCGCAAGGAGCTCGGCCTGTCCTCCCGCCACGCGCTCGGCCGCCTCATCCGCAAGTACGGGCTGTAGCGCCTCACCGCGCCCGCCGGCGGGCCCGCTCGGTGGCCAGCTGCAGCGGCGGGCCCAGGTACTCGCGGCGCGCGCTGCCCGGCGGCGTGACGCGCCGCACCGCGCCGCGCGCCACGGCCACGGCCACCCCGACCACGGCCCGCGACAGCGCGTCCGCGGCGGCCTCGGCGTCGGCGGGCTCGGGGAGCACCACGCAGGCCTGCCCGCAGGCGAGGTTCGTGGCGTCGCCGCCGCAGCGCGGCCAGCTCGGCGGCGGCCCGCCACAGCGCCTCCGTGCGCTCGCCCGCGGATCGGCCCCGAGGAAGCCCGCCACCACGGCGGCCTCCAGGTCCTCGGACGGTGCGCCCACCACGAGCCGGTAGCCGTGCCCCCGGGCGGCGAGCAGGTGGACGGGTGCGTCGGGGTGGCGCTCGATCTTCGCGCGCAGGCGCCACACCAGGCTCCGCAGGCGGTTCGAGCGCACCAGGACGGTGCCCCACACGGCGCTCGAGCTGGCACGGCGCGAGCGTCCGCCCGGCCGCGCCCACGAGCACCCGCAGCAGGGTGAGCTCGTTGCCGACGAGGGGCTCTTCGGCGCCGTCGCGGAGGATGACGCCCGCCTCGAGGTCGACGGCGCCGCCCGTCAGCAGCAGGCGCGGCCGCTCGGCGGGCGCGGCCGGCGCCGGCGGGTCGGGCGTCTGCGCGAGGAGCAGGCGGTAGCCGACGCCGAACTCCGTCAGCAGGTGCGCGGGCCGGTCCGGATCGGCCTCGATCTTGACCCGCACCCGCCGCACGACGCTGTCGACGGCGCGGCTGCGCACGTGGTCCGCGTAGCCGAACACCTCCTGGAGCACCTCGTCCCGGGGCACCGACGCGCCGGCGCGGGCCGCCAGGTAGTCGAGCAGCGCCGCCTCGCGGCAGGTGAGCGGCACGGGCCCGAGCGGCCCGTCCAGTGCGGGGAATCCGGGCCCGTCCCGGTGGACCACCCGCCGATCGAGGTCCACCACGCACGCGGTCAGACGTAGCATTCCTCCCTCCCGCGCCTCCCAGGTGCAAGCGCGGGGCCGCGGCCGGCGCGGGGCGCGATCGGCGAACGACCTGATGAATCGACGAGCGCGCGCGCGCCTCCGCGCGGTGCGCACCGGTGCGCACCGCTCAGCGCTCGGGCGGATCCTCCTCCGCGTCGTCCTCGTCGGGGGCGGGCTTCGGCGCCGGCGGGCGCGCGCGGACCAGCGCGCCCAGGTCGGTGAGGTCGACGGTCGGCGCCGTGGTGTCCTCGGGGACGGCCAGCGTGGGATCCAGCGCGTCGGTCCCGCCGGACGGGCCGCTGATCCGGCCGCCCGCCGGCGCCGCGGTCACGCGCTTGCCCGTGAGGTCGAGGTCGGCAGCGCTCGGCGCGCTCGACGCCGCGGGCAGCTTCAGCGTGATGCGTGTCGCCTCGGTGCCCTCGACGAACAGCGAGGCGCCGGCGATCACCTGGGCGAACTCGGCCGTGACGTCGTCGCAGTCCTCGGCCACGACCCAGCCGGGCGTGTCGCGCTGGATGCCGCCGTCGATGGCCACCGTGCACCGGCCGGCGGGCAGCGGGCCGGGCACCCGCGCGACCGGCCAGAAGGCGCACTGCGGCGCTGCAGGCTCGTCGAGCTGCACCCGCCCGTCGCTCGCGACCCGCACGGTGTAGGCGCACGTCGACGCCGGCGCCACCGCCAGGCGCCCCCGCGGCGTGAACTCCACCGCGACGACGGTGGCCGCAGGGGCCGACGACGGGGGCGCCCACCGCCACTGCCGCACCGCGCCCTCGGCCAGCGCGGCGTACTTCGGCGGGCAGCTGCTGGCGCCCACCTCGGTCGGCGCGCCGTCGGCGCCGACCACCACGCGGATGAGGCAGCGCCCCGGCGGGAAGGTCGGATCCCCGTCGTAGCGCGGCGCCACGGTGGCGGTGGTCACGAGATCCGGCGGTTGGATGGCCAGCGGCGCCGCCTGGGCCGCGCCTGCCGTCAGGACGAGCCACATCGTGCCTCCTTCGGCATAACGTACCTTCGTCCACCGTAGGCCGCACGGTCAACGGCCGGCGAGGGCCGTCCGGATCTCCGCGGCGAGCGCGTCGCCGCCCTGCCGCGCCGCGCGCGTGACCCGCGCCACGGCCTCGGCGGGCACGCGCCGCGCCCGGCCGTCGCGCGTGACGGTGATCGCGCCGTCGTCGTCGGCGGTGACGGTGGCGATGGGCTGCCCGTCCTCCAGCAGCGCCAGGGTGCCGCCCCGGCGCACCACCCGGCGCGCGCGCTGGCCGGAGACCTCGATCCACGCGCCGTCTTCCGCCGGGACCACCACCGCCACCGGCGGCGCCTCGGGGGGCACCGTCCGGATGAGGCTCTCGCCCTTCACCGCCTCGGCGACGTTGAGGAACAGCGAGTCGGCGACGAACGACACCTCGTACACGGGCACGATCAGGAACGCGACGAACACGACCTCCTTGAGGACGACGCTGTCGGTCACCTGATCGTTGAACGCGTACACCGAGCGGGTGAGGCGGAAGCTCCCCACGCAGCCCGTCGTCAGCACCAGCGCCAGCACCATGCGCTTCACGCGCGCCTCCCGTGTCGCTCACACATCGTCGATCCAGCGCTCGAGGGCCGGCAGCTCGGCCGCGGCCAGCCGGTCGAGCAGCGCCTCGATGGCGGTGTCGACGAGCAGCAGGTCCACGTGGTCGCGGCGCACCAGCCCCTCCGCGGCCGCGCGCCCGAGGAAGGCCACCACGTGGTCGAAGAAGCCCTCGACGTTGAGGATCCCGACGGGCTTGAGGTGGTAGTTGAGCTGCGTCCAGGTGACGGCCTCGAACAGCTCCTCGAGGGTGCCGTAGCCGCCCGGCAGCGCGACGAACGCGTCCGACAGGTCGGCCATCCGGCGCTTCCGGGCGTGCATGTCGGGCACCACCTCGAGCCGCGTCAGGTCGCGCCGCGCGAGCTCGAGCCCCTGCAGCTTCTCGGGGATGACGCCCACCACCTCGCCGCCGGCGGCCAGCGCGCCCTCGGCGACCTCGCCCATGAGGCCCACCCGCCCGCCGCCGTAGACCAGGCCGATGCCGCGGGCGGCCAGCACCTCGCCGACCCGGCGCGCCGCCGCGCGGAACGACGGGCTCGCGGCGGTGCTCGACGCGCAGAACACGCAGACGCGGTGCAGCGGACGCTCGGTCACGGCGAGGCCTCCTCCCACAGGTGGGCGATCGAGTTCGCATAGTACGTCAACACCTCGTCGGCGTCGGCGGCGGCGCGGACGTGGCCCGGCTGGCCCTCCACGGCCTCCACCCGCAGGACCCCGCGCCGGACGAGCAGCGTGGCCGCCAGGCTCGCGAGCTGCTCGGCCTCTTCGGCGTCGATGAGGGCGTCCTCGAAGGTCTGGTGGATGACGGCGGCCTCGGGGTCGCGCTTGCGCCGGATCTCGTCGAACGCGCGGCCGAGCGCGAGCCGCGCGTTGTGGGCGCGCAGCTCGTGGAGCACGTCGACGACCCGCCGGCGGACGGAGGCGTCGTCGCCAGGCCCCGGCCGGAGCAGCGCGGTGGCGTAGATCGGGACGGGGGTGGCTGGGACGACCCGCCCGATGCGGTGGCGGAGGAGCTCGGTGGCGAGGGCCTCGAGCGCGGGGCGGCGCTCGTCGTCGGGCAGCCGGTGCAGCGCCTCGCCGCCGGGCCAGTCCGACAGCAGCAGCGGCTCACCGAAGGCCAGCGCGGCGTAGCCGAACTTCTGGTGGCTGCGGGTCGCGACGCGCAGCAGGTTGGCCGCGACGAGGCGCGGCAGCCAGACGAGGCCCCAGACGAGGCGCAGCAGCCGCTCGGGCAGCGCGGGCGCTCGGTGGGGGGCGCCCTCGCGGCTGCGGAGCAGGATCCGGTCCTCGAGGACGCGGTCGTAGTTCAGCCCCACGGGCATGAACGCGATCTCGCGCTCGGGGTGGTCGTGGCGCAGGCCGACGATGTAGTCGAGCAGCCCGGTGCGCGGCGGGCGCAGCGCGCCGTCGCGGGACAGCCCGCCCTCGGGGAAGAAGCCCGTGACCGCGCCCTGGCCGGCGAGCAGCTGCACGTAGCGCTCCAGGACGGCGTGGTACAGCGGGTCCTTCTCGCCCCGCCGGACGAAGTAGCTGCCGAACGCGCGGAACATCGTGTGCAGCGGCCAGACGAGCGCCCACTCGCCGACGGCGTAGGACATGGGGACGTGGCGCAGCAGCCCGTAGGCGAGCAACCAGCGGGTCCGTGTTGGCGCGGTGGTTGATGACGCAGACGCGCACGGCGTCGGGCGGGGACCTTGGCGAGCTGCGCCTCGAAGGCACCGGGCGCGAGCACGAAGCAGAAGTCGACCAGGCGCTTGGCCAGGGAAGCAGGCCCGAGGCGGTAGTACGCCGCGAGCGAGAAGAACGGCGCGATCTCCTCGACGTAGGCGTCGACCTGGCTGCGCAGCTCGCGCACCGTGCGCTGGCCCTGCTCGGCGATGCGCCCGATGGCGCGCTCGATGCGCGGGTCCTGGGCGAGCGCCTCGCGGATCCACACGCGGTCGATGAAGCGGGCGCTCTCGAGCTGGATGCGGTGCTTGCGGACGAAGCGGGCGGCGCTGGTGCCCACGGCGCGGCGGACGCGCCGCACGATCCGCCGCGCACGAGCTCGTACGCCACGATGGCCCCGAGCACCTCGAGCGCGAGCGGCCAGCTGGTCACCGGGCGGGCCTCGGCCGGGCGGCGCATCACGTCCACCGCGAGCCAGGTGCCGACGACGAGGAAGTACACGAGCAGGCCGAGGGAGCTGAACGCGTTGGTGGCGTGGCGGTCGATGCCCTCGTACTGGGCGACCTGCGCGGCGACCTCGGTGGCGAACAGCAGCGCGAGGCCGGCGGCGTGGAGCGCGGGCGGGCCGGTGTGGCCCTCGCCGCGCAAGCCCGCGCCGTGCCAGGCGAAGGAGACCACGCGCAGGTTGCCTAGTAGTTGACCTGCGGGGTGGTGGCGCAGAAGAACGGCAACACCACCATGGGCAGCAGCTCCCAGGCCTGCACCGGCCGCCCGTCGCGCCGGGCCTTCGCCGCCCAGGCCGCGATGGCGGCCAGCATCAGCACGCCGATGCCGCGCAGCACCCACTTCAGCGAGCGGACGAGCTGCTGGCACCGCCATGGAGCGGTACTCGCGGTAGCCGGAACGCGCGGATCTGGTCGCGTTCGTCTCTCGCCCCGGTAGACGGCGACGAGTGCCGAGGCCACACCGGTGCGAGCTGAAGCTCTCGTTGTGCATCTTGAGGTGGTGGGCCGACGTGGCGAGCTGCGGCCGCGGCCGTACTCACCGCCGCCATGCCCACCATGACGGCCGTGGTCAGGGCGGCGGCGCCGGCCAGCGCGAGGTGCTTGCGCGGCACGCGGCGCTCGGGCCAGCTGTCGAGCACGGCCTCCACCAGCCAGCCCCAGAAGAAGATGGCCGGGAAGACGCGGTTCATCGCGGCGTAGGCGAGGGCGACGCCGGCCGCGCCGTAGCGCTGCACGCGGAGCAGGGCCATGCCGATGGCGAGCGCCACGACCCAGTCGAACCGCATGATGGCGGCGCCGAGCAGCGGCCAGCGGCCGCTGAACGTGGTGACGTAGAACAGCGACACCCACAGCATCGTCTCGAGGCCGAAGGCCCAGCCGAGCACGACGAACATCACGGCGACCAGCACGGCATCTGCCATGCAGATGAGCTTCAGGTGCTCGACCGGGACGATGCGGGCGAGGTTGCCGCCGACGATGGACCAGGTGGGCGGCGGGTTGTAGCCGTGGTCGACGAAGAAGTTGGTCTCGAGCGAGCGCTTCGAGAGGCGGTCGAGGAAGTAGTCGATGTCGTGGCAGAACTGCTGCCAGCGCGCCGGGGTGAAGTTGGCCTTCACCTGGCGGCCGTGCTCGAAGGCGCGCGCCGGGAAGCCGTTGCCCTGGTTGATCAGCTCGTCGTCGCGCAGGTCGCGGATCTGCTGCACGCCGGCCGTGCGGGGCGAGCCGCGCTCCTGGTCGCAGAGCAGGGCGCCGACGTACAGCCCGTCGTAGCCGAGCTCGCCGAGGTACTTGCTGTTCGTGTAGTAGTAGGCGGTGTCGGTGTAGTCGTTGATGCCGGTGAGCACGTCCCGGTCGAACTGGAAGTAGTTGAACCAGCCGAAGGTGACGACGCCGGCGAGCGCCGCGCGCAGCCAGACCTCGGCCCGCGGCGTGCGGACGAGCCACAGGCGGACCGCCACGAGCCCGATCCCGACCGCTGCGAGGATGCCGCGGCCGAGGTGGCTCGCGTCCTGTCGCTCCGGCGCCATCGCCAGGCCGATCACGACCGCCAGCGCCACCGCGCCGGCGATCACCGGCCACCCTCGTCCCCGTTCGGCGTCCATCCGCGCCGACTAACACTCACAGGAACGACGAGCCGGGCTCCTCCAGGAACGCGCGCTCCTCGGGCGTGCTCGCGCGGCCGAGGATCGCGTTGCGGTGCGGGTAGCGCCCGAAGCGCGCGACGATCGCGCGGTGGCGGGCCTCGAACTCCACGCCGCCCTCGTAGACGCCGATGCGGGCGCTGCCAGCGGCGCGGGCGTCGGCCAGCAGGGCCTGGAAGCGGTCGGTGGCGCGCTCGTGGTCGGGCAGCGCCTCGCTGTGCATCAGGGGCATGTACAGGAAGTAGCGCTCGATCAGGGCGAGCCGGCCCTCGTCGCCGCGGTCGAGGGCGAGGCGCACGCGGGCGCGGGCGGCGGGGTCGGCGGCGAACATCTCGGGCTGCCGCCGGTACAGGTTGCGCGTGACCTGGTCGAGGAGGAGGACCAGCGCGAGGTTGCCGCGCGGGGTCTCGCCCCAGGCCTCGCACGCGCCGGCCAGGGCGGCGCGGTGGGCCTCGCCGAAGCGCTGGCGCAGCCGCTCGTCCTGCTCGGCGCTCTGCTTCCACCACAGGTCGTACTGGGGCGGGCCGCCCTCGGGCAGCGGCACGCGCTCGTCCCAGTCGCCGAACCAGGTCTCGAGGAGCTCCTTCGCGGTGTCGTCGGTCATGGGTCGGGCCTGTCGGGGTGGGGCAGGGTGGGGGCTGCTCAGACGCGCTCGAGCAGGCTCGGCGCGAGGCTGCACGACAGGCCGAAGCCGTCGGGCTCGACCTCGAGCTGGGTCACCTGGCCGTCCTGCACGACCATGGCGTAGCGCTTGGAGCGCAGGCCGCCGAGCGCCGCGGCGTCGACGTCGAGGCCCAGGGCCTTCGTCCAGCTGCCCGCCGGATCGGCCAGCATGCGGACCTTGCCGCCGGCGTGGGCCGACTCGCCCCAGGCCGCCATCACGAACGCGTCGTTCACCGCGACGCAGGCGATGGAGTCGACGCCCTTCGCCTTGAACTTGTCGGCGTCGCCGACGTAGCCGGGGAGGTGGGTCTTGTCGCACCCGGGCGTGAACGCGCCGGGCACGCCGAAGATCACGTGCTTGCCCTTCGCGAACGCCTCGGCGGGGTTCACGTGGGTCTTGGGGTTGCCTTCGTGCAGCTCGCCCGCGGGCAGGGAGTCACCGATGCCGATCGCCATGTTGGCCGCTCCTGTGGGTTGGCCCGGGCCGGTATCCTGAGGGGGCGGGGGGTCCCACCCCGACAGGAGGGGGCGTGAAGAAGACGGGGAAGTGCCCGAAGTGCGGGGAGACGCCGGTCATGCGGCTCCCCCGGGTGCCGGACCTCTCGCGGAACGGCGTCTCGTCGGTGCGGCTCTACCACCCGGGCCTCCTGGACGCGCTGCAGGGGCGCGTGGCCACGGGCACGCTCGAGGCGTGGGTGTGCCCCGAGTGCGGGTACACCGAGCTGTACACGGATCAGCCGCGGACGATCCCGCTGCAGCACATCGAGGGCGCGGAGCTCGTGTGGGCGCCGGAGGCGGAGGCGGAGCGGCTGGCGTACGAGGCGCTGCAGAAGAAGCGCTGACGCTCAGCCGAGGCTTCGGAGCAACTTGTCGAGGGACGGGCTCCGCGTGCGTGCGCGCTCGAGGTCCAGCCGCTGCTCGGCGCGCCAGCGTCGGTCAGCGCGCGCATCAGCGCTTCCGTGATGCTTCGCGCGAACCGCGGGACACAGTCTTCCCGGCGCTCGCGGTCCAGGGTGACGACCACGCCGGTGCAGCCCAGGATCCGCAGCTGCAGCACCTTGGGGAGGAGCTTCTTCGCGATGCCCTTCGGCGTCAGGTCGCCGCCGACCCCTCCCAGGTTGATGCGCTTGAGGGGAGGGCAACCCGTCTTCTTCGGCAGCTGTGCGAGGGCGTGGTACTCGGTGTCACCCTCGACGATCAGGCCGAGGTGGGGGACCGGCCTCCGCGCTCGTGTCACTGCGGCGCCTCGGGCACGCCGCCGAGGCTGCCGTCGAGCCAGATGTCACCGAGTCGCTGGCCGGTCTGCCGCAGGACGGTGTCGAGCTCGGCCTCCCGGTCGGCCGCTCGCGAGACGTGCGTGCCGCGGCCGTCGTGCTCCACGAGGTAGAGCGCAGCGACGTCGGCGATGGCACTCACCACCGTCTCCGAGTGGGTCGTCAGCAGGAGCTGCCGCCCGCGGTCCTCCTGTGCGAGCGACACCAGCGCGCGCGCGGCCCAGGGATGGAGCGCGTTCTCGGGCTCCTCGAGCGCCAGGACACCGCGACGGTGGGAGAAGAGCGCCACCAGGAAAGCGAGGGCGTGCAGTACACCGTCTGACACGGCGGACTGATCGAGCGGCTCGTCGATCCCCGCCTCCTGGAACTGGAGCCCGAGGCGGCCCGGGCCGAGGGGTACTGCGCGCACGTCTTCGATCCGGTCGTACACGACCCGCAGGGCGCTCAAGACGCGTTCGAAGCCGGGATCGGGCTGGTCCGCGCGCCCCCGCAGCCGCAGCACCTCCGCAGCGAGGTGCGCGCCGGTCGGTGACAGCGCCGACGTGCCGTCGGCGTCTGCGTCGGATCGCAGGCCGGACGCGTCGAAGCGGAAGCGGGAGACGGACAGGGCCTGCCGGACGAGGAGGCGCCACGGGCCGTGCGGACCGAGGACGCCGAGAAAGCGCCGCTCCGCGTTCGCTCCGTGTGCCCGGAGGTCCTGCCCCC
Source organism: Myxococcota bacterium (assembly GCA_041389545.1). Lineage (GTDB taxonomy): Bacteria > Myxococcota_A > UBA796 > UBA796 > JACKER01. Next base: position 136,300 of record JAWKRQ010000017.1, on the reverse strand, counting down.
GAAGACCGGGGAGCGCCGCCGCACGGGCCGCATCGGGCACGTCGACGACACGCGGGTGGGTCCGGTCGTCTTCGACGGTGACGATGGGCGTCCCGTCGACATCGCACACGCGGATGGCTTCGCGCTCGATCTCCACGCCCTCCGGGCCGTCACGGAGCGTCAGCTCGGCGGTCACCCGCAGGTGCTGCCGAGTCGTCGGTCCCTGCGGATGCAGCGGCGTGGTGTCCCAGCTGCTCACGATGGTCGCGGAGAGGGTCACCCGCGCTGCCGTGCCCTGGGGGCCGCGCCGCGCGAGGTGTCGCCAGCCGAGCGCCGTCGCGGGGTCGGTCGACCCGACGTCGATCATGCGGCCGAGCAAGGCCAGCGCGACCACGAAGTTGGTCTTTCCTGCGCCGTTCGGACCGACCAGCACCGTGAACGGCGCCAGGTCGACTTCGACCCGCTGGATGGACCGGAAGTTCTCGATGACCACCCGCTCGATCACGTGGCCCCCGTCTTCCCCTATCCCCCTCACACCCGCTCGGCGGCGAGGTCCCACAGCCGCTGCAGCGCTTCGTCGCCCGCGCCCTCGAGGTAGGCCCCCGGTTCGGGCGTGGGGAACAGCTCCGCCAGCGTCTTGACCCGCATGGGGTCCACCCGCCGCGAGATGTGGTACGGCCGCAGGTCGTCGGGGTCGTCGAGCCCCAGCGCGCCCACCATCTCCATCGCCGCCCCGAGCGTGCGCTGGTGGAAGTTCGCCACCCGCTCGGCCTTGCTCGGCACGTCGAGCCCCGCCATCAGCGCGGGGTCCTGCGTCGCGACCCCCACGGGGCAGCGGTTCGTGTTGCACTTCAGCGCCTGGATGCAGCCGAGCGAGAACATCATCGCCCGCGCCGCGTTGCACAGGTCGGCGCCGAGCGCCATGTGCCGCACGATGTGGAAGCCCGTCGCGATCTTGCCCGCGCTGATCAGGCGGATGCGGTCGCGCAGCCCGGCGCCCACCAGCGTGCCGTGGACGAAGGTGAGCCCCTCGTCGAGCGGGGTGCCCACCGAGTCGGAGAACTCGACCGGCGCGGCGCCGGTGCCGCCCTCGCCGCCGTCGACGGTGATGAAGTCGGGCAGGATGCCGGTGTTGCGCATGGCGTGGCACACCGCCATGAACTCGACCGGGTTGCCGACGCACAGCTTGAACCCGACCGGCTTGCCGCCCGACAGCTCGCGCAGCCGCGCCACGAACTCCACGAGGCCCGTGGCGCCCTGAAAGGCGCGGTGGGCCGGCGGCGAGTCGACGTCCTGCCCCACGGGCACCCCGCGGATGGCCGCGATCTCCTCGGTCACCTTCGCGCCCGGCAGGATGCCGCCGTGGGCCGGCTTGGCGCCCTGCGACAGCTTGATCTCGATCATCTTGACGGTGGGCTTGGCCACGTTGTCTTCGAAGCGCTTCGCGTCGAAGCCGCCGTCCTTCGCGCGGCAGCCGAAGTAGCCCGTGCCGACCTGCCAGACGAGGTCGCCGCCCTGCTCGTGGTACGGGCTGATCCCGCCCTCGCCGGTGTTGTGGTAGAAGCCGCCGGCCTTGGCGCCCAGGTTCAACGCCCGGATCGCGGCCGCCGACAGCGAGCCGTAGCTCATCGCCGACACGTTGAGCCGCGACGCCGAGTAGGGCTGCTTGCACTGCGGCCCGCCGATGTCGATGCGCCGCTCGGACTCGGGCACGTGCTTCGGGAACAGCGAGTGGTTCACGAACTCGTAGCCGGGCTCGTACACCGAGAAGCGCGTGCCGAAGGGCACCGTCTCGAGCGCCATCTTCGCCCGCTGGTAGACGAGCGACCGGTCGTGGCGCGCGAACGGCGTGAGCTCCTTGTCGGACTCGACGAAGTACTGCCGGATCTCGGGGCGCAGCGACTCCGCGAGGTACCGCAGGTGCCCGAGCAGCGGGTAGTTGCGCAGGACGCTGTGCTGCCGCTGCAGCATGTCGCGCACGCCGATCAGGCACAGGACGACCCAGCCCGCCAGCAGCAGCCACACGGGCCACCACAGCCAGCCGAGGAAGCCCAGCAAGGCGATGCCCAGCACCGCGACGACGACGAAGCTGCGGCGCGACCACAGGTCGAGGAAGTCGGGCACGCGGCGGTACATCTCGTACCGCTGCAGGCCCCCGGTTCCGAGCGGGCTCAGGCGATCTCCTGCAGCTTGATCACCCGCAGCTCCCCGGCGCGCTGGCTGCGGATGGCCGAGACGACGGCTTTCATCGCGGCCAGGTTGGTGATGCAGGGCACGCCCTGCTCGAGGCCCGCCAGGCGCATCGCGAGCTCGTCGTACTGCGCCTTCTTGCCCAGCGGCGTGTTCAGGATGAGCTGGATCTGGCCGTTCTTGATGAGGTCGACGGCGTCGGGCCGCCCCTCGCGCACCTTGAAGACGGTCTCGCAGGCGATGCGCTTGTCTTCGAGGAACTTGGCGGTGCCGCGCGTGGCGTACAGCCGGAAGCCCATGTGGGCGAGCGCGCCGGCGATGCCGACGCTGGCGGCCTTGTCGGAGTCACGGATCGAGAGGAACACGCCGCCTTCGGTGGGCAGGCCCACGCCCGCGGCGAGCAGCGCCTTCGCGTAGGCCTCGCCGAAGCTCCAGCCGACCCCCATGACCTCGCCCGTGGACCGCATCTCGGGCCCGAGCACCACGTCGGTGCCGGCGAACTTCCGCCACGGGAACACGGGGGCCTTGATGAAGTACAGGTCGTTGCCCTTGGGCTTCAGGCACGCCGGGTCGAGCTCGGCGAGCTTGGTGCCGAGGCAGAGCCGGGTGGCGATCTTCGCCAGCGACACGCCCGTGGCCTTGGCGACGAACGGCACGGTGCGGCTCGCGCGCGGGTTGACCTCGAGGACGTAGACCTCGCCCTCCTGGACGGCGAACTGCACGTTCACCAGGCCCACCACGCCGAGCGCCAGCGCGATGCGCGAGGTGTCGTCCTCGATGCGGCGCCGCTCGGCGTCGGACAGCAGCACGGGGGGCAGCACCCCGGCCGAGTCGCCGCTGTGGACGCCGGCCTCCTCGATGTGCTCCACGATGCCGGCGATGAGCACCTGCTCGCCGTCGCACAGGGCGTCCACGTCGTACTCGCGCGCGCCCTCGAGGTAGCGGTCGATGAGCAGGCTGTGGGCCTCACTGGTCGCGATGGCGTCGACCACGACCCGATCGAAGTCGGCCTGGTCGTAGCAGATGGCCATGGCGCGGCCGCCGAGCACGTAGGACGGGCGCACCAGCAGCGGGAAGCCGATGCGCCCGGCGACCTGTGCGGCCTCGGCGACGGAGTGGGCGACAGCACTCTGGGGCTGCGGCACGTCGAGGCTCTTCAGCAGCGCCGAGAAGCGCTCGCGGTCCTCGCACAGGTCGATGGCGTCGGGCGAGGTGCCGAGGACGGTGCCCACGTCGTGGGCGAGCTTGAGCGGGGTCTGGCCGCCGAACTGCAGGATGACGCCCCGCGGGCGCTCGCGCGCGAGGATCGCCCGCACGTGCTCGACGGTGCAGGGCTCGAAGTAGAGCTTGTCGGACGTGTCGTAGTCGGTCGACACCGTCTCGGGGTTGCAGTTCACCATCACCGAGGTGAGCCCGGCCTCGCCGACGGCGTACGCGGCGTGGCAGCAGCAGTAGTCGAACTCGATGCCCTGGCCGATGCGGTTCGGCCCGTTGCCGAGCACGACGACCCGGTCGCTCTCGGACTCGCCCGCCTCGTCCTCGTCCTCGTAGGTGCCGTAGAGGTAGGGCGTGTGCGACGCGAACTCGGCGGCGCAGGTGTCGACCCGCTTGTAGGTGGGGACGATGCCCTCGGCCTCGCGGCGGCGCGCGATGGCTTCTTCCCGGCAGCCGAGGAGCTTCGCCAGCATCGCGTCGGAGATGCCGAACCGCTTGGCCCGGCGCAGCTCGGTGGCGCTGACCTGCTCCACGAAGCGCCCGGTGAGGCTCTGCTCGAACCGCACGACCTCCTCGAGCTGGTCGAGGAACCACTTGTCGATGCGGGTCGCCTCGGCGATCTGCGAGCTGCGCCAGCCGCGCCGGAGCGCCTCGAAGATCGAGGCCAGGCGGTCGGGCGTGGCCGTGGCCAGCGCCTCGCGGATGCCCTGGTCGGTCGCCGCGCTCACGTCGGGGTAGCCGCCCTCCAGGCTGTCGATGGCCTTGAGGCACGCCTCGGGGAAGGTGCGCCCGATGCCCATGACCTCGCCGACGGAGCGCATGGCGGTGCCGAGGCGGCGGTCGGCGCCCTGGAACTTCTCGAAGTTCCACCGCGGGATCTTGACGATGACGTAGTCGAGCGCCGGCTCGAAGCACGCCGGGGTGACCCGGGTGATGTCGTTGGCGATCTCGTCGAGGGTGAGCCCCACCGCGAGCTGCGCGGCGATCTTGGCGATGGGGAAGCCCGTGGCCTTGCTCGCCAGCGCCGAGCTGCGGCTCACCCGCGGGTTGAGCTCGATGACCACGACCTCGCCGTTCTCCGGGTTCACCGCGAACTGGATGTTCGAGCCGCCCGTCTCGACGCCGATCCGGCGGATGATCCGCTGCGCCAGGTCGCGCAGGTGCTGGTACTCGCGGTCGGTGAGCGTGAGGGCCGGCGCCACCGTGATCGAGTCGCCGGTGTGGATGCCCATCGGGTCGAAGTTCTCGATGGAGCAGATGATGATGACGTTGTCGGCGAGGTCGCGCATGACCTCGAGCTCGAACTCCTTCCAGCCGAGCAGGCTCCGCTCGACCAGCACCTGGTCCACGGGCGACAGGCGCAGCCCCTCGGTGACGATGGCCCGGAACTCGTCGACGTTCCAGGCGATGCCGCCGCCGGCCCCGCCTAGGGTGAACGACGGCCGGATGATCGCCGGCAGCCCGACCTGCTCGAGCAGCGCCTCGGCCTCGGGCAGCGTGGTGGCGGTGCCCGACTCGGCCACGCCGACGCCGATCTCCACCATCGCGTCCTTGAACTGCTGCCGGTCCTCGGCGACCCGGATGGCGACCGGGTCGGCGCCGATGAGGCGCACGCCGTGCTGGTCGAGGATGCCCGCGGCGTGGAGCTCGAGGGCCAGGTTGAGCCCGACCTGGCCGCCCACGGTGGGCAGCACGGCGTCGGGCTGCTCGCGCTCGATGACCTGCCGCGCGGCGTCGAGCGTGAGCGGCTCGACGTAGGTGGCGTCGGCGAGGTCCTCGTCGGTCATGATGGTGGCGGGGTTGCTGTTCATCAGCACCACGCGGTAGCCGAGCGCGCGCAGGGCCTTGCAGGCCTGGGTGCCCGAGTAGTCGAACTCGCAGGCCTGCCCGATGACGATGGGCCCGGAGCCGATGACGAGGACGGTGGCGCCGGCCGGCAGGCGCTGGCGGGCGCTCACGACGACGCCCCGGCGGGCGACGGCGTGTTCCGCGCGCGGCGGACGAACTCGTCGAGCAGGACGCGGGCGCTGTCGTGGGGCCCGGGACAGGCCTCGGGGTGGTACTGCACGGCGAAGACCCGGCTCGGCTCGTGGGCGAAGCCGCTCACCGAGCCGTCGTTCAGGTGGACGTGGGTGACGGTGGCGCCGGCGGCGAGGAGCGACTCCTTGTCGACGGCGAACCCGTGGTTCTGGCTCGTGATCTCGACCCGGCCCGTGCGCTCGTCGCGCACCGGCTGGTTGGCCCCGCGGTGGCCGAACTTCAGCTTGTAGGTCTTCGCGCCGACCGCGAGGGCGAGCAGCTGGCAGCCGAGGCAGATGCCGAGCAGCGGCTTGTGGCCGACCGCCTTGCGCAGCTCCTCGACCACGCCGGGCAGGGCGGCCGGGTCGCCGGGGCCGTTGCTGACCAGCACGGCGTCGACGCCGCTGCAGAACGCCTCGGCCGGGTCGGACAGCGGGTGGACCCGGACGTAGGCGCCCGTCTGCTCCAGCATCCGCAGGATGTTGCGCTTGGCGCCGCCGTCGAGCACCGCGAAGCGGGCGGTGGGGGAGGGCGGGTCGGCGTAGACGTAGGGCGCGGCGCAGGTGACCTCGGCCGCGAGCGCGCGCCCGGCCATGCCCGGCCAGGCGGCGAGCTGCTCCCGCAGGGCCTCGACGGGGGTGCCGTCGGTGCTGATGACGCACTTCATCGCGCCCTTGTCGCGCAGGTGGCGCACCAGCGCGCGGGTGTCGACGCCCTGCATGCCCGGCACACCGGCCTGCACGAGGTACTGGTGCAGCCCGCCGCTGGAGCGCCAGCTCGAGGGGCCGCGGGTGAGCGCGCGGACGACGAAGCCCGCCGCCCAGACCTTCTCGCTCTCCGGGTCTTCGAGGTTGATCCCCGTGTTCCCGATGTGCGGGGCGGTCATCGTGACCACCTGCTCGGCATACGAGGGGTCGGTGAGGACCTCCTGGTAGCCGGTCATGGCCGTGTTGAAGACGGCCTCTCCGACGCGGGTGGTCACCGCGCCGAACGCGTCGCCCGTGAACGAGCGACCGTCCTCGAGCAACAGGATGGCGCCCATGCCGACCCCCTCTCCCGTAGGGATGCCTGCCCTACAGCGGGCCGACTCCCTATTGCGCGCGCCCCGCACCCGCCAGCGCCTACAGCGGAACCGTGTCCACGTCCACGTGCACGTCGACTCGCTGGTCGGCCGGATCGCGCCAGGCGGTGGACGCCTCCACGATCACCTGGCGGTCGAAGCGGCCCTCCGGGAACGTGCCGTCGAGCTTGCACGACACCTCGGCGCTCGCCCACACCGCCACGGCCTCGCCCGGCCGCAGCGTCACGCGGTCGACCAGCATCGGCCCGCCGCTGCCGTCGTCGACGACGAAGGTGAGGTCGGGGAGCACCGGCTCGTCGAGCTTGCGCTGGATCCCGCCGACCGCCTCGACGTAGACGGGCTCGTCGTGTCGGTTCTCGATCTCCGCCACGCGGGCGGGCTGCGCGAACGGGCTCGAGAACACGTCGCCCCGGTCGCACAGCTCGGCGCCGACGTGCACCTCGGCGTCGACCCAGATGGGCAGGTCCAGCAGCTCGGTCTGACAGCCGGTCAGGGCGAAGAGCGCCCAGCAGCATCGGTTCACGTCCACCTCCGGACCCAGCGTGGCGCACCCTGGGCGGCTCCGCGCCCCGGATGCACCCGGAGCCGAACGAAACCCCGGCCCGGATCCGGCGCGGCCGCATCGGAACCGGTGCAGGGGCCTCAATGCGCGAACCCCCGCTCCCGGTCGCGCTGCACCTGCCGCGCGACGAAGGCGGCGACGGAGATGGGCGGATCGTCAGCCGGGTACGGCTCGCCGAGCGCCGGCTCCTCCATGCGGTCGGGCCGGAAGTTGCGGTAGTCCTCGCGCGCCTCGCACCACGCCGCCACCGTCCACTTCCCGCCCCAGTAGTAGACGGCCAGCGGCCGCACGACGCGCTCGGAGCGCTGCTCGCTGCGGTCGACGTAGCCGAAGCGCAGGCGCCGCCCCGTCGCGATGGCGCTGCGCACCATGGCCAGGTGCTCCGAGCGCGCCGGCGGCCCGAATGCGCGCGGGGCGAACAGGACCGTCTTGCCGAGCCTCGTCGCGGATCGGCGCCGGGAGCAGCGTCTCGAAGCGGGCGCGCAGGGTGGTGGCGGCGAGGGCCAGCTCGGCGTCGGCCTGCTGCTCGACCATGCGCATCCCCAGCGCCAGGGCCTCGATCTCGTCGGCCGACAGGGTCATCGGCGGCAGCTCGAAGCCCCGCCCGAGGCGGTAGCCCACGCCGGCCTCGCCCTCGATGGGCACGCCGGCGTCTTCCAGCTCCTTCACGTAGCGGTAGACGGTGCGCACGGACACGCCGAGGTCGCTCGCGAGGGCCGCCGCCGTGGTGGCGCGGCGGGCCCGCAACAGGACGACCAGCTGGAACAGACGGTCCGCGCGCTGCATCGCCCGGCCCTATCGGGGGTTGGCCGACAGGCCCACCGGGTGGCCCTCGGGGTCGGCGATCACCGCGATCGTCACGCCGTCGGGCAGCCGGTGCGGGGGCATCAGCACCTTGCCGCCGCCGGCCTCGGCGCGGCCGATCGCGGCCGGCACGTCGTCGACCTTCACGTAGAAGGTGGTCCAGCCCGGGCCCTGGGGCGCCTTGCCCACGCCGCCCGGCACGCCCGCCCACCCCTCGGGGGTCACTGCGTAGTCCATCTCGGGGAGCGGCTGCAGCTTCCAGCCGAACAGCTCGCCGTAGAACCCGCGGAGCGCCGCGGTGTCCTGCCCCATCACCTCGAACCAGCTCACCTGACCGTTCTCGATCGCCATCTCGTCCTCCGGTGCTGCCGCGCCGCTGCGCGACGGAGAACACCTTCACCGGGGCTGCTGCCACCCCCTGTCAGGAGGGCGGCAGGCTGCTGACAGCCCCTGGCAGCAGGGGCGTCGCGGGGGGTAGAGGTCTCCGTGGTCCCCCAGCGACTCCTGCCGTTCCGACGCGGCCGCGCCCTGCGGTTCGACCGCTGGTGCCACCAGCTCCCGTACCGGTCGAGCGCCCACCGCCTCCTCTGGACCGAGCGCGGCCTCGCCTGCCTCGTCCGCGCGGGCTGGGACCGTGCCCTGCTGTCGGTCGACGGCGCGAGCGGGATCGAGGCCCGATCCCCCGCCGGGCAGCGCCTGATGGGCCTCGCCGCCACCCCCGCCGGCGACGCCGTCGCGATCGTCCACGAGCACCCGGACGGCGCGCGCCTCGCCACCTTCGGCCGCGCCCCCGCCGCGCGCGTCTACCCCGAGCGCCACTACGACGTCACCCTCGCCACCGACGGCGAGCGCATCGTCCTGCGCGGCCACCTGGCGCCGCCGACGGTCCTGCCCTGGTCGCTGGCGGCGCGGACGCCCTGGGGCGGGCCGTGCGACGGCCTGGCCTCGGTGCAGGCAGTCGACGGCGCTGTCCTCGTCCTCTCCCGCACCGCCGCCTCGCTCCGCGCCTGGGATGGCGCCGCGATCGCGACCTGGCCGCTCCCACGGCCGGACGCGTGGCTGGCCGCCTGGCACCGGGCCACGCCCGTGGTGTTCGCGGGCGGCGAGCTGCTGCTGTGGGACCTCGCCTCGGGCCGGACGCGCTCGCTCGGCGCGGCCCGGTCCTACCCCGACGGCAGCGTCGCACCGGACGGCCGGTGGCTGGTGATCGACCGGGTCGGCCCGCAGGGGCGCGGCCTCGAGCTGTGGGACCTGCGCGAGCCGGCGCTCGTCGAGCGCCTGCCCACCCGCGGGCGCGCCTGCACCTGCGCCTTCTCGCCGGACGGCGCTGTGCTCGGCGTCGCCATCGGCGACGACCTCTTCCTCCTGCGGGTCGACGTCCCCGGCGTGACCGTGCGATAGTCCCCGCGATGCCCACCTACCGCCTGCCCGGCTCCCCCGTCGCCCTCCGCCCCATCTGCGTCGACGACGTCGACGCCGTCCTGGAGTGGGTCAACGACCCCGACGTCGTGCGCAACTTCGCCGGGATGGCCGAGACGATCACGCGCGAGCAGGAGCTCGCCTACCTGCAGCGCATGGTCGCGAGCGAGGTGGACCGGCTGTACGCCGTGGTCGACCCGGACGGGCGCTACCTCGGCAACGTCGGCGTCCACCAGATCTACTGGCCGGCGCGCAACGGCCGGCTCGGGCTCGTCCTCGCCCGCCACGCCCACGGCCGCGGCTACGGCACCGCCGCCCTACGCACCATCTGCGCCGTCGGCTTCCGCGTGCTGCAGCTGCACAAGCTGTGGCTGGTGCACTACGCCGACAACGCGCGGATGGCGCACCTCGCCGGCAAGCTCGGCTTCGTCCGCGAAGGCGTCCTGCGGGACGAGTACCACCACCGGGGCACGTTCCACGACATGGTCCGGCACTCGCTGCTCGAGGGGGAGCTCGCGGAGGTGGACGGTCTGGTCGAGGTGGAGCCAGAGGGCGGGCGAGAGGAGGTCGGGGAGCATGACCGTCCGTAGCCGCGAGGCGCCCCGCTGCCATCGGACGCCGGTCGGACCTACGGCAGGTCGAAGATCAGCGTCCGTTCCTCCGCGACCCCCAGCAGGCGACGGCCGTCCGGCGACAGGGCCAGCGGCGTGGCGTCCAGCTCCGCCACGGCGAGCCGCCCGTCCAGGTCGTACACCGACGCTTCGCTCGGTCCCCCCACGACCACCCGTCGCCCGTCGCGCGAGACCAGCAGCAGGGAGGGGCGGGTGTCGGTGAGCCGCTCCACCCGGCCGTCGGCCCAGGTCCACACCCCGTCGTCGCCGACCCAGGCGAGGGTCTCCCCGTCGTCCGAGAGCGCCGCGGGGAACTCGCCGCTGGGCGCGGGGGCGCGCATCCGCTCGGTCCCGTCGGCCACGTCCCAGACGCGGACCGCCTCGCCGCCCAACGCCACGCGGCGCCCGTCGCCGGACAGGGCCACCAGGAACTCGGAGGGGTCGGTCGGGATCATCCAGCAGCGGCCGTCGTCGGCGCAGCCGTCCCGCATGCCGGCGGGCTCGGAGATCGGGAAGGCGTCGCAGTCGGGGTCGCACAGGTACAGCGCGTCGATGGACTCCCACGCCCCGAGCCACTGCCCGCCGCGGGTGGTCCACAGCCCGCGCGACTGGGGATCGCCCGGCGGCGCGTCGTCGACGGGCTCGGCGGCGCTGGGCCCGACGCCCGCCGGCCACCGCAGGGTCACCTCGTCCCAGACGAGGCCCAGCCCGTCCGCGGAGAACGCGCGCGTGTGCCACCGCTGGCACGGCGTGGACGCGAGCCCCGGGCCCTCGAACACGGGGACCTGCTCCGCCGCGTCCCAGATCACCAGCTCCTTCGTGGTGCCGGTGGCGATCCAGCGGCCGTCTGGCGACCACGCGGCGCACCTGGGCGCCCCGGTGGTGCCCACCGCCAGGCGCTGCCGGTCCGGGCGCAGCTCCCGGCCCGATGGCGCCTCGAACGCGCGCCAGCTGGTGCCCTGGCTCACGAGGAGCACCGAGCCGTCGTCGGACCACTGGTGCTGTCCGCAGCCCGGCACCACCGCCACGGGGTGCCCGGTGCGCGCGTCCAGCAGCGCCGTGCGGTCGCCGTGGCCGGTGGCCAGCCAGCGGCCGTCGGGCGACAGCGCGACCTCGGCGCTGCAGCTGTCGAGCGCATAGGGCGTGACACGGTCGTCGGCGAGCGACACCCGCCACGCGTCGGGGACGCCCCCGTCGACGAAGGCCCACAGCGTGTCGTCCAGGAGCCGCACCCGAGCCGCCCAGAGCCGGCGCGTCAGCGGGACGACGACGCGAGGCGTGTCCTCGCCCACGTCCCAGACCACCACGCCGCGGTCCGGGATCACCGCGGCGACGCGGCCGTCCGGGCCCACGTCGAGCGCGGCGGGCTCGGTGCAGCCGGGCAGCGGGAGCGACCGGGTGCCGACGACGATGGCGCACCCGTCGTGCCGTGCGGTGACCCCGGCGGCGTTGCGGGCCGCCAGGGGGTGCGGCGGCAGGACGCGCCGCTGGAACGGCGCGCCGGGTCCCCAGGTGCCGTCGTCGAGGTCCAGGCAGCGGTCGCGGGTGCAGACCCGGACCCCGCCGTCCGCCGCGGTGGCCAGGCCGACGGACGTGTGCTGCGCGGGGCAGGCGAGGCGCTGCGGGCCCTCCCGCCCCGGGACGATGCAGGTGAGCGGCCCAGAGGTGGCCAGATCTCCGGAGGCCCCCGGCGGGAGCGGGGGCGGCGGCCGATCGGGACCGGGCGCCGGCGCGGGCTGGAGCCGGGGCGCCGGCACGGGCGGGTCGGGCGCCTCGGGTGCCCCCGCGCAGGCGGTCCACCACCAGAGCATGCCCCCTCCCACCCCAGTAGAACCGACCCCGCGGGAGCAGGCCACGGACCGCGGTCGGACCTACTCGAGCAAGAACACGCGCACCGCGAGCAGCAGCACCAGCGGCAGGTACGCGAGCGGCATCAGCCAGCTGACCCGCAGGTACCAGGGCGGATCGGCCCACATCGCGATCATCGCGGCGGGGACGTCGTCGCGGGCGGGCTTGAGGTAGTCGACCCGCGCCGGGCGCGCCTGGAACCGCCGCCACACCACGAGGGGCAGCGAGACCAGCGCGGCGCCGAGGCCCTGCACCGGGCCGAGCGCGACGGAGACGGCGAGGGCGGTCGCGACGGCCGCTGCGGGCCCGCCCACGGCCGGGTGCATCGCCGCGACCACGCCCACCACGCCCACGGCGCACAGGGACTCCCACCGGGCCTCGCGCCCGAGCAGGTCCCACAGGTCGAGTTCGCTGGGGACGGGCTCGGGACGGACCGCCTGCACCAGGGCCAGCGCGGCGCGGAGCAGCACGATCGGGGTGACGGCGAGGACGAGGGTGAAGCCCAGGTCGCTCGGGCTCTTCGGCGCCCGCGGGACGTCGATCACCGCCCAGGCGAGGAGCGGGAAGGCGCCGAGGACGAGCAGCTGCCCCACGGCGCCGAGCAGGTAGGCCGACGCGGCGGCGCGCATCGCGCTGACGGCGCGGCGGAGGCCCGGCCGGGCGACGCGGTCGTCGGCGCCGATGATGCGGGCGGCGTGGCGGCTGGCGCCCACCTCGTCGGCGCAGACGGCGGCGGTGCAGGCGACGGAGGCGAGGAGCGCCAGCCCTGCGATCCACACGGCGACGGGCTCGTCGAACAGGGAGGCGGCGATCAGCCCGGCGATGCAGAGGCGCCAGCCGAGGGTGCTGCCGAGGCGCGCGCCGGGCAGGACCGCGGTCATCGCGGGGTGCACGGCGACGTTGAGGGCGTGGCCGAGCTCGTGGGCGGCGACGGCCCAGTCCTTGGGGCGGCGCCCGCCGTAGGTCGCCTCGCCGAGGGCGATGGTGTCGGCGTTGGGCCAGTAGGCGTCGGGGCTGTCGGCGGGGACGACCTCGACCTGGAGCGGCAGCCCGCGCGCGGCGATGACGCGCTCGATCCAGGGCCCCGCGGCCTCGGGCAGCGGCGCGCTGGGGCGGCGGGTCTCGAGGCCAGCGCGGCGAGGCCGACCAGCGTGAGGAGGGTGGGGATGCCGGCGACGAGCAGCAGCAGGAGCGTGAGCATGCACCTTCCGACACCGGGCGATCCGGGAGGTTCCGGACCGCGGCGGCGAGGCCTGCTGATGTCGTAGTTTGCTGTGGGCGCTCGGGGGGCGCGGGGTCACCGGCGTGTACCCGCGGGCCTCTGCGGGATCCTGTATCCGAATGTTTCACGAACCAGCGCACCCGGCTGGTCGGCTTATCTGCAGTCCACGAGAAGCTGGGACTTCGCGGTGCCGCGGCTCTTCCGCTCCGTACAGGACAGGGCCATCCGCATCAGACCTCTCCGGGTTGCTCCAGGGGGCGGGTGGCTGGTCGGTTCGCGTGGCGCGGTGATCGGGAGAGCCGCCGGCACCCGTAATCATGGGGGTGCTCGGGCCGGGGGCGGGCACCCGAACGTGCGGACGGGAGCGATGTCCTCGCAGACGTGACGTTCGCCCGCCCGCCCCGGCCCTGCGCGCACCCTGGCTCGTCATTCTGGGGTGTGCTCGGGCCGGGGCGGGCACCCGAACGTGCGGACGGAAGCGATGTCCTCGCAGACGTGACGTTCGCCCGCCCGCCCCCGGCCCTGCGCGCACCCTGGCGCTGCGCGAACGGCGTGACGGACGGCGGTGGGCGCCGCCTTGTCGTGCTGGGGGCGTGCTCGGCGCCGCTGCGGCCACGCCGGCGCTGGCGGGTGCGGGCGGCCGACGGGACGATGTCGGGGGACGGAGGCGCCAGTGCGGCAACGTCCGTGGGGCGGACGATGTCGGGGGACGGGAACTACCTCCCGCCGGTGAGCGCGACCTCGAACCGCACCGGCCGTGCTCCGTCGCCGAGCACCTCGTACACCGACACCCGGTCGACGACGCCCGTCACCGGGGCCTCGATGCCAGCGCTGGCCTCCAACGCCGCCGCGACGTCGCCCGCGGCGACCCGCCCGACGGTCACGTGCGGGACGAACGTGTGGCCCCGGGAGCGGTGAGGGGCGAGGATCCCGCGGTACAGCGAATCGTGCAAGGACACCACGGCGTCGTTCCCCCGCTTCACGTTCAGGAACAGCGCCGTTCCCTCGTGCAGCGTCACCCCGGCGAACACCACGTCGAACGGCGCCGCACCGCCGAGCGCCTCCCGGAGGTGGCCTCGAGGACGCCGTCCGCCACCGGATCGTCGAACGGGAAGACCAGCGTCAGGTGCGCCGCGACACGGTGGGCGAGGATCGAACCGCTGGCGGAGCTCCTGCACACGATCCCACCCGGCGCTTGCGGCGACCCTGGGAAACGCGACGACGACCCGCCGGGACGACATGCTGCGAGCGAGGGTACCACCCGGCCAACGCATTAGACTGCGGCGATGGACCAGCCCCCTGCCGCCCCCGATCTCCCCGCTTCGACGGGTGGGAGACCGTCGAGAAGCTCGGTGAGGGCGGCATGTGCGAGGTCTTCCGCGCCCGCGACCTCGCCGGCGGCCCGAGCGCGCGATCAAGGTCCTGATGGACCGCCCGACACCGCCATCCGCCGCTTCGTCGACGAAGCAGCGATCCTGCAGCGCATCGACCACCCCCACGTCGTCAAGGTCCACGCGATCGACGCCGAGGCCCGCCCGCCCTGGCTCGTCATGGACCTCCTCGGCGGCCGCGACCTGGAGGACACGATCCACGTCGAGGGCCGCATGGACCCCGAGCGCGCCGCCCGCCTGTTCGCCGACCTCGCGAGCGGCCTGGCCGCCGTCCACGCCGAAGGCATCCGCCACCGCGACATCAAGCCGGCCAACCTCCGCCTCGGCAGCGACGGCGTCCCCCGCCTCATCGACTTCGGCATCGCCCGCGACGCGAGCGCGGCCCGCCAGACCCGCGCCGGCTTCGTCGTCGGCACGGCCGCCTACCTGCCCCCCGAGGTCTTCGAGGACGAGGACGCCCAGGCCGCCCAGGACTCCGAGGCGGCAGACGTCTACGCCCTCGGGCAGAGCCTGTGCGAGGTCCTCGCCGGCGAGGCGACCCACGCCCGCCTCCAGCGCGAGGGCACCGACGCCTCGCTCATGGTCCGCATCATGCGCGACAAGCTCGAGCGCGAGTCGCTCGACCCGCGCGACCGCGGCGCGCCCGTGCCGGAGCCGCTCGCCCGCATCGTCCAGCAGGCGACGGCCCGCGAACCCGGCGACCGCACACAGACGGCAGCGGAGCTCGAGCGCCAGCTGCGCGCCTTCCTCGCGATGCGCGAGTCGGTCGCCGAGCACGCGCCGGTCTCCCGGGTGGACTTCGACCTGCTCCCGGCCGTGGCCCCCCCGGCGCCGCCCCCGCCGGCCCCGCCGCCGCCCGCGCGCCGTCCGTGGTTCGCGATGGGCGCGGTCGGCGCCGCCGGCGTGCTGGGCACGGGCGCCGTCGCCGCCGCAGCCGTCGGGCTGCTGCTCGTGGGGGCGATCGCCCTGTGGATCTTCCGCCCGCCCGGCGCCCGCCCGCTCGACCCGGCCGACGCCGTCCGCGCCGCCGTCGCCGAGCTCGACGGCCCGCTGACCAACTGCCGCCGCCAGGCGGGCGAGCTGCGCGTCGCCCTCGAGGTGCGGGATCGGCGCGCCAGCCGGGTCGACGTGGTCTCGTCCACGGTGGACAAGCGCACGGAGCGCTGCGTGATGCGGATCCTCGGGCAGGCGGAGTACCCGAACCTGCCGCCGGTCACGGTCGAGGTGCCGGTGATCCTGGTGGACGCCGGGATCAGTCCGCGCTGAACGCCGTCACCGTGGCGCCGCCGGGGCCGACCCCGTCGAGGCGCGGGGTGAACGCGTGCGCCCCGCCGTCGTCGACGACGTAGGTGCCGGTGGGGGGGCGCGGGACGACGAAGGCGCCGTCGGCACCGGCGTCGGTGGCGCTGTTGCGGACGGCGCCGGTGGTGAACAGCCCGTCGGCGGGATCCGCGTCGAGGTACCAGGTGAAGCAGCCGGCGCACGACACGGTGGCGCCGGACAGCGGCGCCCCGGCGGCGTCCCGCACCCAGCCGACGAGCATGCCGACGGTGGCGAGATCCCCGGTGAAGCCCGCGGTGGTGGCGCTGCCGGAGAGCGCGTCGAGCTGGTCGAGGCCCATGACGAAGGCCGTGGCGTCGACCTGATCGCCCTCGCCCAGGCCGGCGACGGCCTCGGGCGGCACGGGGGTGGCGGTGGGGTACGCGGTCGGCGCGGCGCCGTCGCAGTCGCCGACGACGATCTGCAGCCCCAGCGTCCCCTGCAGCGCGATCCCCGACAGGCGGAAGCCGCCGCCCGAGCCCACGGGCGCGCTGGCGAGCGGCGCGGCGGCGCCGTCCACGAGCAGCGCGGCCGGGTCGATCGCCTCGGCGCACAGCCCGGCGGCCACGGGATCGCCCGTCGCGAGGTCCACGGCGACGGCCTCCACGGCGAAGCCGCCGGGCGCCGGCACGGTCGTGCCGGCGGTGTCGGTGCCGGGCTCGCCGGGCCCCGGCGTCGGCTCGCACGCTCCGAACACGTACAGGCTCGCGACCAGCACCAGGCCCACGCCGTGCTGGTGCAGGGCCGACCAGCCCCGCCCGCGATCCCCGCTCGTCCGCTCCTCGGTCGCCATGGCGCCTCCGCCCTCAGCGGATCCATCGGATCGTGGAGCGCCGGCTTGACCCCCGAGACGCGCGCCGCCCTTTCCACGGCGGGTGGGGATGTTAGGGTTGCCGGCCATGACGCCGATCCGCGACATCGCGGAGCTCAAAGCGGGGCTCGGTCCTCTACCACTCGGCCTTCGGCTTCGCCCGGGTCTCTTCGGTCGATCCGGAGTGGATCTCGCTCGCCTGGGAGAGCGGTGCCGACAACCTGCCCGGCCGCGTCCCGCACGACGTGGTCGTCCGGGTCTACGCGCTGTGCACGCCCGGGGGCTTTCTTCCACCGCTCGGTCCACGATCGCACCGACCTGAACACGCTCGTCCACGAGCACCCCACCGAGGGGCTGGCGCTGCTCCTGGCCGATCTCCACGGCCCGCAGCGCCAGCAGGATCTGCGCGAGTGGCTGGTCGGCCGCGAGATCATGAACCCGGCGGGGTTCTCGCACTGGTGGAGGCCCTGCGGTCGCTGTTCGCCGAGGACGTGCGGTTCCAGGTGAACAACGACGGGATCTCGCTGCGCTCCGCGACGGGCGGCGAGTCGCCGCGCACCCGCCTCGACAACCTCGCTGCTGCGCCGCCGTCGCGCCGCCTCGACCTGGCGATCGAGCACCGCGGCGACCTCGACCACGACTTCTTCCTCGAGCAGGTGCTGCTGGCGTGGCGCACCGGCGGGAGCCAGGTCAAGGACCCTCGCGCCGGCGGCGCTCAAGAGCGAGGAGCCCGAGACGATCCTCGCCGGCCTGCTGGCGATGGGCCCCGACGCGACCGAGGCGATCATCCACGCGATCCGCCGCGGCGGCTGGGAGGCCGATCGCGTCTCCCAGGCGCTCCACGAGGACCTCGTCGAGCTCGTCATGCGCGGGGTCGACGACGGCGGGCCGCTCGACAACGAGGGGCGCCTCGCCGCCACCCTCGCGCGCTGGCCGAGCCCGCTCGTCCACGACGCCCTGGCCGACGCCGCGACCCACACCGACGGCCGCCGCCTGCTGCGCGCCACCTTCGCCGCGCTGCCCCCGCGCCGGGGCGAGGCCCTGGCGCTCGAGCTCCTCGAGACCGCGATCGAGGCCGAGGATCCCGAGACGAGCCAGTGGCTCGGCGGCGAGGTGCTGGCCTTCGCGCTCGTCGACCAGGAGGAGATGGCCGAGCGGCTCGACGCCGAGTGGCCGGCGCTCGCCGACTGGTTTCGGAACACGTTCCGCGGGGTGGAGCACCGCCCCGGCCTGCAGGAGTACGACGACACCACCGACGACACGCTCCACACGGCCGAGATCGACCTGTCCGACGCCGTGAACGCGCCGGTGCCGCTCGGCAAGCTCCCGCCGCGCTCGGGCGCGTCCCTCATCGGCCTCGGGCTGGCGATGGCGCGCGCGCTGTCGCTGCACCACAAGGAGGGGCGGGTCGTGAACCCGTCGGCGTTCTCGGTGAAGGTGCTGCCGAACGAGACGATGGAGGCCGAGCCGAGCGACGACATCGGCGCCTCGCCCCGCCCGTTGCTCGAGAACGCCGCGCCCACCACCGATGTCTACGCCGCGTCGGTCCTGCTCCTCGAGGCGCTGATCGGGCGCCCCTGGCCGCGCAACATGCCCGCGGCGCGCGCCATCCCGTACCTGCGCATGTGCATCCCGCTGCTGCCGCCCTCGGCGCTCGCCCCGCTCGACGCCGGGCTGCACCCCGACCCGCAGTTCCGCCCGGCCGACGGCCGGGAGTGGCTCGCGCGCTGGCAGTCCGCCGCCGTCGCCGAGGAGAACCGCTCCTACGCCACGCGCAACGCCATGGCGCGCCTGCAGGTGGGCTACGACTCGCACATCGGCAAGATGAAGGTGCTGCTCACGCAGACCAACCAGGACTGCGTGGCGATCGCCTCCCGCGGGCCGCTGTCGCTGCTCGTCGTCTGCGACGGCATCAGCACCGCCAACGCCGGCTCGGGCGACGTGGCGAGCTCCATCTCCTGCCACGTCATCGCGAACCTGTGGGAGCAGGCGCTGCCGCGGCTCGTCTCGGCGGGGCCGCTCGAGATCCGCGAGTTCCTCGACCGCGCGCTGCGCACCGCCAACACCGCCGTGTGCGAGGCGGCGCTGCGCTTCGCCGGGGGCAACCTCGAGGGCCGGGTGCCGATGGGCACCACCTGCACCCTCGCCGTGGTCCACGGCAACTGGGTCAGCCTCGCCTGGCTGGGCGACAGCCGCGCCTACATCGTGGGGGCCTACGGCGCCTCGCTCATCACGGCCGACGAGAACCAGGCCGCCGAGCGCCTGCGCGCCTGGCACCTCGGCTTCCTCGACGCCTGGGACCCGTCGGGCTTCGCCCTCGTCGGCTACCTCGGCCACTTCAACGACATGATGCGCCCCGAGGCGCTCTCGGCGCACCACACGTCGTTCACGATGCTGCCGGGCGAGTCGCTGGCCATCTGCTCCGACGGCGTCACCGACTACGTCGGCGAGACGCACGCCGAGGTCGCCTCGCTCATCGCGCGGGTCGTGGCCGAGAACGACCCGGAGCCCGCCTGCCGCGAGCTCGTGGCGCTGGCCAACGCGGGCGGCGGCGGCGACAACGCCACCGCCGTCATCGCCCGCCTGTGGACGTAGCCGCTACGGCACGCGGCGGCGGTTGCCCGCGGCGAGCCGCATGATGCCGAGCAGGATCATCGCCCCGGCGATGGAGCCGCACAGCCCGCTGCTCGAGTAGACGTCGCCGCCGGCGAGCAGCACGTTGAACAGGAAGCCGCCGAGGAACGAGCCGGCGACGCCGAGCAGCATGGTGCCGAGCAGGCCCATCGGGTCGCGGCCGGGCAGCAGGAAGCGGGCGACGGCTCCGGCCACCAGGCCGAGGATCAGGAAGCCGAGGATGGTCAGCATGTGGGTCCTCCGGGCGCGTCCAGCCGCGCCGTGAAGTTTTCATACATGCAATCGGTAACCATCAGCCCGCGGCGGGACCATCACCCCTTGAACACCCGCATCAGCGTCGCGTAGGCGACGGCCAGCGGGACCGCGCCGACGGCGAGCACGCCCAGCAGCCACCACACCACCACGGCCGGCGCCGCATCCGCCACAGTCAGGTGCGGCGGCAGCACGTGGGGGTACTGGCTCGCGGCCCAGCCGCCGACGACCAGCACGACCTGCGCCGCGCCGAGGTCGCGGGCCAGGCGGTACCGGCGGGTCCACAGCGCGCCGATGCACGACAGGCCGCAGGCGGCGACGGCGAGCTGCAGCGGGACGGCCCACGCGCTGTGCCACAGGCCGTGCCAGATGGCCGGCGCGCCGGTGCGCGCGAGGAAGAACGCGGCCCAGGCGAGGCAGAACACGGCGGCGGCGGCGCCGAGGCCGCGGCGGCGGAAGTCCTCCTGCAGCGCCGGCTCCTCGCGCGTGTCGAGCGTCAGGTACACGGCGGCGAGGAAGGCGAAGATGGCGAGCGTCAGCAGGCCCACCACCACCGGGAAGGGCGCCAGCCAGGGCAGGGTGCCGGGCGGGATGGCGTCGCCGTCGGCGTCGATGCGGCCCGACGCGATGGCGCCCAGCACCACGCCGAGGAGGATCGGCGTGGCGGCGCTGGCGCTCGCGAACACGGCGCTCCAGCGGGCCTGGACGGGCTCGGCGCGGGCGGCGTACGCGCGGAAGACGAAGGAGGCGCCGCGCAGCACCACCCCGAGGAGCATCAGCGTGAGCGGCCAGTGCAGCGCGATGGAGATGGCGGCGAAGGCGCGGGGGAACGCCACGAACGTGATGACGATGGCCACGATGAGCCACACGTGGTTCGCCTCCCAGATGGGGGCGATGGCGAGCGCGATGGCGCGGCGCTGCGCGACCT
Organism: Myxococcota bacterium; assembly: GCA_041389545.1. Classification (GTDB taxonomy): domain Bacteria; phylum Myxococcota_A; class UBA796; order UBA796; genus JACKER01. The sequence goes on along the minus strand of JAWKRQ010000017.1, from coordinate 116,014 downwards.
TGCGCGGCCCGGCGGCGAGCAGGTCCCACAGGCCGCCGCCGAGGTCGGCACCGCCGGTGAGCACCCACGCGCACAGCACGGCCGTCAGCACGCCGGCCACGGCGAGGTTCGGGTCGAGCCCGCTCAATGCCCGCCTCCCGCCGGCCCCGCGATCTGGCGCTGCAGCAGCACCGCCGTGACGGCGGCGAGGCCGAGGTACACGAGGGTGAAGCCGATCACCGAGATCCGGATGCCGCCCACGGGCGTGACGGCGTCGGCGGTGCGCATGAGCCCGGCGACGATCCAGGGCTGCCGCCCGAGCTCGGTGGCGCACCAGCCCGCTTCGATGCCGATCATGCCCACCGGCCCGAGCAGCAGCACCAGCCCGAGGAACGCGGGGTGCTCCCGCCACCGCGGCCGCCACAGCGTCGCCAGCGCCGCGACCGCGCCCACCCCCATCAGGCCCTCGGTCGCGAGCATGATCTGGTAGGCGAGGTGCGCCGCCACGACGGGCGGCCGGTCCTCGGGGGCCACGGCGTCGAGCCCCATCACCTCGGCGTCGGCGTGGTGGAACGCGATGAGCGAGAGCAGCTTCGGCACCTCGATGGCGTAGCGCGTGGTCTGCGCGGCCTCGTCGGGCCAGCCCCCGATCGTGAACGGCGCGCCGCGCTGCGTCTCCCACAGCGCCTCCAGCGCGTCCAGCTTGGCGGGCTGGTGATGCGCGGTCGCCCCGCCGATGACGTGGCCGGTGAGCGGCTGCGCGAGGGTGGCGACGACGGCGACCCACAGCCCCAGCGCCAGCCCGCGCCGGTCGACGGGGTCGCCCGGGTCGCGGCGCAGGCGCCAGGCGTGGGTGGCGGCGGCGACCCAGCCGATGGCGAGCCACGAGGCGACCAGCGCGTGCAGCGCCATCGGCGCCGCCATCGGGTTGAGCATGGCGGCCAGCGGATCGGCGGCGACGAGCGCGCCGTCGGGGCCCACGCCGTAGCCCTGCGGCGTGTTCATGAAGCCGTTGGCCGAGATCACGAACGCCGCCGACAGCGCGCCCGACACCGCCACGCCGATCCCCGCGGCGAGGTGGGCAGCGGGCGAGACGCGGTCCCAGCCGTACAGGACGATGCCGAGGCAGATGGCCTCGAGGAAGAAGGCGAAGCCCTCCATCGCGAACGGCAGCCCCACGAGCGGTCCGGCGACCTCCATGAACCGCGGCCACAGCAGGCCGAGCTCGAACGACAGCACCGTGCCGGAGACGGCGCCCACGGCGAACAGGATGGCCGTGCCCTTGGCCCAGCGCTTCGACAGCGCGAGCCAGGCCGGCTCGCCCGTGCGCAGCCAGGCGATCTCGGCGCCCACCATCAGCAGCGGCATCCCGATGCCCGCCGTGGCGAACACGATGTGGAACGCCAGGGACAGGCCCATCTGCGTGCGCGCGGCCAAGAGCTCCGTCAGCATCGACGCCCCGCAGCCTTCGTAAGCTCTCGGGGCGCCGGCGCGCTGCAACCCGTTGTTTCGCCCGGGCGTTCAGCCCTCGCCGCGCCCCTCGAGCGCGGCCCAGTCGACGGCGCAGGCGTCGTCGGTGCACGCGGGGGCGCCGGCGGGCGCGGGGATCCAGCGGTTGAACCACAGCCGGTTGCGCGCGAACCAGCGGTAGCCCCAGGTCGCGAGGCGGTGGACGACGGGCAGCCCGAGCCCCCACGCGACGAGCCGCCACCCGGGCAGCGGCGCGAGCACCGCCCGCACGGCGTCGAGCCCGACGATCACGTTGCCGTCGGCGTCGACGGCGTGCATCTGCGCGCGGCAGGCGTCGGGCGACAGCGCGGGGAACCGGTCGGCGGCGCGCGGATCGCGCAGGTCGAGCCGCTCGATCCGCCCGTGGACGTCGCGCTGGCCGATCCAGCCCGCCGAGCGCGAGCACACGCCGCACTGGCCGTCGAACAGCGACACGACGGTGGCCGGGGGCTGCGGGGCCATCGGCGGCCCGGCGGGATCGGTGAACGGCGAGTCCATACCCGTCCGCTATCATCGCCCGGGGAGGGCCGCGCGGAGCTGCAGGAGGGGCGCGCCGGGGCGCAGCTCGGCGCGCGCGACGATCCGGTCGACCTCCGCGCGCGCCGTCTCCGCACGGGCGGCGTCGCCGAGGGCGCTCGCGACCCGCACCCGCGCGCACAGCACCCGCCCCAGCGCGAGGGCGTCCGAGATCGCGCGGAGCTGGGCCTCGGCGGCGTCGATCCGCTCGGCCGCCCGCGGCAGGTCGCCGTCGTCGGCGTCGAGCTCGGCGAGCGAGGCCAGCGCCTCCCCGCGCAGCTGCGGCTGGTCCACCTCTGCGGCGACGGCCAGCGCCGCCTCGTAGTGGGCCCGCGCCGCGGCCCGATCGCCCGCCACCAGCGCCACGCGGCCGAGCACGGCCCGGCTCTCGCCCCACTGGCGGCGGTTGCCCACCTCGTCGGCCAGGGCGAGGGCCCGCTCCTCGAGCTGGCGCGCGGCGACGAGGTCGCCCCGGCCGAGCTCGCAGGACCCCAGGTTCGCGACCGCCCGCGCCAGCAGCCCGCGCGAGCCCAGCGCGTCGAGGCGCTCGACGGCGCGCTGCAGCGTCGCGCGGGCGTCGGGGTGGCCGGCGAGGTGCTGGGAGTTGCCGAGCGTGCCGAGCTCCTGGCCCTCGAGCCGGCGGTCGCCCACGTCGCGCATCAGCTGCAGGCCGGCCTCCGCGGAGCGCAGCGCGGCGCCGAGGTCGCCGCGCAGGCAGCGCACCACGGCGAGGTCGCCGAGCACCTGCCCGCGGAGCCGCCGATCGTCGATCGCCTCGGCCGCCGCGCGGGCCGCGGACAGGCGCGCCTCCGCGTCGTCGACCCGCCAGTGCCCGAGCGCGGCCAGCCCGAGGTTGCGCTGCGCGATCGCCTGCGCGCGACGGTCGCCGAGCGCGACGTGGATGGCGAGCGCCTCCTCCTCGAACGGCTCGCCTGCCTGGCCGAGCGACCGCAGCCCGGCGCCGAGGTTGCGCAGCAGGATCGCCAGGATGCGCCGATCCCGACGCCCGCGCCGTGGGCAGCGCCGCGCGGTACAGCGCGATCGCTTCGTCCAACCGATCCTGGACGTGCAGCATCACCCCGCGCTGCATCAGCGCCACGGCGGCGAGCGGCGTGTCCGTGGCCAGCGGATCGGCCTCGTCGAGCAGCGCCTCCGCCCGCGCGAGCCGGAACGCGCTGACGTACGCCGCCGCAGCCGTGAGCAGCAGGCGCAGCCGGCTCGGCCCGGCCAGCCCCGGCACGGCGAGCGCCCCGTCGAGCAGCGCCAGGCCGGGCGCCGGCGGCCCGGTGAGCTGCAGCACCTGCCACACCGCCTGGGCGGCGTCGGCGGCGATGTCGGCGTCGCCCCGCGCGATGGCGCGCTGGGCCGCGACCACGCAGTTGTCGAGGGACTGGGCGAGGTGCGCGCGCCGCGCGACGCCGTCGTGGCCGTGCAGCGCCTCCACGGCGTCGCGGGTGCCGAGCGCGGCGTAGTGGCGGCCGTGGCGGCGCTCGGTGGCCTCGGCCTCGCCCGAGGCGTCGAGCCGCTCGCGCGCGTAGTCGCGGACGCTGTGCAGCAGCAGGAAGCGGCCGTCGCCCGGGGCGCGGACCAGCGAGCGGTCCACCAGCGCCTGGAGCAGGTCGAGGGCCCAGGGCGGGTCGGGATCGTCGGGGTCCGGCGCGAGCACGGCGTCGGCGGCGTCGAGGTCGAAGCGCCCCTCGAAGGCAGCGAGCCGCGCCAGCGCCCGCTGCTCGGCGGGGGCGAGGAGGTTCCAGCTCCAGTCGAGCGTGGCGCGCAGGGTGAGGTGACGCGCCGCGCTGGTGCTGCTCGGGGGGCCCACCTGCGACGCCAGCAGCCGGAAGCGGTCGTTCATGCGCTCGAGCAGCTGCGCCGGGCCGAGCACGCGGATGCGCGCCGCCGCGAGCTCGATCGCGAGCGGGAGGCCGTCGAGGAGCTGGACCAGCTCGCGGATCACGGCCCGCTCGGCCTCGCTCGGGTCGAAGCCCGGCCGGGAGGCCGCCGCCCGCCGCAGGAACAGCGCCTCGCCGTCGTCGGCGCCCAGCGGCTCGAGCGGCAGCACCACCTCGCCCTGCAGCCCGAGGCGCTCGCGGCTCGTCACCAGGAACACGGCCGAGGGCGCGAGGTCGAGCCAGCGCCCGACCGTCTCGGCGGCGTGCGCCACGACGACCTCGAAGTTGTCGAGCACGACCAGGCACGTGCCGCGCGCCGCGATGGCGTCGCCGAGCCGCGCGACCGGATCGGCCGTGCCGAGCGGCACCCCGAGCGCCCGCCCCACGGCGTAGGCGACACCGTCGGCGGTGCGCGCCTCGGACAGGTCGCAGAACCAGGCGCCGCCGAGCGGACGGGCGGTGCGGGCGGCGTGCTCCAGCGCCAGCCGTGTCTTCCCGGCCCCGCCCATGCCGACGACGCTCACGAGCGTCGCCCCGGCGTCGAGGTGCGCCTGCAGTCGCTGCAGTGCGTCGAGCCGGCCCACGAAGGCGTCGCGGGGGCGGGGCAGCCCGGTGGGGGGCGCGGGCGGCGGGTCACTCCAGGTGCCGTCCGCCGTGCTCGCCCAGCGGATCCGCGCGGTCTCGCGCCCCTCCACGGCGTTGCGGTCGCGGCAGCGGCGCACGACGTCGGCGAGAGGGCCGTCGAGCGGCAGCGCGCCCCCCTGGAGCCCCGCAGCGACCTCGTCGGAGGCCGGGCGGCGGCCCGGCTCCGGCTGCAGCAGCGCCCCGATCAGCGCCGCCTGGGGGACGCCGTGCAGATCGAGCGGCCCGTCGCGCGGCGGGCGCCGCCCCGTGAGCAGCTCGTACAGGACGACGCCGAGCGACCACAGGTCGGCCGAGGCGTCGGCGCGGGCGGCGTCGGCGCGCTGCTCGGGCGCGGCGTAGGCCGGCGTGCCGACGAAGCCGCCGCCCGCCGGCTCGTCGTCGCTCAGCGCCCGGGCGACGCCGAAGTCGGCCACGCGCACCCGCAGCGCCCCGCGGCCGAGCTCCAGCAGCACGTTGGCGGGCTTGAGGTCGCGGTGCACCACGCCCGCGGCGTGCGCCGCGCAGACCCCGGCGACGATGCCGGCGAACAGCCGCATGGCGTCGGCCTCGCTCGGGAGGTGCACGGCGAGCACCTGGTCGAGCGAGCAGCCGTCCACGAGCGGCATCACCAGCGCCGGCGCGCCCTGGACCCGCACCACGTCGGTGACCGGGACGACGTGCTCCGGATCGAGCCGCGCCTGCAGCCGCCCCTCGCGGACCAGCCGCTCGTGCTGCGCCGGGTTCGACGCGTAGGCGTGGAGCACCTTCAGCGCGTGCCGCGTGTCGAGGACGACGTGCCGCGCGGCGTACACCCACGCCATGCCGCCCGCGCCGAGCGGGTGCTCGACGACGTAGCGGTCGACGGCGGTCCCGGGGGGAATCAGGGTCGACACCCACTGTCTTACCCCGTCCCCGCGCCCGTGCGCGCGCCGTCGCGGATCGGAGATCGCCGCCCGTGTGCCTCCGGGGCAGGAGGTCCCATGGCAGCGGCCCCGATGCTCTCGGGTACGCCCCGCGCGTACCGGATCGTGGACGTCGTCGGGCAGGGCGGCCTCGCGACGGTCTGGCGCGCCGAGCTGCTCGGCCCCGGCGGGTTCGTGCGCCCGGTGGCGCTGAAGATGTTGCGCCCCGAGCACGCCGAGGACGCAGAGCTCGGTCAGCGGCTGCGCGACGAGGCGCGCATCCTCGCCCTGGTCCGGCACCGGGCGATCGTCGCCGTGGACGAGCTCGCGCTGCTCGAGGGGACCTGGGCCGTGGTGATGGAGCTGGTGGACGGCGTCGACCTGCGGCGCCTCCTCGACCAGGACCGCGTGCCGCTGCCCGCGGCCCTGGAGATCCTGGCCGAGGTCGCCGCCGGCCTCGACGCCGCGCACCGCGCGACCGGGCCCGACGGGCAGCCGCTCGGGCTCGTCCACCGCGATCTGAAGCCCGGCAACCTGCTCGTGACGCCGCTCGGGGAGGTGAAGCTCGCGGACTTCGGCGTCGCGCGGGGCCGCTTCGCCGGGCGCGAGGCGGCCACCACCGTCTTCTCGTACGGCTCGCCGGGGTACGTCGCGCCGGAGCGGGCCGAGCTCGTCGACGTGCCCGAGGGCGACGTCTACAGCGCCGGTGCCGTCCTGTACGAGCTCGTCACGGGGACCAAGTTCGGGCGCGGGTCGCGCAGCCCGCGCCGCCACGACGCGCGGGTGGCGGAGGCCGTCGACGCGGCCCGGCGGCAGGGCGCGCCGCCCGCCGTCTGCGCGCTCGTGCGGCGGATGCTGGCGTTCGAACCGGATGCCCGGCCGTGCGCGCGCGACGTCGAGCGCCAGGCGCGCGCCCTGCTGGGCATGGTCGCCGGCGGCACGCTCCGGGAGTGGGCCGCGCGCGCGCTCCCGGCCGTCCGGGGCGGCGTCCCGCCCGAGGACCACGTCGCCACGACCCGCGACCACACGGTCTGGGTCTCGACGCCCTCACCGGCCGCGACCCGCCGCAGCGCGCCGCTCGGCAGCCCCTCGGAGGCGCAGACGCTGCTGCTCGACGACCCGTCGGCGCCGATCCCCGCGCCGCCCTGGCTACCCGCCACCCTCGGCGGGAAGCGCTGACAGCGCGCCGAAGGGGACGATCCAGGCGCGCCAGTCGCGCGGCGTCGGCCCGGACAGGTCCACGTCGGGGCGGACCAGTCGCTGCGGGGGCGACCCGTTCAGGCTCGCCCAGCTGTCGGCGTACACCGCGACGTCGCCGCCCTCGCGCGCCGCGAGGTGCCGCGCGTACTGGGCGACGAGATCGGGCTGCGTCCGCAGCTGCTGGTGCTGCAGCGGCGTGAGCTCGGCCGCCGGCGACACGCGCCAGCGCCGCCCCGTCGCGCGGTCCTCCAGCCGGTACTCGACGTAGCCGGTCTTCTCGACGAGCAGCACCCGCCAGGCGAAGCGGAAGCCGACCTCGTGCCAGGCCGTCCGCCCGCCGACGAGCGCGCTGCGCGCCGGGACCAGCGCCAGCGCCGCGACCACGGCGCACCACGCGGCGACCGCCGGCCTCCGCAGCGTGCGGCCCGCTGGCGGCGTCGCCGCGGGCATCCGCGCGAGGGCTCGCGGCCACGACGGCGACAGCAGCACCGTGGCGGCGGCCATCATCAGCCACGGGAACACGCCGATCGGGAACAGCGCCCACAGCACGAGGTGGAAGCCGACCAGCGCGGCGTAGGCGGGCGCGCGGGTCGCCCGGATCCGCAGCGCCAGCGGCACGGCGAGGTCGAACGCCGCGCCGGCCCAGGCCATCGCGTAGGCGGTGGGGCCCCACGCGAGCCACGGCCCGACGACGGGGACGTCCACCCGCGCGCGCAGCCAGGTGGTGAGCGGCTCGGCGCGCAGCAGCCAGTCCGGGTCGAGCTTCCACACCCCGGCCCACAGGTAGACGAGCGCGACCTCCACCCGGAGCAGGTCGAGCGCCCACCCCGGCGCGGTGAACCCGCTGGCGCGCAGGTCGCGCTGCGACAGCGGCGCGGCGAGGAGGGTGGCGACGAGCAGCGTGACCAGGACGTAGTGGTTGAGGTAGTACGCCTTGTCGAGCGCCTCGACCCACGCGAAGGCGCCGAGGAACACGGCGCAGGCGGGGCGGTGGGCGCGGCCGGCGGCGATGGCCACCGCGCTGGCGCCCATCGCGGCGAACAGGCCGTACAGCACGGCCGCGGGCGGCACGGGGACGCCGAGCCAGGCGAAGTGGTAGGCGGGTTGCAGGTACAGCGCGTCGATCCAGCCGTACGCCCAGGCGCGGACGACGGACAGCAGCAGGACCCCGCCGAGCAGCGCGCGGAAGGCGACGAGGCTGGCGGCGTCGACCCGGCGGCCGAGCCGGGCCCCGAGGGTCAAGGGTCAGTCCCCGTCGTTGTCGTTGAACACGACGGTGACCGACAGCGCCTGCGCGACCTCCACCTGCACGGTCACCTGCAGCTCGCGCAGCGCGTCCTGGGCGGCCACCACGACCTCGGGCTGCACGCGCACGGCGTCGGGCAGGGGCTCGGGGATCCGCGCCAGCGCGTCGGTGGCGCCGGCGAACACGAGGTCGAAGTCCCGGGCCGCCGAGGCGCGGTCGGCCGGGATCAGCGGCCGGAGCCCCTCGAAGGCGTCGCCCACCCCGGCGAGCGCGTCGCGGGCGTCGGCCAGCGAGCGGGCGGCGTACGGTGACTCCAGCGTCCCGGGCGGCACGAGCCCGCCGTCGCCGTCGCCGAGGGGCCCACCGAGCCGGACGGCCTTCACGTCCTCCACGGTGAACAGCAGGCGGTTGGTCCACTCGTCGATCACGTCCTGCGCGGTGTCGTAGGGGTCGTCGGGCCAGTCCGCCGGGTCGGTGAGCCGGCCCGCCCACTCGCCCTCCCACACCGTCACGAGCGTGGTCCCCTGCGCGACCAGGTCGGTGGCCAGCGAGGCGGCGTACGCAGCGGCGCGGCTCGACAGCGCGGCCACGTCGGCCTGCGGGCCGAACAGCAGCCACTGAGCACGGCAGCCGCGGTGGCGCCGCCCATCTGCGCCACGGCGGCCGGACGACGGGGCCGTCGCCCTCGAGCACGTCGAGGACGGCGCCTGCTGACGGGCCACAGGTCGACGGTGGGCGCGATCCGCCAGGGATACTCGACGACCGGCCCGAACTGCACGACGTCCACGCGCTTCCAGGGCCGCGGCCGCGCGCCAGGCGTCGCGGGCGGCCGCCAGCGTGTCGTCGCCCGGCCGCGCACAGGCCCGCCACCGCGGCCTGCAGCCCCTCGGCCTCGGCCACGAAGCCCCGGTAGCCCCCGAGCGCGACCCGGTCGGCGAGGTCCGCCAGGGCGGCGCGCCGGTCGACGACGGGGTCGCTGCCGCTGTCGGCGGGGTCGTCGCCGCTGCAGGCCAGGGCGAGCAGGAACCAGGGCGTCACAGGCTCTCCACGAAGGCCACGAGCGCGTCCCGGCCGGGCTGCGGCAGCGCGGCGAAGTTGGCGCGGGCGGTGGCGGCCTCGCCGCCGTGCCACAGCACCGCCTCGGCGACGCCGCGGGCGCGCCCGTCGTGCAGCAGGCGCGTGTGGCCGTTCACGGACTCCAGGTGCCCGATGCCCCACAGCGGGCGGGTGTTTACCGCTGCCGCCGGCCTCGCCGACCGGGCGCCCGTCGGCGAGGTCGGGGCCGAGATCGTGCAGCACAGCAGGTCGGTGTAGGGCCAGATCGCCTGGCCCTCGAGCCTGGCACGGGCGGGAAGGGGCCCGTGGTGTGGCTCGGCACGTGGCAGGCGACGCAGCCCGCCTGGTGGAAGAGCTGCTTGCCCCACAGGATCTGCTCGTCGTCGTACTCGCCGCGCGCCGGGACGGCCAGGGTGCGGCTGTAGAGCACCAGCCGGGCGAAGGTGTCGGCCTCGACCTCGGGGGCGCCGCCGTCCGGCTCGGCGAGGCAGTCGGGCTGGGCGTCGGTGCAGTCGTCGGCCGGCGCCAGCGGGCTCGTGAGCTCGAGGTCGACCGCCAGCGCCTTGGCCACCTGGGCCTCGACGGTGGCGGCGCTGTCGGCCTTCCACCTGACGCGGCCGGCCACGATCTCGCCGGTGGCCGGGTCCTCCCGCCAGGGGACGCGGCCTCGACACGCCGTCGCCGTCGGCGTCGTCGGGGTCGGCCAGGGCCTCGAGGCGGGCGGTGGGCACGGCCTCTCGATATCGAGCCTCGATGACCTGCACGGCCACCCGCGGCGAGACCATGAAATTAAGGTCGAGGGGCCCGTAGGCCGGGTTCGAGGTGGTAGGTCGGCGCGACCAGCTCCCTTAGGGCGCGCCGTCGGGCCAGGTGCCGCTCCGGGGCGCTCCAGGTGACCGCGTGCGTCATCTCGGCCGCCAGGCCCGGGTTGGCGATGTCCTGGACCTGCTCGCCGTAGACGGGGTCGGGTGCCGCGGCCGTCGGGGCTGTCGCCCGGGACCGACAGGCGCAGCAGGACGCCGACGAAGGGCGCGGCTCGCTGTCGTCGGGCGGGGCGGCGCGGCTGTCCTTGAAGTGGCACGCCGAGCAGGAGCGGGCGTTGAAGAGCGGGCCGAGCCCGTCGTGGCTCCCCGGCGCTGGCAGGCGCCTCGACCCAGGCCTGGTTGGCGGCGTTGCCGTAGAAACCAGCCGGCGTGCTCCGCGGTGAGGCCGGGCATCGGCGCGATGAAGGCGTTGCTCCCGCCGAGCAGGCGGTTGGTGCCGACCTCGCCGCCCGGCAGCCACTCGCCGTCCTCCACGCCCGCCCAGGCCGGCGCGCCCGTGTCGACGGGGGCGGTCGGCGGCGCGCAGCCGAGCAGGGCGACGGGCAGCAGGCGGGTCACTCCGGGATCTCCACGGTCAGGCCGAAGCGGTCGAACACCTGGAACAGCAGCTGCTCCTGCTCGTGGAGGCTGACGATGAGCGCCTGCACGCGGGCGTTGCCCTCGCTGCCGGGCGCGATCTCCTGCTCGAACGGCGGCTGCAGCGCCTCGGCCAGCGCCAGGCTCGCGGCGATCTTCGCGTCGAGCTGCCCGGCCAGGTCGGCGTCGACCTCGGCGACCACGCCGCGGATCGTCTGCCAGGCGTCGAGGATGCCCTGCACGTCGCCGATCATGTCGCGGTGGGTGTTGTCGCTGAAGCAGGAGTGCTCGTCCTCGCGGTCGCCGCTGTCGATGGCCGCCTGCAGGCGCTCGCCGCCGGTCTCGAAGCCCGACAAGCACGATGAGGCCGGTGAGGATCTCGCGAAGCGCCCTCGGATCGGCTCGAAGGCGGCGCAGGTTAGGGCCCAGGCGTCCTGGGCATCACCGTCAGCTGCGTCACGAGCAGGCCGCTGACGACGCCGAGGTACGCGCCGCGCCGGTCCTGGTGCGCGGCGGTGCCGGTGCCGTCGGTCAGGTAGTCGGTGTGGGGGCGCTCGCCGGGGCCGGTGTCGGACAGGTCCTGGCCCCAGAGCAGGAACTCGACGGCGTGGTAGCCGGTGGCGATGTTCTTCGCCGCCCTGCTCGTTGAGGGAGGCGAGGGTGTCGGCGTCGATGGCGACGGACGGGTCGTTGACGATGCCCGCGTCGGGGTCGTCGACGGTGTAGTCGATGTACTGCTCGTCGAGCGGCCAGGCGTTGATCATGCCCTCGGGGCCGGTGACGGGGTCGTCGATGGGGCCCTCGTAGAACCGGAAGGCCTCGGTGTGCAGGTAGGGCTCGCGGCTCGCGCGCCGGCGTCGCGCGCGGCCTCGGTGGCCCGGCGCGGAGGGCGCGGCCAGGAAGGCGACGACGGCGGCGTCGAGGTCCTGCGCGCCGGAGACGGTGTCGGCGTAGGCGTCGGCCACCAGCGCGGCGTAGGCCTCGACCGCCGCGCCGGTGCCGTCGGCCAGGCGAAGGCGTCGGTGGTGGACGTCGGCGGTGTCGGTCGGCGTCTTGTCGCCGCTGCAGGCGGCCGCGGCGAGGGTCAGGGCGAAGAGGCGGCGGACATCGGCGGCCCTGGCACGGGTTCGGTCCGCTCGTTCTATTGAAAATGATATTCGATTTCAACTGAGCCGTCAGCTGGGAGAGACGGGTGAGAACCCCGATGTCCGCCAGCGATCGCCCAACCGGCGCCCCCGCGGTGCGGCGCGGGCTACGCTCCAGACGTGCCCCGCCGCGATCGCCGACCACGACGCATCGGCTCAAGCCCCGGTTCCAGGGCGCGGGCTCCGTCCCCTGGTCGCGCGGCTCGCGGCGGCGGGGGTCACGGCGAACCAGGTGACGATCCTCGCGGGGCTCGGCCTGCAGGCGCTGGGCGCGCTGCTCGCGTGGGCCGGCCGAATCGCCCCGCGCTGTTCCTGCTGCTCCTGCCGTGGTGCCTCGCGCGGATGGCGCTCAACGCCGTCGACGGCCTGCTCGCCCGCGAGCACGGCCGGGCGTCGCGCCTCGGCGCCTACCTCAACGAGCTGTGGGACCCCGTCGCCGACGCCGCGCTGATCCTGCCGTTCGCCCGGGTGCCGCCGTTCGACCCGGCCAGCGCCGTCGCCGTGGCGCTGCTCGCGGGCTGGAGCGAGCTGGCCGGCGTCCTGGGCGCGACCGTGGGCGCCGACCGCCGCTACGACGGGCCCATGGGCAAGAGCGACCGCGCCGTCGTCCTCGGCGCGCTCGGCGCGGCGGTGGGCCTGTTCCACCCGCTGCCCGCCCCGGTCGGGCTCGCGCTGCCGCTCGTGGCCCTGCTGATCGCGATCACGCTCGCCAACCGCGTCCGGCGCGGCCTCGCCGCGTCCACCCCGCCCGCTCCCGCCCCAGGACCCGACCCGATGACCGCTCGCCCCGTCGAGGAGCACCACTTCACCACCCACGACGGCGAGGCGCTGTTCTACCGGCGCTGGCCCGCCCGCGACCGGCCGCAGGGCGGCGTCCTGCTGTTCCACCGCGGCCACGAGCACGGCGGGCGGCTCGCCCACCTGGTCGACGAGCTCGACCTGCCCGACCACACGTTCTACGCCTGGGACGCCCGCGGCCACGGCCGCTCGCCGGGCGAGCGCGGCGCCGCCCCGAGCCTCGGCGCGCTGGTCCGCGACATCGACGCCTTCGTGCGCCACCTCGGCGACACCGACGGCCTGGCGCCGTCCGACCTCGCCATCGTCGCCCAGAGCGTCGGCGCCGTGCTCGCCACCGCCTGGGTCCACGACTATGCGCCGCCGCTGCGGGCGCTCGTCGTCGCGTCGCCCGCGTTCAGCGTCCAGCTCTACGTCCCGCTCGCGCGCCCCGGCCTGGCGCTGCTCCGGCGGCTGTCCGGTCCGTTCTTCGTGAACAGCTACGTCAAGGCGCGGATGCTGACGCACGATCCGGCGCGCGTCGCGTCGTTCGAGGCCGACCCGCTCGTGACGCGGCCCATCTCGGTGGACCTGCTGCTCGCCCTGTACGAGGCCGGCGACCGCCTGGTCGCCGACGCGCGCGCCATCACCGTCCCCACCCAGCTGCTGGTCTCGGGCGACGACTGGGTGGTGCGGCAGGCGCCTCAGCACCGCTTCTTCGTGGGCCTCGGCTCGCCCACCAAGGAGCGCCACGTCTTCGAGGGCTTCTTCCACGACACGCTCGGCGAGCGCGACCGGGCGCCGGCCGTCGCCCGGGTGCGCGACTTCCTGCGCGCGCGCTTCGCCGCGCCGCCCGAGGTCGTCTCCCAGCGCGACGCGCACCGCGTCGGCTACACCCGTGACGAGGCCGAGGCGCTGGCGAGCCCGCTGCCGCCGTACAGCCCGCGGGGCCTGCTGTGGGCGGCGGTGCGCGCCGGGATCCGCCTCGGGGCGAAGCTGTCGGACGGCCTCGCCGTGGGCGTCCGCACCGGCTTCGACTCCGGCAGCATGCTCGACTACGTCTACTGCAACCGCGCCGAGGGCACGGGCCCGCTCGGGCGGCTCATCGACCGCCTCCACCTCGACGCCGTGGGCTGGCGCGGCATCCGCCGCCGCAAGGTGCACCTCGAGGAGCTGATCGGCGAGGCGCTGCGCCGGCTCCAGGCCCAGGGGCTCCCGAAGCACGTCGTCGACATCGCCGCCGGCCACGGCCGCTACGTGGTGGAGGCGCTGCAGGCCGCCCCGGTGCCGCCCGACACCGTCCTGCTCCGCGACTACGACCCGCTGAACGTCGCCGCCGGCGCCCGCCTCCTCGCCGACGCCCGCCTCGACGGGGTCGGGCGCTTCGTCCAGGCCGACGCCTTCGACGAGGAGGGCCTCGCCGCCCTCGCCCCCGCGCCCACGCTCGCCGTCGTCTCCGGGCTGTACGAGCTGTTCAGCGACAACGCGCTGGTGGCGCGCTCGCTCGCGGGCCTGGGCCGCGCGGTGCCGCCGGGCGGCTGGCTCGTCTACACGGGGCAGCCCTGGCATCCGCAGCTGGAGCTGATCGCGCGCGCGCTCACCAGCCACCGCGGCGGCCAGGCCTGGGTCATGCGCCGCCGCACGCAGGCGGAGCTCGATCAGCTCGTGGCGGCGGCGGGCTTCGACAAGGTGGAGCAGCGCATCGACGAGCACGGCATCTTCACCGTGTCGCTGGCGCGGCGCCGGTGAGCGACCGCGGCGCGCTGGAGGTGACGGCGGCGCTGCTGGTGGCGGGCGCCCCCGTCCACGCGCTGGCGCTCGCTGCGGCGCTCGTGGCCGCCCTGGCGGGGCCCGCGGCCGGGATCGCGGCCCTGACCCTCGCGGCCGCCGAGACGGGCTACGCGGCCCGCGTGGCGCTCGACGCGCGCCTGTTCCGGGCGCTGGCCGCCGGCCTCGACCTGCCCGCGCTCGACGGCGGGCTCGCGACGGTGCTCGGCCTGCAGCCGGCGCGCGACCGGCCGCTGGCCGACCGGATCAGCGCGCGGCGCCTGCTCGTCGTCCAGGTGGCCTGACGGCGGCGCTGATCGCCCTGGCCGCCGCGGCCCAGCTGCTGCGCTTCAGCCCTTGATCTCCACGACGTAGCCGCAGCCCGACACGCGGTCGTGGAACTCGACCCAGTCGTCGAGCCACTGGTCCTGGTTGGTGGTCTGCTTGTGCCGCCGCGGCGGCCGGTTGCGCGTGGCGTCGGCCAGCCAGCCGGCCTCGCGCGCCGTCACGATCCAGTCTTCGCCGACGGCGAGCTTGTAGCTGCCGACGACCTGGTGCTGGCCCGTCTCGCGGGCGCGGTCGGCCTCGGACAGCTCGAGGTACAGCTTGCGGTACTCGTCGAACTCGGGGGCGTCCTCGCTCGGGACCTCCTCGAGGCGCAGCCGGCGCGAGGCGCGGTAGGCCCACCGCTCGAGGTCGGGCGGCTCGATCTGCTTGTCCATCGCGCCCACCTCGACCATGCGCCACACGAGGTAGCGCGTGGCCGCGGACTTGAGCTCGAGCGGCGCCGAGCCGTCGAGCGGGACCAGGCGCAGCGCGCGGTCGGGCATCGGCGCCTCGGGCTCGCTGGCCTCCTCGACCTCGACATAGCCCCGGCGCAGCTTGTCGCGGATCAGGCGGTCGAACTCCTGCTCGGCAGCCATGTAGTCGGGCAGCTGCTTGGTGCGGGACTTGGCGGTTCCGCCGATCCGACCGGAGGCCATGGTCAGGGTGGCGCCCCGTCGGGTGACCTCCCAGAACTTCGCCTGGTTGCCCTGGATGTACTCGAACCGCCGCAACTGGCCCTCCGTGCTTCCGCCGCGGGGTCCGTCCCGCAGCCCGTCGCCGCCGGCCGTCCCCGAACCAAGGGGACCATAGCCGAGGCGGCCACCATGTTCACGCACCGGACCGCCGTCAACGGGGTGCGCCCAGGATCTCGACCGTGACCTCGTCCCGCACGACGCCGTCGAGGAGCACGGCGATCCGGTGCGATCCGACCCGCCGCGGCTCCCACAGCGCGGCGACCCCCGGCGCGCTGTCGCCCACGGCCTCGCCGTCGACCTGCCACTGGACGGTGGCCGACGCCGGGGCGTCGGCGCGGAGCGGGACGCGCTGGGCGTCGGCGGGCAGGCGCGGATCGACGTAGAGCACGGTGCCGCCGGGCGGGTAGGCGATCGCCACGTCGCCCGTGACGGCGCAGCCCTCCCCGCCGAGCCGGCCGTTCTCGCGCGCCCAGCCGACGAGCTCGGGCGGCCAGTCGACCCGGCAGGTGCCGGGGCGGTGCCAGGCGCAGGGCGGCCGCTCGGGCTCGCTCGCGGGCGCCCAGTCGTCGACGGTGTGCGGGCACGACGGCCCCGCGGCGCCGCCCGACAGCGCGCAGGTGCGGTGCCGGACCCAGCCCGCGGGCGCCCGCAGCGGGCCGGCCTCGCCGCCGGTGACGGCGTCCATCACCGCGGCCCACAGCGGCCCGGCGCCGGTCACGCCGCTCACGTCGCCCATCGGACGGTTGTCGAAGTTGCCCACCCACACGCCCACGACGTAGCGATCGGTGAAGCCCACCGTCCAGTTGTCGCGGTAGCCCGTGGAGGTGCCCGTCTTGACGGCGGCGGGGTAGGGCCGCTCGAGCGGGCCGTACCGCCCGAAGGCGGGCGCCCGGGCGACGGGATCCGCCAGCACGTCGGCGATCACGCGCGCCACGTCGGGCGGGAAGGCGGCGACGGGGCGCGGGCGCGGCGCGTCGCGGGTCAGCCGCAGGGGGAGCCAGCGGCCGTCGCGGGCGAGCGCGGCGTAGCCGCCGACGAGGTCCTCGAGGCGGACCTCGGCGTCGCCCAGGGCCAGGCCGAGGCCGTAGTGGGTGGCGGCCTCGGGCAGCGAGAAGCCCATGGCCAGCAGGCGGTCCTGGAGCGTGGCCACGCCCACGCGCTGCAGCATGCCGACGGCCGGCAGGTTCGCGCTGGTGGCGAGCGCCTCGCGGACCCGCAGCGGCCCGCGGTGGTCGCGGCTGTAGTTCTCGGGCGCCCAGCTGCCGTGGGTGGTCGCGTAGCGGGCCGGCAGGTCGAGCACGAGATCGCCCGGCCGGACGCCGTCCTCCAGCGCCAGCGCGTAGACGAAGGGTTTGAGCGCGCTGCCCGGCGAGCGCAGGGCGCGCACGGCGTCGACCTGGCCGGCGTCGCGGTCGAAGCCGCCCGAGCCGACGTAGGCCAGGACCTCGCTGCTGGCCACGTCGACCACCAGCACCGCGGCGTGGTCGACCTGGTACGACGCCAGGTCGGCGAGCTGCCGCCGCACCAGGTCCTCGACCCTCCGCTGCAGCGCGGGGTCGATCGTGGTCCGGATGACGGCGTCGCCCGGCGCCTCGTCGAGGACCCGCGCGACGAGGTGGGGCGCGAGCTGCTCCGTCGCCCGGCGGCGGAGCTCGATGGGCTCGGCGCGGGCCCGCGCGGCCGCCTCGGCGGACAGCGAGCCGAGCGTGACCATGCGCTCGAGCACCCGGTCGCGGGCCTCCCGCGCGCGCTTGCGGCTCACCTCGGGGTGCAGCCGCTCGGGCGCCGGCAGCAGACCCACCAGCAGCGCGGCCTCGGCCGGCGACAGCGACGCCGCCGACTCGTCGAAGACGCGCCGGGCCGCGGCCTCGATCCCGTAGCTGCCGCGCCCGAAGTAGGCGCGGTCGAGGTACCAGGTCAGGATCTCGCGCTTGTCGAGGTGCGCTTCGAGCTTCAGCGCGCGCCAGGCCTCGACCACCTTGCCGGGCAGCCCCGGCGGGCGCCCCGCGAGCAGCCGCGCGAGCTGCTGCGTGAGCGTGCTGCCGCCCTGGACCGCGCGCCCCGCGCGCAGCGAGGCCCAGCTCGCGCGCGCCACGGCCCGCGGATCCACCCCCAGGTGCGCGTAGAAGCGGTGGTCCTCCGAGGCGAGCAGCGCGTCCACGGCCACGGGCGCCACCTGGTCGAGCTCGACCCACAGCTCGTGGCCGCGGTCGGGGAGGGGGCGCTCCACCAGCACGCCGCCGTCGCGGTCGACGACCCGGCGGGTCTGGTGCGGGGCGAACCAGGCGGCGGGCAGCGGGCGCAGCAGGTCCACCAGCAGCGCCAGCGCGAGCAGCGCCAGCGCGCCGGCGGCCCAGCCGGCCCGCCGCCGGGTCACGGCGTGCCGCCGCCGATCGTGAGGGTGCCCACCTTCGTGCGCCCGAAGTTCTCGGGCTCGTACATCTCCTCGGCCGTCGCGGCGGGCTGGGCGAAGGTGCCCGGCGTGGTCGCGCGGACGAGGTAGCGGAAGGTGTGCACGCCGGCGGGCATGTCGGTCGCGTACAGCCGCACCTCGGCGTCGTCGAGCTCGTAGTGGTCGAACACCCAGCTCCCGCCGTACTCGGGCAGCTCGTCGGTGCGCTGCTCGTAGCTGTCGTCGTCGGCGTAGCCGAGCGCGTCCATCGCCTCGTCGTCGCCCGTGGGGGCCCGGCTCGCGGTGGCGAGGCTCGTGTCGACGGGCTCGAGCCCGGCGGGGATCGGGTCGCGCACGGCCACGTCGTGGCGCCCGACCGGGGTGACCACGGTGAGCGTGACCCGGAGCATCGTGCCCTCGACCACCCGCCCGGCCACGCCGGCGCCGTCGACCACCTCGAAGGCCCGCTGCACGGCGAAGCCCTCGTCGCGCGCCGGCGGGTCCTTCTTCGCGTAGGTCAGGCGCGCCTCGTAGTAGAGCGGCCCGCCCTTCGCGTCGATGGAGAGCGGCCCGTTGGGCAGCTTGCTCATCGGGATGGTCTCGCTGGCGGTGTCGGGGACGGTCAGCGCCTTCGACAGCATCGCCTTGCCGGCGATCGCGACGGCGGGCGTGATCTTGCCGCCGTCGGCCGCCTCGAAGCGCTCGGCATAGGCCGCGAGCGCGGCCAGCACGCCGGCCGTGGCGCGGGTGTTCGCCCAGCGCTCGCCCACCTTCGAGCCGGCGAGGTGCACGGCGTACTTCGGCAGCAGCGGGCTGTCGCTCTTCGCGACGACCAGCGCCTCCAGCGCCGCGGCCGTGGCCAGGTCGTCGCTGCCCCACAAGCGCGCCCAGCGCGAGGCGTCGGCCTCCTTGACCGAGGCCTCGGTGGGCTCGACGAAGCTGCGGCTCGCGACGGTGCGGGCGAGCTCGTCGGTGCGCGCGTCGGTGCCGGTGGTGCGCGCGATGGCCTCGAGCAGCGAGGCGGTGCCGAACACCGACAGCTGCTTGCGCTGCGCGAACAGCTGGTTGTTGAGCCCGGCGTCGCCGGCTTCGGCCCGCGCCAGCGCCGACGCGATGTAGGCCTTCTCGACCAGCATGACCTGCTCGTCGTCCCAGTACGCCGGCCGGCGCGCGCGGTCGCTGATCACGTCGCGCAGGTAGCCCACGAGGTCGCCGAGCAGCTTGTCGTCCACGTCGAGGCCGGCCTGCTCCGCGCGGCCCAGCAGCTCCACACCGTAGGCCGTGGCCATCGTCGAGGACCACGGCGAACCCTGCCAATAGCCGAGGCCGCCGCCCGGCGCGCGGCAGGCCAGCAGCCGGCCGAGCCCCGCCACCACGTCGGCCTTCACCGACGCCTCCGTCGCGCCCCCGAGCGTGTCCGCGAGCCCCGCCCGCTCCCAGACCCGCATCGCCATGAGGTTGCCGAGCGTGCGCGAGGTGAGCTGCTCGGCGCACTCGTGCGGGTAGCTGCGCAGGTAGTGCAGCCCCGAGCCCGCGCCCACCAGCGCCGTCGTCGACACGTCGACGGTCAGGCCGCCCCAGCCGTCGTACGCGCCGTCGGGCCGGGCGATCTGCTCGGTCACCGCCTTGCCGGGCTCGACCCGCCCGCTGGAGGCGACCGTGTCGAGCGGCACCTCCCGCTCGATGGCGAGCGGCGCCTCCACGGCGTCGCGGTCGTTGCCGGAGGTGGCGGTGAAGGTGAGCTTCGCCTGGCCGAGCTCCTGCGCGGTCAGCGAGAAGGGCACCTCCACCGAGCCGCCCGCGGGCACCTTCACGTCGGCGGGGCTGCCCTCGAGCCCCAGCGGCCCGGTCACCTCGGCGGCCACCCGCACCCAGCGGTCGCGGTCGGCGCCGTTGTGCACGACGACCCCGGCGAACGCCTTGTCGCCCTGCCGCAGGATCCGCGGGAGCGCCGGCCGCACGATGAGCGGCCGCGTCACGCGCACCTCCTTCTCGCCCGCGCCGAAGCTGCCGGCGTCGCCGTCGGCCACGGCCATGATGCGGAAGGTGGTGAGGTTGTCGGGCAGCGTGAACTTCGCCTTCACCGTGCCGTCTGGCCCGGTCTTCAGGTCCTGCCAGGTGACGGTGGTGACGAACTTGTTGCGCACCTCGGGCCCGCTCTCGGCGATGCCGCCGCCGCCGCCGCGGTTGGCGCCCTTCGTGAGGAACGCGGCGCGGTCGACGACCACGACCCGGCCGTCGGCCGTGAGCACCGACAGCCCGCGATCGGCGTAGAACGTGTCGAACGCGTCGGGCGTCCGGTAGTTGGTGAGCGACAGGATCGCCTCGTCGACGGCATACAGCGTGACGCCCGCGCCCGGCAGCGGCGCCCCCTCGCGCTTCACCGCGATCGAGACCTCGACCTCGTCGCGCGGGCGGTAGACCTCGGCGCTCGGCGCGATGGCCACGTCGAGGTGCTGGCCCTTCGCGTCGACCTTCAGCTCGGTCATGCCCACGAACACCTGCGGACGGCCCTTGTCCGGGGCGTCCTGCGGCCCCGCGCCCTGCACGGCGACCACCGAGACGAAGACGTTCGGGCGGTACGCCGCGGTGATGGGGATCTCCACCGTCGCGGCCGTGCCGTCGAGGGTCACGGCCTTCTTCCAGAGCACGCCCTCGCGCTCGACGGTGACCAGCGCGTTCAGCTTCTCGGCCGGCGCCTTGACCAGGATCCGCGCCGTCTCGCCCGCCTTCCACACCTTCTTCTCGGGGACGAGCTCCATCTGGTTGTCGTCGCGCCGGCCCCAGCCGACGTAGCCCTTGCCGACCACGTAGACGCCGTACTCCGACAGCGCCTCGTTGCCCTGGGCGTCCTTGCCCGTGGCCGTCACGACGTAGTACCCCGGCTCGGCCGGCGTGAACGTCGCCTCCACCGGCTGCAGCCCCGTCGACACCGTGCTGTGCGACACCTCGGTGTCGTCCACGGTGTTCACCCAGCGCCACTGGCCGTCCATGCCGCGCTCGCGCACGGAGTCCCACTTCCGGCGCGAGACCTTCACCTCGACGCTCTCGACGCGCTTCTCGCCGCCGGGGCTCACCGCGAGGACCTGCACCGTGGCGGCCTTGCCGGCCTGGGGCAGCCGATCGGTCGCCTTCAGCCCGACGTAGAACGCCGCGGGGTGCACCCGGGTGGTGGACGCGCTCGCGATCACCTGGTTGTCGACGTCGGTGACCGACGCCTCCAGGAACAGGTCGACGGGGCCCTGCCGGAAGCCGGGCTCGACCGTCTGGCTGAACGAGGTGGTGCCGTCCCTCACCTCGCCGGTCTCGCTGCCGAGGGTCGCGCGGCCGCGCTCGGGCTGGTCCTCCTCCCACCAGTGGTACTCGGGGCCGAACGACCAGCCCTCGAAGCCCTCGGGCGCGAACGAGGCGTCCTCGGTCCAGGCGGCCCACGACACCTTCGCCTTCTTCATCGGCGCGCCGAACAGGTAGCGGGCGCTGGCGGTGGCCTGGATCCGCTGCCCGACGACCGCTGCCTCCGGCGCAGCGACCTGGACGCGGAACGCGGGGGGCCGGTAGGCCTTCGCCGGCACGTAGATCGAGCTGGCGCTGGTCCAGCCGTCGCCCGAGGCGAAGACCTCGATGCGGTAGGTGCCGAGCGCGCCCTCGGCCGGCAGCTTCGCCTCGATCGACAGGCCGCCGCGCGCGTCGAGCGAGCCGCTGCCGTTCGCGACCTCGCCGTCGTCGGGATCGTACAGCTTCCAGGTCGCCTCGCCGCGCGGCAGCTCCAGGCCCTCGCCGCTCTGCACGCGGAAGGTGGCCCGCGCGTAGACGGGATCGCCGAGGCGGTAGACGCCGCGATCGGCGAAGCCGTGGCCTGGACGTGCTTCTTCGCGGAACTCGCCGCCCCAGATGTCGAAGTGCCAGGGCTCGAGCCCGTCGTCCCAGTCCGACAGCACGAGCGAGGTGTCGCCCGCCTTGTGGATCTTGGCCCACACGGGCTCCGACCAGCGAGACCAGCCGTCGCCCGGCGCCTCCAGGTGGGCGATGCCGTCGGACCCCGTCTCGGCGCGGCTGGCGCGCCCTTGCCGACGAACAGCTCCACGTCCGCGCCCGCGACCGGCGCGCCTTCGGACAGCGACGTGGACCCCACGTCGGTGCCGCCGGGGCCGACCTTCAGGGTGCCGCCCAGGTCGGTGACGACGAACAGGCCGTACTTGTTGGGCGACCTGGTCGTTCCAGTCGAGCACGTTGGGCGCCGAGAAGTGGCGATCCAGCCGGTGCCCTTCTTCAGCAGGCTCGAGACGTCGACGGCATCGAGCTCGATCTTTGTTGGGCTCGGGGTCCACGTCGACCGGCAGCGTGTGCCCGCGCACCGGGGTCGTTTGCGCCGGCCTCGACGAGCTTCTGCCAGGCGCGCGGGTCGGTGAAGGTCGCGGGGTCGACGGGGAATGCCATCGCCGACCCGCGTCGCGTTCAGGTGCTTGGAGCGGCAGGTCGGGCGGGTTGTCGCAGCGTACAATGCGAGCCCGCGAGGGACGTCGAGCCACGGGTCGTAGTCGCCCGTGCGGAAGGACCAGGAGACCGCCTGCTCGAGCTTTCTGCTCCATAGGTCGTCTTCCACCCGGCATCCAGCGTCACCGTGTACTGGGTGCGCGGGGCGAGCTCATGCCGAAGCCGTAGTCGGTCCAGCTCCACTCGCCCGTGGCCGGGGAGAAGCCCTTGGCGGCAGGGGTGATGGAGAGGTGCTCGGCGACGCTGTCGCGCGGCACGCGGGTGGCGAAGCTCAGGCGGAGCGGGCTCGCGGGCGAGACCTCGTCGGTGGGCTCGTGGCTCAGCAGCTGGAACGGCGGGTAGGTGCGGAACTCCAGGCTGTAGGACTGCCCCGCCGGGAGGGGCCCCTCGGTGCCGGTGACGCCGTCGTCGATCTGCAGCGTGTACGACGTGTCCTTGGTGAGCTTGCCGGTCACCTGCACCCGCTGGTCGCTGCCGCCGTCGGGGCGCGACACCTCCACGGCGACCTCGCCGTCGCGGCCGGAGCGGAGCGTGAGGTGCTTCGCGACGACCTGGGGGTCGACGGGCTGGTCGAACACCAGCTCGATCGGGCTCGCGGGGTCGACGTCGTCGGCGCCGGCGCGCGGGGTGGTCTCGGCGACGTGCACCCGCGGGGTCTCGAACCACCAGCTGACGCCCTTCTCGAGCGCCACGCCGTCGACGGCGGTGGTGCCGGCGGGCACGCTGCACTCGAAGCGGGTCGACCGGGGGAAGCCGCCCTCGGGCGGGATCAGCACCGCGGTGGACGAGCCCGCCCAGCGCGCCTTCGCCCCGGCGTCGGGAGCGCACGACAGGGGCACGTCGCCCGTCATCGTGTCGAGGTCGGTCAGCGCCACCATCGGCCGATCGAAGACCACGGCGACCTGGATCGCCTTCGCCTCGGGGCCGTAGGGCGCGGCGTGGAGGATCTGCACGCCGTCGCCCTCGTCGAAGTCGGGCGCGCCTGCGCCGCCGCCGTCGAAGACCAGCGTGGGCAGCGTGCTGTCGCTGGTCTGCACGGTGGAACCCTGCAGGGCGTCGATCTCCTGCTCGACGTCGGAGCTGTCCGGCTGGAACCAGCCGCTGCACCCGAGCACGAACCCGACCGACCCCGCCACGGTGAGCGCCCACAGCGCTCGCGTCGCCCCCAGCCCCATGATGTCGTCTCCGCCCGCTTGGCCGCGGTCGAGCAGCAAGATAGCGGAGCGTCTCGCCCCGTGCACACCGGCCCTGCTGGCCGTGTCGCGAGCTGAACCAGGAGGAGAGCCCTCATGCGACGGACCATCCGAATCTCGCTGATCGCGTGCGGGCTCGCCGCGGCCGGCTGTACCGGCGGCAACAAGGACGACTGCCTCGACAGCGAGAAGATCGACGGCTGGGTCGACGCCGACGGCGACGGGTACGGCACGGGCCAGCCCGATCGCCTGTGCGCGCTCGACGACGCGCACGTCGACAACGCGCTCGACTGCAACGACGAGGACGCCGCGGTGCACCCCGAGGCCGAGGAGGTCTGCAACGACGTCGACGACGACTGCGACGGCCAGATCGACCAGGGCTTCGAGCGGAAGACCTGGTACCCCGACGCCGATGACGACGGCTACGGCGTGCCCTTCCCGGCGCAGGTCTCCTGCAACGAGCCGGGGCAGGGCTTCGCCGACAACGCGCTCGACTGCGACGACACCGACCGCCAGGTGCACCCCGGCGCCACCGAGGTCTGCAACGACGGGGTCGACGACGACTGCAACGGCCTGTCCGACGACGGCGACCCGGGCATCGACCCGTCGACCCAGATCCAGGCCTGGCGCGACTTCGACGGCGACAGCTTCGGCGACCCGAACTCGCTCAGCTACAGCTGCAGCTTCCCTGAGGGGCTCGTCGGCAACGGCGACGACTGCGACGACGGCGACGACACCGTGAACCCCGACCAGACCGAGATCTGCGACGGGCAGGACAACGACTGCGACGGGATGACCGACGACCAGGACCCGTCGGTCGACCCGTCCACCCAGAGCGAGTACTACGCCGACGACGACGGCGACGGCTTCGGCGACCCCGACGTCACGCTGCTCGCCTGCCGGGCCATCGTCGGGTACTCGTCCGAGAACGCCGACGACTGCGACGACACGCGGGCCAACGTCAACCCCGACCGCAACGAGGTGCTCTGCGACACGGTCGACAACGACTGTGACCCGCTCACCACCGACGACGTCGACAACGACGGCGACGGGTACACGTTCTGCGCCGACGACTGCGACGACTCGCGCGCCGACGTGAACCCGGCGGCGACCGAGATCCCGAGCGACGGGCGCGACCAGAACTGCAACATGCTCGAGGGCTGCTACCACGACAACGACGGCGACCACGCCCGCACCACCACCTGGGACGAGGTGGCCGACCCGCAGTGCAACGACCCGGGCAACGCGCCCGAGGCCTGGCCCATCGACTGCGACGACAACGATCCCAACGTCAACCTCGACCAGGACTGGGTCGAAGACCTCGACGGCGACGGGTACGGCTCGGGCCCGGTGGTGCTCACCACGTGCCTCGATCCGGGCGGCAACCTGGTGCCCTGGACCGACCCGCTCGACTGCGCCGACGACGACCCGGAGGTGAGCCCGGGCGTCCAGGAGATCTGCGCCGACGGCTTCGACCAGAACTGCGACGGCACGGACGCCTGCGCGTCGTGCGAGGAGTGGCTGCTGAGCGGGCTGGGCTCGACCGACGGCATCTACGCCGTCGAGCCGGCCCTGGGGCTCACCCAGGACGTGTACTGCGACCAGACCACCGACGGCGGCGGCTGGACGCTGGTCGCGTCGACGTTCCAGAGCACGCTCGACGATGCCGCCGGCCCGTGGCACGCCGACCTGACCACGTTGAACCCTGCAGCTGCGCACACCGCGGTGTGGGGCGGCCTGCGCAGCCTGGTCGATCCGCAGGTCCACGACGTGCGCTTCGCCTGCCGCCAGAACGGCGCCATGCTGCCGATGGACGTGGACCTGTCGTTCTACGGCGTGCCCTGGTACTACATCATGACCACGGGCACCGACGCCCAGAGCTGCATGAACGAGCTCGACGGCCAGGGCCAGACGCCCGCCATCCCGCCCGAGCGCCGCGACAACATCGCGGGCGTGGTCCTGCCGCAGGGCGACCAGTGGAACTTCGGGTACCTCGAGAGCGAGGACTCCTGCAGCGACTCCGGTGACTTCACCGTCGACTTCGACGACCGCGGGATGGACAGCAACCAGACCGACGGCACCGACTGGGGCGAGGACGACTCGACGGCCAAGTGCGGCAACATGCAGGGCGTGGCCAACGGGGCGTGGTTCATCTTCGTCCGGGAGTGAGCGTCCGCGCGGCTCCCGGGCCCATCCGTGGTTGATGTCCTCCGTGAGGGATACGAGCTCCTCACGGAGGACGGTATGCGACTGACCGTTGTGTTGGAGCGGAGGGGGGCCCCGGACGTGTGGCGTCAGGCGGTCCCCGAGCTGGTGCGGGTGCCCAGCGCCTCCCTGCCGACCGACGGCGACTGGCCGGCCGAGGCCCACGACGCGCTGCAGCGCGGCGTCGAGTCGCTCCAGGACCGGCTGGACGGCGTCGGGATCGAGAGCGGTGAGCTGCACGTGGACCTGGTCCCGAGCGACCAGGAGGTCGACGTGCACGCCGTGTTGCAGGTTGCAGAGCGAAAGGTGGTCCGCAACCGACTGGACGTCGACCTGGCGCGGGCCATCGACCACGTGCTGCGCGAGCTCGGCCGCGCGGTGGAGGACGGCGCGTTCGACGCGCTGCCCTCGCTCGAGCACGAAGGGCGGCCGTCGCCGCAGCCGAGCCCGGGCATGCGCGTCCCGTGGCGCATGGTGAGCGACAGCGCCCACCAGTACGCGCAGCACTGCGTGACCAACGCCATCCGGCGGGGCGAGCTCACGGCTGGCCGCGTCGACCCGCGCGACCTCGCCGAGACCGCGCTGAGCGAGCAGCTCGGCGAGGGCGCCGTGCACGACCTGCCCGAGGCGCTGCGCTCGCTGTGCGCGGCCATCGAGGCCCAGCTGGCCGACGAGGTGGCGCGCGAGGCCGACGCCGACGTGCAGCTCGAGGCCGAGGACCCCGACGACGACCCCGCCGTGATCCAGGACGAGCCCGCCGACACGCCCCGGAGCCAGATCGCCGACCACCTCGGCGCCGAGGTCGACCTCGACGGCTTCATCGACCACGCCCTGGCCCGGCAGCGCCTGGCCGAGGCCCTGTTCTCCCTGCCGCGCGAGGACCGGCAGCTGCTCGTCGAGGCCGCGACCGAGGGCTTCCCCGTGGACGTGCTGGCGGCGGCCGAGGGGCGCGACGAGGCGCGGCTCGACGCCGATCTGCGCCGCATCGTGGGCGCGCTGGCCGAGCGGCTGTCGCTGTCGGTGGCCGAGGTCGTCGACGCCTACACGGCGCTCGGCGAGGAGCTGCGCGACGAGCGCATCGAGGTGCCGCGGGGGGCGGGCCTCGAGCCCGAAGAGGCCTCGGCCTTCGAGTAGCTACCGCCGCCAGCGCACGCCGAGGAGCTGGGCGAGCCGGGCGGCCTCGTCGGCGTAGGCGGGATCGTCGGCCAGGTCCTCGAGCGGGACGAGCCGCTGGCCGCCGCCCTCGGCCACGCTCGCCACGGCCTGCCAGCCGAGGCCGGTCACGCCGCGGTCGGGGTCGAGCGAGACGGAGGCGACGAGGCCGACCTGCAGCGGCACGGTCGCCAGGGCGGTGCCGAAGTCGCCGAGCGAGTAGAGGATCGCGGCCGTGCGCGGCAGCCCGCGGTCGTCGCGCACCGAGCACCGGCCGCGCCCGGGCGGTGCCAGCGGGCGGTTCACCTCGCAGATCTCGGCCGGCTCCACCGCGTGGGGCCCCGACCCCACGACGAGGTCGGCGCCGAGCGACACGATCCGCCGCCCGAGCTGCAGGAAGTGGGGGTCGGGGTAGTACTCGTACTCGTAGCCCCAGTGCACCATCACCGCGACGACGTCGGCCCCGTCGTCGCGAGCGGCCTGCACCGCGGCGCGGATGGGTGCCAGATCGATGCGCTCGCCCAGGTGGCCGAACGGGACGACGTGGAGGTCGTGGGCGGTGGGCCCGTGGGCGTTGAGGCCCCAGGTGAACGCCACGAGCTGACGGTCACGTCGCCGACCTGCGCCAGCACCGGCTGGTCGTCGACGCCCACGGGCAGCCGCCCCGAGGCGACGACGTGCTCGAGGGTGCGCTCCAGGCCTGCATCGCCGAGATCGGTGGTGTGGTTGTTCGTGACCTGCACGACGTCGAGCGGCCCGTCGAGCAGCCTGGCGGGCTGTTGAAGGCGTAGACGCCGTAGTCGGCGGCCAGCTCGGCCGATCGACGGGGTGCAGGTCGCTCACCGGCGTCTCGAGGTTGCCGGCGCGCAGGTCGCCGTCGAGGAGCGGGGCGGCGTCGTCGGCGAAGTGGGCCCAGTTGCCGGAGAAGCGCATCACGTCGCCCACGAGCGACAGGCGCGGGCCGGCCTGCAGCGCCGGGAGCTGGCTGCGCATCACGGCGAAGTGCTGCAGCTCTTCGGCCGGCGCCGACGGCTTGTGCTCGACCGACTTCTGGATGTACATCGCCGTCTCGGGCAGATCGACGAGCGGGGTCCAGGTCTCGGTCTCGACCCGCACGAGCGCGTAGTCCGGCAGATCCTCCTCCGGCGCGACCCCCCAGGGGAACACGTCGTGGGGGTCGGGCCAGGCGGCGTACGGATCGCAGCCCGCGAGCAGCAGCAGCGCGACGATCCGCCTCACGTGAGCCTCGGCCCGGTGGCCTCGCCGGCCACCTCGTCGATGTACGCCTCGAGCACGGTGCGGGCGTCGGTGGAGATGGAGGTGATGCGCACCAGCACGCGCCCGGAGCGGATGGCCTCGACCGTGCCGTAGAGGTCCTCGAGGGTGGTGTGGTGGAGCGCGATCGTGAGCTTGAGGCGGTCGAACGCGTGGATCGGCGCCTCGGCCTGCAGGGTGACGGCGTCAGGCCTCGAGCCGCACCACGCGGACCTCGTGGCCCTGCGCCTCGACCTGCTTGCCGTCGATGCGGTGGACCGTGCCCGGCAGCGACACGTCGACGTGGGCGTGGGCGAGGTCCTCGGGCACGCGGGCGTCGCCCACGCCGCGGACGGGGTAGGCGCGCAGGCTCGCGCCGGCCCTTGGCGCGGAACTCGAAAGGATCGTCGGTGTCGAGCGGCACGCCGTCGACCTGGCCGCGGCGGCGGCGGCGTCGAGCGTGGCCTCGCTCACCAGCACCTGGTTGCCGAGCGTGAACGACTCGAGCCGCGACGCGACGTTGATGGCCGCACCGACCACGCCGTACTTCATGTGCGACTCCGCGCCGATGTTGCCGGCCACGACCTGGCCCGTGTCGACGCCGATGCCCATCTGCAGCCGCCGCGACTCCGCGGCGTTGAACGCGGCCAGCTCCTGGTGCATCGCCACGGCGCAGCGGATCGCCCGCAGCGCGTCGTCGGCGTGGGACACGGGCGCGCCGAACAGCACCACCAGGCCGTCGCCGAGCAGCTCCGCCACGTTGCCGTCGTGCGCGACCACCACCGCCGTCATCCGCGCCAGGTAGCGGTTGAGCAGGGCGACCATGTTCTCGGGGCCGGCCTCTCCTCCGACAGGGCCGTGAACCCGCGCAGGTCGCTCATCAGGACCGTCACGATCCGGGCCTCGCCGCCCAGGCGCGCAGGCGGCTGCGGTCCTCCAGGATCTGCGACACGACGGCGGGGTTGACGCAGCGCCCGAAGGTGTCGCGGATGAACTCGCGCTCCTTGAGCCCGTCGACCATCTGGTTGAAGGTGGTGGCGAGCACGCCGATCTCGTCGCGCGAGCGGACGTTCACCCGCGTGTCGAGCTTGCCGCGGGCGACGCGCTGCGCGGCGTGGGCCAGCTTGGCGAGGTGGCGCGACAGGATGCGGCCGAACAGAACGACAGGAGGCAGGCCGCCTGGACACGGCCGTGGCGAACTGGGCCACGGGTGCGTCGGAGGCGACCGGCGAGCACCAGGTCGTCGCGGTCGGCGTCGCTCGCGAGCCTCGACCAGGCCCACCACGCCGCCGTCGGTTGTGCGGATGGGCGCGAGCACCGTGTGCCAGGTGCCGGCGTCGTCGGCGAGGGCGTCGATGTAGCGGACGCGGCCCTCGAACGCCAGGTCGCGCTCGGTGGTGCCGTCGAAGATGGGGAAGCCGACGGGGTAGGGGCTGTCGGTGCTGTCGACGACGTACTGCCAGTGGCTGCTCTCGTCGCGGGCAGGTGGCGCCCCAGGTGACGAGGTCGGAGCGCTCGATGGCGAGGCAGCGCGCGCGTGGTGGCCGCGAACGCCGGGCGCTGGCGGTCGGACTCGTCGCGGAAGGAGGCGTGGGCGTCGGGGTCGATGGCGGCGGCCACGAGCTGGGCCATCGTCTCGAGCTCGGCCTCGCGCCGGTGCGTCTCCCAGCGACAGCGTCGCCTCCCAGTCGAGGTACCCGTACGTCGCCACGACCACGCCGTAGACGCCGCCGAACAGCGCGCCGAGCTTGGTCCACAGCGGCACGGCGACGCGCAGGGTGGGCGCCGGCGCGGCGCCCGCGAGGGTCTCCGTGTCCGGGAGCATCCGAACATCCTGTCACGGGCTGCATCGCGCGGCCAGCGGGAGCAGCTTGACGGGATGAGCGGCTGGCTGCTGGTCTCCGTCCTCGCCTGCGCGGGCGTGCCGAACGAGCTGTCGCGGCCCAACAAGGTCGCCGTGGGGGTCGACGGCGAGATCTACGTCAGCGACTTCCACCACGACCGCATCGTCGTGCTCGACGCCGACGGGCAGGAGCGCGAGGCGTCTGGCGTGCAGGGCATCGGCTGGAACCAGTTGTGGCGTCACGGCGCTGGCCGTCGACCCCGATGGCGCGCTGGTCGTGGCGAACCGGCGCCCGGCGTCCGACGACGTGGGCAGCGACATCCGCTTCGAGCCTCATCCGGTTCGTCGATGGCGCGAGGCCGAGCGTATCACGCTCGACGGCCGCACGCTGCAGCCCAACGGATGGATCGACGCCGTGGCGCCGGGCCGGGGCGGCGGCTGGATCGTGGCCGACAGCGCCAACGGCGAGCTCGTCGAGGTCGACCGCGAGGGGCGGCGCTCGGGCACCTACGGCGGCATCCCGCGGCCCGACGCCGCGCCGTCCGCGCTCGAGCCCGACGGCGACGACCTGTGGGTGCTCGAGCAGAGCCGCCACCGGCTCACGCGCCTCGGGCGCGGGGGCGTGCGCCAGCCGCTCGCCCTGCAGGACGACGGCGAGGGGCTGCCGCGCTTCCCGAGCGCCGCCGCGGTGTGCCGCGCGCAGGGCTGGGTGGCGATCGCCGACTTCGGCAACCACCGGGTGCAGCGCTTCGCCCTGGCCGACGGCGCGGCGCTCGGCGCGTTCGCGCCGGCGGAGGCGGGCCCCGACCGCCCGGTGCAGCTGATGGACCTCGCCGTCTCGCCCGACTGCAGCAAGCTCTACCTGGTCGACAGCAAGGGCGACCGGCTGCTCGTGACCACGCCCGAGGGCGAGCTGCTGCGCGAGGTCCACGCCTGGTAGGCGCGCCTAGACCAGCAGCAGGTGGTCCTCCTGCGACCAGGCGGCGAGCAGGGCGGTGCGGCCGGCCTCGTCGGCCATCTCGGCGAGCTGCGCGTCGGTCAGCGGCACCACCTGCACGAAGGCGAGCCCGCCATCGGGGGCGAACGGGTCCTCGATCCACTCCAGCACCGGGTCGGGCACCATCAGGAAGTGCCGCCAGGGCGCGCCCTCGACGGCCAGGTCGGCCACGATCTCGCCGAGGGCGATCGTGTGGTCGAGCTCGCGGGTGCGGGCGTCGAGGGCCAGCAGCAGCGCGCGGGGCCAGGCGGGGGCCTCGCCGTCGGCCCGCAGGCGCACCACGAGCTCGTGGGGACGCCGCCAGGCGCGCAGGCCGCGGGACACCCAGACGCGGTGCGCGGGTTCGGCGTCGTAGCGCAGCACCCGGGTGACGAGCCCGCCCTCGGGCGCGTCCCAGGCGTCGGCCGGCGCGCCGAGCCGCTCGGTGAGGAGCGACTCGACCTGCGGCGTCAGCAGGTCCTCCTCCTCCTCGTCGTCGGGGAGCGTGATCGGGCGCCGGCGCTTGCGCGGCGCCGCGGCCGCGGCCGGCGCTTCGTCGTCGTCCGGTCCGATGATCCAGTCCACCAGCCTGTCGAGGATCGACATCGCTCCACCCTGCGAGGGAGGAGCTTACCAGGGGGAGGCGATCGTCGCCCGCGGGGTCGCGGCGCGCAGGCCGCCGGCCTCCACGAACGCGGTGTACTCGCCGAGCGAGGCGTCGAGATCCGCCCCCCGGTAGGGCTGCAGGGTCAGCGTCCGGTCGCCGTCGTCGAAGGTGACGGCGTAGCGGACGAGCGAGCTCGCGCCGATGACGGCGTCCACGTCGACGCCGCCGTCGATCAGGGCCTGGAGCTGCACCGAGTCGTAGGCCGCGAAGGCCACGTCGTCGTGGGTGCTCCCGCCGAGCGTCACGTCCTGGAGGAAGCCCAGGCCGCCCTCGATCGTGCCGTCAGGGGTGACGATGAGCAGCGGCTGCAGGTCGGGGACGGGGTCCAGGGCGTCGACGACGGCAGGCGGCACCAGCGCGACCTGGGCGCCCGTGTCGAACACGGCGTGGACGGGCAGGCCCTGCAGCCGCGCCGCGGCGGTCGGCAGCGGGCTCGTCGGGTCGAGGTCCAGCACGACGGGCTCGCCCCAGCCGGCGTCGTCGTCGATCCGGGCGGCGCGGCGCACCGAGCGGGCGACGCGGATGCGGTGGTGGACGTAGTCGACGGTGAGCGCCTGGCCCGCGAAGCTGTCCCAGCCCATCAGGCAGTCGATGCCGCCGAGCGGGTCGCCGATGCCGTCGAGGACGGCGTCGCCCAGCTCCCCGAGGTCGAGGGGATCGACGAGCACGTCGCGGTCGCCGATCAGCGCCTGCACGGCGGTCTGGGGGAGGTCGCTGCGGAGGACGGTGAGGTCGGCGCCGGTGTCGAGCAGGCAGCGCGCCGCCTGGCCGTCGAAGTCGGTGTCGAACAGGACGAGCCCGCCGAGGGTGTCGACCGGCTCCCAGTCGCCGACGGCGCCGCCGCAGGCGGACAGGAGCAGGAGCAGGGCGCAGGGTGTGCGGGTCATGGCGGATCCTCCGACGCTCTCCCGACGCGCCGCGGAGGCATTCTACGGCGCGCCTCACTCGAACGCGCCGTGACGCCCGCGCCCCGAAGCGAAGGCCCGCGCGCCCGCGACGGCGTCACCGAGCACCGCGACGCCGCCGCGGAGCTCGCGCAGCAGCGCGGCGTCGTCTTCGTCGGCGGTGGCCAGCGCCGAGGCGCGGTCGGCGCGCAGGCAGGCCTGGGGGAACGCCGCGATCTGCGCGGCCAGCGCCTCGGCCTCGGCGCGCGCGGCGCCCGGGGCCACGACCCGGTTGGCGAGGCCGATGGCGAGGGCCTCCTCGGCGTCGACCGGGCGGCCGGTGAGGAGCAGGTCCATCGCCCGCGACAGGCCGATCAGGCGGGGCAGCCGCACGGTGCCGCCGTCGATGAGCGGCACGCCCCAGCGGCGGCAGAACACGCCGAGCACGGCGGTGGCCTCGACCACGCGCAGGTCGCACCACAGGGCGAGCTCGAGCCCGCCCGCGACGGCGTGGCCCGCGATGGCGGCGATCACGGGCTTCGACAGGCGCATCCGGCTCGGGCCCATCGGCCCGTCGCCGTCCTCCGCCACCCGGTTCACGCGCGCCGGGTCGGACGCCAGCGCCTGCAGGTCGGCGCCGGCGCAGAAGGTGCCGCCCTCGCCGTACAGGACGGCCACCGAGGCGTCGGGGTCGGCGTCGAAGGCGCGGAACGCGTCGGCCAGGGCCTCGGCGGTCGGCCGGTCGACGGCGTTGCGGACCGCGGGGCGGTCGAGGATCACGGTGGTGACGGGGCCGGAGCGCTCGACGCGGACCACGGGGACCTCCGAGGGTCAGGGCTGCAGCTCGTGGACGGCCCAACCGTCGCCCTCGGGCGCGAAGGCCCAGCGGCGGTGCAGGCGGTAGGGCACGTCCTCCCAGAACTCGATGCGCTCGGGTGCGATCCGGAAGCCGCTCCAGAACGGCGGGCGCGGCACGGTCTGGCCCTCGAAGCGGGCGGTGACCTCGGCCACCGCGGCCTCGAGCACCTCGCGCGACGCCATGGGCTGCGACTGGCGGCTCGCCCAGGCCGCGAGCTGGCTGTCGCGGGCGCGGGTGGCGAAGTAGGCGTCGGCCTCGTAGGGCTCGACCGGGGTGACGGGCCCCGCCACGCGCACCTGGCGGCGGCGGTCGCGGACGTGGAAGCACAGGGCGGCGCGCGGGTTCGCCGCGAGCTCGCGGCCCTTGCGGCTGCCGAGGTTGGTGAAGAAGACGAAGCCGCGCCGGTCGTGGCCCTTGAGGAGCACCATGCGGACGCTCGGCGCGCCGTCGGGCTCGGCCGTGGCGAGCGCGCAGGCGTTGGCGAGCGGGTCGTCGCGGTAGGCGTCGTCGAGCCAGGCGGTGAACCAGGCGATGGGGTCGTGCTGCAGGTCTTCGGTCACGGGAGCGCCCTCGCCGGCCCCGTATCCGCAGGCGCCGGCCGCGGCGAGGTGGGGTAGGAGGGGGGTCGGAGGAGCGATGTTCGTCGCCGCGCTGCTCGCTGCGTGCCACCGCGAGGCGCCCGCGCCGGTCGTGCTGCCCCCGGCGCTGCCCGAGGGCACCGTCGCCGAGATCGCGGCCGAGCGCGGCTACACGGTGCAGGAGGGTGCGCTCGTGCGCCTCGACGACCGCGACTGCTGCGAGGAAGACGCGGGCTGCTGGTTCTCGAACCCCACGGCGCCCTACCTCGCCTACGCGCTGCCGCCCGCGCCCGGGCAGACCGCTCCCGACCTCGGCGCCATCGACGGCCGCTCGCCGAGCTGGCACCTCGGGGAGCACGAGGCGGTCGTGCTCGTGGGGACGGCGCCGCCGGCCGTCGCGTACTGGGGCAGCGGCACCTACGTCGACGTGCGCTTCGTCCTCGGCGTGCCCACCCGCCCGCAGGGCGCCGTCGGGCCGCAGGTCAACGGCGCGGGGCTCGGGGTCGGGCCCGGCGAGCCGTTCGCGCTCGTCACCACCGTCGACGCCGCGCTCGAGGCCGAGGTCGTCTCCTGGCTCGTCGCCGACGGGCTGCCGGCCGAGCACATCGGGCTCGACCGCGTCCCGCGCGACCTGGTGCGCACCGGCACCGACGCCGACGCCGACCTGCTCGCCCACGTGATCCGGCTGGCCGGCTTCGCCGATCCGGAGGCCGGCTCGCGCTGGCTCGGGCAGTCGGGTGCGCGCCTGCTGCGCATCAGCGCCCCCGACCCGGCCGACGCCATCGCCGCCCACCCGCTCGCGGCGCTGCCCGACCGCGGGTCGGGGACCAACGAGTTCGGCCTCGCCGTCGCCGCGAGCGCGCTCGGCGACGCGATCCGCGCGCGGTACCCCGACCGCTTCGCGCTGGAGGTGCAGCTGCAGCCCGTGCAGGTGGCGTCGTACGCCTGCATCGAGCAGGGCCTGTGCGCCTTCGACAGCTCCGACCTGCTGTATGCGCGGTCGCTGCCCTTCCGGCTCGACGACGACGAGCTCGTCGTGGTGTACGGCGTCGACCACGTGGCGAGCGGCAAGGCGGCGTACCACAGCGTCGCCGCGCACGAGCTCGAGCACCTGCTGGAGGTCGGCGTCGTCGACTGGCGCGCCTCGGCGTCGCCCTGGCTCGACGGCGGCGGCGCCCAGGGGCTCTACGCCGTGGCCTTCGCGCGGCACTGCGACGGCGTGCCCGGCGTGTGCGTGGAGGTGCCCGGCGGCTGCCCCGGCGCCGAGCTCGACGAGTCGCTGCTGCTCGCGTCGCGGGCGTACCTCGATCCGGCGACCGGCACGGGCCCGCTCGCCGCCGAGCTGCTCCCCGACCGCGCCATCAAGATCTTCCGCGAGGACCTCGTCCCCGGCGACACCGCGGCCGACACCGGAGCGAGCCCGTGATGCGGTGGCCGCGGGTGGCGGGGTTCCTGCTGGTGGGGCTCGTCTTCCAGGCGGTGCTCTACCTCGGCTATGTGCGGCTCGTCGCGCCGGGCCACAAGGCGATCCGCGCCGACGCGGCGTTCCACGAGACGGCCCCGCAGGACATCGAGCTGCTCGTGTGCGGCGACAGCCACCCGCGCTCCGACATCGACCCCACGATGCTCAGCGACCGCACCGTCAACGTGGCCATCGGCGGGGAGCACTACCTGAAGACGTGGTACCGCATGCGGGCGTTGCTGGCCGACGGGCAGCACCAGGTGCGCGCGCTGCTGCTCCCGCTCGATGCTGCGAGCTTCTCCTCGTGGCACGCCGAGAACTTCGCGCCGGAGTACGTCTGGGGGCGCTACGTCGACTTCCTGGAGGTGGGGCGGGTGCGGGGGACGCCGTTCGCGTACGTGGGGCGGGCGCTCAAGGCGCACGTGTTCCCGTTCGCGGGGGAGCTGCGGACGCTCAACCAGATCCGCACCAAGCGGTTCGGGTTCGGCGAGGAGCTGCCGCTCGGCTCGTTCGGCTCGCTCACGCCGGCGCAGCGGCGGGCGACGGCGCTCGAGCAGGCCAAGGAGCACTTCCGGGACGCGGACGTGATGGACCCGGGGCTGCGGTGGGCGTTCGACCAGCTGGTGGCCTGGGCGGACGCGCGGGACATCCCCGTGGTGCTGGTCGCGTTCCCGCTGACGCGCTGGTACGACCAGTGGGTGGTGCGGTCGGGGGCGCGGGAGCGGGTGGAGCGGGAGGTGGTGGCGCCGCTGCTGGCGGATCCGAACCACTACTACATCGACCACCACGACATCTTCGGGCGGCGGGACGAGCTGTTCGCCGACCCGCACCACCTCAACGCGCTGGGGCGGACGCTGTACAGCCGGCACTTGCGGGAGGTGCTGGCGGAGCGGGGGGTGCTGCGGACGGCGCCTTGACGCCTCTTTCCCCTTGCCCCTGCCCTTGCCCTTGCCCTTGCCCCAAGGGGTGTCGAGCCGCTCTCCGACCCCGGCTGCCCGTGGTCCACACGACCACGACCACCACCACCACCACGACCACGCCGAGCGACCCCGCGGCGAGCACGTCACGGCGAGCTGGCGAGCGGACGTGGCTCCGACGGGGCCGCCCCCGCGCAAGCCCGGACGGCTGCTGCAGGGTGTGCAGCTTCGGGTGCTTGCGGCGGAGACGGGGCGAGTCCGCGGTCGGGCCGCAACGTCCGCGACATGACGCGATCGCCGCGATCGCGTCAATGATCGAAGCAGAGTGGACCCGGGCGCAGCGAAGCCCCGCCTGGCAGCGTCGTGGGGCCGCGTCGGGCGGTGAGCACGCCGAGAGCACGCTCGTCGCGGTTCGGTCGACTGGACCGGCTTACCACCAGGCTAGCCACCCCGGATCGCACACCTCCGGGAGGTATGCCGGCCTGGTTCGCACACCTCGGGGCCGGAACGCCCGTCGCGTCGCGGAGAGTCTTGGTTCTCTCGTGGGCCGCCTGCCGCCCACCGCGCCAACTGTCTCACTGAGGGGGGCTTACCTCCTGCGG
This sequence comes from Myxococcota bacterium, assembly GCA_041389545.1. Classification (GTDB taxonomy): domain Bacteria; phylum Myxococcota_A; class UBA796; order UBA796; genus JACKER01. Next base: position 79,507 of record JAWKRQ010000017.1, on the reverse strand, counting down.
GTGTGCGATCCGGGGCAGCTTGCTCTCGAGGTCGAGCCTCGGCGACGTGTGTACGAGCGGCCGGTCCTCCCCACGCCGAAGGTCGGGGCGGTGGTCGTGCGTTCAACCGCCATGAGCTCGCGGTCGCCTGGCGCTCCCGTCGTGCGAGCACGCGCATCGTGATGGGAGGTGGCGTTCGCCCGTGGGTAGCCGGGCGGCAAGAGGGGACCATTGCGAGTAGGCGCTTAGATCTGGCGACGATGCACGCTGGCTGCGCCTGACCGACCGGGTCCCCCGCCCGGCGGCCAGGGGAAGGGGAGCGTCAGCCCAGCGAAAGGCCGGTGGCCAGCAGGCCCGTCACCCCACAGCAGACCGCCCCGCACGCCGCCACCGCGCACACCGCCGCCAGCACCAGCGCCGGCCCCAGCCGCCGCCCGGGCGCGGGCGGCAGCGCCGGCGGCACCAGCCGCGTCGGCCCGCCGCTCCGCGCCGCCACCGCCGCCTCCAGCGCCTCGTCCCCGAGCGCCGCGCCCTCGTCGCCCAGCACCACCCCCGGCTGGGCCCTGGCGCAGGCGTGCAGCACCTCCGCGGCCTCCAGCGGGGTCAGCGTCAGCCGGTGCTCGCCGCCGACCCAGCGCAGCACGACCTCGTCCCGACGCCAGGGCGTGAGCGTGACGACGTGGCGCGCGTGGAGCAGCTCGACCCGCGGCACGAACAGCGCGGGCGATCGCAGCACGATCCGAGTCGCGGGTCAGGGACAGGTGCGTGCCCCCGGACAGCGCCAGCGACAGCTCGGGCTGGCGCAGCTGCTCGCCGATCCTCGCGCGACGCGCAGCCGCTCGGCGCGGGTGGCGCCGAGCCCGCGCAGCGCCTGCACGTGCGTCGGTGCGAGGACCCTCTGCAGCCCCGCGGCGGCAGCGCGGCGCGAGCACCAGCAGCGAAGGCGCCGAGGCCGGCGAACCACGGCCCGAGCGGCGTCAGCACGAGCAACAGCGCGCCGAGGCTCGCGAGGAGCGCCGCCGCCGCCAGCGACAGCAGCCCGTCGTGCTCGATCCACGTCACCACGTCGGTCACGGCGCCTCCCGGGATCTCCTCGCGCGACCGGCGCTCGCGGTCGAGGAAATCCAGGGCGGCCAGACGCGCTCGCGGCCTATGGGAGCCAGTCCGCGCCGCGGACGAGGGTACACCGCGCCCCGATACTGGTCGGAGGGCCAGCCCGTGGCGCCGATCAACAGGTCCTGTCGGGCGTCGCCGTCGGCGTCGACGAGGGCGAGGGCCCCGAAGAAGTCGTGGACGTTCTCTCCCTGGATGCGGGCGTCGGCGTCGTCGGCGGTGAGGGCAGCGGCGTCGCGGGGGCCGAGGAACAGCAGGACGGCGCCGCGGAAGGTGCCGGGGTAGACGCCGGAGGCGCCGACGACGAGGTCGTCCTGTCCGTCGCCGTCGACGTCGCCGCCAGCGATGGCGGAGCCCACGCCTCGCCGACGAACCGCCCTGGACCTGCAGGGGCGGGTCCTCGACGCTGCCCGAGGTGGGGTCCCCGGCGGCGACGACGTAGGCCCGGCCGCGCGCTCGACGGGCTCGAGGTGGGTGAGGGCGGTGAAGGCCAGGTCGGGGGCGCCGTCGCCGGTGACATCGCCGATGGCTCCGACGCGGTCGATCCCGTCCGTCGAGGCGCCCGCGGACCATTGGCCGTCGCGGTCGGCCTCGTCGGAAGCCGCATCCCACGGCCCCATGAACCAGTCGACGCCGGTGAGGCTCGTTCGCCACGACGAGGTCGTCCTGGCCAGCCCAGATCCAGGTCGGCGACGGCCAGGTCGCGGCCGAGGCCGGGCGGCCCGCGGAGGACACGTTCGGCGTCGTCCTCTCCCAGGATGCCGGTCCGCGTCGGGTCGATGGCGTAGACCACGCCGGGGTTGCTGGGCGACATGCCGAGCCCGGAGGTGACGAGGGAGGGGTGTCGCCCAGGAGGCGGCCGAACCGGGTGCCACTGCCCAGCCCGGTGAAGTGCGGCGCGTAGAAGGCGAGAAAGCGGCGTCGGCGAGCGGGACGTCGCCCGTCGGGAGCCCCGAGACCAGGTAGGTGACGCCGGTGACGTCGATCTCCGGCACGCCATTGGGCTGGCCGATCGCCACCTCGGGCGTCCATCGCCGTCGAGGTCGTCGACGGCGATGGAGGTGCCAGTGAGGTCGTAGGCCTCGCCGCCGAGCCACCGCCCGACCGGGTCGAGGGTGGCGACGGGCGCGACGCCGACGAACGTGATGCCGTCGGAGTACTCGCTCACCGGGTAGATGGGGCCCCGGCGAAGACGAGGTCGTCCCACACCGCGAGCGCGTCGCCGAGCTTCGCCTCGTGAGGCCGGGCCGTACCACGCGGCCGACGCCACGTTCGCCACGCAGTCGGCCTCGTCGCATCCCGCGGGTGGAGGCGGGTCGTGCCGGCAGCCGAGGAGGACCGTGACGATCATGGCAGCCAGTCTATGCCGCGGACGAGGTACACCGCGCCCCGGTACTGGTCGGAGGGCCAGCCCGTGGCGCCGATCAGCAGGTCCTGTCGGGCGTCGCCGTCGGCGTCGACGAGGGCGAGGAGCGCCCGAAGAAGTCGTGGACGTGCTCTCCCTGGATGCGGGCGTCGGCGTCGTCGGCGGTGAGGGCAGCGGCGTCGCGGGGGCCGAGGAACAGCAGGACGGCGCCGCGGAAGGTGCCGGGGTAGACGCCGGAGGCGCCGACGACGAGGTCGTCCTGTCCGTCGCCGTCGACGTCGCCGCCAGCGATGGCGGAGCCCACGCCCTCGCCGACGAACCGCCCCTGGACCTGCAGGGGCAGGTCCTCGACGCTGCCCGAGGTGGGGTCCCCGGCGGCGACGACGTAGGCCCGGCCGGCGCGCTCGACGGGCTCGAGGTGGGTGAGGGCGGTGAAGGCCAGGTCGGGGGCGCCGTCCCCGGTGACATCGCCGATGGCTCCGACGCGGTCGATCCCGTCCGTCGAGGCGCCCGCGGACCATTGGCCGTCGCGGTCGGCCTCGTCGGAAGCCGCATCCCACGGCCCCATGAACCAGTCGACGCCGGTGAGCTCGTTCGCCACGACGAGGTCGTCCTGGCCATCCAGATCCAGGTCGGCGACGGCCAGGTCGCGGCCGAAGCCGGGCGGCCCGCGGAGGACACGTTCGGCGTCGTCCTCTCCCAGGATGCCGGTCCGCGTCGGGTCGATGGCGTAGACCACGCCGGGGTTGCTGGGCGACATGCCGAGCCCGGAGGTGACGAGGGAGGGGGTGTCGCCCAGGAGGCGGCCGAACCGGGTGCCACTGCCCAGCCCGGTGAAGTGCGGCGCGTAGAAGGCGAGAGAAGCGGCGTCGGCGAGCGGGACGTCGCCCGTCGGGAGCCCCGAGACCAGGTAGGTGACGCCGGTGACGTCGATCTCCGGCACGCCATTGGGCTGGCCGATCGCCACCTCGGGCGTCCCATCGCCGTCGAGGTCGTCGACGGCGATGGAGGTGCCAGTGAGGTCGTAGGCCTCGCCGCCGAGCCACCGCCCGACCGGGTCGAGGGTGGCGACGGGCGCGACGCCGACGAACGTGATGCCGTCGGAGTACTCGCTCACCGGGTAGATGGGGGCCCCGGCGAAGACGAGGTCGTCCCACACCGCGAGCGCGTCCCCGAGCTTCGCCTCGTAGGGCGGGCCGTACCACGCGGCCGACGCCACGTTCGCCACGCAGTCGGCCTCGTCGCATCCCGCGGGTGGAGGCGGATCGTGCCGGCAGCCGAGGAGGATCGTGACGATCATGGCAGCCAGTCTATGCCGCGGACGAGGTACACCGCGCCCCGGTACTGGTCGGAGGGCCAGCCCGTGGCGCCGATCAGCAGGTCCTGTCGGGCGTCGCCGTCGGCGTCGACGAGGGCGAGGGAGCGCCCGAAGAAGTCGTGGACGTGCTCTCCCTGGATGCGGGCGTCGGCGTCGTCGGCGGTGAGGGCAGCGGCGTCGCGGGGGCCGAGGAACAGCAGGACGGCGCCGCGGAAGGTGCCGGGGTAGACGCCGGAGGCGCCGACGACGAGGTCGTCCTGTCCGTCGCCGTCGACGTCGCCGCCAGCGATGGCGGAGCCCACGCCCTCGCCGACGAACCGCCCCTGGACCTGCAGGGCCAGGTCCTCGACGCTGCCCGAGGTGGGGTCCCCGGCGGCGACGACGTAGGCCCGGCCGGCGCGCTCGACGGGCTCGAGGTGGGTGAGGGCGGTGAAGCCCAGGTCGGGGGCGCCATCGCCGGTGACGTCGCCGACGAGCTCGATGTGGTCGCCGATCGGTCCCGTGGCGCGTCCGACCGACCACGCGCCGTCGCGATCCACCTCGTCGGCCGCGGCGTCCCAGGGTCCCAGGAACCAGTCGACGCCTTCGAGCCCGTTCGCCACGATCAAGTCATCCTGACCATCCGCGTCGAGGTCGCCGACCGCGAGGTCGACCCCGAAGCCGGGCGGGCCACGAAGGGTGCGCAGGGCGTCGTCCTCGTCGAGGATGCCGGTGCGCGTCGGGTCGATGGCGTACACCACGCCAGGGATGTCGGCAACGCCGGTCCCGATCCCGCAGGTCACGAGCTGGGTCGACCCGTCGAAGAGGTGGCCGAAGCGGACCCCGTTCCCCACGAAGGTGCGGTCGGGACCGTGAAACGCGAGGGCGGCGGCCTCGGCGAGCGGGACGTTGCCTGCGGGCGCCCCGGAGACGAGGTACACGGCGCCGTCCACGTCGAACACCGGGTGTCCGCTGGGCTGACCGATGGCGACCTCGGGCACGCCGTCTCCGTCGAGGTCGTCGACGGCGATGGACGTGCCGGTGAGCTCGTCGCGCTCCGGGATGCCCAGCCAGCGTCCGACGGGCTCCAAGCGGTCCAGCGACGCGACGCCGACGTAGGAGACGCCGATGTGGTTGGGGTCGCGCGGATAGAGCGGCGCGCCGGCGAAGACGAGGTCGTCCCACACCGCGAGCGCGTCCCCGAGCTTCGCCTCGTAGGGCGGGCCGGACCAGGTGGCGGACGCCAGGTTCGCCACGCAGTCGGCCTCGTCGCACGACGCCAGCGTCGGCGGCGCGCGGTCGCTGGTGCAGGACAGGAGGACGGCGATCATCACCGTCAGCCTCCCCTACAGCCGCGCCTCGATCGCCGCACAGAACGCCTCGAACGGCACCTTCCCCCCGAGCGCCACCGGCGCTCCGGCCTCCAGCGCCCCCACCAGCGCCCCCTCCAGCCGCCGCTCCGCCGCCGCGTCCCCCACGTGCCGCAGCAGGAACAGCGCCGGCAGCAGCACCGGCAGCGGGTTCGCCGCGTCGGTCCCGTCGACCTCGGCGGTGTCACCCCAGCCCGCCGTGAACAGCGCCGCCCCGGGCGCCAGGTTCATCGACGGCGCGTTCGACCCGCCGCCCACGAGCCCCGCACACAGGTCGGCCACGATGTCGCCGAACAGGTTGCCGCACAGCAGCACGTCGAACCGCGTGGGGTCGAGCACGAGCTTCATGCACAGCGCGTCGACGATCACCTCGTCGCACGCGATGTCCGGATAGTCCTGGGCCACCCGCTGCCCGACCCGCAGGAACATCCCGTCGGACAGCTTCATGATGTTCGCCTTGTGCACGATGGTGACCCGCTTGCGCCCCTGCGCCCGCGCCACCTCGAACGCATGGCGCGCGATCCGCTCGCACGCCCCCTCGGTGGTGACCTTCAGGCTCTCGAAGACGCCGGGGATGCTCTCGTGCTCGAGGTGCGCGTACACGTCCTCCGTGGTCTCGCGCACCACCAGCAGGTCGGTGTCGGGGTGCCGGCAGGGCAGCCCCGGCAGCGCCTTGACGGGCCGGTGCTGCGCGAACACCCCGAGCTCCTCCCGCAGCACCACGGCGGGCGACGGCCCGCGCCCCCGCCAGCGCCGCGGCGCCACCAGCGCGAGGCCCGTGCGCTGCGCGCTGCGGAGCATGTCGGCGTGGCTCGACGCGGGCGAGGGCTGGTCCCACGTCAGGTCGGCGCCGGCGGCGGCCAGCAGGCCCACCACCCGGCCCATCGTGCGCGGGGCGTCGCCCGGGACGGCGGTGACCTCGTGGCTCATGCGTGCTCCATCGCGGCGACGATCGCGTCGGTGAACTGCTCGGTGTTCGCGCTGCCGCCGAGGTCGCCCGTCCGCACGCGCCCCTCGGCCAGCACCCGGTCCACGGCGGCGCGCACCCGCTGCCCCACGGCGCGCTGCCCCATCCACTCCACCAGCATCACCCCCGACAGCAGCACCGCCAGCGGGTTGGCGATGCCCTTGCCGGCGATGTCGGGGGCGGTGCCGTGGACGGCCTCGAACAGCGCCACCTTGTCGCCCACGTTGGCCCCGGGCACGAGCCCGAGCCCGCCGACGAGCCCCGCGCACAGGTCGCTCAGGATGTCGCCGTAGAGGTTCTCGAGCAGCAGCACGTCGTAGGCCGACGGGTCCTGCGCGAGCCGCATCGCCACCTGGTCGACGCTGGCCTGCTCCCGCTCGATGAACGGGTAGTCGGCGCCGACCTCCTCGAACGCGTCGACGAACGCGCCGTCGCCCAGCGGCAGCACGCTCTTCTTGTGGCAGACGGTGATCCGCTGCCGCCCGGCGTTGCGCGCGAACTCGAACGCCCACCGGGCGATGCGCGTGGCCGCGGCCCGCGACGACAGCTTCAGCGACACGACGGTGTCGCCGCGCACCTGGTGCTCGATGCCGGCGTACAGCCCCTCGGTGTTCTCGCGCAGCACGACGAGGTCGACGTCCCCGTACTTCGTGGCGATGCCGGGCAGCGACGCCACCGGCCGCCACCCGACGTAGAGCTGCAGGCGCTGCCGCAGCTGCACGTTGGCCGAGCGGAAGCCCGTCCCCTTCGGGGTGCCGAGCGGCCCCTTCAGGCCGACGCGGTTGCGCTGCAGGCTCTCGATCACGTCGTCGGGCAGCGGGTTGCCGGTCTCGGCGTACGCCCGCTCCCCCGCGAGCACTCGCTCCCACTCGATCGCCGCGCCGGCGGCCTCGAGGATCCGGGCGGTGGCGCCCGTGACCTCGGGTCCGATGCCGTCGCCCTCGATGAGCGTCACCCTGTGCCTCGTCGGCCCGTCCGCCATCCGCAGCCCTCCGGTCCGTCGCCTATCGGCTCCCGACGGAAGGGGCACGCCCCGCCCGGGTTACCGTCAGGTCGCTGGGAGGAGAGCCGCATGCTGTGGTTGGGGCTGGTCGGGTGCGGGTGGCTGGGCAGCGGGAGCGGAGACCTCGACGAGGTCACCCCGGACCGGGAGCGCCCGGAGCAGGAGCGCGAGCGCGGCGGCAAGCGCGGCAAGGGGCGCCGCGGCGGCGGCCCGGGCGGCGATCGCTTCGCCGACGAGATGGAGCGCGTCTCGCTGCAGGTGGGCGGGCACGAGCGCTCGGCGTTCGTCCACGTGCCCGACGCGGTGCGGGGCGGCCAGAAGGTGCCCATGGTCGTGATGTTCCACGGCGGCCACGGCGACGGCACCAGCGCGGCCCGGCTGTGGCTCGACCAGTTCGACGAGCCCTACATCCTCGTCTTCCCGAACGGCCAGGACTGGAAGCCCGAGTGGTCGGGCTGGGCGCCGACCGACGGCGACGTGGCGCAGCACGTGAAGTTCGTGGACGCGCTGCTCGATCAGCTCGTGCGCGACTACCCCGTCGACCCGAAGCGGATCTACGCGGCGGGCTTCAGCGACGGCGCCCAGATGACGTTCCGGCTGGCCTGCATGCTCGACCAGCGCTTCGCGGGCTTCGCGATGGTGGCGCAGACGATGAAGGACGACACCGTCGCCGCCTGCGCGCCGAAGACGGAGAAGCCCATCCTGTACATCACGGGCACGGCCGACCCGAAGAACCCGGCGGACGGGCGGGCCGCGCCCGAGGACGACAAGGTCGGGCGGATCGGCATCGAGGACACGCTGCGGTACTGGCTCGACCACAACCGCTGCGACGCGAAGAAGGAGCGCGACAAGGACCTGCCCGACCTGCGCGGCGACGCGACGCGGGTGCGCGAGCGGCTGTTCGACAGCTGCAAGGGCGCGCCGCTCAAGTTCCTGGTGGTGGAGGGCGGCGGCCACAGCTGGCCGTCGGACCAGCAGAAGGGCGGCGACCACTGCTCCGACATCTCGGCGACCGACGAGGTGCTCGGGTGGTGGCGGGAGCAGGCCGGCTTCGGCGGCTAGGAGTTCGTCGCGAATCGGCTTTTCTCCTGCATTTCTGGCAAGAACACGACCACCACCACGACCACCACCACGACCACCACCACGGCCCAGCCAGTGGCTGCCGGCGTGGTCGTGGTGGTGGGGGTGGTCGTGGTCGTGGCCCGCATGATCAGTCGGCGCTGACCGCGTTGCCGATTTTGGCCGCCTCCATATCCGACAAGCGGCTAGAGACTCGACCAACCATCCGTGGACGTGGGTCACCTCGCAGCAAGCTTCGCCGAATGCGCCGCCTCGATCGGGGTCCGGCTTCGCCGCACCCCGGTCGGGCAGGCATTCGGCTTGCTTGCTCGCTCAATACGTCGGAGAACGCGCTGGCGCGCGTCATCCGACTCCTGCGAACGCGCCCAGGCATCCGCTCGCGCGGATGCCTGGTCGCCCTCTAGCTACGCGCCGGGCTCCGGGAACCGCGCCACCAGCGCCGGCTCGCCCGCCTGCGCCGCCGCCTGCGCCAGGCTCCACCCTCGAGCCCGACCGCGGCGCCGCGCGCGACCAGCGCGTCCACCAGCGCCACGTCCCCGGCCTGCACCGCCAGCACGAGCGCCGGCGGCGCCCCGCCGCCCCACGACGCCCCGTGCGCCAGCAGCGCGTCCAGCGCCACCGCCCACGCCCGCAGCCGAGCGCCGAGGTCCGCCCCGGCCGCCACCTCGCGCTGGAGCCGACGCACCCACAGCGCCAGGATCTCCGGCCACCGCCCCGCCTCGCCCGCGCGCACCACCACGGCGTCGGCATCGCCAGCCGCCAGCGCGCACACCAGCTCGTCCGCGGCGCCCGCCGCCCGCAGCGCCGCCTCGAGCGGCGAGGCCGCCCCCCGCAGCGCCTGCGCGGCGCACAGCCCCAGCGGCGCTCGCGGCCCGGCGTCGTCCGGATCGGCGCCGGCCGCCAGCAGCAGCGCGCCCGACGCGGCGTCGGCGGCCTCGACGGCCCGCACCAGCGGCGTGTGCCCGCTCGCATCGCGGCGGCCGAGGTCGGCGCCGGCCGCCAGCAGCGGCGCCACCGCCCAGCCGCGCCCCGAGGCGATCGCGACGTGCAGCAGTGGGTCGCCGACGAGGGCGGCGTCGGGGCCCTCGGCGCGCACCGCCGCCGCGAAGCCGTCGCGGTCGCCGAGCCGCAGCAGCTGGTGCGACAGCGGCATGGCCGGCTCGCGCAGGGGCCGCGGCGCCGCGCGCAGCCGCGCCGCCGACGCCCGCCAGGGGAACGACAGGTTCTCGGTGATCGTGGCGGCCTGCTCGGCCGTGGCCCGCCCGGGCAGCTGCGCCAGCACCCCCTCGAGGCAGTCGGCCGCCGGCTCGGTGGCATCGGCCAGCGCGCGCGCCAGCGCCGCGAGCGGGACCACCACCCGCGGCGAGACGACGAGGTCGCCGTGCACGTCGAACATCGCCACGTCGTCGCCCTGGCGGGCCAGCACCATCGCCGACTCCTCCCAGACCCACGGCTCGGCCACGCTCCCGCCGTCGAGCAGCGCCTCGACGGCGCCGAGCCACGACGCCGACATCGTGACCTCGTCGAAGCCGCACCACGGGCGCCCGTCCACGGCGACCTCGTAGCCGCCGAGCAGGGTGCAGCAGGTGAGCCGGGGCTGCCCGAGCCAGTACGCCAGGAGGTCGTCGGGGGCTACGTCGGCAGCGTCGATCGCGCCGTCGTCCACCGCGAACCGGTACCGGATCGACAGGTCCACGCTACGGCAGCGCGGGGCACAGCTCGCCGGTGCGGTGGCCCCACCAGGCGGTGATGCCGTTGACGTCCTGCTCCTGGAGCAGCAGGTGGATGGAGCCGTCGGGCGCCCCCGCGAGCGAGGGCTGCCCGTGCTGGATCCACTGCACCACGCCGTGGTCCACGGCCGCTCGATCCGCCAGCCCTCGTCGCAGCGGATGGCGAGGTGCACCTCGGGCCCCACCTCGTACGCCACGACCGCGCGCCCGCGCACCACCGCCAGCGACGGCGAGCCCACCCGGCCGATCTCCGAGCCCTCCACGTCCTCGAAGGTCCACTCGGGCGAGGTCGCCGGGTCGGCGACGCGGCAGTCCGCCGCCGAGCAGGTCGCCGTCACTGCCATCATCGGGTCGCGCACGGCGCCCGTGTCGCTGCCGGTGGACGAGGTCCCCGCCTCGGCGTACCGCGTCTCGACCCAGGTGGCGTAGAGCGTGCCGCCGTCCTCGACCAGGACGGGGTCCTCGCCGCGGATGTCGCCGTCGTGCATCGGTGCGAGCCACCCGGCCCCGCCGAGCCAGGTCCCGCGCGTGCCCGTGCGGGCCGAGGTGAAGGCGACGTAGGGCAGGTCGTCGGCCACGTGGACGGTGACGCACGGGTGATCGTCGGCCCCCGACGCGATGCCGGACGGGTTGAAGCCCTCGGTGAACGGCGGCGAGGGCGTGAAGCGCTGCAGGCAGTACAGCTCGTCCTTGATGGGGTTCGCCCGCTTGCCCTTGAAGCAGCTGATCAGGCGGTTCCCGTCGAACCACAGCGTCCCGCGGCCCTTCTCGAGCCCGGCCGTGAGCGGGTGGATCACGGGCTCGACCGTCACGTCGAGCGTCGCCCGGTCGATCCACACCAGCTCCGCCTCGACGGGCACCCGGCCGCAGACGCCGTACACGGCGGGATCGCAGTTGGCGACCTTCTGCATCACGATCTGGTCGGACGCCGGCGTCGCCCGGATCGCGGCGACGAACGAGCCGGTGCGCAGCGGGTTGCCGACGGCGAACGGCGCCGAGGCGACCCCGCCCACGACCCGCTGCACGAGCTGCTCGTGCACCCCGCTGCGGGTGGACTCCCAGGTGAGCCACACCTCGTCGTCGACCGTGGCCACGGCGCCGTTGGACAGCTGATCGGTGCGGTCGGGCACGCTGTCGAGCAGCGTCTCCGTCCACACCACCGGGCCCGTGCCGGTGGTCGTCGGCGTGGTGGGCGTGGTGGGCGTGGTCGGTGTCGTGGGCGTGGTCGGCACCGAGGTGTCGACCACTGCCGTGTCGGTGGGCGCCGGCTTCGTCGTGGTGTCGGGCTCGTCGCCGTGACACCCGAGCCCCGCCAGCCCCCCGAACGCCCCGCTGCATCGGGACATCCGACCTCCCCGCCGGACCCCTGTACCGCTCCCGCGCCCCGCGGTAGCTCACGGCGCGGGCACGAGCGTCCCGGCGGCGCCCTGAGGAACGGAGCCCGTGGAGGCCCACGCGGACGGGAGCGTCCAGGCGAAGACCTGGTACCGCGTCCCCCTCGCGCTGCAGCGCCGTGTGGACGCCCCGGATCCGCACGCCTTCGCGCGCCGTCGAGCTGCTTCGTCGCGGCGCTGCAGACGGCGTGGTTCGCGCTCTCCGCCTACGCCGTGCAGGTGCGGCGGGGCGGGCGGCGCTGGCGCTGCTGGTGGCGGCAGCGCTCACTTCGTGCGCTGCTCGGGGCGTGCGCCGTGTATCGCCATCGCCCTGCTGGGGTGAACCGCGCGAGCGGAGGAAGTCAGCGCACGAGGGGCTCGGGTGCGCGAGCACGACGGCGCCCGCCATCACCCGCGCCGCGTAGTCGTTGAGCGCGCCCGCCTCGATGAGCACCCAGGCGTCGTCCGTGCCGACACGGGCGATGGCCGCGTCGACCCGCGCGTCTCCTGGTTGTAGCCGGCCAGCGCCAGCGCCCAGTCGCCGTAGCGCTGGAGGTCGGAGAGCAGCGCGATGGCCGCCCCGGTCACCGACGCCGGGTCGAGCCGCTCGTCGACGGCGTCGTCGACCTGCAGCCCGTACGCCCGCGCCGTGGATGGGATGAACATCCACAACCCCGCCGCCCATCGGCCCGCCGGGCGCCATCGACTCGCTCTGCGGCGGCGGCAGGTTCTGGAACCCGCTCTCCACCAGGACCACGGCCTCGAGGCTGCGCCGGGAGCCCCGCCTCGGCGAGCGCCTGCGCGATCTCCGGGGTGGTCGGCGCGGTTGCGCAGCGCGCGGCGGAAGAAGCGCCGGGCGTCGGGGTTGCCGGTCAGCGACGCGAGCTGATCGGCGACGGCGGCGCTGTCGGGACGGGGAACGCGGCGGAGCCGGCGTCGGCGGCCAGGGCGGCGAGATCGGGCGCGGCGGGGCGCTGGCGGCGGTCAGCGGCGCCGAGGCCCAGGGCGGCGAGCAGCCAGGCCGGGGCGCGGCGGGTGCGGGGGCGAGCGAGCATCTGCAGCCTCTCCTTCAGGGTGGGTGAGGGTGGGGACAGGCAGCGGCGGCGGCGACGGGTCGCGCGGCGGCGGCGAGCAACACCTCGGCACGCCCGGGCGGGCACGCGGCGGACGACGACGCCGTCGGCGGCGAGCTCCTCCAGCGCGACGACGGCGCTGCAGGTGCCAGGCGCCCGGCCCCCGGCGCGACGGCGCCGAGCAGCGCCCAGGCCCAGGCCCACTGCGGGTCGCGGTGCCGGTGGTGGGCAGTACTCGTGCTGCACGACGACGTGCCGGGCGTCGGGATCGCGCCACGTGGCCCGGTCGAGCACCACGACGGCGCGGCCGCCCCAGGCGACGGCTTCAGCAGGGCCGCGGTCGGCGACCCGGATCTCGACGCGGCCCAGCCGGCGGACCGGGCGGCTGCGCCGGAGCCCCGCACACCGAGCGCGCGCCCGCCGAGCGCCGCGCGCAGGGCCGGGCGGCGAGCACTGCCAGCGCGGCGCCCCACGGCACGGCCGCCGCGACGGCGACCGGACGGCGGCGGGTGCGCGGTGCGCGACGGTGCGGGCGAGCGTGGGGCCGCGGCCATCGGCGGCGGCAGGCTCCACGACGGCGCGGTCGGCGGCCGCGCGGCGAGGAATTCAGGGCAGGACGAGCCAGCCGCGCGCGGCGCGCATCACCGTGCGCGGCTCGTCGAGCCGGTCGGCGGCCGCGACGACCGCGGCGAAGCCGACCAGGGCGAGCTGCGGCGGCAGCCAGGCCGCGATCATCAGTCGTCTCCCAGCTTCTCGTCGACGATGCGGCGGAGGTCGGCGAACCGCCCTCCGACAACTCGGCGCCGTCGACCAGCGCGCGCAGCAGCGAGCGGGGGTCGCCGCCGAACGGGCGGTCGACCAGGTGGCGCACGCCGCGCTGCTCGTAGGGCCCCGCTCGACGGTGGGCGCGTAGACGAGCTTGCGGCCCTCGCTCGTCGAGGTGGCGAAGCCCTTCTGCTCCAGGATGCGCAGCATCGTGGCGACGATTGGTGTAGGCGAGGTCGCGCTCGGGGGCAGCTCGGCGAGCACGTCGCGGACGGTGCCGCGGCCGGTGCGCCACAAGCGCGCCCATGATGTCGAGCTCGGCGTCGGTCAGGAGGCGTTCTTCGGGCATGCCGGGAAGTTAACTAAGCCCTTAGTAGTTCGCTACCAAAAACTTAGTAGACGCCCGCAGCTGCGACACAGCTGCGACGAAAGCGCGCGACCGCCAGGTGATGAGCGGCCTGGAGGCACCATGCACATCGTCGCGTTCCTCGCGCTGCCCGCCCACGCGGGCGTCGCCGTCCACTCGACCCGTTCGACGCCACCGCCCTGGTGCTGACGCCACCCAGGCCACCCACCTCGATCCCGCGCTCGCCGTCGGCTTCGACGTCGTCTACTGCGAGTACCACTTCCCCGCAGGCTCGACCCAGCTCGCCAACCTCACCGCCGCCGTCGACGCCTACAACGCCGCCGGCGCCGACGGCGTGTGGCTCGACCTCGTCCCCGACGGCAACACCACGGCCCACGCCATCCTCGACAACCCGTTCCACCCCTCGGGGGTGCCGCCGTTCTACGCCGTCACCGCGGGCACGGCGTTCGTCGACTTCTACGACGGCAGCACCATGGACGGCGCCGCCGGCATGATGCCGGGCGACTGCGACCCGCTCGCGCCGACGCCGCGTCCCTGCGCGACCTTCCAGCTCGAGATCTCCGACGTGAGCTTCGCCGCTGCGGCTGCCGATCCGACGGTGGTGGGCGACGCCGTCTCGGTCAGGTCTTCGTCCACGAGGTACCGGTCACATGCTGGCTTCCGCCACCCCGCACCTCGCCAACGCGACCCGGCCAACGGCGTGGTTTGGGACCTCCCCACCGTGCACGGCAACAAGCACGACGACGACGACAGCCGCACCGCGGTCATGACCGCCGCGGCCGTCGAGGTGCGCGACCACGGACTATCCGCCGGCGTCCACCGACCTGGCCACCGACGAGGTCGCCGTCGATCGAACATGGTCCTGGCCGACGAGGTGACCGGCGAGGTCGTCGAGTTCAGCCCGGCGCGCGACTACGAGAGCGGCGACGTGGGCCTGCTCCCCGCCGACCTCAACCGGACCTCGCTCCGGTGGGACAGCGCCAGCAGCACCTACCTGACCTGCGAGACGGGCACCGATCCGCACTGGATGGGCCACATCTCCGAGACCTCGACCAACACGGTCAACAAGCAGTTCACCGGCCGGTTCGCGGTCCGCCAGGTCGGGACGAACACCTGGTCGGCGCTCGCCGGGCACCTCTTCGGGTCGCACCTGGTGGGGACGACCTTCCGCCAGATCGACTGGGACCCGACCTTCACCCTCTCCGGCGCCGCGGCGGGCCTGTCGAACCCGGCCGCAATGACCACCACGACGCTGCGGTTCCGGCTGGACCCCGACGACGTGCTCACCGAGCGGGACGAGTCGAACAACGCCTGGGCGGTCACCCTGTGCCTGTACCCGGAGGCCGACATCGGCTGCGACGACGTGCCCTGCGTGCAGTAGCGGAGCCGGCTATGCCAGCAGCATGATCCTCGCGTCCGTGCTGCTGTCCGTCGCCGCCGCCGAGCCGCCCTGCGACGATGCGGGGCTCGAGGCGGGGCCGATCGCCCCGCTGGTCACCTCCCGCAGCGCCATCTGCGCCTGGCCCGGGACCCTGCGCGACGGCGCGTTCGTCCCCGTCGACGACGCGCTCGACGCGCAGCAGCGCGGCTGGGTCGCGGGTGCGGTGCTCGACGGCGCGCTCGTCGGCGTCCTCGACATGGTGGTGGAGTCGCCGGGCTGGGACCTGCTGGTCGTGCGGTCGACGGACGGCGGGGCGTCCTGGACGCAGGTCGGCCGCCTCGACAAGCCCTACTACTACGCCCTCGTCGACGACCTGGCGCTCGATCGCCGCGGGCGGCTCGTCCTGACGCTGCTGCTCCGCGACGACCTCGGCTCGGGCGTCGCCGCCGGCCGCTACGTCGCCGTCGCCCGCCGGGACGGGACCTTCCGGCGGTTCCGGCACCACCCGCGGTAGGCCTCGCCGCGCGCCGGCGACGGGGGTACGGGCACGGCATGCCTGCCTTCGTCGACGAGCCCCTCGACCGCGCGGACGCGCGCCGCACGGATGCCGAGGGCCTGCGCGCCCTGCTCGCCCGCCCCGACGCGCGCGTGCTCGCCTTCTGGCGCGCCGATCCCTACCTGGCCGATGGCCGGCCGGTGCTGGTCGCCGCCGACCTGCAGCCGGACGCACCCACCGTGTTCCTCGGGCTCGACGGCGAGGCGCCCGTCTTCGCCCGCAGCCTGGCCGGATCGGCGCCGCCGCCGCTCGCCGGCGCGCCGGCCGACCTGCGGATGGCGGTGGGGGCGATGTCGCCGGCGGACGGCTCGGTGCTCGGCACGGCCCGCGCGCTGTTCTCGTGGCACCACCGCCACGGCTTCTGCAGCCGCTGCGGCGTGCCCACCGCGCCCGCCCACGGCGGCTGGCGGCGCCTGTGCCCGGGCTGCGGCACCGAGCACTTCCCGCGGGTCGACCCCGTCGCCATCATGCGCATCGAGCAGGGCGACGCGCTGCTCCTCGGCCGGTCGCCGGCCTGGCCCTCCGGGATGTGGAGCTGCCTCGCGGGCTTCGTCGAGCCGGGCGAGACGGTGGAGGCCGCATGCGCGCGCGAGGCCCACGAGGAGGCCGGGGTGCGGGTCCGCGACGTGCGCTACGTCGGCAGCCAGCCCTGGCCGTTCCCGGGCTCGCTGATGCTCGGGCTGGCGTGCACCGCGGAGGGCCGGGAGGTGCGCGTCGACCCGGCCGAGCTCGAGGCGGCGCGGTGGTTCGATCGCGACGAGGTGGCCGCGCTCGTGGCGCGCACCCACCGCGACAGCGCGATCCCGCCGGCCACGGCCATCGCGCACCGGCTCGTGGCCAGCTGGCTCGACGGCTAGTTCACGCCGTAGACGCGGGGGCGGGTGAAGCGGAAGAAGCCCAGCGCCTCCTCGTTGGCGATGGTCGACGCCCGGTCGCCGAAGAAGCGCGCCCGCAGCGCGTCGAGCTCGCTGTCGGCGGCGTCCTGGCGCGCGGCCCAGTAGGCGAGGCCCGCCGCCCAGGCGGCCTCGTGGCGGGCGTCCACGGCGGCGGCGCGCGCGACGGCGTCCTCCGGGTAGCCGAACCCGCGCCGGATCTCGGCGAGGGCGTCGGCCCGATCGGCCTCCGACAGCGCGGCGAGCTCGGCCTGGACGCCCGGCCGCCGCAGGAAGGACTCGGTCAGCGGCGCGACCCGCAGCGCGCGGACGTCGTCGGGGAGCACGAGCGGGTCGGCGTCGTCGCGGAACGCCTCGAGCTCGCGGTCGAGCGGCCGCGCGGGCGGCGGCAGCGGCGCGGGCGCGACAGCCGTCCGCGGGCAGGCGGGTCGGCCCGGGCGCGGTGTCGACCCGGAACGCCGCCCAGGCCAGCGCCACGGCGCCCACCGGCAGCGCGACGGCGGCGAGCGCCCGGGTCACAGCCGGGGCTCGAGCTCGGCCCACAGCAGGTCCGCGAGGATCGCCGACCCGGAGGCCGTGGGGTGGACGCCGTCGGAGACGATGTCGGCGTCGGTGAGCGTGCCGCGGGGGTCGACGAAGGTGCAGTCGACGCGGGTGACGGCGCAGGCCTGCGCGACCATGTCGTCGCCGTAGTCGACGGCGGCCTGCAGGTCGCCCGCGCCGAGCAGCCCGTCCTTCGGCGTGTAGTACCCGAGGTAGACCACCTGCTGCACGCCGGCGTCGGCGAGATCGTCGAGGAAGTCGACGATCTCGACGTAGAGGTCGTCGATGAACGCCCGGCAGCTCGAGGTGAGCGTGGTGCCGCGGTTGCAGCGGTGCGGGTCGCCGATGGCGACCACCGGGATGAGGATGTCGTTGCCGCCGCCGTCCATCACCACGATCGGGCTCGTGCCGCCCGACAGCGCGAACTGGTCGGTGACCGACGGCGCGACGAAGCCCCCCACGAGCTCGGCGCCCGAGGTCGTGTAGTTGCGGAAGGTGCCGCCGTTGCGGGCGTACAGGTCGGCCTGGACGTCGCCCGACAGGGCGAAGATGGAGTCGCCGAGGAACACGACGTCGTCGTTGTCCGCGTCGGTGATCCACGGGGCCGAGGCCAGGATCCCGACGCCGCAGCCAGCGGCGGCGAGCACGGAGCAGATGGCGATCCAGCGGTGCGACGGTGCGGTCACGGCGTCCTCCCGGGTTGCGCGTCCGGCCAGGGTACACCAGGGGGAACCGCCGCACGCCCCCGGTGTCGGTGGAGGGATCGCCCCAGGAGCCCCCGCATGTTCCCACTCGCGCTCGCCTTCCTCGGCGCCCCGGCGTCCGCCCAGGACTACCAGGAGCAGGCCGAAGCGATGATGGACTTCGACTTCGACGCCGCCGAGGCGCGCCTGAAGCAGTCCCGCCGCGCCGCGCCGGTCGCCGCCGCGCCCGCGCCCGAGGCCTACGACGAGTACGGGACGCCCGAGCCCCCGCCGCCGCCGCCCGCCCGGCTGCCGCTCGAGGCCAACTCCACGCTGTCGGGGGTCGTCGTGCACCGCGACCGCGCCGTGGTCACGCGCTTCCGCGAGCTCGAGCTCGCGAAGGGCGCGCACACCGTCACCTTCGAGGGCCTGCCCCTGGGCATCGACCCCCAGGGGCTCACCGCCACCCTGTCGGGCGGCCAGGCGCACATCGTCTCGGTCGAGCTCCTGTCGGGCGCGGGGAAGGTGCTCGACACCGACCGGATCGAGGCCGTCCGCGAGCAGGCCGAGGACGTGGTGCAGCAGCTGGGCGACGTCCGCGACCGCCTCGAGGCCCTGCTCGCCCAGCGGCAGTACCTGCGCAGCGCGATGAACCCGAGCAACGCGAGCGAGAGCGTCGGCGTGGCGCAGGTGCGGCAGGGGCTGCAGTTCGTCGCCGAGTCCGAGGAGCGCATCGCCGAGGCGCTGCGCGAGCAGCAGGACCGCGCCGAGAAGCTCGCCAAGGAGCTCGAGCCGCTCATGATCAAGCTCGACGACCCGCTGGCGACCGGGCAGCCCGTGCGCATCGACGTCGAGGCCGACAAGGCGGGCAAGGTGCGGGTGCAGCTGCAGTACACGGTGCTCGGCGCGGGCTGGACGCCGTCCTACAGCGCGCGGCTCGACCCCGCGACCTGCCGGGTCGAGCTCGAGATGTTCGGCGTGGTGCAGCAGACGAGCGGCGAGGACTGGGCGGACGCCGACATCGCGCTGTCGACCGCCACGCCGACTGCCCGCGACGGCGTCCCCACGCTGGTCCCGTGGACGCTCGGCCGCTCGGGCGGCGTGGGCGTGCTCGGCGCGCTCGACCTAGGCAGCGGCGCGACCACCGAGGCGCCGCCCGCGCAGACGGGCACCGGCGGCGTCGTCGACGCCCAGCTCGACGCGCGGCTCGAGGGCCACGGCGCCGTGGTGCTGGGCATCGTGGGCAAGCGCACCATCCGCGGCGACGGCTCGCCGCAGCGCCTGCCCGTCGGCACCCAGACGCTGGAGGGCACGCTGGCGCTGGCGTCGGTGCCGAAGCTCGCCCCCGAGGTGCAGCGGCGCGCCATCGTCCGCTACGACGGCGCGCTGCCGCTGCTGCCCGGCCCGGCCTCGTCGTTCGTCGGCCGCGACTACGTCGGGACGCGCCCCGTCGCGGCGGTGCTCCCCGGCGAGACCCTGGAGCTCGGCTTCGGCGTCGACGACCGGTTCCGCGTGACGCGGCAGCTCGTGGAGCGGCAGCGCGAGCGCGCCGGGCGCAAGGCCACGCGGTACACCTTCCGCTTCCGGCTGGTGGTGTCGAACCGCGGCGCCGAGGCCGCCACCGTCGCGCTGACCGACCAGCTGCCGCGCTCCGAGGACGCGGGCATCGACGTCCGCACGCTCGACGTCTCCGGCGGCGACGTGGAGGCCGAGGACGGCTCGGTGACCTGGAAGCTGACCGTGCCGGCGCAGGGGACGGCGTCGCGGGAGCTCGCGTTCGCCGTCACCGTGCCCGACGAGCTCGCCTGGCTCGCGCAGGACTTCGAGAACCTGTACTGACGGGCTGCCGCCGCGCGCGTTAGGCGGACGCTCCGACCGGCGAGGCGCGCGTGTCCAGCGACACCTTCAGCATCACGACCCCCATCTACTACCTGAACGGCACGCCGCACATCGGCCACGCCTACACCACGATCGCCGCCGACGCCGCCGCGCGCTGGCAGCGGCTGCGCGGCCGCGAGGTGCGCTTCCTCACCGGCACCGACGAGCACGGGCAGAAGGTGCTCGAGGCCGCCGAGAAGGCCGGGCGGGAGCCGCGGGCGCACTGCGACGAGATCGTGGCCGTCTGGAAGCGGATGATGACCCTTCGACATCCGCTACGATCGCTTCATCCGCACGACCGACGCCGATCACGAGGCGCTCGTCCAGTCCGCGCTGCAGCAGCTGTTCGACCGCGGCGAGATCTACCGCGACGAGTACCGCGGCTGGTACCTCGTCAAGGACGAGGTCTTCGTCACCGACAAGGAGCGCGAGGAGCGCATCGCCTCGGGCGAGCTCACCGAGGCGCACTTCCGGATGTTCGAGGAGACGAACTGGTTCTTCCGCATGTCGAAGTACCAGCAGCCGCTCCTCGACGCCATCGCGGCCGATCCCGACCTCATCCAGCCCGAGAACCGGCGCAACGAGGTGCTCGGCTTCCTGAGCAAGCCGCTCGGCGACCTGTGCATCAGCCGCCCGAAGTCGCGGATGAGCTGGGGCATCGAGCTGCCGTTCGACCGGGACTACGTCTGCTACGTCTGGTTCGACGCGCTGCTGAACTACGTGACGGGGCTCGAGCAGCCGCTCGGCGGGGGCGAGGCGAAGTTCTGGCCGGCCACCTGGCAGCTGCTGGGCAAGGACATCCTCACGACCCACGCCGTGTACTGGACCACCATGCTGATGGCGCTCGGCCTCCCGCTGCCGCGCGCACCTCTTCGCCCACGGCTGGTGGGTGAGCGGCGACGGCCAGAAGATGAGCAAGTCGGTGGGCAACGTCATCGACGTGGACCTGCTCGCCGACGGGTTCGGGGTCGATCCCACGCGCGCGTTCCTGCTCCGCGAGATCCGCTTCAGCGCCGACGGCCAGTTCTCCTACAAGGGCTTCCTCGAGCGCTACAACGCCGACCTGGCCAACGATCTGGGCAACCTCGCCCACCGCGCGCTGACGATGACCGACAAGTGGCTCGGCGGCGTGGTCCCCGAGCGGGCCGCGCCCGACGCGCAGCTCGCCGAGCGGGCCGCGCGCACGGTCGAGGCGTTCTCCGCCGGCTTCGAGGCGCTCCAGTTCAAGGAGGCGCTCGATGCCGTGTTCGACCTGGTGCGCGCCGGCAACAAGTACGTCGACACGAAGGCGCCGTGGGGGCTGAACAAGGCGGGCAAGCGCGACGAGCTGCAGGCCGTGATGCGCGACGTGCTCGAGGCGTGCGCGGTCGCCGGCGCGCTGCTGCTGCCGGTGATGCCCGAGCGGGCGGGCGAGCTGCTGCGCCGGCTCGGCGCCGACGAGGGCGCTGCGCGCGGCTGGATCGCCGCCTGGCTGTCGGGGGAGCGGGCGCTCGACGTGCTCGCGCCCGGCGCGGCGCTGCAGGTCGGCGACCCCCTGTTCCCGCGGATGTCCGACCTTCCCCCGGCGATCGCCGCGCTGTTCGCGCCGCCGCCGGAGCCCGCTGCCCCGGAGGCGCCGATGAGCGAGACGAACGAGGGGGCCCCGGCCCCGCTGCCCGAGCTGGAGTGGATCGAGTACGCCGACTTCGCGAAGCTGCTGCTGAAGGTCGGGAAGGTCCTCGAGGCCGGTCCTCACCCCAACGCCGACAAGCTGCTCGTGATGAAGGTCGACCTCGGCGAGGCCCGGCCGCGCACCATCTGCGCCGGCATCAAGGCCGTGTTCGCGCCCGAGACGCTGGTCGGGCGCAACGTGGTCGTGGTCGCCAACCTCAAGCCGCGCGTGCTCCGCGGCGTGCCGAGCGAGGGGATGATCCTCGCGGCCGGCGGCGAGACCGTGGTGGACCTGGTGTCGGTGGACGCGAAGCCCGGCGACACCGTCCGGTAGCGGTCCGTGGTCGAGGAGACGACCTCGCGCGCCCGAGGGGGAGGAAGCTTGGGAGGTGTGCCGGATCGGCTCACGTCCCCTGGGCGCGCGAGATCGTCGATCAGGTGACAGGAATCGTGTCGCCGGGCCTCTCGCGTGGGCGGGCGAACGTCACTCCGGCTCGACGCCGTCGCTCCGGTCCGCACGGGTGCCCGGCGCCCGGCCCGAGCACACGACCATGAATTCGGTACGCGCCGGAGCGCCGTGCCGGGCCTCTCGCGCGTGGGGCTGGAGTGCGCGCAGGGCCGGGCGGCGGGCGGGCGAACGTCACTCCGGCTCGACGCCATCGCTCCCGTCCGCACGTTCGGGTGCTCGGCGCCCGGCCCGAGCACACGACCATGAATACGCGCTGGAGTGCGCGCAGGGCCGGGCGGCGGGCGGGCGAACGTCACTCCGGCTCGACGCCATCGCTCCCGTCCGCACGTTCGGGTGCCCGGCGCCCGGCCCGAGCACACTCCCGTGAATGCGAGTGCCCGGCGCCCGGCCCGAGCACACTCCCGTGAATGCGAGTGCCCGGCGCCCGGCCCGAGCACACGACCATGAATTGCGCGTCAGTTCCGGCTGTTCTGGATGAGCGTCCGGGCGTACTCGGGCCACCACACGCCGGCGTTCGGGCCGCCGTTGCAGTTGCCGTCGGACCCGCCGGGCTGCTTCACCCACAGGTAGGCGTCGAGTCCGCCCTGGTCCATCAGGACCGGGTGGGGGCCGGTGGCCCGGTTGGTGGGGTTGCACCACTGGCTGTCCCAGGTGGGGCCGTCGCCGTTGCGCGAGGTGTCGATCACGTAGTGGATGTGCTGGCCGAGGATGCTCTGGAGCGCCTCGCCGTAGGCGATCTCGTCGCCCGTCCACTCGGTGTGCGCCACGTTGAGGGACACGCCGGCCGCGCGGTGGACGCCGGAGGCCGCCAGGCGGCCCGCCATCTCGCTGGCCGTGAGCCAGTCGGAGTCGCCGGCGTCGAGGTAGACGGCGGCGCCGCCCTCGCGGAGCGTGTCGATGGCGTAGTTCAGCAGCTCGTGCCGCTCGGTCCGCTGCCAGTCGGTGAGGCAGTGGTCGAGCGCCACCGCGTCGGGCTCGAGGATGACGATGGTCTGGCGCCACCGGATGCCAGCGCCCACCTGGTCGATGAACCACCGGTAGCTGCCCGCGTCGCGCGCCCCCCCCGAGGAGTAGTTGCCGCAGTCGCGGTGGGGGATGTTGTAGACCACGATCGTCCGCAGCTTGCCGTTCGCGGCGGAGACCGCCGAGTCCACGGTGTCGCGCACGTTGACGGTCCAGTCGCCGACCCACACCGCCTGGGGCTGGGCGGCCATCTCGTCCATGTATCCGGCGCCGACCGGATCGCTGTACCGCCACAGATCGGCCTGGACCTTGGCGTTGCTCCACGGAGCGACGTAGAGGGTCTTCCCGGCGAACCGGCCGGTGCTGACGGCGAAGGCCGACGGCGCGAAGGCGATCTGGGCGACGCCGAGGGCGAAGAGCGCGCGCACCGAGGTCTCGAGGACCGACATGCATTCCCCACGTTCCGAGCGATCTTTCCTGGAGGGCTCGCCGCCCCCCGGCGTCGCTGCCGGACGCTCATGACTTTAGCGACGTGCGGTCCGGGCGAAAAGTGCCACAAGTTACGTCTTACTGACGGGTGTAGGGTCACTTTCGGGCGCGTCCAGCGGTCCCCGGATGCGGGATCTGTTCGGCATGATGCGGTTTGTGTGCCATGTGAGCGCCGCTGGTCCGTCACCTTGTCATGGTGTGTCGCCGACGGTCGTCTTGTGGCGACACATCAGGGGGGGGCGAGTCGAACGGCAGGCGTTTCACGCTGTGGGTCGAAGGGCCGTTGGTCACTTGTCGCACCGCGTCGCCCGCCCCTCCCCGCCCCCGGCACGGCCGTTGCTATGCTCGATCGGCGGCGACGGACGCCGCGCGGGGGGTGCGATGGCGAACGTGAACTACCGGATGTCGAAGGTGCGCGGAGCGCTCAACGAGGTCGAGCAGGCGCCCGCGGCCGCGCACCAGCTCCAGCAGCAGGCGTCGTTCGGGTACGCCGAGGAGCACGCCACCGACGCCGGCGCGCCGATGCGCACCCGGGCGCCGATGGCCGTGGACCGGCCGGCGCCGCTGCGGCGCGGCTTCCTGTGGATGACCATCGACGAGGGCCAGCGGGTCCTCGTGACGCGCCGCGACGGCCGGGGGCAGATCGTGGTGGGTCCGAACCGCGTGCTGCGCTTCGGCAAGCGCTTCCGCCCGCTGGTCCGCCACGTGGCGCACCCGGGCGAGTTCCTCATCGTCCGCAGCAAGGACGGCACGCAGGAGCACCTGCGCGGCCCGGTGGACCGCTGGCTCGACCCGCGCGAGCACAAGTCCGTCGAGACGGAGGAGGTGCTGCGGCTCGACGCCAAGGAGGCCGTCGTCGTCTATGCCAAGGACGGCGCCGACGACGGGGTGGCGCGCCGCATCGTGTACGGCCCGGCGTCGTTCGTCCCCGAGCCCGGCGAGTGGCTCCACTCCTTCTCGTGGCACGGCTCGCGGTTCAGCGAGGGGCGCTACGTCAAGATCCCGGGGGCGCTGGCCTTCCAGAAGCTGTGGCTGATGCCCGACCAGATGTACCACGACGTGCTCGACGTGCGGACCTCCGACGACGCGCTGCTCACCATCCGCCTCATGGTGTTCTTCGAGCTGCGCGACATCGAGCGGATGCTGGAGTCGACGCACGACCCCATCGGCGACTTCGTCAACGCCGCCACCTCCGACGTGATCGACTGGGTCGGCCGACACGACTTCGACGGGTTCAAGCGCAACACCGAGCAGCTCAACGAGATCGCGACCTACAAGCAGCTGTCGGCGCGGGCGGCGCAGTGCGGCTACGTGCTCCACAAGGTCGTCTACCGCGGCTACGGCGCCACCGAGGCGCTCCAGCGCATGCACGACGAGGCCATCGAGTCGCGCACCCGGCTGATGCTCGAGCGCTCCACCGAGGTGCAGTCGCAGGAGCTCGAGGACCTCAAGCTCGAGCGCGACCAGGGGCGGGCGGCGCGCCGCCGCGAGGAGGAGGTGAGCCGCGTGGCCCACCAGATCGAGATCGCGCGGCGGCAGCAGGAGGCCGAGCTGCAGGCCGACACGGCCCGCCGCGAGCACCAGCGCGCGCAGGCCGCCCTGGAGGGCGCCGCGGCGCGGGAGGCCCAGGCGGCGCGCCAGGCCCTCGAGGAGGCGCACCTGGAGAAGCTGGCGGGGCTCGGCGTGGAGCTGACGCGGCTGCTCACGAAGGGGGCGCCGGATCAGATCCTGGAGGTGCGGGGCAACGGCGTGCCGCACGTCCACCTGGCGGACCCGTCCTGAGGCGCCTGCTGGCCGCTGGGGTCGTCGCGCTGGGCCTCGCGTGCCTGGTGACGCTGGGGCTCGCCTGGCAGCGCAGCGCGCTCCTGGCGCCGCCGGCGACGGTCCAGCTGCGCGACCGCCACGGCGCCTTCCTCGGCGAGGTGGGGGAGGGGGAGCTCGGCTACTGGCGGCTCGACGCCGTGCCGCCGCGGGTGGCGGCCGCCACGCTCGCGCTCGAGGACCGGCGCTTCGCCGAGCACCCGGGGGTGGACCCGCTGGCGGTGCTGCGGGCCGTCCGCCAGAACCTCCGAGCCGGCCACCGCGTGAGCGGCGCGTCGACGGTGGCGATGCAGGTGGCGCGGATGCAGGGCGGGGCGGGCGCGCGGACCCTGCCGCGCAAGGCGCTCGAGGCGCTGACCGCGCTGCTGCTCGTCGACCGCCACGGCCGCGACGCCGTGCTGGCGCAGTACCTCACGCTCGCTCCCTACGGGAACAACGTCCACGGCATCGCCTACGCCGCGCGCCGGTACTTCGACAAGCCGGTGGCCGACCTGTCGTGGGCGGAGGTGGCGCTGCTGTGCGCCGTCCCGCAGGCGCCGTCGGACTTCGACCTGTACGACGGCGCTGGCCGCGCCCGCGCCGTCCGCCGCGCCGAGCGCATCCTGACGCAGCTGTCCCTGCGAGGCGACCTCGACGACCCGGCGCTGGACGCCGCCGTCCGCGAGGTGCGCACCCTGCGGCCGCTTGCCCGGCCCGTCCGCCCCGAGGCGACGCTGCACGCCGTGCTGGCGCTGGGCCCCGCGCTCGATCGCCCCGACGGCGGGCTCGTCGAGACCTCGCTCGATCTGGCGCTGCAGGAGCGCATCGAGGGCATCCTGCGCGACCAGGTGGCCGACTGGGCCGCCCGCGGCGCCGGCAACGCCGCGGCCGTGGTGGTGGACCTGGCCACCGAGCAGGTGCTGGTCGACGTGGGCTCCGTGTCCTACGGCGACGACGCCCATGGCGGCAGCATCGACTTCAGCCGCACGCCGCGGTACCCCGGCTCGACGCTCAAGCCGTTCCTGTACGGGCTGGCCGTCGACCGCGGCGTCATCGACCCCGGCACCGTGCTCGACGACCTCGCGCGCGGCCCCGACGGCATCGGCAACGCCGACGGCCGCTTCCTGGGCCCGCTGCTGCCGCGCCGCGCGCTGGCGGGCTCCCGCAACGTCCCGGCCGTGGCGCTGGCGCGCGAGGTCGGCCTCGACGAGCTCTACGCGCTGTTCGCCCGCCTCGATCTGCACGACGACACGCTCCCTGCGTCGCACTACGGCCTGGGCGTCGCCATCGGCGGCATGCCGACGACGCCGGTGCAGCTGGCGCGCGCGTGGACCGCCCTCGCCACCGACGGGCGGCTGCGCCCGCTCCAGTGGACGGCCGACGCCGAGCGCCCCGCCGGCACGCCCGTGTTCGACGCCGACACCGTCCGCTGGCTCGGCCTGGCGCTGTCGGACCCGATGGCGCGCCTGCCGGTGTTCCCGCGGATGGGCCACGGGGAGCTGCCGTTCCCCGCCGCCTTCAAGACCGGCACCTCGCCCGACGCCCGCGACGCCTGGGCCGTGGCGTTCACCGACCGGTACCTGGTCGTCGTCTGGGTCGGGCACCCCGACTGGCGGCCGATGGAGGGGCTGTCGGGCTACACCGCCGGGAGCCGCCTGGCGCGCGAGATCCTGCTCGTGCTGCACGCCGACCGGACGCAGGGCCTGCGCGACGGCGCGCTCCCGCCGCCGGCCGGCTGGACCGCCGCGCAGGTCTGCCCGCTGTCGGGCCACCTCGCGGGCGAGGGCTGCGAGGGGGCGTTCCGGGAGTGGTTCCCGCCGGGGCGCGCGCCGGTGGCGCCCTGCGAGGTGCACCGGACCGAGCACGGGCGCCCGGTGGTGGACCTGCCGCCGCGGTTCGCGGCCTGGCAGCGCGAGGCGGGCCTGGCGGCGCCCGAGGCGCAGGCGCTCGCGGTGGACGTGCCGGTGACGCTGTCGGTGGTGTCGCCGGCGGCGGGGGCGGAGCTGACGCCCGATCCCGAGGCGCCGCCGGACTGGCGCACGCTGCGGCTGCGGGTCGCGGTCTCGCCGCGGGTGCCGCAGGTGGTGTGGTACGTGGACGGGGAGGCGTTCGCGGTGGTGGAGGCGCCGTACGAGGTGCGCTGGCCGCTGCAGCCGGGGGCGCACACCTTCGCGGCGGGGGTGCCGTTCCGGCCCGAGCGGTCGGATCCGGTGACGGTGACGGTGTTCTGAGCCGACCGAGGGAGGACTGCTCGTGATCCTGCTGCTCCGCCACGGCCAGACGGTGTGGAACCGCGACGGGCGCGTCCAGGGCCAGCACGACTCGCCGCTCACGGCGCTCGGCGAGGCGCAGGCGGCGAGGATGGCTGCGTGCTGTGCGCGGCTCGTCGAGGAGGCCCGGGGCGACTGGCAGCTCGTCGCCAGCCCGAGCGGGCGGGCGCAGCAGACGGCGGCGTACGTGGCCGAGGCGACGGGCCTCGCCGTCCAGCCCGACGCCCGGCTGCTCGATGTCGGCTGCGGCGCCTGGGAGGGCCGGCTGTACGACGAGGTCGCGGCCGAGCACCCCGAGCACTTCGCTGCGCACTGGCTGTACGGCGCGCCGGGCGGTGAGACGTTCGAGGA
Source organism: Myxococcota bacterium (assembly GCA_041389545.1). Lineage (GTDB taxonomy): Bacteria > Myxococcota_A > UBA796 > UBA796 > JACKER01. The sequence continues at coordinate 52,098 of JAWKRQ010000017.1, read as the reverse complement.
CGTGCACCGCCGGGCGGCGGACTGGCTCGCGGCGCAGGGGCCGGAGCCCGATCGGCGCGTGATCGTGGTGGGGCACGGCGCCTGGGGGCGCCACCTGCGCGCCGCCTACGCCGGGCTGCCCCGCGACGTGCTGATGCGGCTGCCCGTGCCCCAGGACGCGCTGTTCCGGCTGGTCGGCGGCGACATCCGGGCGATGCCTACCTGAGCGCGGCCCGCAGCGCCGCCAGGTGCAGGGCGTGGCTCCCGCGGACCACGCGGAAGGCGGTCGCGGCCGGCCCGCACAGCGCCAGGTCGCCCCAGGCGTCGAGGAGCTTGTGGCGGACGGGCTCGTCGGCGCTGCGCGGCGGTCGTCGGGGCCGGGCGGCCAGACGAGCGTGTTGGCGCGGCTCGCGCCCGCGCCGCGACCGGCCGCGCGCAGCCGCGCCACGTCGCGGTCCAGGACGAAGGTGCGCGCCCAGGCGATCTCGGCCCGGAACGCCGCCTCGGTCGCGGGCACGGTGAGCGCGCCGCGAGGGCCGTCGTCGCCGAAGTCGACCTCGACCGACAGCGTGTCGCCCGGCCCGAGCGTGGCCTCGCCGCCGTGCAGCGCCACCGTGACCGGCTCGGGCCGCCAGGCGGCGACCTCCGGCCCGTCCACGCGGCCCGCCTCGTCGATGGCGTCGACCCAGCCGGCGGCGCTGCCGTCGAGCGCGGGGACCTCGTCGCCCGAGAGCTGCAGGCGGGCGTCGGTCACGCCGAGCGCGCCCAGGGCGGCCAGCAGGTGCTCCGGCGTCCGCACGAGCGCCGGGCCGCACCGCAGGACGGTGGCGCCGGGCTCGGCCTCGGCGTGGGCGAGGTCGGCGGGCAGCTCGCCCTGCGGCGTCTCGAAGACGAGGCCGGTCCCGAACGGCGCCGGCGCCAGCTGCAGCGTGGCGTTGCGCCCACCGTGGAGGCCCGCGCCGGATCGCGCCGCCGTCCGCGCGAGCGTCCGCCGGACCGCCCGGATCACCCCGGGACCCGCGCCAGCGCGAGCCACAGCCGGTTGAGCGGCCCCCAGACGGGGTGGGCGGCAGCGGGCCTCGAGCGCCAGCAGCTGCTCGAGGGTGACCTCGGCGGGCATGGCGTCCTCCAGCGGGCCGTCGGGCAGCCAGTGGCTCGGGACGACGGACTCGACCTGCAGCCCGGCGCGCTCGAGCAGCGCCACCAGGTCGGCCTCCTCGTAGGTCCGGACCCAGCGGTCGCCGGCGAGGGCGACCACGCCGTCGCCGCCGAGGGCGGCCTCGATGCCGTCCGTCGGCGCGTCCTGCGCGGCCGCCCAGCCCCAGCGCGCCTCCACCGACAGGGCGACCTGCCCGCCCGGGCGCACCCGCTCGACGATGCCCGCCAGCGCGCGGTCCACGTCGGGGACGTAGCACAGCACCTCGGCCGCGATCGCGAGGTCGACCTCCACCTCGGGCAGGGTGTGCACGCTCGTCCAGCGCACGTCGATGCGGCCCTCGCGGCCCGCGGCGTGCCAGATCAGGCGCCGGAGGCTCTCGAGGTCGGCGTCCACCGCGTAGACGGTCGCGCCGCGGTCGAGGCAGGGGTGGGTGAACCGGCCGATCCCCGCGCCCACGTCGAGGACCCGCTCGGCGTCGAGCGCGCTGGCCCAGTGGTGCAGGTAGAGATCGCGCTCCAGCCGCTTGAGCGGCGAGACTGGCGAGTCGAAGTCGAGGAAGTCCATGTACTCGGGGTGATCGACCCAGCCCTGCCGCGCGCCGTCGAGGTAGGCGTGGCCGGCGTCGCCGGTGCCGCGCACCCACTCGTCGTCGCAGGGGAGCCAGACCTTCTTGCCGATCCACGGCCGGAGGGCCTCGGCGTCGAACGGGCCGGTGCCGACCAGCCCGAGGGGCCGGCCGCGATAGGTCGCGCGGGACAAGCTCATCGCACCGCCCTACCGCTGCGGGGTAGAGTCGGGCAACCCGGGTGGAGGTCGGATGGTGTGGGGCTGGCTGTGGGCGTCGTGGCTCGGCTGCTCGTCGGAGTGCGGGCAGGAGCAGTGCGCCGAGTATTGTGCCTCGCTCGCCGGCGCGCCGGTGCTCGATCCCGTGGATGCGCCCGACGAGCCGCCCGATCTCACGGAGATCTCCCCCCGCGAGCAGGCGATCCTCGACGACGTGCTGCAGGACGTGCGCGCGGGGATCCGCCCCTGGTCGGCCGAGGACGCGATCGGCGTGTGCCGCGGCAAGAAGGGCTGCGACAAGTACCTCGGCACCGACGCCGGGAAGCTGTCGCGGGGCTCGTTCTTCGTGCGGGCGCAGCTCCTCGTGCCGCCGGGGCCGTCGGGCACGTGGAAGGTGCGCTTCCGCTCGGAGTGCACCCGGGCCGACGGCCACGTCGACACCTTCGACCGGGAGTACGACGCCGTGTCGGCCGGCCCCGGCCAGCCCACCACGCTCCAGCCGCTGCGGGCGTGGGACGTGCCGTCCGACGACGGGCCGCAGGTCTGCACCTGGACGCTCGTGGCCCCGGATCCGAGCGGCGACCGCACGTTCCAGGGCAGCTGGGAGACGACGAAGTAGCCGCGCGGCTACCCGCCGAGGCCCAGCCAGAACGACGCGGCGCTGAAGTAGATGACGATGCCCGTCACGTCGACCAGCGTGGCCACGAACGGGGCGGAGGCGCTGGCGGGGTCGAGGCCCGCGCGCTTGAGCGCGAAGGGCAGCATGGCGCCCGACAGGCAGCCGAACATGACCACGCCGAACAGGCTCGTGGCGACGGTGGCGGCGACGCCCATCGCCTGGTCGCCGTAGGTGTGGAACAGGGCCTGCCACAGGATGACGCGCAGGAAGCCGATGACGCCGAGCGTCAGGCCCAGCGCGGCGCCGGCGGCGATCTCGCGGCGGGCGACGCGCAGCCCGTCGGTGAGGCGGACCTCGCCGAGCGCCATCGCGCGGATCACCAGGGTGGACGCCTGGGAGCCGGAGTTGCCGCCGCTCGAGATGATGAGCGGGACGAACAGCGCCAGCACGACGAGCTGCTGGATCTCGTGCTCGAAGTAGCCCATGGCGCTGGTGGTGAGCATCTCGCCGACCAGCAGCAGCGACAGCCAGCCGGCGCGCTTCTGGATGAGGTCGGACAGGCGCGAGCGCAGGTAGGGCGCGTCGAGCGCCTCCATCCCGCCGAACTTCTGGAGGTCCTCGGTGGCCTCCTCGCGGACCACGTCGACGATGTCGTCGGCGGTGATGATGCCCTTCATCCGGCCCTCGGCGTCGACGACGGGCAGGGCGAGCAGGTCCTCGTCGGCGAAGATGCGCGCGACGGCCTCCTGGTCGAGCGTGTCGGGCACGGTGACCAGCTCGCGGTGCATCACGTCGCGCACGCGCAGGCCCGGGCCCGCCGCGAGCAGCCGCCGGATCGAGAGGACGCCGACGGGGCGCTGCGCCTCGAGGACGTAGACGTAGTAGGTCGTCTCGAAGGCCTGCGTGTCGGCGTGGCGGGCGCGCTGGCGGAGGTAGGCGAGCGCCTCGTCGACCGTGGCGTCGGCGCGCACGGTGGAGAAGCGGGGGTTCATGAGGCCGCCGGCGGCGTCCTCGGCGTAGGCCAGCAGGGCGGTGACCTCGCGGCGGGCCGCGGGATCGAGCAGGGCGAGCAGCTCGGCGCGGTCGCCGCCGGCGTCCTGCTCGAGGTGCTGGATGAGGTCGGCGGCGTCGTCGGGGTCGAGGGCGCGCAGCCACCAGCGCTGCTCGCGCGGGGGCAGGGCCGAGAGGAGCTCGGCCTGGTCGTGGGTGGACAGGGCGTGGAACAGCTCCTCGCGCAGCGGGCGCGCGAGGCCGGTGAAGGCTTCCACCCGGGCCGCCCGATCGAGGTCGGCCCACGCCGCCTGCACCTGGAGGCGGTCCTGTGCGCCCGCGGCGGTCGGCGCCGCGGAGACGAAGGAGGGATTGAGCATGGGGGTTCTCCCGCCGCTGCGGGAGACCCGGGGGTCTCACCGGCGGCGTCAGCTTGGTCTGGGACTGGGACTGCTGCCGTCCATCGGCGGACTTGCTCCGTGGAAGTCGACTAAAACGAGTTTCTATCTGGCCCAGCGTAGGGCAACCGCTCGGCTACCGGGGTGAGATCGTGTTCACCACCTGGTCCTCGTCGACGAGGCGCTCCAGTTCGAGGCGGACGAGCAGGTTCCGGATGTCCTCCTGCCTGCGTGACGAGGTGAGTGACTGCGCCTCGTTCCCTGCGGATCCGGTTGAGGTGGCACAACCCCAGCTGCGCCAGCGCTGCGCTCGCAGACAGGTCGACGCCGGCGGTAGCGAGGGTGGTGTTCCAGCAGACGGTGCAGCAGCGTCGCCAGGACACAGATCGTCGTACGTGCGCGCACCTTGGCGTCCGTTCGATGGTGCACAGGCGCAGCTGGACCGCTCTTGATCGTCCGGAAGTCGCGCTCGACTTCACAGCGACTACCGGTACAGCGCGACCAGCTCGGCGGGGGGCGACGTCAGCCCGGGAGAGGCCACCAGCACGCTGAACCCGTCGAACCGCCGACGCCGCGCCCACGCAGCACGTTCAGCGTCACGCCGACGCCGTCGGTCACGACGACCTTGAAGACCGAGACCATCCCGTGTTCGCGCAGGATCGATCGACCCGCTCGGGCCCGTGGTGCCGGACGAGGGCAGCGACGGCGGCCACACCTCCCGCAGCTTCTCTCATTGGCGCGCCTGGCGCGCCTGCGAAGATATCGGGTTGGTAGAATCAGCCGTCCCCTGCCGCGCGCGGCGATGCGCGACAGGGCCTGCCCCCGTCTCGGGGACGACCTGCTTTCAGGCAACCCCCTTGCGGCCTCCCGTGGTGAGGAGCGCATCGAAGGCCATGCGGCGACCCGCCTCATCGGCGTGCTGACGCAGGAAGTTGATCGAGTCCGGACACGACTGGCAAGCGCCTTCTCGGCATCGATTCGCTGCTTGATGATCGTCGGCAGCACAGCAGGCGAGCAACTACACGTGACTCTGGAGACGCGGTACCTGCCGCTGCGATGGCGGCGTGGCTGCCCCCGCCCTGCCATCTGACGCGCCTGCGCCAGGGCCGCCTGCGTAGAAGAGGTCCAGCGCTACGGGCGGACCGAGCGGCGGCCATCCTGGCCCGCTGCGTACGGCGCCGTCGGCCACGAAGGTCCTGGCGTCGACCGGGTAGACCAGCCGTTCGACCGCCCGCTCGACCTCGGCGCGCTCCGCTGAGGTCGGGGGCAAGCGGCGAAAGCTTCGGCACCCAGCCCGCAACCTCGTGGTCGGGCACCGGGACAGGTAGTTGCGGCCCCGATATTGGCGGATCTACCGAGGCTGGCGTAGTTGCCGAGCGCTCGGTCTGCATTAGGCGGCGCGTCGCCGAAGCCAGGCGCTCCGGGCGATGTCGAGCGCGACGTCTCGCGGGGCGTGGACCTCGCTGGTCCGGCCCTCGTACGCGCCAGCGCAGCGGAACCCCGGTGGTGCCCACGATGATGAGGATCTTGCGCCGGAAGGTGCGTCCTTGACGCCGGTGGACGCGATGTCAGCCCGCAGCCTCGAGCCAGGTGTCGGTGCCGTCGACCAGGCAGGGCCGTGGCAGGGCCCATGCTGGCTGCGGACGATACCCGGAAACGTCTGCAGGTCCTGGTCGTGCTGCTCGGGAGGTCCATCGCAGTCGCGCACGGCTGCGTTGGACTTCTCGGGAACCCAACCAAAACAACTCCCACGGCTTGCAGGGCGGTGGTGGGCACAGCGCTCCGCCGCAGGCTTGGTCCGCGGCGACGCAGCGTGGAGGACCAGCGCCGTCACGACGTCGGCGCAGGGGATGTGACGGCCCGGATCCTGGAGGACCCGCAGCAGGCCGTACAGCCCGGCCCGCCTGCCAGACTTCCCGAGGAGACCCGCGAGATGGAGGTACGCGAGGTTGTCGAGGACGTGGAGCCGCGATGCAGGAGCCGGCGGCTCCGCGTCGTCGAGCCGGAGAGCAGCTCTGCGGAGAAGGCCTTCGCGAAGGTCCGGACGGTCTGGGTCTGGGACTCGGACAGATCCCCGAACGACGCGAGGACGCAGGTGGCGGGGACGCCCATCTTTCCGCCAGGAAGCTCTCGACGAGTTGTACGTAGCGGTAGGTCTTGTCGCCCTTCCGGACCTTCGACTCACGGACATTACGCATCCTGTCGCTAAGGGCGAGGGCAGGGTTCCACGTTTCGGCGGGACGGCAAGTCGAATCGTGAAGAGTTGTATCTGATCAGATCCCGCGTTCGGCGGAAGTGCGGGAAGTGGGGCGCCGAAATGTCCGACGCCCATAGATGTAATGATCGACCTGGGGAGGTCGAAGGTCCGTGGTCGTGGTCGTGGGCATGAGCAGCCAGTGCGGCTCGTGAGGGCAAGAGACGCGGGGGCAGGGCAAGGAGCCAAGGGCAGGGAGCAGGGCAAGAGGCCCGGGGACAATGTCAAGAAATGTGACCTCCCCCACGCCGGGAGACATGACCTGCCCAGCAGCGCACACCCCCCGCCCGCCGCAGCTCCGGTCACCGCCGTGTCGCAGCGTCTCCCCCCACGTCTTCGGCCGAAGCCCGATCGCACCGGGACCTGCCATACGATCGGGGGTCGAACGGCCGCCCGGCGGTTATGCTCGCGGCCGCTGGCGCAGAGGGCGTCGAGCGCTACAATGCCGGCCACCGTGCAAGAGCCATCGTGCACCCCGTCGGAGGGCGAAACGTGACCCAGAACCGTCTCCACCGGATCCTCCAGGCGGCGCTCCTCGGCCTCGGCGGCTTCGCGGCCGACTCCGCCGTCGCGCAGGACTTCAGCGACGGTCCGCCGTACTCGGTCGACATCGAGTTCCTCCGGCCCCAGTTCGGCCAGGAGGGCTTCGTCGGGGTCGACGCCCCGATCGCCAACCGCAACCTCACCTGGCGCGTGGGCACGGTCCTGCAGTACGAGCAGGCGCCCCTCACGCTCTACGAGGCGCTCGACGACGCGGAGCTCGGCGCGGTCGTCGCCAACCGCTTCAGCGCGCTCACCGGCGCGTCGATCGACGTGAACCGCGTCTCCTTCTCGATGCTGGTCCCGCTGGCGGCGAACTGGGGCACCGATGCCGACCAGTTCTCGCAGCCCGGCTTCTTCATGGGCGACGTGGGCGGCTCGGTCAAGGTCGTGGCGCTCCAGACCCGCAACGACGTGTTCAACATCGGCGCCCGCGCGGGCCTCATCCTGCCGACGGGCCGCCAGGCGGCCTACGTGGGCGAGGGCCGCCTGCGCACCAACCTCGGCCTGCTCGCGACCCTCGGCGGCGGCCCGATCCGCTTCGCGAGCGACCTGTCGCTCGGCACGCGCACCACGGTCCGCACGACGGAGGACTTCATCGCCTCCAACGAGCTCGTGTGGGGCAACGCCGTCCGCTACAAGCTGCCCGACGCGAGCCGCCTCGCGCTCAACGCGCAGCTGCTCACCCGCGCCGGGCTGAGCAACCAGTTCCTGCGCGGCGGCGCGGAGAACGCGATGGAGGTCATCGGCGGCGCCGAGCTCTATCCGTCGCGCAGCACCACGTTCGGCGTGGGCGTCGGCCGCGGCCTCACCGAGGGCTACGGCACCACCGACTTCCGCGTGCTCACGCACCTCACGGTGCAGGTCCCGCCGCGGGAGCAGCCGCCCGGCCGCTACACCACGTCGGCCCCGCCGCCCCCGCCGCCCCCGCCGCCCGTCGAGACCTTCATCGAGGAGCCGGTCTTCGAAGAGGGTGAGGTGGTCAAGCAGATCGGCGAGGAGATCTTCATCAAGGACATGGTGGAGTTCGTCGTCGACACGGCGAAGATCCAGGACTACTCGAAGCCGACCCTCACGAAGGTCGCCGAGTACATCAACAGCAACCCGAAGATCGCCACGCTCGTGGTCGAGGGCCACGCCTCGCAGGAAGGCTCCTACGAGCACAACTACGAGCTCGCCGAGAGCCGCGCCCGGAGCATCTGGGAGTTCTTCATGGAGCTCGGCGTCGCGAAGGAGCGCATCTCCTACCGCGGCATGGGCGAGGTCGAGCCGGTGGTCGAGAACGGCGTGCCCGTCATCGGCGTCGACGAGGAGTCGCTGCAGAAGAACCGGCGCGTGCGCTTCCTCGTCACCCGGCAGTTCGACGACCCGAGCCAGTACCCGGACTACCCCGACACGCAGGTCCTGCCGTGGAACGCGGAGGTCGTGAAGGTCGTGCAGCCGCCGCGCGAGGTCGAGGAGGCGCCCAAGGGCCCGAAGCTCGACGAGTTCGGGCTCCCGATCCAGGATGACGACGAGCTCGACCTCGGCACGCCCGGCGGCTCCGGCTCCGGCGGCTCCGGCGGCGAGAAGAACGAGGACACCGGCGGCAAGGAGTAGTTCATGGCCCGGCAGACCTGGACCGACCGCCCGCTCGGGCGCACGCTGATGCGCACCGCCCTCGTCGGGGCCGGCCTCGTCGCCGCGCCCGGAGCCTGGGCCCAGGACGTGCTCATCGTGGGCGCACCGGTCAACGAGCTCGAGGCGTTCGGGCTCAACGACAACGACCTGCTCAAGGACCTGCTCGCCGACACCGGCGAGTTCGTGAGCGTCTCCTGGTTCGACGCCCGGCAGGGCACCCCGACGCTGGCCACGCTGGAGGACTACCACGCGGTCCTCGTGTACTCCGAAGACCTGTTCTCGAACCCCGCGGGCCTGGGCGACGTGCTGGCGCAGTACGTCGAGGACGGTCACGGCGTGGTCGTCGTCGGCGGCGCGCTCGAGTCGGGCACGGCGCTGGCGGGCGACTTCGTCGACAGGGGCTACCTGCCCGTCACCGTCGGCATCCGTGCCGAGTCCGGCGCGTTCCTGCAGATCTACCAGGAGCCCGGCCACGACTGGCTCCCGGGGCCGATCCACGGCCACCCCGCCATCTACGGCCTGAACGAGGTCAACGGCGGACCGACCTCCACCCGCGCGGTCGGCCTGACGGTCCGGCCGGGGTCGACGGTGCTGGCGCGCTGGCAGGACGGCGTGCCTGCCGTCGTGGTGCGCGAGCCGTCGGACCCCGCGCTCGGGCGCACCGTGGCCGTGAACCTCTTCCACTACGGCTGGCTCATCGACCTCGACGGTGACGGCATCCCCGACTACCACCCCAACGGCTGGTCCGGGGGGCCGTGGACGGCGGACGGCGACCGCGCGTTCAGCTCCGCCCTGCTGTGGTCGATGAAGTACCAGAAGCCGTTCGGGACGGCCGAGAACCTCGACCTGTACCAGGACTTCGACTGCGACGGGTACGACTTCGACCTCGAGCTGCCCGTCATCAACAGCGACATCATCTACGGCCCGCGGATCGACACCAACGGCGACGCCATCCCGGACACCCCCGAGACCTACGACTGCGACCCGATCCTGCCCGGGATCCAGCCCTGCACCTGCGCCGACCGGATCGATCCCGAGACGAACCTGCCGTACATCTCGGACGACGCGTACTACGACTACGAGTCGCACCAGTGCACGAACTTCCTCGGCCTCGACGACGTCGACGTCCGACCCCTCGGTGACGGCTTCCTGACCCCCATCGCCGACCGGTTCGTCGGGTTCATCTCGCCGTTCGTCACGGTCACCGACCCGATCACCCAGCAGACGCGCCCCGTCGGCCAGCCCACGGTCCTCGGGGAGGACGGCCAGGTCGTGTCGAGCTCGACCCTCGAGTGCGACAACTGCCCCATCGACTTCAACCCCGACAAGTTCGACATCGATCACGACGAGATCGTGGACCTCTGCGACAACTGTCCGTACATCCCGAACCGGTCGCAGGACAACTTCTGTCCGTTCAACGGCGCGCCCGACGGCGACAACATCGGGAACGAGTGCGACAACTGCGCCTGCTCCTACAACCCGGGGCAGGAGGACGTAGACCGCGACCTGATCGGCGACGCGTGCGACAACTGCATCGCCACCTACAACACCGACCAGGCCGACAGCGACAGCTGCTCGGGCGGCTTGCCCGACGGCTGGGGCGACGCCTGCGACAACTGCCCCACGCTGTGCAACCCGGGCCAGGGCGACATCGACTTCGACGGCGTCGGCGACGAGTGCGACAACTGCCCGCAGAACGCCAACCCCGACCAGACCGACAGCGACGACGACGGGCTGGGCGACGCCTGCGACCCGTGCCCCGAAGACGAGGACGTGGGCGAGAACGAGCCCGACGACGACGGCGACGGCGTGGGCAACAGCTGCGACAACTGCGACGAGACGCCGAACCCCGACCAGGCCGACATCGATCTCGACGGCTACGGCGACGCTTGCGACATCTGCCCCACCTTCGCCGACGCCTCGCAGCAGGACACCGACGGCGACGGCTTCGGCAACGCCTGCGACGTGTGCCCCGAGGTGGCCGACCCGGGCCAGGAAGACCGCGACGGCGACCGCGTCGGCGACGCCTGCGACGGCTGCCCCGACGTGTTCGACGCCGGCTTCGTCGACACCGACAACGACGGCGTGACCGACGTGTGCGACAAGTGCCTGCTGGTGCCGTCGTTCCCGAACGAGGACCGCGACGGCGACGACGTGGGCGACCCGTGCGACAACTGCCCGGACGACCCGAACCCGCTGCAGGAAGACGCCGACGGCGACGGCCTCGGCGACGCCTGCGACCACTACAGCATCCGCGGCGGCGGCGAGGTCAGCCAGGGCTGCGACACGTCGTCGGGCGGCGCCACGGGTTGGGCGGTGCTCCTGGCCTTCGCCGCCCTCGCGCGCCGGCGGCGGGGGGAGGCGGGTTGATCCCTGCCGCTCAGCGGAGCGCGCCGGTCGGCCTCGCGCTGCTCGCCCTCGCGCCCACGGGAGCGTGGGCGCAGAGCATCGGCATCGTGGCGTCGGCCGCGGATCCCGGGAGCATGCAGGGGGTCAAGGAGATCCTCATGTGCACCGGGGAGTTCGAGCGCGCCGACGTGTTCGATCTCTCGGCCGGCACGCCCACGCTGCGGGACCTCGAGCAGTTCCACTCGGTGCTCGTGTGGGCGAACGTGCCGCCCGACAGCCCGGACGCCTTCGGCGACGTGCTGGCGGACTACGTCGACAACGGCGGCGGCGTGGTGCTCGCGGCGGGCTCCTTCAGCCCCGGCACCCAGGTGGGCGGGCGCTTCGCGGCGGAGGGCCGCTTCCCGGTGGCGCTCGGGCCGGTCGTGGCGGCGGGGGCGAACCTCACCGTCACGCAGCGCTCGGGCTACGCCTGGCTGCCCGGCGTCGACGGGCACTTCGTCAACAACGGGCTCAACACGTTCGACGGCGGCACCGCGAGCTGGCAGGTGGACACCACGCCCACGGGGCCGTACGTCGTGCCGGCGCAGTGGTCCAACGCCGTCCCGGCGGTCGTCCTGCGCGAGGCCGAGCCCGTGGGCGCCGGGCGCATCGCCGTCGCGAACCTGCTGCCGCCCCCCGACACCCTCCAGCCCGACAGCTGGATCTCCACGGGCGACGGCGACCGGCTGCTGGCCAACCTGCTGCTGTGGACGATGAAGTACCAGCGGCCGTTCGGCACCTGCGTCAACGACTACGTGGTGCAGGACCTCGACTGCGATCTGCGCGACGTGAGCGTCGAGCCGCCGGTCGACGTGTCCGATCCCGAGTGCGCCGCGAACATCGACCCGAACACCGGCCTGCCGTACCCGAACGACGACTACTACTACGACTACACCTCGTTCGGCTGCAAGTACCCGACCGTCGACCTCGACCCCGACGGCGACCTGCTGGCCGCGGGGCAGATCCAGATCACCAACGAGGACGACGTCGTCGTCGCCACGGTCGACAACACCTGCGACAACTGCGGCGAGGACTACAACCCCGACCAGACAGACCTCGACTGCGACGGCGTCGGCGACGTGTGCGACAACTGTCTGTACGTGCCGAACACCGACCAGGACGACATCTGCCCCGAGACCCAGCAGCCCGACGGTGACTGCTGGGGCAACGCCTGCGACAACTGCCCCTGCGTCGACAACCCCGACCAGCGCGACGAAGACCACGACAGCGTGGGCGACGCCTGCGACAACTGCGTGCGGGACTTCAACCCCGACCAGGCCGACTCCGACCCCGATCCGTACGGCAACCCCGACTACTGGGGCGACCTGTGCGACAACTGCCCGTTCGTCTACAACCCGGGGCAGGGGGAGCGCGACGAGGACGGCATCGGCGACGCCTGCGACAACTGCCCCGACATCTACAACCCCGATCAGGCCGACCAGGACGGCGACGGGGTGGGGGACGCCTGCGACGTCTGCCCGTTCGACCCGTCGCCGCCCGACGAGCCCGACCGCGACGGTGACGGGGTCGGCGACCTGTGCGACAACTGCGACGAGGCGCCGAACCCCGACCAGTCCGACGTCGACTTCGACGGCCACGGCGACGTGTGCGACGACTGCCCGACGTACGCCAACGAGGAGCAGCTCGACGAGGACAGCGACGGGGTGGGCGACGTGTGCGACGTGTGCCGGCGCGACGCCGACCCGCTCCAGGAAGACAGCGACGGCGACGGCCGCGGCGACGCCTGCGACGGCTGCCCCGAGACCTACGACGTGACGTTCGCCGACTGGGACGACGACGGCATCACGAACGTGTGCGACCACTGCCTGCTGGTCGCCTCGCTGACCAACGACGACCGGGACGGCGACCTCGTGGGCGACGCCTGCGACAACTGCCCCGACACGCCGAACCCGCTGCAGGAGGACGCCGACGGCGACCTCATCGGCGACGCCTGCGACATCTACCAGCTGCGCGGCGGCGGCGAGGTGAGCCAGGGCTGCGCGCAGGCGCCCGGGCGGCCCTCGCCGCTCGCGAGCCTCGTCGTGCTGCTGCTGGTCGCCCTCTCTGGCCTGCGCACCCGAACCCTGCTCCGGTGGTGAGCCCCATGCCCGCATTCCGCACGGTTTCTCTCTCCGGCGCCCTGCTCCTCGCGGGGCTGTCGGGCCTCTCCGAGGACGCCTCGGCGGTGATCCCCCAGGAGGGCGTCCGCGTGGCGGTGATCGGGGCCGCCTCCGGCGCCGACTACAACCTCAACGTCGTCCACACGCTGATGCTGCAGAGCCGCGGCTTCGGCATGCCCGACATCGACGACTCGCTGCCGCGCGCGGCCTACGAGATCGCCATCGTCGACATGTACGACGCCGCGGCCGAGACGCCGCGCACCGAGGACCTGTCGTCGTACGACGTCCTGCTCGTCTACAACGACGTGGCGTTCGCCGACCCGATCGCCATGGGCGACGTGGTGGCGACGCTCATCGAGGGGGGCACGAGCGTGGTGCTCGCCGGCGACAGCGTCGACACGACGCTCGGGCTGCAGGGCCGCTTCGCCCTGCAGAACCAGTCGCCCGTGCTCTACGGCAACGCCGCCGCGCCCGAGAGCCACCTGTCGATCTCCGCGCTCGACCCGGCCGACGAGTGGCTGTCGGGCCCGACCCGCGGCATCACGCCCGAGTGGGGCGTGGTCGAGATCGACGGCGGTCAGGCGAGCTACCACGTCGAGGGGCTGGTCGCGAAGGCGCAGGCCGAGGTCACGCACACCTGGTCCGACGGCGAGCCGGCGGTGATCCTCCAGGACCCCGCCATCCCCTCGCACGGGCACGTGGCGGTGGTCAACGTCTTCCCCCCGAGCGACGACGTCGACCCGAACTCGTGGGAGCACGCCACCCACGTCGGCAAGCTGCTGGTGCAGACCATCCTGTGGACCCAGGGCCACACCCGCACCTACGGCTTCTGCATGGAGTTCGACCCGGTCGACGGGTGGTTCCCGCAGCTCATCCCGCCCCTGAACCAGCCGCCCCCCCCGTTCTGTCAGTTCTGCCAGATCGGCGTGGCGATGGGCGACGTGGCGACCCGCATCGCCTGCCGCGACGCCGCGGTCGACTGTCTGCCGACGGGCAACCCGGTCGAGTGCACCCAGTTCCTCGATCCGCGCACCGAGCTCGGGGCCGTCACCGAGAACAAGCAGACCTACCAGGATCTGAACTGCAACGGCATCGACATCTTCGACGAGCCGACGTTCGATCCGAACATCGATCCGCAGTGTCTGTCGAACATCGACCCGAACACCGGGCAACCGTACGACAACAACGACTACTACCACGACTTCAACCGCTTCACCTGCGACTACGTCACCGACGGGTTCGACCCGGATCACGACCTGCTGTCGGCGGGCTCGGTGACCATCCTCGAGGCGGACGGGACGAACATCGCCGAGGTCGTCAACCTCGCGTGCGACAACTGCCCCGAGTACTACAACCCGAACCAGTTCGACTGGGACCTCGACGGCGTCGGGGACCTGTGCGACAACTGCCCCTACGTGGTGAACCCCCCGCAGCCGGGGATCGGGCAGCTCGACAGCGACATGGACGAGCTGGGCGACGCCTGCGACAACTGCATCCTCGTGGCCAACCCCGACCAGTGGGACCAGGACGACGACGGCAACGGCGACGTGCATTAACTGCGTCGACGTGTGGAACCCGGTCATGCAGATGTTCGACCGGAGCAGCCCGCAGGACTCCGGCGCCCCCGGGCGTGCCGCTGCTGCCGAACCAGTTCAGCCATCGGCGACCAGATCGGCCAGGCGGACTGGGACGGCGACGGCGTGGGCGACGCGTGCGACAACTGCCTGCTGCACCCGTGGCTGCCCGACCAGGTGTTCGACGTGTCGAACCTGCCGACCAGCTCGACTCCGACAACGACCGCTGGGGCGGCAACCTGCGACAGCACCGACTTCGACTTCAACCCGAACCAGGCCGACACCGACAAGGACGGCGTGGGCGATCCGTGCGACAACTGCCCCGGTTCCCGTCCACCGACACGACCGACCGTGACGCCGACGGGCTGGGCGACGCGTGCGACAACTGCGACGACGTGAAGAACGTCGGCCAGTTCGACGCCGACGGCGACGACTTCGGCGACGCCTGCGACAACTGCCCCCTCACCGCCAACCGCGACCCAGGCCGACGGCGACGGCGACGGCGTGGGCGACGCCTACGACAACTGCCGGGCGTCTTCAACCCCGAGCAGTCCGGCAGCGACAACGACGGCGTGGGCGACGTGTGCGACAACTGCATCAGCGACCAGGACGGCCTGGGCGACACCTGCGACGTGCTCGCCATCCGCGGCGGCGGCGAGGATCAAGTCGCCGAAGCGGAGCGGCTGCGACACGGGCGGGGGCGGCGTCGGCTGGGCCGACACCTCGCGCTGGGCCTCGGCGCGCTCGTGCGCCGGCGGCGGTCGGTGTGATCGGCGGCCTCCTGCTGCTGCCGGCGGTCGCGTCGGCGCAGCCCTACACCGTGGCGGTGCTGGGCGCGGCGAGCGACCCGTCCTTCAACACCAACGTCCGCGACAGCATCATGTGCGCCGGGCGCGGCCTCCGCGATCCGCCGGGCCCCGCGCGCGCACGGCCTACGAGGATCGCGCGGGTCGACGTGTTCGACACCACCGCGGCGATCCCGCCGAGCGCGTCGCTGCTCGACTACGACGCTGCGCTCATCTACGGCGACGTGGCGTCCGTCGACCCGGTGGCGCTGGGCGACGTGGCGGCGTACCTCGTCGAGAACGGGCGCGGGGTCGTGCTCGCCGGCAACGCGCTGGCCGACGGCACCGCCCCCCAGGGCCGCTTCGTCACCCAGGGGCTGTCGCCGCTGCAGGGCACGGGCCCGCAGGCCTCGCCGGGCGGCAACCTCGGCATCGAGGTCGTCGACCTGGCCGACGCCTGGGTGCCGGGCCCGACCGTGGGCCACCTGGCCGTCTACGGCATGCACACCTTCGACGGCGGCAGCGCGAGCTACCTCGTGTCGGGGCTGTCGGCGAAGCCGCAGTCGCACGTGGTGGCGACGTGGACCTCGGCGGCGAGCGATCCCGCGGTGATCGTGCTCGAGCCGCCGATCGCCGGGCAGGGCCGCGTGGCGGCGCTCAACCTGTTCCCGCCGAACGACCAGGTCGATCCGGCCTCCTGGGCGGCGGGCACCGACAACGGGATGCTGCTCGGCGGCGCGCTGAACTGGGTGCTCGGCTTCCAGCGCCAGGTGGTGTGCGAGAACCGGCTCGTCTACCAGGACCTGAACTGCAACGGCCTCGACGTCTTCGACGAGCCGCTGATCCGCGACAACAGCAGCGACACCTGCCAGGGCAACATCGACCCGAACACGGGCCTGCCCTACGACAACAACGACTACTACTTCAACTACTACGACTACGAGTGCGACTTCCCGACCGACGGGTTCGACCAGGATCACGACCTGCTGTCGGCGGGCGCCATCCCGCAGTACCAGCCGGGCCAGGACGAGCCGTGGCAGACGTTCCTGCTGCAGTGCGACAAGTGCCCCGACACCTACGATCCGAACCAGTACGACTGGGACTGCCAGGCGGGCGGGACCCCCGACAACGTCGGTGACCTGTGCGACAGCTGCCCGTACGTCGACAGCGACGCCGCACAGAGCAACGGCGACGGCGACTGCTTCGGCGACCTCTGCGACAACTGCCTGCTGCGCCCGAACGCCGACCAGTACGATCGCGACGGCGACGGCGACGGCGACGCCTGCGACAACTGCCCCGACGACCCGAACCCCTCCGACATGGGGCCGGGCACCGAGACGCAGCCCGACTTCGACGCCGACTTCGTCGGGGACGTGTGCGACAACTGCATCGAGATCCCGAACCCCGACCAGCTCGACAGCGATGGCGACCTGCTCGGCGACGCGTGCGACAACTGCCCGTTCGACCCGAACCCGCAGCAGCTCGACGACGACGAGGACGGCATCGGCAACGTCTGCGACAACTGCCCCGGCGTCCAGACGGGCGACGTGACCGACATGGACGGCGACGGCATCGGCGACGCCTGCGACAACTGCCCCGCCGTCTCCAACCGCGACCAGCTCGACGCCGACGCCGACGGCTTCGGCGACGCCGCCGACAACTGCCCGTCCTACTTGGCAACCCCGACCAGGCCGACGCCGACAGCGACGGCGTGGGCGACGTGTGCGACAACTGTCGCGGCTTCGCCGACCCGACCAGACCGACAGCGACGGCGACGACATCGGCGACGCCTGCGACAACTGCCCCGACGTGAGCAACGGCAACCAGGACGACACCGACGGCGACGGCTTCGGCAACGCCTGCGACCTGTGCCTGTTCCGCCGCACTGACACCAACGCCGACAGCGACGGCGACGGCATCGGCGACGAGTGCGACAACTGCCCGTTCGCGCCGAACCAGGACCAGGCCGACGACGACGGCGACAACAAGGGCAACGCCTGCGACACCCAGGCGCTGCGGGGCGACTTGGCGACGGAGTCGCCGCGCCAGGGCACCAGACGGCCCCGGTCGGCGGCGGGATCGCCACGCTGTGGCTCGTGGGCCTCGCGATCCGGCGGCGCCGGCGGTGACCCACGACGAGGTGCTGGCGGCGGTGCGCGCGTTCGGGCTGCAGTACCCGGGCGCGCACACCAAGAGCCCCTGGCCCGACCACCTCGATCTGGCCGTGAACGACAAGACCTTCGCCTACCTGTCGCTCGAGGGGCAGCCGTTCTCGGTGTCGTGCAAGCTGCCGCGCTCCGCGATGGACGCCCTGGCGCTGCCGAACGCGACCCCCACGGCCTACGGCCTCGGCAAGTGGGGCTGGGTGTCGGTGCGCTTCGAGCCGGGCGACGAGGTGCCGCTCGCGCAGGTGAAGGCCTGGCTCGACGAGAGCTACCGCGCCCAGGCCCCGAAGAAGCTCGTGAAGCAGCTCGACGCCTCGGGGCACCGCCCGTAGGATCCCCGGTTGCGCTCCCCGGAACGGCGGCTTAGGCATCCTCATCTGCACGGAGGAGGGCCTCATGGAGCAGCACCGCGCCATCATTCGCGCGTGGGTCGCCAAGACCTGCCGCTGAGCGCCTGATCGCCGGCTCCGGCCGGCAGGCGCTCGCGCAGGATGTGGCTGGCCCCGTGGGCCCCCGTGGGGGCCACTGGCCTCGTGTGCCCGCCCGCTGCCTCGCCGCGGCGGCGGGCTCCCTCCCCACCGTCCGACCCCCGTGCCCTCATGCTGACCCCCGTTCGCGCCCTCTGGGCGTTGACGCGCGGCGCGCGCGCCACCTACGCGCGCGCCTTCGCCGCCCTGTTCGCCTCGGCGCTGCTGCTCTACGCGGTGCCCCTCGTCCCCCGCGCCGTCCTCGACGGCGTGCTCACCCGCGATCCGGCGCCGTCGGCGTCGGTCGACACCACCCTGCGGCTGCTCGGCGGCCGCGCCTTCGTGGCCGACCACCTGTGGGTCGCGGCGCTCGCCATGCTCGGCGGCACCGTCGCGGCCGGCGCCTTCACCTTCCTGTGCGGCCGCTGGTCGGCGCAGGCCAGCGAGGGCATCGTCCGGCGGCTGCGCGAGCGGGTGTACGACCACCTGCAGCGCCTGCCCTGCCGCTTCTTCGACGGCGCCGAGACCGGCGACCTGCTCCAGCGCTGCACGTCGGACACCGAGACGGTGCGGCTGTTCTTCGCGAACCAGGCCGTCGAGATCGGCCGCGCCGTGTTCATGGCGGCCGTGGCCGTACCCGTGATGCTCGCCGTGGACCCCCGGATGGCGGCCGTCGCGCTGGTGGGGATGCCCGTCATCGCCGTGTACTCCGTGCTGTTCTTCCTGCGCATCCGGAAGTCGTTCGAGGCCGCCGACGAGGCGGAGGGCGACCTCACCACGGTCACGCAGGAGGCGCTCACCGGCGTCCGCGTGGTGCGCGCCTTCGCCCGCCAGGACCACGAGATCTCCCGGTTCGCGACCCGCAACGGCGCCTACCGCGACGCCGACTACCGGGTCTACGCGCTGATGGCGCGCTTCTGGTCGCTGTCGGACCTGGTCACCTTCGGCCAGCAGGTCCTGGTGGTCGGCGCCGGCATCGCCTGGATGCTGCGCGGCGAGCTCGCCGTGGGCGCGTTCTTCTACTTCCTCACCGCCGTGCACCTGCTGCTCGTCCCGCTGCGCCAGCTCGGGCGCATCGTGGCGGACTTCGGCAAGGCCACCGTCGCCATCGGCCGCCTCGACGCCATCCTCGCCGAGGCGCCCGAGCCGGCGCCGCTGCGCCCGCGCCCGGTGCCGTCGCGCGGCGGCGCCATCGCCGTCGAGGGCGTCACCTTCGCGTACGGCGCCGGCCCGCCCGCGCTGATCGACGTGACGCTCACCATCCCGCCGCGCTCCACGGTCGCCATCGTGGGGCCGTCGGGCGCGGGCAAGTCCACGCTCGTGGCCCTGCTCCTGCGCCTGTACGACCCGACGGCGGGGGCCGTGCGCCTCGACGGCGTCGACCTGCGCGAGCTCGACACGCGCGCGCTGCGGCGCCGCATCGGCGTCGTGCTGCAGCAGCCGTTCCTGTACGCCAAGCCCGTGGCCGAGAACCTGCGCCTGGCGCGGCCCACCGCCACCGAGGCCGAGGTCGAGCAGGCCGCGGTGGCCGCCGACATCCACGGCGCGCTGCTGCGCCTGCCGCAGGGCTACGACACGCTCGTCGGCGACCGCGGGCTCACCCTGTCGGGCGGCCAGCGCCAGCGCCTGGCGCTCGCGCGCGCCCTGCTGCAGCGCCCGGACGTGCTGATCCTCGACGACGCGCTGTCGGCCGTGGACACGCGCACCGAGCGCACCATCCTCGCCCACCTGGCCGAGCGCCGCGGGCGGCAGACCACCCTCGTCATCGGGCACCGCCCGTCCACGCTCGCCCTCGCCGACCGCGTGATCGTGCTCGACGGCGGCCGCCTCGTCGAGGCCGGCACCGCCGCCGATCTGCGCCGCGCCGGCGGCGCCTGGGCCGAGCTGTGCGGCGACGCCGCGCCCGCCGGAGCCGCGCGATGACCCCCGACCACGACGACGACGATCCGCGCCCCAGGCGCTTCGACCCGCAGCTGTGGCGCCGCCTGCTGGTGCACGTGCGGCCCTACCGCCACCTGGTGCTGGGGCTCGGCGTGTCCGGCCTCGGCGTGGCCTGCATCGACACCGCCCTGCCGCTCGTGACGGCGCGCCTCATCGACGCGGCGTCCGCCGGCTCGGGCTGGGGCCTGCTCGGCACGCTCGGCGCGCTGTACGCCGGGCTGCTCCTCGTGCTGGCCACGCTCGCCTGGGGCTTCATCGCGATGGCCGGGCGCCTGGCCACGGGCGTCGGGCACGACCTGCGCCGCCAGGCCTTCGCCGCGCTGATGGCGCAGTCCGCGGCGTTCTTCGACCACCGGCCCGTGGGCTGGCTCGTGTCGCGCATCACCCAGGACTGCAACAAGATCTGCGGCCTGCTCCCCTGGCTGTGCCTCGATCTGGCCTGGGGCACCTCGCTGCTGACGCTCATCGCGGCGGCGATGTGCTGGCTCGACGTGCGGCTGGCCGCGGTGGTGTTCGCCATCGTGCCGCCGCTGCTCGCGATCGGCTGGCTGTTCCAGCAGTGGATGCTCGACAGCGCGCGCGCGATCCGGCGGGCCAACGCCAAGATCACGAGCGCGTTCAACGAGGCCATCGGCGGGCTGCGGACCACCCGCGCCCTGGCCCGCGAGGACGAGAACCTGGCCGAGTTCTCGGCCCTCACCGACGAGATGTTCGGCGCCTCGATGCGCAACGCGCTGCAGGCGGCGGGTTACCTGCCCGTCGTCATGAGCCTCGGCAGCCTGGGGGCGGGCCTCGCGCTGTGGCGCGGCGGCGTGGAGGTCGGCCACGGCCTGTCGCTCGGCGTGCTCGTCGCCTTCGTGCAGTACACGGCGCTGTTCGCCCAGCCCATCCAGGACATGGCGCGGCAGCTCGCGCAGCTGCAGGCGGCGCAGGCGGCCGCGGAGCGGGTCCAGTCGCTGCTCGACGCCGTCCCCGCCGTGCGCAGCCCCGCCCGGCCCGCGGCGCCGCCCGCCGATCGCGTCACCCACCTCGCGTTCGACGACGTCCACTTCGGCTACAGCGACGAGGCGCCCGTCCTGCGCGGGTGCTCGTTCGAGGTGCACCAGGGCGAGACCATCGCGCTCGTCGGGCCCACGGGCGGCGGCAAGAGCACCATCGTCGGGCTGCTGGCCCGCTCCCACGACGTGCAGCGCGGCGCCGTGCGGGTCGACGGCGTCGACGTGCGCGAGCTCGACCTGCCCTGGCTGCAGTCGCGCTTCGGGGTCGTGCTGCAGGCGCCGCACCTGTTCAGCGGCACCATCGCCGACAACATCCGCTACGGCCGCCTCGACGCGACCGACGCCGAGGTGGCGGCCGCGGCGGCGCGGGTCTGCGCGGCGCCGTTCGTCGAGGCCCTGCCAGACGGCTACGCCACGCAGGTGGGCGAGGGCGGCGGCCGGCTCTCGACGGGCCAGCGGCAGCTCGTGTCGATGGCGCGTGCCGTGCTGGCCGACCCGTCGGTGCTGATCCTCGACGAGGCGACCTCCTCGATCGACGAGCGGACGGAGCGGGCCATCCAGGCCGGGCTCGAGGAGCTGCTGGTCGGGCGGATGGCCGTGGTCATCGCGCACCGGCTGGCGACCATCCGCAACGCCGACCGCATCCTCGTCGTGGACGGGGGGCGCATCGTGGAGGCGGGCGACCACGCCGCGCTGATGGCCCGGCGCGGGGCGTACTGGCGGATGGTGGCCGCGGACCGCCTCGACGCGTAGCGACCGACCGAGACGGAGCCTCACACGCGCGAGACCTGGCCGTGCCTACGTCTGCGGTGAGGGGAGGCGCCGCCCACCCCGGGCGCGCGCCGCCTCGCGACGAAGGAGGCAAGCATGTCCAGGATCAGCAAGACGCTGGGTCGGTTCCTGCTCGCCGCGTCGCTGCTGGCTCCGGCCGGCCCCGCGCTCGCGCGCCCGGTCGTGGTCGAACCGGCGGTGCACGTGGGCGTGGGCCTGAACCTCGGCTTCGACCCGTGGGTCCCCGGCGCGACCGGGCCGCGCCGCGCGGGCTACATGTGGGTGCCCGGCCACTACGACCGCGCGGGCTTCTGGGTCCCCGGCCACTACCGCCCGCTGATGACGCGCGCGGGCTACGCCTGGGTCCCCGGCTACTGGCGGGGCCGCGAGTACCACGAGGGCTACTGGCGCCCCGAGGTCGCGGAGCACCGGGTCTGGGTGCCCGGCTACTACGCCGACCGCGCGTGGATCCGCGGCCACTGGGTCGGGTAGGCGGGATCGGGTAGCGGCAGCGCCTACCAGGCGCCGAGCACGGCCGGCGCGGGCGTCCCGGCGAGCCGGATCGTGGCGCCCTCGGGGGTGCCGTCGCCGTCGAGGTCGACGTCGAGGTCGATCAGGTCGAGCAGCTGGGGCCCCAGCAGGCCGACGGCGTCGGACAGGGCCTCGAGGCTCACCGCCGGCAGCGTGGCCTCGAGGACGAGGTCGGTGAGCGCCTCGCCCGAGAGGCCGGCGTCGAGCGTCCCGTCGAGGAGGAGCAGCAGCACGGGGTCCTCGCCCACCTGGGTGGGGAGCCAGGCCGTGTCGGCCTCGCCGTGGACGGTGCCCGCGGCGACGGTGACGGGGAGCAGGAAGCCGAAGCCCCAGGGCGCGATGCCGATGGTGCCGTCGTCGCGGCGGCCGCTGGGCGACGCCACGAAGGTCCAGTCGCCGTCGGTGCCGTCGTAGCCGTCGAGCGCGGCGAAGGCCTGCGCCTTGTCGAGGTACGGCCCGACCGTGTTCACGGCGGTCTCGCCGCCGCCGAGCGCGGCGAGGGACACGCCCTGCAGCAGGTCCCAGCCGATGCCCGGCTGCGGCAGCCGTCCGTCCGACAGCATCCGGCCGCTGTGGCCGTCGAGCGTGACGCTGAACCCGAGCGCGTCGCCGGGCTCGACCCCGGGGATCACCCCGCAGGTGGCCACGGTGCCGTCGAACTGCAGGCCGCACGGCAGCGGCACCTTGGCGCCGTCGATCAGCTGCGACACCTGCAGCGTGCTCGGGTCGGCCGCGGCCCCGAGGATGATCTCGACGGGCACGTCGCCCCACAGGTGCAGCGCGCCATCGGGCGGGAACGCCGCGACGAACGGCGCCTCCTCGAGGGGCTGCTCGGCGAGCTTGTCGTCGTGGGCGGAGCGGCAGGCGGCGAGCGCGAGCAGGAGCGTCAAGGCGTGGGATCCTCGGTCGGGCCGTATCCAGCGCGCGGCCGCCACACCATCCGCTGGTGCGGCCCGATGCCCGCCACCTCGAACGGCGCGCCCAGGGGCGTCCACCCGGCCCGCGCATAGAACGGCACCACGCCCGTCCGCGCGTTGCACCACATCGGCGCCGCCACGTCGCGGTGGGTGGCCTGCAGCAGCGCCTCGCCGAGGCCGAGCCCGCGGTGCTCCGCCAGCACGCCCATGCCGCGCAGCTGCCAGCGCGCTTCGCCGCCGTCGGGCATCGGCGCGGCCATCACCGAGACGGCCCCGATCACGCGCCCGTCGTGGTCGACGACCCAATGGCGCGTGTCGGGCGCGTCGTCTCCGGCGAAGATCGCCGTCTCGCGGCCCTTGCCGGCTCGGAGCACGGCGTGGCGCACGTCGACGACCTCCTCGGCCGTCCCGCGCCGCACCGTCCCCCGCGACGCCGCCCGCTGCGCGCCCCGCAGCGGCGCCGACAGGATCCCCCCCACGAGCGCCGCGGCCAGATCGATGCCGAGCCGCACCAGTCGCTCGAGCCACGCGGTGAACCAGCGGACCATGCGCCCGTGTACTCCACTCGGGTCGCCCGTGCGATAAACGCCCTCCCGGTCCGAGGGGGAGAGATGGTCTGGCTGGTGGCGACGGCGTGGGCGGCGAGCCCACCCCAGGCGAGCGCGGACGCGCCCGCGCCGACGGCGGGCACGCTGCAGGATCGCATGGCGCGCGGCCTGCTGCGGGTGGAGCCCGAGGTGGAGGTCGAGGCGCCCGCGGTGGTGCTGTCGGGCGGCACGGTGCTGACGGCCACCGGCGCGCGCTACGAGCCCGGCTACGTCGTCGTCCAGGAGGGCCGGATCACGGCGGTGGGGGAGGGCGCGCCGCCCGAGGTGCGCGACGCCACCGTCCTCGACGTGACCGGCAAGTTCGTGACGCCCGGCCTCATCGACACGCACTCGCACCTCGGCGTGTACCCGACCCCGTTCGCGCAGGCGCACGAGGACGGCAACGAGATGACCTCGCCCGACACGGCCGGCGTGTGGGCGGAGCACTCGACGTGGCCGCAGGATCCGGGCTTCGAGCTCGCCGTCGCCGGCGGGATCACGGCGCTCGAGATCCTGCCCGGCTCGGCGAACCTGATCGGCGGCCGCGGCTTCGTCGCCCGGCCGATCCCCGCCCGCGGCAGCCGCGCGATGCGCTTCCCGGGCGCGCCGCAGACGGTGAAGATGGCCTGCGGCGAGAACCCGAAGCGGGTCTACGGCGAGAAGGGCGGCCCGGCCACGCGCATGGGCAACCTGCGCGGCCAGCGCGAGGCCTACCTCGCCGCCGAGGCCTACCGCGCGGCCTGGGAGCGGTGGGACGAAGCGCACGCGGGCGACGATCCGTCCAAGAAGAAGAAGAAGAAGCGGAGCAAGCAGGGGAGCGGCCCGATGCAGCCGCCGGAGCGGGACCTCGACAAGGAGACGCTCCTCGGCGTGCTCGACGGCAGCATCCTGCCGCAGGTGCACTGCTACCGGGCCGACGACATGCTGGCCATGCTCCAGCTGGCCGACGAGTTCGGCTTCCAGGTCCGCTCGTTCCACCACGCCACCGAGGCCTACAAGATCCGCGACGTGCTGGCCGCGCGCGGCGTGGCCGCCTCGGTGTGGGCGGACTGGTGGGGGTTCAAGCTCGAGGCGTTCGACGCCGTGCCCGAGGGCGCCGCGCTGCTGGCCGAGGCCGGCGCGCGGGCCGTCATCCACTCCGACTCGGAGATCGGCATCCAGCGCCTCAACCAGGAGGCCGCCAAGGCCTGGTACGCGGGGCGCAACGCCGGCATCGACATCGACGAGGACACAGCACTGCGCTGGATCACGGCGAACCCGGCCTGGGTCCTCGGCATCGACGACCAGACGGGCACGCTCGAGGCCGGCAAGCGCGGCGACGTGGTCGTCTGGGACGCGTACCCCTTCAGCGTGTACGCCCACGCGCAGCTCGTCTTCGTCGACGGCGCGCTGCGCTACGACCGCGCCCGCCCGGTGGTGTGGAGCGACTTCGAGATCGGTCAGGAGGTGATCCCGTGACGGTGTGGCTCGCGCTGGTGGGGGCCGCTCAGGCCGCATGCACCGTGATCACGGGGGCGGTCGTCGAGCTGCCGGACGGGCCCGCCGAGGGCCGCACCGTGGTGGTCGTCGACGACCGCATCGCGGCGGTGGACGCCCAGGTCGCCGGCCTCGAGGTGGGCGACGCGCGGGCGACCTACCGCGGCCAGGCCTGCGAGATCGTGCCGGCCGAGGGCGGGCGGCTCACGCCGGGCCTCGTGGTGGCCCCCTCGAGCATCGGCCTCGTCGAGGTCGGGCTCGAGCAGAGCAGCCGCGGCGGGAACCCCGAGACCGAGGATCCGGTCCGGGCCTCGCAGGTGATCGCCGACAGCTACGATCCGCTGTCGGTGGTGATCCCCGTCCAGCGGATCCAGGGGATCACCTCGGCGCTGACCGTGCCGAGCGGCGGGTTCGTGGCCGGCCAGGCCGCGTTCGTGCGCCTGCACGGCGCGACGCAGGCCGCCGCGGTGGTCGACCGGTCGGCCGCGATGGTGATGTCGGTCCCGACGGCGTCGTTCGCCGACGGGCTGCGCGAGATCCGCGAGCTCGTCGCCGACGTGCGCACCCACGCCCGCTCGCCCGGGCTGTACGACCAGGGCCGGCCCTTCTTCGAGGGGGCGAGCCGGCTCGACCTCGAGGCGCTGCGGCCGGTGGCCGAGGGCAAGCAGCCCGTGCTGATCCGGGTCGACGAGGCGAGCGACCTCGAGGCCCTGGTGCGGCTGAAGAAGGAGCTCGGGCTGCGCATCGTCGTCGACGGCGCGGCCGAGGGCTGGCTGGTCGCCGATCAGCTCGCCGCGGCCGAGATCCCAGTCATGGTCGATCCGTTCCTGGACGGCACCGCCGGCTTCGACCAGACGCACGCGCGGCCCGACAACGCCGCGCTGCTGCATGCAGCCGGGGTGCAGGTCATCCTCGCGCCCGGGGGCGAGAGCGCCCACAACGTGCGGGTGCTGCGGCAGGGCGCCGGCAACGCCGTGCGCGAGGGCATGCCCCACGACGCCGCGCTGCAGGCCATCACGTCGGTGCCGGCGGCGGTGTTCGGGCAGGCGCAGCGGGGGCGGATCGCGGCCGGGGCGGCGGCGGACCTCGTGCTGTGGTCGGGCGATCCGCTCGAGCTGTCGACGGCGGTGCAGCGGATGTGGATCGGCGGCGATCCGATCGCGCTCGTCAGCCGCCAGACGGAGCTGCGCGACAAGTACCGCACGCTGCCGGGCACCCCCGCGCCACCGCTGTCGCTGACCCCGTAGACTGCAACCCGGGTGGACCCCGGGTTTGCAGGTGTGGCGCCCGGGCCCCTGGGGAGGCGTGGGGTGTGCATGCGGTGGTTGAGGTGGGTCGCAGTGCTGCTCGCCGTGCTGGTCTCGGGACCGGCGTCGGCCGTGCGCAACGGCGAGCTGGTGGTCCTGACGGCGACGGCCGCCGGGCAGCCGGTCGCCGGCGTCCTGGTGGACGTGACGGGGAACGGCTCGGGTGCGCAGGGGACCAGCGCTCCCAACGGCGAGGTGCGGTTCAGGCTGCCCGGCGGGGTGTACCGGCTGGCAGCGCTGCGCGACGGGGAGGCGCTGGTGACGGTCGAGGGGGTGCGGGTGACCCCTGGCAGCACTGCGCGGCAGGTGCTCGTCGTGCCCGAGGCGCCGGAGGTGCTCTCCCTGAACGAGGAGTTCCTGCAGCGCATCCCGGCGGGGCGCACCTACCAGAGCGCGGTCACCAGCGTGCCCGGGATGGCGGGCGGCGCGAGCAACGAGAACAGCTACGTCGTCGAGGCGCCCACGCCCGCGCCGCCGGCGGGGCAGGGGGCGTTCCAGCAGCTCGGGCAGCAGCTCGATTCGGTGGTGCAGGTGCTGCCGGCGACGGGCGCCGATCCGCGGCCGGCCGACGCGCCGCCCGTCCGCCGCGACGTGCACCACCACGGGGTCGCGCACCTGCAGGCCCAGCGTCCGCAGGAGGTCATCGACGCCGTCGCCGCGCTGGCGGTGGAGGCCGGCGGCCGCGTCGACCGGGCCGACGGGCAGAGCGTCGAGGTGCGCGTGCCCGTCGCGACGTTCGACGCCTGCTTCCGCGCCGTGCTCGCGCTGGGAGAGGTGATCGACCAGCGCGTCACGGCCGAGGACGTGACCGACCAGCTGCAGGACCACGGGATGCGGGTCGCGGCGCTGCAGCGCAAGCTCGACCGGCTGGTGGCGCTGCTCGCCCAGGCGCGCGACGAGACGCAGCGCCTCGCGCTGCTCGACCAGATCGCGCGGACCACGGAGCAGCTCGACCTCGAGAAGACGCAGCTGCGCACGCTGCAGGACCTGGCCGCGCTGTCGCGGATCGCGGTGGTGGTGTCGCCCGAGGCCTCGGCGCGGGTCGCGTCCGGGGCGGCGGCGGAGGGGATGGGGTGGCTCGGCGCGCTGTCGCCGTTCGATCGCAGCGCGCCCGGGCGGCGGGCGGTGCCGCTGGCGGTGCCCGAGGGGATGGTGGCGCTGTCGGCGCGCGGGCCGTTCCACGCCGAGTCCGCCGACGGCGCCGCGCTGTGGACGCTGGCCGTCCCCAACGAGCCCGCCGGCGACGGCGCCTTCTGGCGGGCGGCGCTCCGCGACCAGCTCGGCGACGGGTTCGCTGCGCCCACCGAGCGCGCGCTCGGCGGCTGGTCGTGCCTCGACGTCGACCAGGCCGAGCAGGAGGCGCCGTACCACTGGACGGTGTGCCTGCGGACCACGGGGCGGTGGGTCGAGGTCGCGCAGGCGTACTACCCGTCGCCCGCGCACCGGCAGCGGCACGGCGACGCCGTCGAGCTCGCGCTGGTCGGGGGTGCGTCGTGATGCTGTTCGCCTGGCTGTGGGTGCTGTGCGCGCGCGCCGTGGACGTGGACGCCGCGATCCCGCAGCGGACGGAGGTGGTGGCCACGGTCCTGGTCTCCGTGCCCGACCGCGACGTCGCCGGGGACGCCATCGTCGCGGACGCCGAGGCGCGGGGCGGCTGGTTCGCCGAGCGGACGCCGGACACCGTCGTCACGCGGATCCCCGTCGAGGCCGTCGAGGCGCACCTCGAGGCGGTGGCGGCGCAGGGGCGCGTGCTGGGCCGGACGCTCGAGCGGACCGACGTCTCGCGCGACCTCGCCACGCTCGGCGACCGCATCGGCTCGCGGCGCGAGGTGCTGGCCCGGTACGACCGGGAGGGGGCGACGGCGAGCTCGCTCGGGGCCGTGATCTCCGTCCAGCAGCGGGTCGACGCGACGATCGGCGAGATCGAGCAGCTGCGGGGGCAGGAGCAGGTGCTGGCCGACCGCGCCGGCTACGCGCGGGTCGAGGTGGCGTTCCGGTTCCGGGACCGCAGCGGGCCGGTGGTGCGCACCACGAGCCCGTTCCCGTGGGTGGGCGCGCTGTCGCTGCCCGGGCTGGTCGCGGCGGTGCGGGGCGGCGGGGACTGGCGGCCGGTGCGGGGGCCCGTGCCGGCGGGGTTCGCGAGCTGGGGCCGGGCGCGGGCCACCTCGCCGGACGGCGTGGTGTGGCGGGTGCGGCGGGAGCGGCACCGGCCGGCGGCAGCGCTCGGGTTCTGGGAGGAGGCGGTGCGGGAGCACCTGGTGGCGTGCGGGTACACGCTCGTGGGGAGCGCGCCGGTCGAGGTCGGCGGGCGGACGGGGGTGGTGCTCGAGCTGGCGGCGCCGGTGGGGGAGGAGGACTGGGGGTGGCTCGTGGCGGTGATCCCGGACGGGCGGCAGCTGGTGGTGGCCGAGGCGGCGGGGGAGCTGCCGCGGCTGGAGGCGCGCCGGGAGGCGGTGGTGGCGGCGATCGGCGGGTTGCGGCTGCCGTGAGCGGGGTGCGCGGGGGTGTGCGCGGGCGCGCATGTCGCGCATCGTCGAGGTCGCTGGCAGCGCGAGGGGGGCAGGTACGATAGCTGCATCGATTCCGGGGACGGGGAGGGACACATGCTCGCACTGACCACGATCGGCCTGGTCACGATGCTCTCGACGCAGGCGCACGCGCAGGACGCGGACGGGCGGCTCTACTACGCGATCGACGAGCGCGACGATCCCGATGCGGAGATGATCCGGTACGCCTGCGACGACTGGGGCCGGTCGGTCACGGACCTGAGCCTGGTGCGCGGCTTCGACACGTACTCGCGGTGGGCGGACGCCGCGGGGGACCTGCGGGTGCCGCCGTCGGGGCAGATCTTCGACGGTTCCGTCACGGTGAACCTGGTCGGCGACGTGTCGCTCGGCCACCTCGGCGAGGCCATCGCCGCGGGGACGCTCCAGAACGCGGGCATGATCTTCGCACGCCAGAACGCTGGCCAGCCCGACGCCTACACCGAGCACACCGTGTTCCTCGGGCCGGGCGCGCTGAACATGGCGACCATCGGCGAGGGCTTCGTCTACGAGTGGGTCGGCCCGGGGGGGGCGACCTGGGCGGACGACCAGGCGATCATCGAGGACACCTACTCGGTGTGTCCGAACCTGGTCTACGCGCAGGAGGACGTGGTCTACACGGGCCTCCCGTCGCCCGCGGGTGCGAACGGGTTCGCCGCCGGCGGCGGGCTCACGCTCTATCCGTTCGAGGTGCGGCAGGATCCGAACGGGCCCGTCGTCGGCTACCTCCTCCGCGAGCGCCGCAAGCACAATGGCGTGATGAAGTACATGGATCACTGGGCGCTCAGCGACGACTTCGAGTACCTCGAGGAAGACGGCGGACACCTCGCCATCATGACCGTGGATTCCTACCCCTACAGCTCGCTGGCCGAGTGGGTGGGGAAGATGGCCGAGAAGTCGCCGGCGATGACCACCTACGCAGGGGTCGGCCCCGACGTGTTCGCTCCGCTGGCGCTGGACTGCCACGGCGGCATCGGCGGCATTCAGGGGAACTGATCGAGCCAGCGCCTCGCCTCTGCGAGCGAGATGACGTCGAGGCGGCGCTCGTCGAGGGGCGGCTCGGGCAGCAGCCGGAGCAGGCGCTCCCGTGCGCCGCGCCACCCGCCGCGATGAAGCAGGGCGAGCACCTGGATCGCCAGCTCGTCGGCCAGTGCGGCGGCTCGGCGCGACGTCGCTTCGAAGGGCTCGAGCGGGGAGCCGAGTGCGGCGCACAACCCCGCGGCCAGCAGCGCTGCCGGCGGGTTGATGCCCTCCAGCGCCGCGGCGGCCCGGGCGGCGAGCGAGCTCCCGAGCGCACCGTCGCCCGCGCGCCACGCGATCGCCCCTTCCACCAGCGCAGCGAGCCCCGCCGCGCCTGGCCCCACCGCCTCCGCTGCGGCGACGCGCTCGGGCTCGGGCGAGAGCGCCGCAGCGGAGCGGTAGTCGATGGTGCGCACGACCCAACGCGCCTCCGCTTCTGCGACGGCTCTCCGCGTCTGCCGCTCGACCTGCACGGCGTGCAGCGCGCTCGTCCGGGCCCGCGCCAGCTCGCCCGCTTCGAGCCATGCGGCCGCAGCGAGCTGCACATACCCTGCCCGCTCCGCCAGCTCGCCGGCGCGGGTCCAGTCGCCCTGGCGGTACCGGAGCAGGGCGGTCCACTTCGGCTCGTCGCTGCCCAGCGCCTGCTTCGCCTCGTCGAGGAGGCGGGCATGCGTGGAGAGGTCGAGCCGGTGCGCGGCCTTGAGCATCATCGCGTGGCGCCACCGTTCGAGACGCGGCGGGAGCGGCTCCACGGGCTGTAGCAGCTCCACGGCGTGCTGGGCGCTCCCGACGAGCGCGGCTCGGCCCCCTCGCAGCAGCGTCTCGAGGGTGGAATCGCCGCCCGCCGAAGAACACTTCACGGCGTGGAGGGCCCGATCCACCGCCGCGGTGTTCTGGAGCTCCCAGCCAATGATGGACTGCTCCTCCAGCACCGCCCGCTCCTCCGCCGTCCCCCGCGCCCACAGGGCCGCCGCCTCGAGCAGCCCCGCCGCCCGCTCCGCCGCCCCCGCGCCCACCAGCTCCCGGGCCAGCGCCAGGGCCTCCCGCACCACCTCCTCCACCGGCGCCCCGCCCTCGAGGCTCGCCACCAGCTTCGCCTCGGGCCCCTCCGAGGCCGCGATCCGCTCCAGCGCCGACCGCGTGACCAGCACCCGCCCGTCGGCCGACCAGCTGGCGAGGCCCGAGCGGATCCAGCGCCGCAGCTCCGCGTCGACGTCGCCCCCCGACCGGACCAGCAGCGCCGCGGCGTCCTCCGCCAGGTGGAGCAGCGAGCGCGGCAGGTCCACGAACAGCTCGCGCAGCTGCTCTTCGCTCCACGGCGGCGGCCCCAGGATGCGCGCGGGCTGCGGCAGCGGGTCGACGTCGAGCGCGGCGAGCACGTCCAGGGCGGAGGCGGTACGGTCGCGCGGATCGGGTGCGCCCATCCGCCGGACCTGCGCGGCCCAGACCGGCGGCAGCGCGTCGACGCTGCCGGCCGCCTCGGTGATCATGCAGGCGATCGCGTACAGGTCGGTGCGCTCGTCGCACGGGTCGCCGCGGCGCTGCTCGGGCGCCATGTAGCGGGGCGTCCCGGCGATGAAGCCCGGCGCGCCGCCCCCGACGAGGCGCCCCCGCGCGAGCCCGAAGTCGAGGAGCGTGGGCCGGCCGCCGGCGTCCACCAGCACGTTCGCCGGCTTCAGGTCGAGGTGGAGGACGCCGGCCAGGTGCACCCGCGCGACCACGTCGAGCAGCGCGAGCGCGCTGGCCAGCCAGTCGGGGCCGTGGGCGCCGAACGGCGCGCCGTCGACCAGATCCGTGACGAGGAAGCTCAGGGGGCCGTCGACCCCCTCGTCGCGCAGGCGGACCACGCCGGGCAGCCGCAGCGCGAGCAGCGCGGCGAGCTCCCGCTGCAGCTGGCGGCGCGCGGCGGGGTGGAGGGCCGGGACGAACTTGACGGCGACCGCGTCGCCCGTGAGCTCGTCGGTGGCGCGGACGACCATGCCGGAGCCGCCGCGGCCGAGCATCCCGCCGAGCCGGTAGCGGCGGCGCAGGAGGCCTTCGGGGACGCCGGGGACGGCGCTCTGCGACGGGTCCGGCTCGGGGACCCAGGTGATGTCGGCCCGATCGGACACGCGACGATCCTCGAACCCCGACGATAACCGCTCCGGTCGGAGGTTCCATTGGAGCATCGGCAGCTCGGCCGCAGCGGCCTGAAGGTCCCCGTCCTGAGCTTCGGCACCGGCACGTTCGGCGGCCGAGGAGACTTCTTCGGCCGCTGGGGCGACACCGACGTCGACGAGGCGCGGCGGCTCGTCGACGTCTGCCTCGAGGCCGGCGTCACCCTGTTCGACACGGCCGACATCTACTCGCGCGGGGCTTCGGAGGAGATCCTCGGCGCGGCGCTGAAGGGCCGGCGCGACGACGTGCTGATCGCGACCAAGGGCACGTTCTCGGTGGGCGACGGGCCGAACCAGCAGGGTTCGTCGCGCTACCACCTGATCCGGGCGTGCGAGGCGAGCTTGCGCCGGCTGGGCACCGACCACGTCGACATCTACTTCATGCACGGCTTCGACGCGCTCGCCCCCGTCGACGAGACGCTGCGCGCCCTCGACGACCTCGTGACGTCGGGCAAGGTGCGCTACCTCGGCTGCAGCAACTTCTCCGGCTGGCAGGTGATGAAGAGCCTGGCGGCGAGCGATCGGCGCGGCTGGAGCCGATACGTCGCCTACCAGGGCTACTACTCGCTCGTCGGCCGGGAGTACGAGTGGGAGCTGATGCCGCTGGCCCTCGATCAGGGCGTGGGCACGATGGTGTGGAGCCCGCTCGGCTGGGGGCGGCTGACGGGGCGCATCCGGCGCGGGCAGCCCGCGGCGGCGGGGCGCATCGCGCAGGGCGGGGCCGTGGGCGGTCCCCCCGTCGACGAGGCGCTGCTGTTCGACGTGGTCGACGCGCTCGACCGCGTGGCGGAGGAGCTCGGGGCGACGGTGCCGCAGGTGGCGCTGGCGTGGCTGCTGACGCGGCCGAGCGTGGCGAACGTGGTGGTGGGGGCGCGCGACGAAGCGCAGCTGCGGGACAACCTGGCGGCGGCATCGCTGACGCTGTCGACGGAGCAGGTGGCGCGCCTCGACGCGGCGAGCCAGCGGACGCCGACGTACCCGTACTGGCACCAGACGGACTTCGACGAGCGGAACCCCAAGCCGACGCGCTGGTGAGGCGGCCGGCGGACGCCGTGTTGCAAACGACGTTCACCATGGTAAACGTTGTTCACGATGCCCGACCGCCGCACCCGCCAGCGCCAGCGCACCGCCGCCGAGATCGTCGACGCCGCCGAGGAGCTCGTGCTCGACGCCGACCTCGACGCGCTCACCGTCCAGGCCATCGCCCGCGGCGTGGGCATGACGGCGGGGGCGCTGTACCGCTACTTCCCCGGCCGCGAGGCGATCGTCGCCGCCGTGCAGGCGCGCGTCATCCGCGACCTGTGCGCCGCCGTCGACGCCGCCGAGGCGCGGCCCGACCCGCTCGCCCGCCTCGGGGCCGCCGGGCGCGCCCTCCTCGCCTTCGCCCAGGCCCAGCCGCGGCGGTACGGGCTGCTCTCGCGGATGCTCGCCGTCCCGCACCCGCTGGTGAGCGACGCGTACGCCGCCGAGGCCCTGCCCGTCGCCCTCGCCACCGCTGCGCGCATCCGGGGCTGGCTCGCCGCGGCGCGAGCGGAGGGGGCGCTGGCCCCCGGCGACGACGGCGTGCGGCTCGCGGCCTGGTGGGCCGCGGTGCACGGCGCCGTGCAGCTGCACAAGCTCGCTCGCTTCACCCCCGACGCCGACGCCGCCCGCGTCGCGCCCGCCGCCCTCGAGGCCCTGCTCGTCGGCTGGGGCGCCGACCCGGCGGCGGCGCGGCGCGCGCTCGCCCCGGAGGCCCCGTGACCGTCGCCCTGTCCGTCGTCGCCGGCGTCCTCGTGTGGACGCTCCTCGAGTACCTGCTGCACCGCTTCGTCTTCCACGAGCAGGTGCTCGGGCGGCGGCCCGCCGTCGAGCACGCCGAGCACCACGCGCGGGTGAGCTGGTTCGCGCCGTGGTCGGCGAAGCTCGGGCTCGCGGCGGTCGTGCTGCCGGTGCTGTCGGCGCTCGCCTGGCTCGTCGGTGGGGCGGGGGTGGGGGTGCCGCTCGTGGCCAGCGTCGTCGCGAGCTGGCTCGGGTACGAGGCGCTGCACCGCGCCATCCACGTGGTGGCGCCGCGGGGGCCGTACGGGCGGTGGGCGCGGCGGCACCACCTGCACCACCACTTCCGCAACCCGCGGGCGAACCACGGGGTGACGACGCCGCTGTGGGACGCCGTGTTCGGGACGCTCGAGCGCTGCCCGACGGTGGCGGTGCCGCGGCGCCACGCGGCGAAGCTGCCGTGGCTCGTCGACGCGGCCGGCGAGATCGACGCGCGCTGGGCGGAGACGTACGCCCTGCGCTGACCGCCCTTGCCTTGCCCCCTGCCCCTGCCCCTGCCCCTGCCCCTGCCCGAATGCTCCGTTCCGATGGTCCTCGGCCGAACATCCGCCGGACCATTCCGGCCCGACGCTGAATGGCGTCGGGCCGGATCTGGTTCAGGCCGGTTCTGCTCCCGGGCTGGGAGTCTGCCGGTCATATAGGTTGTACGGTACAAATCGGCAAAACAGTCAGTGCCGACCGATCATGCGGGCCACGCCCACGACCACCCCCACCACCACGACCACGCCGGCAGCTACTGGCTGGGCACCTGGCCGGACACCAGGCCGTGGTGGTGGTCGTGGTGTTCGAGCCAGAAACACAGGCGAAAAGCCTATTCACGACAACCTCCCGGGGCGCCCTCAAAACTTTCACGTTGCCCTAAGTGTTCCACCGCGCTACTCCTCCATCACTTAGAGGATTTGCTAACCATGGTCGCCCGCGCCGAAGACGTCGACATCCTGCTCCGGGCCCTCGCCGATCCCACCCGCCGGGCCGTGATCGAGCGCCTGGTCCAGGGCCCCGCCTCCGTCAGCGAGCTGGCCGCGCCGTTCGACATGACGCTCCCGTCCTTCGTCCGCCACGTCCGCCTCCTCGAAGAGGCCGGCCTGGTGCACACCGCCAAGGAAGGCCGCGTCCGCACGTGCGAGCTCGCCCCGGCCCGGCTCGCCGTCGTCGAGGACTGGCTCGGCGAGCAGCGGCGCCTCTGGGAGGGCCGCCTCGACCGCTTCGACGCCTACGTCCGCCGGCTCCACGCCGAGCGGCAGGCCGCAGCCGCCCGCAACCCCGCACCCACCGAGACCGAAGAGGAGGACCCGTGACCCGTCCCATCGACCCGAAGCTCGACCTCGTCCTGGAGCGCTCGCTCGACGTGCCGCCCGCGCTGCTCTGGGAGTGTTGGACCTCCGAGGAGCACGTCCCGCACTGGTTCGTCCCCAAGCCCTGGACCATCACCGCCTGCAAGATCGACCTGCGCCTCGGCGGCGCGTTCAACACCACCATGCGGTCGCCCGAGGGCCAGGAGTTCCCGAACAGCGGCTGCTTCCTCGAGATCGTCGAAGGCCGCCGCCTGGTGTGGACGGACGCGCTGCTGCCCGGCTGGCGCCCCGCGCCCAAACCGTTCTTCACGGCCGTCCTCGAGTTCGAGCCGGTCGGCAGCGGCTCCCGCTACACGGCCATCGCCATGCACGGCGACCCCGACAGCCGCAAGAAGCACGAGGAGATGGGCTTCGCCGACGGCTGGGGCACGGTCGTCGACCAGCTCGTGGCCTACATCCACGAGCGCGGCCTGACCGCCCGCTGAGCCCGCGCCCCTGCAAGATCGGGCGCTCCTCCCGCGTATGCACGCCGTGGGAGGTCGCATGGACGACGCCTTCGTCTTCGTCCTGGTGTTCGGCATCATCGGCGCCGTCTTCGGCTTCGCCTTCTTCGCGTGGTGGTCCTCGGCGCCGCAGGTCGCGAAGCGCACCCTCCGCGCGATGCCCGAGCAGCCCATCGGGCAGCTGCGGCCCGGCCAGCGGGTGAAGGTCCGCGGCCGCGTCGTGGTGCGCGAGGCGCTGGAGAGCCCGTTCCACGGCTGGCGCTGCGCCTACTGGCAGGTGAAGGTCGAGGAGAAGCGCGGGAAGCACTGGCACGATCGCGCAGTGCAGCACGAGGGGCGCGCCTTCTTCCTGGAGGACGCCACGGGGCGCGTCTACGTCGACCCCGCGGGCGACCGGCTGCCGCTCGACCTCGACCGGGCGGGCGGCTCCGGCACCTTCGACGACCCCACGCCGCGGGAGGAGGCCGCCCTCGTCGAGCTCGGCATCGACCCGACCACGATGCTCGGCTTCAACCGCCTGCTCCGGTTCCACGAGGCGTCCCTCGACGAGGGCGAGGAGGTCTGCGCTGCCGGCGAGGTCGCGCTGCTCGAGGTGGACGGCGAGCCGGTCCTGGCGCTGGTCCCCGGCCAGGACGGCCTGATCGTGAGCGACGCGCCGGACCTCTAGCGCAGCCAGCGGTCGAGCCATCCCCGCACGGACGTGCTCACGAGGGCGTGCGCCTGCGGCGGCGGGATCGGGCCCGTGAGGCCGAACCAGCGCAGCAGCGGCGAGTACCGCGGCGCGTCGGTGAAGTCGAGGTGGTACGCGCCTGGGAGCAGCAGCAGCTCGCCCGCGTCGCCGAGGCCCGCCGTCACTGCGCGCATCGACGCCTGGGTCTCGGCGACGTCGGCCTCGTGCCACCCCTCGGCGCGCATCGTGTCGGCGTCGCGGCTGAGCCACAGCGCCGGCTGGTGCAGCCCGCGCTGGACGACGTCGGCCGGGGCGAACGCGTCGAGCACGATGCACGCGCGCAGCCGCGCGTCGTCGGCACAGGCCTGCGCCGCCACGATGCCGCCGAGCGAGACGCCGACGATGCCCGCTCGCGAGCCGTCCAGCTGGCCGGTCAGGAGGTGCTCGGGGTCGTCGCGGTCGAGGGCGTCGAGCCGGTCGAGCGCGAAGGCGACGTCGGCGGCGAGCAGCGGGACGGCCTCGTCGAGGAAGGCGGGGTGGCCGGGGCGCGCCGGGTCGTACAGGCGCGGGTCCATCGCCACGCGGCGCCCGTCGGGGAACACCACGCCGCACGACGCGGACGGGAGGTCGAGCGCGGCGACGAGGTAGCCGTGCGACACGAGCTCCTCGACCAGCGCGGTGTTCGACTGCCGGAAGCCCCCTCGACCCGACAGGAACACGACGACCGGGAAGCGGCCCGGGGCGGGCGGCGCGCCGTCGACGGCGTGGGTCCGCACGAGCGCGAGGTGGTCGAGCAGGAAGTGCGGTGCGCCGAGCAGATCGAGGAGGGGCCCGAACACCGACGCGTCGGGGACGTACGGCACGCGCGGCGCCTCGGGGCGGTCGGCGGCCGGGTACCACAGCTGCACCATCAGCTCGCGCCGGGCGGCGCCGGTGAACCCGTCGGCGCGGGCGGCGTCGCTCCACCAGCGCGTGGAGGAGCCGATCGCGTGCGGGCCGCTCGGCGTGGGCAGGCGGAACACGGGGACCGCCAGCGGCAGCGCGACGGCGCCGCACAGCGCGACGACGCCCACCGCGGCGAACGCCCGGGGCCCGGCATCGCGGGCACCGAGCGCAACCGCTGCGATCAGCGCGGCCGCGCAGCCGTACGCCGGGACGAGCTGCCAGCGTGCGCCCTCCACGGCCGCCTGCAGCGCGGCGACGGCGAGGGCTGCCCCCGCGGCGAGGGTCGCGTGGCGGAGCCCGGCAGCGGCGACGACCCAGGCCGTGACCTCGGCGACCGCCAGCACGAGCTCGAGCGGCCTCACCGCGCGGACCAGTGGAACGCGGGCGCTGCGAGCCCCTCGTCGACGATCCAGCTGCCGCTGCCCGCCCACGGCGGCCCGCTGGCCCCCAGGCGCAGCCACGCGCCGTGGCGCGGCAGGTCGCCGTTCACGGCGTCCGCGGGGACCTCGCCGCTCCAGGAGGCCGCGCCCGGCGCAGTGGCGCGCGCCCACAGCGCCACCTGGACGTCGAGGCGAGGCGGCGCCCGCAGCGTGACCGTCACGTCGACCTGGTAGGCCTCGCGGTCGCAGACGGTGGGGTCGCCGTCGGCGTCGATGGGCCGCTCGGTGACGTGCACCGGATCGCCCGTGACGCTCACGCCGATCCACAGCGGCGTGCCGTCGTCGAGCGCGGCCCACAGCGACGGCGGGAGCGCCGCAGGCAGGGCCGAGGGCGGGAAGTCGAGCGCGCCGACCGGCAGCTCGAGGTCGTCGATGGCGGTCAGGACCTCCACGCACGGTCGCCCGTCTCCCTCCTCGCCGATCTGGATGCCCCCGGCCACGCCGGGGCCCGTGTCGAGCGGGTCGGACGGGGGCGCGCGACAGGCGAGGAGGAGGGCGAGCAGCATCAGCCCGGCAGCCAGCCGACGACCACGTCGCGCAGCTCGAGCGACTCCAGGGTGAAGCGCCACCCCGTGTCGGTCTCGATCTCGAGGTCGGTGAAGAGGAGGGTGGCTTCGGGCCCGGCGTCGCCGCCCGGGACGACGGTGACGGCGAGGGTCCCCGAGACGGCTTCGCCCGTGTGGTCGATGGACTCGGCCATGGGCGCGTCGTTGCAGCTGTTGTAGGTCACGTCGGCGCCCTGGAGCGCGCGGAAGGTCACGTCGGGATCGGGCAGGGTGAAGGTCCCGAGCGCCTCGCTGCCGCTGGCGAGGGCGTCGGCCACGAGCCCGCCGGCGACCTGGACCGTCACCCCCACGGTGTCGGTGCTGTCGGCGGCGTGGGCGGTGATGTCGGCGCAGCCGCCCACCTCCGGCGGGATCGGCGCGATCGCGCGCAGCGCCGCCTCGAAGTCCTCGCCGCCGGTGCCGGTGCACCCCGCCGCCAGCGCCAGGAGTGCCGTCGTCATCGTCCGCATGTCGCCTCCACTGTGCCCACCCTGAGGATGACCCGCCAGGCCGCGGGTGACACGGTCGGATCCGCACGAAACGGGGGCCCGTTTCGCCCGTAAGCGTGCGAATCAGTCGACGAGGCTGTCGACGTGGTCGAGCGGGAGGATGTGGTGCTGGACGAGCACCAGCCGGTCGCCCCCCGGGGCCTCGGCCAGCAGCGCCCGCATCGCGCGGCACGTGGAGCGGTGCAGCTCGACGCTCTGGGCGAGGACGGGCTCGCGGACGGTGAAGGCGTTGCTCGACACGCCGGCGCCGTCCGCGTCGAGGCGCTGCAGCGCCGCTCCCGCCCACCAGCGCTTCAGCTCGCAGCCGGCCTGCGGGTTGCGGCGCGTGTCGACGGTGTGGACGGCGGCGGGGACCCAGTGCGCGCCGTCCCGCTCGATCTGGCCGGTCGCGGCGAGCCGCTCGAGCGCCGAGACCACGTCGTACAGCGGCAGGTCGAGCCGGGCGGCGAGCCAGGCGTCGTCGTGGGCGGGCAGCGCGCGGTACGGGGCGAGCTCGAGGCCGAGCAGGACGAGCTGCGCGTGTGGGTAGCGCCAGAACAGGGAGCGGGCGGCCTGCAGGCGGGCCCAGCCCTCGGCGAGGCTCGGCAGGGCGGCGGGATCGACGAGCACGTCGACGAAGTCGAGGAGCCGGCCGGTGGTGGCGTCGACGAGGCGCAGGAGATCCGGCAGGCGGGGCTCGGCCCGGCCGGACAGCCAGCGGGAGACCTGGAAGCGCGAGCGGCCGGCGCGCTCGGCGATCTCGGCGACGGGCAGGTCGCGGCGCAGGTCGCGCAGCAGGGCCGTGACGGCGGCGGGGGTGGTGGGCGGCCCCTCCAGCGTGCGCGAGAAGCGGGCCAGGCCACGGGCGAGGGGGACGCCGAGGCGCTCGGCGGCGGCGAACGTCACGGCGCCGGTGGGGAAGCGCCGGCCGGACTCCCAGGTGTGGGCGACGTTGCTGCGGTAGCCGAGGCGTCGGCTGAAGGCGACCTGGCTGCGGCGGCCGCGGAGGGCGCGCAGGATCTCGCAGGCGACGGTGTCGTGGTCCATGCGACAGTATTGCACGGACTGCAGCAGGTGGGCGCGGATTCGGCCGCAACCGGTCCCCGCCGAATGACGCAAACTCGTCGGGCGCGTTTCCGTCAGTTCATGGTCGTGTGCTCGGGCCGGGCGCCGGGCACCCGAACGTGCGGACGGGAGCGATGGCGTCGCGCCGGAGTGACGTTCGCCCGCCCGCCGCCCGGCCCTGCGCGCACTCCAGCCCCGCGGGCGAGCGGCTTGGCACGGCTGCCCCGGCGCGTACCGAATTCATGGTCGTGTGCTCGGGCCGGGCGCCGGGCACCCGAACGTGCGGACGGGAGCGATGGCGTCGCGCCGGAGTGACGTTCGCCCGCCCGCCGCCCGGCCCTGCGCGCACTCCAGCCCGTCCTGGCGGATCTTCGTCGACGATCGGCTCCCGGCGCGGGTCTGCGACAATCCTGAGACAGACGTCCCCGGCCCCGCCGCCTATCTCAGGAGCACCCCAAGGAGGACGTGAATGACGATGTTCGCACTCGCCCTGGCCCTCGCCGCGGCCCCCGCCCACGCCCAGTCGCGCCCCACCAGCAACGACCAGGCCCGCTGCGGCTGGATCCTGTCGGGCATGGAGAGCCACATCTCGTCCATGGAGCAGGCCAACCGCGACATGGAGGAGGCCTACAACTCCGGTGACCTCGACGAGTACGCCGAGGCGGCCGGCGACTACATGGAGGCGCTCGGCTTCTATGGCACGGCGCGCACGATGTACGAGGACCGCGACTGCGTCCGCTGGCGGCCCGTCCCCGACCCGCCCAAGATGTGGCAGCCCTAGCGCCCGCTACGAGATGGTGACCCCGGGGAGTCTCACCCACGGCAGCAGCGCGTCGCCGAAGTCGACCCGCTCCTTCGACAGGCCGGCGACCTGCTCGAACAGCCGGATCAGGTTCCCCGACACCATCGTCTCCGACAGCGCCGGCCCGATCCGCCCGTTCTCGATGAGGAAGCTGTTCTTGGCGATCCCCGAGAAGTCCCCGGACGGCGTCGGCCGGCCGCCGGAGAACCGGCAGATCAGCACGCCCCGCTCGACCTGCCCGATCAGCTGGTCGAGCGGCGTCTCGCCGCCCTCGACGACCCACGAGCCGCCGTCGGTCGGCGCGCGCTCGTGGCCCGTCTTCAGCGCGCCGTAGCGCGACAGCAGGAAGCGCTGCAGCACGCCCGCGGCGATGACGTCGCAGTCCTCGGTGAGCTGCCCGTCGCGCGTGAAGAAGCACGGCACGGCGAGGCCGTCCCACCGCGGCAGCGACCGCAGGGTCAGCGACGGGTGCGCGATCCGCTGCCCGAGCTGGTCGGCGAACACCGACGTGCCGCTGATGAGCGCGTCGTCCGACAGGTAGCTCGTCAGCGGCGACAGGAAGCTGCCGAGGCAGTCCGGCGTGACCACGAGGTCGCCGGTGAACTTGCCGGGCGCCTTCTGCGGGTCGAGCTGCTGCGCGGCCTCGCCCATCAGCCGGTCGAACGAGCCGAGCTCGGCCACGGGCCGGTCGAGGTCCTTGCGCGACACGCCCGTGTAGTTGAACGACGACGTGTCGGCCTCGCGCCGCGCCGAGAACGTCGCCACGAAGTCGTACGCGCCGATGGTCGCCCGCAGCCGCACGCCGTTCGTGTTCACGAGGACCCGCCGGCGGCGCGTGTAGTCGATGACGACCGAGCGCAGCGTGGTCTTCGGGTGGTGCGCGGCGCGGTGGGCGAGCAGCTCGACCATGCGCTCGTGCATGCCGTCGAGCGAGGGCGCCGACGGGCCCGACTCGAACGACGCCTCCGCCTGCGTCGGCGCGATGGCGTTGGCGGGATCGGGCCGCGACCCCTCGGCCAGCTGCACGGCCTGCGCCGCGGCGCGCTGGATGCCGTCCTCCGTCGTGTCGTTGCAGGAGACGGCGCCCTTCTTGTCGTCCACCAGCGCGATCAGCACCACGCGGCTCTCGAACGTCGAGCGCAGCAGGCTCGGCTCGTTCCACTCCGCGTTGAGCTCCTCGCGCTGCGTGTCGACGGCGTAGGCCTGCGCGTGGTGCGCCCCCGCGGCGACGAGCGCGTCGCGGGCGCGCTCGGCGAGCACGTCGGCGTCCATCAGCGCCCCCCGAGGTGCGCGCGGCACTTGATGGCCGGCCCGCCCATCCCGACGGGGATCGGCTGCTTCTTGCCGCACATCCCGCCGCACTCCCACTGCATGTCGTCCGACACCATGCTGACGGTGCGCAGCACGTCGAAGGCGACGCCGGAGATCGTGGTGTCCTTGATGGCCTCGCCGAGCTTGCCGTCGACGATCTCGTAGCCGAGCGTCACGCCGAACATGAACTCGCTCGTGGCGTCGGCCTGGCCGTTGCTCGGGCGCACGAGGTAGTAGCCGCGCTCCACGCTGGCGATCATGTCGTCGAGCGAGCTGTCGCCCGGCAGGAACGAGGTGTTGCGCATCCGCACCAGCGGCTCGTCGGAGTACTGGAACGCGCGCGCGTTGCCGGTGGGGGCGACGCCGAAGCGCAGCGCCGTCTCCTTCGTGTGCATGAAGCCCTTCAGGACGCCCTTCTCGATGATGGGCACGTCCTGCGCCTCGACCCCCTCGTCGTCGACCCAGACGGGCACGGGGCACTGCTGCCCGAGCGCGGTGTGGGCGAAGTCGGTGAGCGAGACGAGCTCGGTGGCGACTTCCTGGCCGACCCGGTCGCCCGCGACGGAGCCACCGAGCACCAGGTCGGCCTCGGTCGTGTGGCCGATGGCCTCGTGGGCGAGGATGCCGGCGAGCGAGGCGTCGAGCACCAGATCGTGGGTGCCGGCGCGCGCGTAGACGCCGGCGGCCTTGCGCTCGAGGTGGGCGACCTGCTTCGCGATGGCGTCGTGCAGGGCGGTGGGGTCGTCGAAGTTGTCCTCGAGCTGGCCGAAGCCGCCGTGGATCTCCATGAGCCGCACGGGCTCGCCGTTGCGGACCA
Source organism: Myxococcota bacterium (assembly GCA_041389545.1). Taxonomy (GTDB): domain Bacteria; phylum Myxococcota_A; class UBA796; order UBA796; genus JACKER01. The sequence continues at coordinate 9,311 of JAWKRQ010000017.1, read as the reverse complement.
CCGTGAACACGAGCGCGAGGATGGTGCGCGGGATGAGCTGGTCGGACTCGGCGCCGTCGCTCGTCTGCAGCTGCTTGTGCATGTCGAGGCAGCTGAGCGCCACCGTGCGCGCGGTGACCTGCGGGTAGCGGCTCGCGACGTGCTCGTCGAGCTCCCGGAGGAACGAGACCGTCTGGGCGCGGCTCCAGCGCGGCTTGCTCGTCTCGAAGACCTGCACCACGCCGGAGGTCGGCCGCGAGGGCAGGGCGCCGAGGTCGCGACCGGCGCGGGTGCCGAGCCAGCGCGCGTTGTCGCCGGCCGCTCCGACCACGCGGTCGATGGCGCCGCGGTCGTCGGCGCCGGCGGAGGCGAAGCCCCAGGCGCCGGCGTGCCACACGCGGGCGGAGACGCCGGCGTGCTCCTGCGACGCGTTGCCCGTCACGTTGCCGTTGGTCAGCGACACCGACGCCATCGTGTTGCGTTGGCGCCGCAGCTCGGTGTAGTCGGTGCGACCCGACAGATCGAAGTGCTCGAGGACCACGGGACCTCCCGGGGGGCGAGGGGGAGCGCCCGCCGGGGAGGACGGGTCACCTGCGCAATCCTGCACCGGTAACGTCGCGCCGTGGGAACGGCACCGCGACCGGCACAGCTGCGACCACGCTGTAACGTTCGCGTGACCTCGGCTCCCCGCCTGCGTCTCGCGGCGCGAGCCACCCGGGCAAGATGGAATTCATGGTCGTGTGCTTGCGGACGGGAGCGATGGCGTCGCGCCGGAGTGACGTTCGCCCGCCCGCCGCCCGGCCCTGCGCGCACTCCAGCCCCACGGGCGAGAGGCTCGGCGCGGCCGCTCCGGCGCTGCAATTCATGGTCGTGTGCTCGGGCCGGGCGCCGGGCACCCGAACGTGCGGACGGGAGCGATGGCGTCGCGCCGGAGTGACGTTCGCCCGCCCGCCGCCCGGCCCTGCGCGCACTCCAGCCCCACGGGCGAGAGGCTCGGCGCGGCCGCTCCGGCGCGTGCCGGGACTGTGCTCGCGCTGGGCTATTGGAGGTCCGCCGCGGTGCGCGGGAGGAGCTTGCTGTCGCCGAAGCCGTAGGTCAGCGGGCCGGTCAGCGAGCCGAAGGCGGTGCCGACGGCGGGCTGGTCGGCCCAGCAGTCGGGGCACAGCTGGTCGTCGACCCGCAGGCAGCCGGCGACCTCGAACTCGTTGTAGTCGCTCGGATCGTCGGGGTTGGCGTCGGTGACGGTGACGCCGCTCACCTTCACCAGCATCGACTCGTAGCGCTCGGCGTCGGCGCCGCCCGTGCCCACGTCGCAGGCGGCGACGTCGATGGCCGGGGGCACCGGGAGCGTGCCCGTGACCGTGGCGCTGGAGGACTGCAGCTCGGTCAGCCCGTAGTACTCGACGTACTCGCCGGTCACGTCGACCTGGTCGCCCGGCGCGCCGCCGACGCCGAAGGCGTACAGCCCGCCGAAGTCGGCCTCGTTCGGGTCCTGCAGGAACGCGCCGGACGGCCCCACGCCGGTGACCACGAGGCCCGTGAGCGTCACCACGGAGCCCTCGGCGGGGTGCGCCGGGTCGCTCGGGTCGCGCAGCGCGCGCACGGTGGCGGGGCAGCCGAGGTCGCCCGGGTTCGGCGACGAGGGGCAGGGGTCGCAGGCGTCGGGCTTGCCGTCGCCGTCGGCGTCGGGGTTGCCGGGATCCCACAGGTAGGGGCAGCCGTCGGCGGTGTTGGCGAGGCCGTCGTCGTCGATGTCGTTCGGGTCGTGGGCGCAGTCGTCGCCCGGGCTCAGCGGGCAGGGGTCGCAGACGTCGGGGATGCCGTCGCCTTCGCCGTCGACTTGGAGCGGGTCGTAGCCGAGGGGGCAGGCGTCGGTCGCGTCGGGGATGCCGTCGCCGTCCTGGTCGATGGGGCTCGGGCTGCCGGGGACGCAGGTGTCGCGCACCTCGGCGCAGGCCCACAGCGGGTAGAGCTCGCCCGCGTACTCGAGCCCGGCCGGCATCGTCGTCTGCGACAGGGCCGCCGACAGGGTGGCCTCGAGCTCGCTGTAGGTCTGGGCGTCGGTGCCCGTGGTGGCCTCGGCGACGCAGAGCGTGCGCGGCTCTGCGCAGGCCGTGACGGCTTCGCACAGGGTCGGGTCGGCGGCGAGGCCGTCCACCAGCGCGGGCACGCCGTAGCGGGCCTGCCCGTCGATCATCACGAGGCGCACGTCGTCGTAGCCGGCCTCGATGACGGCGCGGTAGGGCTGCTCCGTCCACGTGAACACGGTGATGTCGGCCTTCGCCCCGGCGACCAGCATGCCCAGGCGGTTCTGCAGGCCCATCAGCGCCGAGGCGTCGACGGTGACCATGTCGTAGAGGTCCTGGTCGACGAGCTCGGAGCCGCGGGCGTGCAGCCAGTCGTAGGCGCAGGAGAGCTCCTCGGTGACCCGGTTGCTGCCCGACCACGTCCAGTCGGGCCCGATGGCCAGCGGCACGCCGAGGCGCGCGCCCACGTCGACCTTGGTGGTGTCGCCGTACAGGTCGAGGTTCGAGCGGGGCGACCAGACGATGCCCGTGCCGGTGACGGCCATGCGGGCGAGCTGGGGCAGCGATGCGTCGGTCGCGTGGACGAACAGGCTGCCCGGGCCGCTCATGCCGATGTCGAACATGTGGTCGATCTCGTCGCGGACCGAGCCGTCGATGCCCTCGGCGACGTGATCGAGGAACACCTCCGTGGTGCCGTCGGCGAGATCGGCGGCGCGGTCGGCGGCGTCGAGGTCGTCGTAGTAGCCGACCTGGGCCGAGGAGTAGCGCAGGCCGTAGTCGGTGAGGCCGTGGGCCTCGGGGCCCTCGTCGAGGTTGCGGGCGAGGACGTCGATGCAGGCGTCGCCGGCGGAGCCGACCACGCTGGTGGCGCCGCCGACGATCTGGCGGAGCTCCGCCCACTTCACGATCTCGCACTCGTAGGCGTCGGAGATGTCGTCGTAGGCCGTGCGGAAGTCGTAGTAGTCGAAGTCGCTCTGCCAGTCGTAGCGGTCGATGTAGGACTTCGCGTGCTTCCAGGGGCCGAGGACGTTGTACTGCGTGTGATCGTGGGTGTCGATCAGCGCCGGCGAGATGACGCCCTCGGTGCAGACGACGGTGGCGCCCGCGGGATCGCAGCTCGCGCCGGCGCAGACGACCGTGCCCGCGGCGCGGTCGACGACGACCGAGCCCGCGACGGGGCCCGTGGGCAGCAGGACCACGCCGGACAGGGCGACGCGCTGCGGGTCGCCGGCGGCCGGGGTGCAGTCGGGGAGCGCGGGGCCGTCGGTCCACGTCTTCGGCTGGGCGACGACCGGGCCGTCGGTGCCGGTGTCGCCCGTCTCGAGCGTCCAGTCGAAGGGCTGGGTCTCCGGTTGGCCGCCGCGGCACGACAGCGCGAGGGAGAGCAGCGGCAGGGCGAGGCGACGAGGCATGGGGGCTCCCGGGGCGGAGCATCCTACCCCATCGGCCGGCGAGCTCACACCGCGGTGAGCCGGTGCGCCAGCGCGCGCAGATCGGCGCGCACCTGGGCGACGTCCGCGGCGAAGGCGTCGTCGTCGGTGCCGGGTGGGCGCTGGACGGTGAACGTGAACACGCAGTGGCCCGCGCCGAGCGGCGTGACGCGGAAGGCGTTGTGGACGCGGGTGCCGTCGGGCATCGTGACCGTGTGGTCGAGGACGCCGAGCGGGTTGTCCTCGGCCATCTCGAGGCGGACGCGGCCCATCGGCGAGGCGGCGTACCAGGCGTCGCCCTCGCGCTCGAGTCCCGAGGCCAGGCCGGCGGCCCAGTCGGGGAGGTTCTCCACGCGGTGGGCGTAGGCGTACGCCCGCGCGGCGTCGACGGCCACCACCTGCCAGACCACCTCGGCTTCCATCGCGCCTCCCACGGTGCGGCGTATGCCGCGGGTCAGCCGTCGAGCCAGGCCTCCGCCCAGGCGGCGATGGCGTCGATGGCCGGTTCGAGGGCGCGGCCCTTGTCGGTGAGGTGGTAGGCGACGCGCACCGGCGTGTCGGGGACGACCTCTCGGGTGACGATCCCCTCCGCCTCGAGCTCCTTGAGGCGCTCCGACAGCATGCGGTCGGACAGCTCGGGCACCTGCGCGGCGATGTCGGTGAAGCGGGTGGCGCCGTCGAGCAGCGTGCGGAGGATGGCGCCGGTCCATCGCTTGCCGATGAGCTCGACCGCCCGGTGGTAGCGCGGGCACAGCGTCATGGGGTCCTCGGGTCGGGCCTCGCCGCTCACTTCTATTTCCGTAGTCACTTATGTTGGATAAGGATAACCGGGTGGCGAGGGAGGCGAGATGAGCGTGAAGCTGACCATCGTGTACTACAGCACCTACGGGACCAACCATGCGATGGCGAAGGTGGCGGCCGAGGCGGCGCAGGCGGCCGGGGCCGAGGTGCGGCTGAGGAAGGCGCGGGAGACGGCGCCCGACGACGTGGTGCAGGCGCAGGAGGGCTGGCGGGCCCACGCGGAGGCGACGGCGGACGTGCCCGTGGCCACGCCCGAGGACCTCGTGTGGGCCGATGCGTACCTGTTCAGCGCGCCCACGCGGTACGGCGGGGCGGCGAGCCAGGTGCGGGCGTTCATCGACACGCTCGGGCCGGTGTGGCAGGCGGGGAAGCTCGCGAACAAGTGTGCGAGCGCGATGAGCAGCGCCATGAACCCGCACGGGGGGCAGGAGACCACGGTGCACACGCTGAACTACACGTTCATGCACTGGGGCGCGATCCTGGTGCCGCCCGGGTACACCGACCCGGCGGTGTTCGCGGCCGGGGGCACCCCGTACGGCACGAGCGTGACGGCGCCGGGCACGGGGCTGACGGAGCAGGACGAGGCGGCGATCCGGCACCAGGCGCGGCGGCTGGTCGAGATCGCGGGGAAGCTCAGCGCCTGAAGCGGATCGGGCCGGAGGCGGATCGGACCGGAGGCGGATCGGCCCCGACCGGAGGCGAAACGGGCCCGACCTGATTTCATCCTGGCGCGGAAGCGGATCGGGCCCGGGCCTCGGCGACCCCGTCCCTCAGCGGGCCCGCGCGACGGCCTCGGCCAGCGCGTCGCGCAGCGGCGTCGGGGGCCGGCCGAGCACCCGCTGCACGGCGTCCGTCGGCGCCGCCGCCCACCCGTTCGCCTTGACCGCCTCGAAGAACGCGAGGTGGTCGGCCATCCAGCCCGGCGTCCCCTGGCTGCGCAGCCCGTCGCCGTAGCCCGCGCCGAGGTCGACGTAGCGGATCGGCCGCCCGACGATCTCCGACAGCAGCGCCGCGACCTGCTCGTCGGTCACGGCCTCGGCGCCCGTGATCGCGTACGTCTGCCCGGCGTGCGCCTCGGGGTGCAGCAGCGCTGCCACCGCGACCGCCGCGATGTCCCGCGAGGCCGCGTACGCCACGCGCCCGCCGCCCGACGCGCCGTAGAACGCGCCGTCGCCGCCGAGCACCGTCACCGCCTGGTAGGAGACGGGGTTGTCGGCGAAGAACGACGGCCGCACCACCGTCCACCCGAGCCCGCTCCCCTTCACCGCCGCCTCGCCGAGCCCGTGGTCGCGGCCGACGCCGGGCGCCTCGGGGTCCGCGCCGAGCGCGCTCGACCGCACCAGGTGCTGCACGCCGGCCGACCGCGCCGCCGCGACCGCCCGCTCGACGTACGCCGCGCTGTGCTCCTCGACGCCGGCCTCGACGCCGTCCTCCGCCTCCCCGACCACACCTTCGACGCCACCGTCGACGCCGTCCTCGTCGCCGTCGCCCCCGCCGCCCGCCGCCGCGCCGGCACCGCCGACGGCGCGCTCGCCTGGACGGGCCCGCTCGCCGTCGGCGCCGACGCCTGGTCGCTCGCCGGCCCGCTCCCCGAGCTGCCCGGCCTGCCGCTCGGCCGCTACGTCACCGTCCACATGGGCGTCGTCTGCGGCGACTACGACCGCTACGTCCACCCGGGCCGCCTCCACCCCGAGGACCAGCCCACCTGCCGCGGCCGCGACGTGGCCCGCTGGGACATCGCCGACCGCGGCGAGTTCCTCCGCTACCTGCCGCGCGAGATGCTGCAGCGCAAGCCCTACGTCGCGCCCAAGCGGGCCGCGCTGTTCGACGTGCCCGCCAAGGTCGTGCTCGCGGGGACCACGGGCACCGTCCTGCGCGCCGCCGTCGACCAGGCGCGCCGCTTCCCGCTCGACTCCTGCTACAGTCCTGCACCCCGCCGCCCCGACGTCGACGTCCACGCCGTCGCCGGCTGGCTGCTCAGCGACCCCGTCGGCGCCTGGTACGCCGCCCGCTTCTCGCGGCGCGGTCAAGGGGGTCGAGGTGGCGCGGATCCCCGTCCCGCCGCCGCCCTGGCCCGAGCTCGCCGACGCCGCCCGCGCCCGCGACGACGCCGGCGTCGACGCTGCAGCGGCCGCCGCGTACGCCCGCGCCTGAGTGGCGTTTACGCGCCCGTTACGAACCGCCGTCCCCAGCGTGTCGGACCCCGTCGGGAGGTCGTCATGTGGCTGCTCAGTGTCCCGTTCCTGCTCGCGTCCGTCTGGTCCGGCTCCGCCCGGGCCGACGCCACCCTCGACGGGCGCCTCTCCGTCCGCGACCCCGTCGTCGTGGGCGGGCTCGCCGTGTTCCTCGTCGTGGACCCGCAGGCCGCCGAGCGCCCGAAGGGCGAGCACGTGCTCCTCGCCGACGCGCTCGCGGCTGGCACGCTGGTCATCACCGAGGTCGACGCCGGCGGCAGCGTCCCCGAGCTGATGGCGCACAACAAGGGGAAGGTGCCCGTGCTCGCGATGGCTGGCGACGTTGTCCATGGGGCAAGCAGGACCGGGTCGTCACGCAGGACGTGCTCATCCCGCCGAGCGCCACGCGCCGCAGCCGCTGGCGGTGAACTGTGTCGAGCAGTCGCGCTGGACGAGCGGGAGCGAGGGGCTCGCGTTCTCCTACGGCGGCAAGGGCGAGGTCGCGCTGCGGAAGACGGTCCAGATGGACAAGGATCAGAGCCGGACCTGGGCCAAGGTGAGCGAGCTCAACGGCAAGCGCGGCCAGGCGCCGCAGACGGGCACGTACCGCGCCACCCTGACCGATGCCGACACGGTGGAGGCGGTGGACGCCGGCCTGGCGGCGCTCGCCGGGGTGCAGGACCCGAAGGGCGTCGGCGTGGTCGTGGCGCTGCGCGGCGACCTCGATACGGCCGAGATCTACGACAGCCCGGCGCTGTTCGCGCGGGCGCGGGGCGACCTGCTGCGGAGCCTGGTGCTGGAGGCGAGCGGGGAGGGGGCGCTCACGGGCGTGTACGTCCCGCCGACGGCGCAGGCGGCGGCGGCGTGGGTGTCGGCGGCGCGGAAGGCGCAGGTGGAGAACACGGTGCCGCAGGCGGCGTCGGACTACGTGGAGCGCGATGCGGAGACGACGAAGAGCTACGAGCTGCGGGACGGGGCGGGGACGAAGCTGAAGGAGACGATTTACAAGAAGTGAGGTCCGACGCTGACGTCCGTCAGGTGGCCTGCGGACGTCATGCGACGGGAGGCTCATGCGACGCTCTGCCCCGGTGACCACAGGAGCCACGATCCTGGCGTGGGCGCTCGCGATGGCCTGCGGCCCGACGTCCTTCGTCGACGACCTCGCCCCGGACGGCCTCGAGGCCTACGACACCGCCCCCGCGCCCCCCTCCGACCCCGCGCTCGCGGTCGTGCGCCGCGCGCTCCCCGCCTGGGGCCTCTCGACGTCCGAACACGATCCGCAGATCGCAGCGTTCCTCGAAGTCCACGCCCGCTCCTGGCGCTTCTGGGAGCGCATCTACGCCGTGCTCCCCGCCTACCGCGCCGTCGCCGCCGACCTCCGCGCCGCCCAGCTGCCCGAGCTGCTCGCCGCCGTCCCCGACCAGGCGTCCCGCTTCCGGCCCGGCCCGGACCCCGACTGCGGCGCCGGCCCCTGGCGCCTCCCCGTCTCGGCGCCCCTCCGGGTGGCCGGGTGTCACCTGCGCGGCGACCCGCGTCCGTGGTCGTCCGGCGACCCGCGCCCCGTCGTCGAAGGCGGCGCCTGCCGCATCGAGCGCTGCGACGTGGACGAGCGCACCGACCTGGCCGCCGCCACCGCCGCCGTCCTCCCCGCCCTGGCCGCGACCCACCGCGCCGTCGACGGCGATCCGCGCCGCACCCTGGCGGCCCACGCCCGCGGCGACCCCGACGCCGCCATCGCCCAGCACCTGCTCGCCGCGTGCGCCGCCCGCCAGGTCGATCCCGGCGCCTTCCCGGCGATCGACCTCGGCTACTGCGACGACCTCGCCGTCCCGTCCCGCCGACAGGTCACCTCGGCGCTCGCGCGGTGACCCGTTCGCGCCCGGAACGTTGTCGGCCGCGCTCGCCGTGCGCAGGTTGGGGCATCGACCCCGAGGAGCCCGCATGTCCGGCGACGACCGCTACTACTTCACCTGCCCCCAGTGCGGCGGCCTCAACCGCCTCCCCGCCGACAAGGTCGCGGCCCACCCGACCTGCGGCCGGTGCCACGCCCAGCTCGACACCTCGGGCGAGCCCGTCCACCTCGACGACGACGCCCTCGAGAAGCTGATCCGCACCAGCCCCGTCCCCGTGCTGGTCGACTTCTGGGCCGAGTGGTGCCCGCCCTGCAAGATGCTCTCGCCCGTGCTCACGCAGCTCGGCCGCGACCATCCCGGCAAGCTCATCGTCGCCAAGGTCGACACCGACCACCACCAGCGCGTCGCCTCGTCGCTCCACGTCCAGGGCATCCCGGCCGTCTTCCTCTACGTGGACGGCCGCGTCGTCGACAAGGGCACGGGCTTCCAGCCGCGCCCGGCCTGGGACCGCATGATCGCCCCGCACGTGCGGTAGCGGCCTACCGGTTGCGCATGTGGCTCGCGACCTGCGCGAAGAACGCCAGCAGCTCGTCGCGCGCGGGGCCGGGCAGGTCGCTCGCCTCGAGCGCCCGCTCCATGCACATCATCCACTGCGCCGCCTCGGGCTCGCCGATCCGGAACGGCAGGTGACGCGCCCGCAGCCGCGGGTGGCCGCGCGCCTGGACGTAGAGCGGCGGCCCCCCGAAGCGGCCCACCAGGAACATCCACAGCCGATCGCGGCTCTCCGCCAGATCCGGCGGGTGCATCGCCCGGATCCCGGCGGCGTCGGGCGACTGGTCCATCGCGTCGTAGAACCGATCCACGAGCGCGCGCACGCCCTGCAGCCCGCCGAGCAGGTCGAACGCCGAGATCGTCGCGGGGGAGGGGGTGTCGGACATCGGTCACCGCTGGTCGTCCTGGCAATAACACGGGTTCGCCGACCCGGCAGCGCACGTCCCCCGCGCGACCGGATGTCGAAGGTCAGCTCCACCCGGCGGTTCTGCGCCC
>JAWKRQ010000016.1:0-170800 GCA_041389545.1 Myxococcota bacterium | reverse complement strand
CCGTTCGTGTTCCGGCTGGCGGATCCGCTGCCGCCGCTGGCGCTGAACGGCGAGGTGGCCTCGGTGCACCGGCTCGGGCTCGATCGGCTGCTGGCGGGGGAGGGGCGGACGACGATGCAGTGGCGGCGGGGGAGCCTGTCGATGACGCTGCCGTGCGTGGACTTCGACGGGCAGCGGCTGTGGGGGCTGACGCTGGCGCTGGTGGACGACCTGCTCGACCGGCTGGACGGGCGGGGGATGGGGCTCGACCGGCTGGGGTGACTCGCTGAGGCGGCGTGTGCGGATGGCCGGGGTGCCGGCGCGTCGGTGACGGCGTGTTCGTGGTCGCCAGGAGTGGCTGGGCGGACGCGAGTCTGTTCGGAACGCACACACGAGCGCCGCCGACGACGTCCACGCCTACGACCTCGTCTGGAGGGGGCCGTGTGTGCGTCCCGAACAGGGGGTCGGCGACGTCGAGCAGGGGCTCGCACGTTGTTCGCCGGAGTGTCCGCCTCAGTCCCTCCTCGTCGTTGCGTCCGTCGCCGGCAGACGCCACGGGGAGCAAGCCGGGTCCAGTGCAACACCCGCAGGAGGTATGCCCCCGTCGATCGCACAGTTGACCGGGGTTCGGCGCCATCCGCAGGCGGGTCGCGCGCGAGAGTGACGGTTGCATCGTCACGACATCGGCCGCGGGAGCCGCAGGTGTGCGATCGAGGGCAGCTTGCCTCCCCGAGGTGTGCGATCCACGCCGGCTTGCCCGGGGAGAGCCGGTGCGGATCGCACGAACGACGACGCGGTGCGGCTCGAAGCGGGCGAGCCAGCGCTGGACGTGGCTCGGACCCAGGACGGAAACGCGCCCGACGCCTTTCCGTCCGCACGGTGACAGCGTGCAACAGCGGCTCGGCGGCGCGCCGGCCGCAGCCTACGTCGCGGGCCTGCATCCGCTGCCGACCGACGCCACCACCGTCTCGCTCGACGAGGGCGTCCTCCACTTCGTCCAGCCCGTCGCGCTCAGCTTCTCCGGTGACACCGCGGATCGGCCGTCGGGAGGCGGAGCTGGCGCTCACCGTCGAGGTGACCGGAGCCCGCGTCGGCGAGGTCGTAAGCCCCAGCTCACCGACGGCGAGCTGCAGGGCGCGCCGCCGCAGCGCATCGCACTCGACGTGCCGCTCGGCCCGAGGCCGTCCGGGCGCTTGGGAAGCGCCTGCGGCGTGCTCCCCGTCCGCTACACCGCGACGTGGCGGGCGAGCGAGGTCCGGGGCTCCCGCCCGGCTGGGAGGTCTGCGGAGGCGAGGGCGAGCTGCACGTCCTGCTCGACCTGCCGACCACCGACGTGCCCTGCTCAGCCCCGTGAGCGGTCACTCCTCCATCGCCGCGATGCGCGCGCTCGTCTGGCGCAGGCTCGCCGACAGCCGGAGGTTCAGGTTCCAGAGGATCTTCACCGCCAGCGGCGGGTGGGCGCGCATCGGGAAGAAGGCCTCCGCGTGATGACCATGAGCTCGGTCGGCTCGGCGGTGCGCGCCGTCGCCGAGCGCACCGGCTCGTCGAGCAGCGCCATCTCGCCGAACACCGAGCCCGGCGGCAGCCGCGCGATGGCGCGCCCGCGCTTCACCACGTCCACGGCGCCGCTGATCAGCAGGTACAGCTCGTTGCCGGCCTGCCCCTCCTCGAAGACCACGGCGTCCGCGGGCAGTCGGCGAGGGTGCGTCGCCTGGGCGACGATGCGCAGCTCCCGCTCGGTGCAATGGGCGAACAGCTGCATCGGCGCGAGCACAGCGAGGCGGGCGCGCGCGAGATCCGCGGTGAACGGCGAGCCGCTGCCGAGCTGCGCGCAGGCGACGGCTCCCGCGCCGGCGAGCAGCCGCTCGGGCAGCCGGTCGAGCGGCTCCGCGACGAGCCGGGCGTGCAGGTCGGCCTCCGCCACGGCGCGCACGAGCGGCGCGCTGCAGATGACGAAGCGGTCGTCGTCGGCGGTCTCCATGCACAGCGACTCGATCGCCACGGTGGGCTCGCCGCCGAGGGCGCGCGCCTTGCGGACGGCCTCGCCCACCAGCGCCTCCCCGCCCACGTGGTCGACGGTGAGCTGGTGCACCACGCCCCGCCGCACGAGGAAGACGCGCCCCTCGCCGAGGTGGCCGACGAACGCCTCGTGGCCGACGAAGAGCACCGCGTCGAGCGTGACCCGCACGCCCTCGCGGCGCCGGGCGAAGGCGTACAGCTCCTGCGCCGCGCGCTGGAAGGCGTCGCGCAGGCGCTCGAGCACCTCGGCGCGCTGGGCGGGCGTGGGGTGGCGGCGGAAGCGGCCCAGGTGGTCGCGGTTCTGCTCGAGCTGCGTGCGGACGGTGTCGAGCGCCATGCGCGCGCCCACGATCGCGTCGGGGCGTCCGTCGCCGGCGTCGGCGGCCGCGAGCAGGCCGAGCGACGGGATCCAGCGCACGAGGTCGTCGGCGGACGCCGCGCTCGTCACCCACTCCATCCGGCCTCCGCCCACGGTGAGCAAGGATAACCACGCCAGCGGGGGATCCTGGCCGCGCAGGATACAATGGGGCCTCGTGGCGTGGTTCCTGCTGGCGTGGGCCTGCTCTCGCGGGGATCCCTGGGCGGGCGCTCCGGTGCTGGCGGGCGATCCCGTCCGCACGGAGTGGTGGTCGCTGTCGCTCGCCGACTCGCCGATCGGCTGGGAGGAGCGGCGCTACGGCGAGGGGCGCGACGCGGTGACGCGCCGGGCGCTGGTGGTGGCGAGCGGGCGTGAGCGGGCCTGGCTCCGGTCGGCGTCGCGGGTGCGCTGTGACGCGGCGGGCTGCGCGGTCACCCTGTGGCGCCCGGAGGGCACGCGCACCGCCGCGGGGGCGTTCGCGGCCCCCGAGCTGTGGCCGCCCGAGGGTGCCGGCGCAGCGGAGATCCTCGACGAGGGCGCGGAGCCGGGGTGCCGACGACCTACGTGGTCGACGGCGACACGGTCCGCTGGGCCACCCGGCCGGTGAGGTGGTCGGGACGCGCGGCGACGGCGGGTGGGTGCGGCTCCGCACGGGCCGGTTCGTCGCGGAGCGGGTCGCGGCGCGTCCGGCGGATCCGGCACCCGTGGACGTCGCGCGGCTGCTGGCCCTGCCGGCGCCGCCGTTCGCTTGCACGCGGCGGGCGCACGTCGGCGAGTACGAGGTGGACGGCGTGCGCCGGGTGGTGGAGACGCCGACCTGGCCCGAGCTGCCGTCGCCCGAGCGGGAGCGGGCGCGGGCGCTGGTGGAGGCCGTGGCGGACGACGTGCGCGACGCCTGGGTGCCCGGCGCGTCGACGGGCGGCCGCGGCGACTGCACCGAGCACGCAGAGGCGCTGGTGGCGCGGGCGCGCGCGGCGGGCTTCGCGGCGCGGACGGCGGCGGGGCGGGTGTACGTCGACGGCGCCGACGGCCCGGCGCTCGTGCTGCACGCCTGGGCGGAGCTGCAGCTCGGCGGGCGTTGGATCCCGGCCGACGCGGCGTTGCGCCAGTTCCCCGCCGACGCATCGCACCTGCGGCTCGGCGCCTGGGTGCCGGACCTGGTCGCACACGACGTGCCCGTGAGGCTCCTCTCGCTGCGGTGACGCGGCGGCGCACGCGCCGTGGTCGTGAAGTTGGCGTTCACCCGTGCGAAGCCGGGCGGACGACAATTGTCGACCCGGGCCGAACGAGCGGATCCCGCTCGCGAGTAGATATGGGGGGGCGTGCTTGTCCGACTGCTGATGCTGGGCGCGTGCGGCACGTCGACGGGCGAGGCCGCGCTGCGGCTCGAGGGCCCGTCCGAGGTGCACGTCCACCGGCTCGGCCCGGTCGACGGCCCGCGGGTCGTGACCGACGGCGGTGACGTCCCCGATGGCGTCATCGTCACGCTCTCGCGCGGCGGGGTGGCGCGGGTCGCCGGCGACCACGTGGTGGCCGTCGGGCCGGGCGAGGTCGTGGTCGGCGCCGAGTGGGAGGGCAGCCGCGTCGAGTGGGTGCTCACCGTCGACCTCGACACGCGCACGGTGCTGACGTTCGTGAGCCCGCCGTCCACGCTCCGGGTGGGGGTGCCGGTGGCGCTGCGGGTGGCGGCGTCGACGGGCGGGGAGCCCGTGCCGGTGGGCGCCGTGAGCTGGCAGTCGTCGGATCCGGCCGTCGTCCGGATCGGCGACGATGGCGAGGCCATCGGGGTCGCGGCCGGGGTGGCGTACCTGACGGCGCGAGCGGAGGGGGCCTCGGCGATGGTGGAGGTCGAGGTCGTCCGCTGAGCGCCTGGTGCACCGGGGCCGATCCGCTCCGAGCGCCGACGGACGAGACGGATCGTGCGGATGAATTCAGGTCGGGCCGGATCTGATTCCGCACGACGTCGACGACGTCGACGTCGACGTCGACCTCTGACCTCGCCGTCGACCTCGCCGTCGACCTCGAGATCGACCTCGACCTCGACGTCGACCTCGAGATCGAGCTCGACCTCGACGTCGACCTCGAGATCGCCCTCGACCTCGACGTCGACCTCGACCTCGAGATCGACCTCGACCTCGACCTCGACGTCGACCTCGAGATCGCCCTCGCCCTCGCCCTCGAGATCGACCTCGAGATCGACCTCGACCTCGACCTCGACCTCGACGTCGACCTCGCCCTCGCCCTCGCCCTCGCCCTCGCCCTCGACTTCGAGATCGACCTCGACCTCGCCCTCGAGATCGACCTCGACCTCGACGTCGACGTCGACCTCGACGTCGACCTCGACCTCGACCTCGCCCTCGCCTCGACCTCGAGATCGACCTCGACCTCGACCTCGACCTCGACCTCGACGTCGACCTCGACCTCGACCTCGAGATCGACCTCGACCTCGACCTCGAGATCGACCTCGACCTCGACCTCGACCTCGACCTCGCCCTCGCCCTCGCCCTCGACCTCGACGTCGCCCTCGCCCTCGCCCTCGGACCTCGACGACCGGGGTCTCCTAGAGCGTCCGCGCCGGCGGCGCCGCCAGCCGCTCCACCGCCTCCGCCGCCCGCCGCACGTCCGGGTTCCCCTCCGGCCCCATCGCCGCCTTCCGCAGCACCACCAGCGCCTCCTCCCGCCGCCCGCTCACCCGCAGCAGCGTCCCGAGGTTGTACAGCGCCGCCGGATCGTCGGGCCGCCGGTCCAGCGCCTCCCGGTACTTCTGCTCCGCCGCCTCGATCTCCCCGTCGAGGTACAGCGCGAGCCCCTCCTGCACGAGCTCGTCCGCCTCGTGCACGAAGTCCACGTCGAGCACGACCTTCGCCCCGAGGTTCACGAGCAGCGCCGCCAGCGGCGACAGCAGCCAGATCGCCACCCCCTCCCCAGCCAGGAACACGGCCAGCGGGATGTCGGGCCCGATGGCCTTCCCCCGGTACGACAGCCGCACCTTCGTGTACCGCCCGGCCACGAACGTCTCCCGCAGCTGGTCCCGCAGCCGCCGCAGCGTGTCCTCGATGCGGTCGGGGTCGATCTCGAAGCGGAAGCCCCGCGGGAAGGCGGTCTCCTCGCCACGCTCGGTCTCCTCGGGCTCGGTCTCGTCGCTCACGGCTGGCTCCTTGCATCGGTTGCGGGGACGATGGGGACGGGGACGACCGGCACGGGCGTGGCCTCGACGAACCACGCCGCCAACGCCTCGACCCCCGCCCGCCGGGGCGCCAGCGCCGCCGCACACGCCGCGGACGCCCCCACCGCGACGTCGGGATCGAGGCACCGCAGCGCCTCCGCGGGCAGCCCGAGGGCCTCGCACCGGGACACGTACTCCGCCCGCGGCGGGAACGTGGCGGTCGCGCCCGCCCCGCCGACGACCGCGCCCAGGCTGGCGACGGTGGCGTCGTAGGCCGCCGCGCAGGTCGGCGGCGCGCCGGACCCACAGGCGACCACGAGCAGCAGCGCGGTTACCCCCAGCGTGCCTCCTGGCCGTCTCCTAACCGATCCGCGAGGACACCCCCCTGACCGACGCGCGCGAGGTGCGAACGCTGTCCAAGCCGGCGGGCCTGCCGGTGATGCGCCCCCACGCGGATTCGCAAGGCGACTGCCTGCTCGCCCGCCTCCTCCGCGACGAGCCCGAGCGCGCCTCGCTCGCCTGGCCCGACGGCTTCGAGGGCGGCATCGCCCACCGCCTCGACACCGGCACCTCCGGCGCGGTCGCCGTCGCCCGCGACCCCGACGACCTCGCCGCCCTGCGCACCCTGTTCGCCGAGCACCGCCTCCTCAAGCGCTACCTGCTGCTCGTCGCCCGCGACCCCGGCTGGGACGAGCACGGCACCGACGCCCCCATCGCCCACGACCCCCGGCGCAAGGGCCGCGTCGTCGTCCAGCGCGGCCGCAGCACGCCGCACCGCGGCCGCTGGCTGCCCGCCGAGACCACCTTCCGCCGCCTCGACGGCGCGCTGTTCGAGGCCCGGATGCGCACCGGCGTCATGCACCAGATCCGCGCCCACGCCGCGTTCCTGGGCATCCCCATCCTCGGCGACCGCCGCTACGGCGGCGGCCCCCCGCCGCCCGGCGCCCCCGCCGGCGAGGGCTTCCACCTGCACCACGTCGGCTTCGAGGGCCCCGACGGCCTGCACACCGCGCCCGTGCCGACGCCGGCGTGGGCTCAGCCCAGGTCGACCCACACGGGCGCGTGATCGCTGACCTCGAGCCCGCCCGGCCGGTGGATCCCCGCCCCGCGCACCCGCGCCGCCGCCGCCGCGTTGCCGAGGACGTGGTCGATGCGCCACCCGCGGTCCTCCGCGCGCGCCTTCCCCCGGTGCGACCACCACGAGTACGGCCCCTGCACCTCGCCGAAGTGCCGGCGCACGAGGTCCGTCCACCCGGCCTCGAGCAGCGCCCCGAACCAGGCGCGCTCGTGCGGCAGGAACCCGCTGCTCTTCTTGTTCCCGCGCGGATCGTGGATGTCGCGCTCCGTGGGCGCGATGTTCACGTCGCCCGCGAGCAGGACGGGGTGGGCGGACGCCGCCAGCCGCGCCGCGAACGGCAGGAACCGCTCGAGGTAGGCGTCCTTGCGCGCCTGCGCCTCGGCGCCGGTCGACCCCGACGGCAGGTACACGTTGACGAGCTCGACCTCGCCCAGGCGCACCCGCAGCACGCGCCCGTCGGGGTCGGGCTCGCCGTCGATGCCCCTGCCGAGCACCTCGCCGGCGACCCGGCTCCACGTGGCGACGCCGGCGTACCCGAGGCGCTCGGCCGGGTGCCACGCCGCCGACCAGCCCGGCGGCTCGGCCCACGGCAGCTGCGCCGGCGTGGACCGGATCTCCTGCAGCATCACCGCATCGGGGGCCACCTCGGCGAGGTGGGGCTCGAGGCCCTTGCGCAGCGCCGCGCGCAGGCCGTTCACGTTCCAGGTCGCGATCCGCACGACGCCCCCTACCTCGCGTCGGCGCGCTCCGCACTCCGCGGCAGCCGCACCCGCACGGTGGTGCCCGCCCCGGGCGTGCTGTCGAGGCCGATCCGCCCGCCGTGGGCCTCGACGATGCGCTTGCAGACCGACAGGCCGAGCCCCGCGCCGCCGCTGTGCTCCTTGCCCGTCCCCCGCCGGAAGGGCTCGAACACGCGCCGCTGCTCGTCGGGCGTGATGCCCACGCCGTGGTCGGTGACGCGGATGCCGACCTCGTCGGCGTCGTCCTCCAGCGCGACCTCGATGCGGCCGCCGCCGGGCGAGTACTTGATCGCGTTGGACACGAGGTTCGCGAGCACCTGCGACACGCGCGTGGCGTCGACGGTGGCGACGATCTCGGCGGGCTCGCCGGCCAGCACCACCTCGTGGCCCGGCGAGCTGTCGGCGTACAGCGCCACGCACGACGCCGCCAGCGAGCGCACGTCGGTCGGCCCCACCTGCAGCTCGACGTGGCCGGCCTCGATGCGCGAGGCGTCGACGAGGTCCTCCAGCATGCGGTTCACGTCGCGGAGCTGCCCGCCGAACTGGCGCGCCAGCCGCCGCTCGCCCTCGCTCGCGTCGGCCCGGCGCTCGGCCGCCCGCGCCGACAGCTGCAGCGCGAACAGCGGGTTGCGCAGGTCGTGCGCGACCGAGGCGACGAGCGCGAGCTGCATCTCGCGCTGCCGGGCCAGCGCGTCGGCCATGTCGTTGAAGGTGCGCGCCACCTCGGCGAGCTCCTCGGGCTGCCGCTCGAGCGGGACGCGCGCCTCGAGGTCGCCCGCGCCGAAGCGCCCCATGGCCGAGCGCAGCGCGTCGATGGGCCGGAACAGCAGGGCCCGCACCGACAGCAGTCCGAGCCCGACGGCCCCGACGAGCAGCAGCGCCAGCACCGTGCTCCACCCCTCGGCCCGGCTGCTCCACCGGAGCACGGCCGCCTGGGCCTCGGCGGCCTGCGCGAGGTTGAGCTCCACCAGCGCCTCGACCGTGGGCAGCGTGTGGCTCAGCTCGGCATCCGCCTCGGAGAGCGCCCCGGGCTCGGCCGGGTCGTCCCAGCTGCGGCGCAGGCGCGTGACCTCGGCGTCGAGCTGGTGGACGAGCTCCGCCTCCTCCGGGGTGGTCACGTAGACGGCGACGCGGTCGAGCCACTCGTCGACCACGAGCCAGGCCGCCTGCGCGTCGGCCGTCTGCAGCCGCTCGGCCCGCTGGGCGAGGAGCAGCGACGCCTCGACCTCCTCGGCGGCCCGCACGCTCTCGAGCGCCGTCTCCTGCACCTCGGTGGCCTGGCGGAGCAGCCCGCTCGTCGCGAGCAGCCCGCTGACCGTCAACAGCGTCACCACGGCGAGCAACGCGGCAACGCCGGCCAGAGCCCGGTGGATGCTGAAGGCGCCCATGGTCCCTCGTGACGCAGGTACGCAGGCCGTCTGCAAGCCATAAGGTCGAACGCGCAGCGGGGCCACGTCACGGAAGGTCGCGCGAGCTCAGGCGCCCGACAGCCAGCTCCGGACCCGCCCGAGCCACGAGGGCGCGCGCTTGCTCGCCTCGACGATCTCGAAGTCCCGGATCCACTGGTCGGCGACCGGTGACTCCCCGGCCCGCTCGGGCAGCGCGTCGTAGGCGCGGGCGACGGCGGCGGCCATCTCGAAGGCGGTCCGGTAGCGGTCCTCCGGGTCGGCCCGGGTCGCCTTGCGGATGATGGGCGGCACGGGCTCGGGCAGCCAGAACGTCTGCTGCAGGAACTCGGCGTCGCGCATGGCGTAGAAGGCGGGCGGCCGGCGGCCGCTGAGCAGGTAGTACAGGACGCCGCCGACGCCGTAGATGTCGGCCTCGCGCCCCGCCGCCGCCGGGTTCACGGACTGCTCGGGCGCCCGGTAGGCGGGCGAGCCGAGGGACTCGTTGGTGCGGGTGCGCCAGGGGACGTCCCCCGCTTCGTGCCGCGCGAGGCCGAAGTCGGTGAGCTTCGGGAAGCCGTCGTCGTCGAGCAGGACGTTGTGGGGCTTGATGTCGCGGTGGACGAGCGACGCGGCGTGCACGGCGTGCAGCCCCTGCAGGACCATGAAGACGTAGCCCAGCGCCTCGGGGACGGGCATCGGCCCCTGCGACTCGACGCGGTCCTTCAGCGAGCCGCCGCGCATCAGCTCGAGGACGCTGTAGTAGTACCCGCCCTCGCGCCCGAGCCCCTTGACGCGGACCACGCGCGGGTGGCGCAGGCGGGCCATGTCGCGCGCCTCGGCGAGGAAGCGCAGGGGTTTGCGGGTGGCCGGCTTCTCGACGACCTTCAGCGCGACCTGCTCGCCCGTGTGCGTGTCGAGCGCCTGGTACACGCAGCCCGAGCCGCCGGTGCCGAGCAGGGCCCCGACCCGGTAGCGCCCGCCGAACGTCGTCGGCCGGTCCTCGAACGGGTCCCACGTCCCAACCATGAGTCTCCATAGCCGCGGGGAGGGGCCGGGACGGTGGACGGTGACGGGAAGTGGCGGATGGCCTGGGTTTCCCCGAGGTTACACCCGGGTTGCGCGAACGGAGAACCTGGCGCGCGGTGTCAGAAGCGGTCGCTCCCCCGGCGCTCCTCGAGCTCGTCCGCCACGAGCGACACGCGCGAGAGCAGGTACTGGACGCTGTCGAGCGTCAGCGGCGCCAGCCGCTCGCGGTGGACGACCACCAGGAACCGCCCGTGCAGCGCGATCCCGCCGAGCGGCAGGTGCAGCGACTCGGTCAGCAGCGCCCGCGGATCGAGGTCGTCGATCTCGCCGAAGGCCGAGCGCAGCTCGATCATCGGCTCGTCCCACGCCTCGAAGTGTCGCACCATCACGCGCTGCGCCCGGGTCCGCTCGCCTTGCTGGCGCGTCACGGTGAGCGCGAACTCGTGGGCCTCGTCACGGTCGAGCTGGAAGGCCCCCCGCGCCCACGCCTGCACCTCGTCCCAACGCGCCACGCGGACCCCCTGCGGCCCTCGTAACGCGAGCGCGCGGCGTGGTAGCTTCCGCGCGATGGACGACACACGCGCCGTGGCGCTGCGGGTGGCAGCCCTGGTGGGGCTCTCGGGGGCGCTGCAGATCGGGCCCGTGGCCCACCAGCTCCTCGGCCTGCCGCTGCCCCCGCTCACGATGAGCTGGTCGATGTACTCGGGGGTGGGCCGCGACCTGTGCGCGGTGCGCTGGCGCGCCGACGGGCGGCCCGTCTCCCGCGCCGACGTGCTCGGCGCCACGGCCGAGGCCGGGGGCGAGCGCCTGCTCCACTCCCCCGAGGCGGTCCGCCTGGCCGCGCGGCCCCTGTGCGAGGCGCTCCAGGCCGACGTGCGCGCCGAGGCCTGGTGCGCCGGTCCCGACGGGCGCTGGGTCGTCGCCCTGGGGCCCGAGGAGCGCCTGTGTCCGTGAGAGACGCGCTCGACCGCCAGCTGACGGCGCTGGCCCGCGCGGAGGGCAGCACCCGGCCGGTCGCGCTGGTGCGCATCGGCCTGGCCCTGCTGCTGTGGTCCCGCTTCGCCGACGAGCTGCAGCCCTTCACCGCGCTGGGCCCCGCCTGGCTCGCGCTCGGCGCCGCCTTCTACGGCGCGACCACCTGGATGCTCCTCGGCTACCGCGCCCGCCTCGCCACCGCCGCCACCGCGGTCGTCGTGTGGATCATGGTGTTCGCGGTGGGCCGCAGCGGCGCGATGTTCTCCTGGACCCACCACCACACCACGCTGCTGGCCTATGCCGTCGCGCTGCTCGCCCTCACGCCCTGCGGGGGCAGCCTGTCGCTCGACCGCTGGCTCGCCGTGCGCGCGGCGGAGCGGGCGGGCACGGCGCCGCCGCCGGAGCGGGGCCCGCTGTGGGCGGTGCCGCTGCTCGGCGTGCTCCTGTCCACCGTCTACTTCTGGGGCGCCATCGACAAGTGCACGGTCGGCTTCCTCTCCGGCGCCCGCCTGGAGCTGATCTGGATGGACGTGTACGCCGGCAGCGACTTCGTGCCGACCGGGCCCGTCCACCTGGCCTTCGCCGCCGCCTCGATCGCGGTGACGGCCCTCGAGTTCGTGCTGGCCTTCGGCCTGTGGGTCGGACGCTGGCAGCGCTGGCTCGTGCCGGTGGGCCTCGCCACCCACGCGGCGTTCTACCTGCTGCTGCCGCAGGTCTACACCTTCTCGTGCACCATGGCGCTGCTGTACCTCGCGTTCCTCGATCCCGGCGCCGTCTCGCGGACGCTCGATCGCCTGCTCTAGCCGCTTCGGCTGTCAAGGGCCAGAAACCGTCCGTGCGTCGAGGGGGGTGCCGCGCTATCCCCATTCGCCTTCGCGAGGACGGCCATGATCAAGGCAGAGTACATCTGGATCGACGGCACCGAGCCGACCCACATGCTGCGCAGCAAGACCCGCGTGCTCCCCACCGGCACCACCGAGATGCCGCAGTGGGGCTTCGACGGGTCGTGACGAACCAGGTCCGGAGGGACACAACTCGGACCTCGCGCTCTGAGCCCGTGTTCGTCTGCCCGGACCCGATCCGCGGCGGCGACCACAAGCTCGTGCTGTGCGAGGTCTTCGACTCCGACGGCAACCCCCACGCCACCAACACCCGCGCGCTGCTGCGCCCCGTGGTCGAGCGCAACGCCGCGCAGGACCCGTGGTTCGGCATCGAGCAGGAGTACACGATGTTCCGCCGCGGCCGCCCCCTCGGGTGGCCCGAGGGCGGCTACCCGGCGCCCCAGGGGCCGTTCTACTGCGGCGTCGGCGCCGACGAGGTCTTCGGCCGCCCGGTCGCCGACGCGCACCTCGACGCCTGCATCGCCGCGGGCCTGAAGATCTACGGCATCAACGCCGAGGTCATGCCCGGCCAGTGGGAGTTCCAGATCGGCACCGCCGGCCCCATCGAGGTGGCCGACCACCTCACCGTGGCCCGCTGGCTGCTCTACCGCGTGGGCGAAGACCACGACGTGAGCATGACCCTCCACCCGAAGCCGATGCGCGGCGACTGGAACGGGGCGGGCGCCCACACGAACTTCTCGACGAAGGCGACCCGCGAGCCGGGCGGCCTCGCGGCGATCCAGGCGGCGATGAAGAAGCTCGCCGCGCGCCACGACCTGCACATCGCGAACTACGGCCACGGCATCGAGCAGCGGCTCACCGGCCGCCACGAGACCTGCTCCTACAAGGAGTTCAAGTACGGCTCGTCGGACCGCGGCGCCTCGATCCGCATCCCGCTGAACGTCCAGCGCGAGGGCCAGGGCTACTTCGAAGACCGCCGGCCCTGCGCCAACGTCGACCCGTACGTGGTGACCCGCCTGCTGCTCGAGACCGTGCTCGAGAGCTGAGCGTCAGTCGCCGAGCAGGTAGGCGAAGATCAGCGGCGCCACGATGGTGGCGTCGGACTGGATCATGAACTTCGGCGTGTCCTTGTCGAGCTTGCCCCAGGTGATCTTCTCGTTGGGGACCGCGCCGGAGTAGCCGCCGTACGACGTGACGGCGTCGCAGATCTGGGAGAAGTAGCCCCAGAACGGCACGTCCTCCATCTTCAGGTCCTGGATCAGCGCCGGGACCGCGCAGATGGGGAAGTCGCCCGCGATGCCGCCGCCGATCTGGAAGAACCCGATGGACGGGCGGCCCTCGGCAGCGCCGTGGTTCGCGAGGTACCACCTCATGAGGTGCACCATCTGCTCGGTGCCGCTCGCGACCGCCGTGTGGGTCGGGAGCTCGCCGCGGAAGGCGGCGGCAGCGAACATGTTGCCGGTGGTGGAGTCCTCCCAGCCGGGCGTGTACACGGGCAGGCCCTTCTCCCGCGCCGCCAGCATCCAGGAGTCCTCCGCCGGGATCTGGAAGTGCTGGGGCAGGTCGGCCTCGCCGAGCACGTCGTACAGGTGCTCGGAGGGGAGCTTGGTCACGCCGGCCTCGCCCGCCTCGCGCCACCGCCGGAGCAGCCGCTCCTCGAGGTGCCGCATCACCGTCTCGGGGATGCAGGTGTCGGTGACGCGGTTCATGCCCCGCTCGTACAGCGCGACCTCGTCTTCCGCGCGCAGGCCGCGCCAGTCGTCGATGATCTCGTACTCGTTGGCGGCGAGCAGGTTGAAGATGTCCTCTTCGAGGTTGGCGCCGGTGCAGGTGATGGCGTGGACCTTGTCGGCGCGGATCATCCGGGCGAGGATGCGCCCGATGCGCGCCGTCGACATGGCGCCCGACAGCGTCACCATCATCTTGCCGCCGGCCGCCAGGTGCGCCTCGTACGCCCTGGCCGCCGACAACGTCTCGCGGGCGTTGAAGTGCAGGTAGTGGCGCTCCATGAACGCGCGGACGGTGGACAAGTTCGGCCTCCGGGACTGCGGTGGGCGAGGGGTGTAACGCGTTCGGCCGCCCCCCCGCCGGCGCACCGCCCCCCGCCCCCGTGCTACACCTTCGTTCACCCGCTCGCGCAAGGGTGAAGATGGCGATCCCGCTCGGTCCCTTCCAGCTCGACCACCCGGTGGGTCGCGGTGGGATGGGCATCGTCTGGCTGGGGAGGCACCGCAGCCAGGGGGTGCCCGTCGCCGTGAAGGTCATCACCGCGAAGGCGGCGAGCACCGAGGAGTACCACCGCGCGTTCCAGCAGGAGGTGCGCGCGGTCAGCGCCCTCGATCACCCCGGCGTGGTGTGGATCTTCGACGCCGGCACCATCCCGGCCGAGAGCGCCGCCGCGAGCCAGGGCGAGCTCGTCGCCGGCAGCCCGTTCCTGGTCATGGAGTACGCGAGCCACGGCACCCTGCGCCAGCAGACGCGCCTGCTGCCCTGGGCCGACGTCCGCACCATCCTCCTCGCGCTGTTCGACGCCCTGGCCCACGCCCACGCGCGCGGCGTGCTCCACCGCGACCTGAAGCCCGACAACATCCTCATCGCGGGCAGCGGCGATCTGCGGCCGGGCATCAAGATCACGGACTTCGGCATCGCGCGGCCGCTCGACGACGTGGGCGCGAGCGAGGACCGCCCGGTGGGCACGCCCCAGTACATGGCACCCGAGCAGATCCGCAACGACGTGCACCAGTACGGCCCGCACACCGACCTCTACGCGCTCGGGAACCTGGCCTGGCGCATGGTGACGGGGCGGGTGCCGTTCCACGGCGCCAAGGGCGCGCAGCTCATGTACGCGCAGCTGCACCGCGAGCCGCCGCGGCTGCAGCCCGCCATCGCCGTGCCGAGCGGCATCGAGGAGTTCCTTCGCGCGCTGCTGGCCAAGGAGCCGCACCGCCGCTTCCAGCGCGCGGCCGACGCCGCGCTGGCGCTCGCCTCGCTCCCCGATCCGGGCGGCGGGGCCGGGGAGCCCGTCATCACCGTCGAGCCGGCGAACCCGGGCGACCGCGACCGCGACAAGCTCGACCTCGACACGGCCACGCTGAAGGTGGTGGTGAACCGCGGCAAGGGCGCCGGGCCGGCGCTCGATCCCGCGCTGCGCCCGCCGTTCCCGGCGACCTGGCGCCTGCCGCCCACCGCCAGCCGCCCGCTGCGGCTGATGGGCGCGGGCCTCGGGCTGTACGGTACGCGCCCCGTGCCGCTCGTCGGCCGGGAGGCGGAGCGCGACCGCCTGTGGAAGCAGCTCTTCGACGTGCACCACGAGCAGCGCGCCCGCGTGGCGCTGGTCCGCGGCGCGCCGGGCGTGGGGCGCAGCCGCCTGGTCCACTGGGTGGCCGACCGCGCCCACGAGGTCGGCGGCGCCACCGTCCTCAAGATCGGCTTCACCCACGCCGACAGCGCGATCGAGCAGATCCGGCGCTCGCTCGTGCGCCTGCTCCAGACGCACCCCATGTCGCCCGAGGTGCGCGACCAGCGCTTCGGCAAGCTGTTCGCCGGCAAGCACGTCTCGAAGCTCACTGTGGTCGATGCCATCGACCTGCTGCTGCAGCCGAGCGAGGAGGGCGGCGGGCTGCCCGACGAGGAGCGCCAGACGCTGCTGCGGCGCATCTTCGAGCTGCTGGCGCGCGACCGGCCGCTGCTCGTCGTGTTCGACGACGCCCAGTGGGGGCCCGAGAGCCTCAAGCTCGCCCACCACCTGCTCGCCGCGCAGCACAGCGCGCCGCACCCCGTGATGGTGGTGCTCACCGTCCGCGACGACCCCGACGCCCACCGCCACGCCGAGGTGAAGCGCCTGGTGGAGTCGCTGGCCGAGCAGCCGAACGTGGAGCAGATCGCGCTCGAGCCGCTGGTGGGCGAGGCCCGGGTCGACCTCGTGCTGGAGCTGCTCGGCTTCGACCTCGCCCTGGCCGACGAGGTGGCGGAGCGCACCGCCGGCAGCCCGCTGTTCGCGGTGCAGCTGGTGGCGGACTGGGTGGAGCGGGGGATGCTCGCCGCGGGGCCGACGGGCTTCGTGCTCGCCAACCCCGACGTGGCGATGCCGAGCACGCTGGCCGAGGTCTGGGAGGACCGGATCCGCGCCCTGGTGGGCGGGCTCGACGCCCCGGCGCTGCAGATCCTCGAGACGGCGGCGGTGCTCGGCCGCGAGGTCGACGCCCTCGAGTGGCAGGCCGTCTGCGACGACCCGGAGGGGCGGCACGCCGCCATCGGCCGCGCCTACCTCGTCCCGCGCCACGCGCGGCTGCGGCAGGCGCTGATGGACCGCCTCCTGGCCCGCAAGCTCGCGCGCGCGACCGACGTGGGCTTCGCCTTCGACCACGCCCTGTTCCGCGACGCCCTGCTCCAGCGGGCGCGCAACGCCGGCCGCTTCCGCGAGCACGCCGCCGCGGCGGCCGCCGTGCTGCAGCACCGCGCCGGCGAGGCCGACCTCGAGCGGGTCGGGCGCCTGCTCGCCGCCTCGGGCGAGCTCGAGGCCGCCGTGGCGATGCTGCTGCGGGCCGAGGTCCACCGCCGGCGCACCGCCGGCATGGTCGCCGCGCTCGATCTGCTCGGCACCATCGAGCGCGCGCTGCGCCGCGGCCGCGCGCCCCGCAGCCACCGCGGCTGGGCCGAGCTCGCCTGCCGCCGGGCGACGGCCCTGGCGGCGCTGCAGCGCATGCCGGAGGCCGAGCGCGAGGCGCGGGTGGCGCACCAGCGGGCGTCGGCGGGGGCGTGGCGGGCGCTGCGGGCCGAGGCCGCGTCGGTGCTGGGCGAGGTGGCCGAGGCCGCGGAGGACCTCGTCGCCGCCGAGGCGCACTGGAGCGAGGCCGCCGACCTGCTCGGCGACGACGGCGACGTGGTGGCGTCGGTGCGCGCGTGGAACCGGCTGCGCCGCATCGCCGAGCGCCAGGGCGACGCCGCCGGCGCGCTGGACCGCGGGGAGCGCCTGCGCGGGCTGCTGGCCCGCGCCCGCGGCGAGCACGAGCGCACCTACGCGCTGCTCGCCATGGCCGACCACCTGCGAGCGGTCGGGGCGCCCGACGAGGCTGCCGCCCACGCCACCGAGGCCACCGCGCTCGCCACGGCGTCGAGCGACCTGCGCGCCGAGATCCGCGGCCGGGCGCTGCTCGCCGAGATCGCGGAGTCGCGCAACGACCTCGGCCCCGCGCGCGACGAGTGGTACCGCTCGGTGACGCTGCTCGACCTGCTCGGCGCCGACCGCGACGCCGTGATGGCCCGCTGCCGCCTCGCGCTGGTGCTCTGCCGCTCGGGCCACGACGGCGCGGCCCGCGACGGCCTCGAGCCGCTGCTGGCGCAGCGCCAGCTCACCGACCCGGTGCAGCGCGCCGGGGTCCACGCCGTGCTCGCGCTGTCGGCCGCCGGCCTGGCCCGCTGGGAGCGCTTCGACGCGCACATCCAGGTCTGCGAGGCCGTCTACCCCTCGCTGCGCGCGCCCGAGGTCCACTTCGCCGACGTGATGGCGTTGGCCGCCGACCGCGCCATGAGCCGGGGCCAGCGCGAGCGCGCGCTCCGCGCCCTGGCGCTCGCCGAGGGCCGCTACCGCTCGCTCGGGCTCGTCGAGCCCGCGAACACCATGCTGTTCCGCATCGACCAGCTCGACGCCACCGAGGCCGGCGGCGAGAGCGGCGCCGTGAGCGGCGGCAACGGCGAGCCGCCCGGGTGAGCGCGTGATCTTCGCCGATCCCGCAGCCGAGGCCGCGGCCTGGCGGCTGTTCGGCGCGGTGGCCGTCTTCGTCGCCGTGTTCTTCGTGCTGGCCTGGTGGCGGGCGACCAACCGCGTCCGCCGCAACAACCGCGCGCGCGCCCGGGTGGCGCGGGTCGGCGAGATCGACGCCGAGGCCCTGCTCGCCGCCCACGGCTTCGAGGTCGTGGGTCGCCAGGTCACGCAGCGCTGGTCGCTGTGGGTCGACGGCGAGGAGCTCGAGGTGCACTGCCGCGCCGACCTCGTCGTGCGCCCCCGCCGCGACCGGCGCGCCCGCTACGTCGCCGAGGTCAAGACGGGCCGCGCGGCCAACGTGCGGGTGCCCGCCACCCGCCGGCAGCTCCTCGAGTACGCCATGGTCTTCGACGTCGACGGCGTGCTGCTGCTCGACATGGTCCACCGCGAGATCCGCCGGATCGAGTTCTCCTGGCCCGACCGGCAGCCCGACCTGCTGCGGTAGCCTGCCCGACGATCGAGGGAACCCGGCGGCGGCGAGGCGCGTGCAACAGTCCGCGCCCGCCCGGCGTACGCGGTCCCGCTGGAGCCCCCGTGACCTCGCTGGCCATCCGGAACCTGACGAAGACCTACCCCAACGGCGTGCGCGCCCTCGACGACGTGTCGCTCGAGCTCGGCGCCGGCATGTTCGGCCTGCTCGGCCCCAACGGCGCCGGCAAGTCCACGCTCATGCGCACCCTCGCCACCCTCCAGGACGTCGACGCCGGCTCCGCCGTCCTGAGCGTCGACGGCGCCCCGCTCGACCTGCTCGCCGACAAGGAGCGCGCCCGCCGCGTCCTCGGCTACCTCCCGCAGGACTTCGGCCTGTCGCCCAAGGCCCGCGCACAGGACCTGCTCGGCACCTTCGCTGTCCTGGAGGGCCTCGTCGACCGCGCGGCGCGCCGCCAGGTCGTCGACGCGCTGCTGCACAAGGTGAACCTGTGGGACGCCCGCCGCCAGGCCGTCGGCACCTTCTCGGGCGGCATGCGGCGCCGCTTCGGCATCGCCGTGGCGCTGCTCGGCAACCCGCGGCTCATCGTGGTGGACGAGCCCACCGCAGGCCTCGACCCGGCCGAGCGCGCCCGCTTCCACCACCTGCTGGCCGAGCTCGGCGAGGACGCCGTGGTGCTGCTGTCGACGCACATCGTCGACGACGTGCTCAACCTGTGCCCGCGCATGGCCATCCTGCACCAGGGCCGCGTGCGGCTCGTCGGCAGCCCCGACGAGGCCCGCGAGGGGCTGCGCGGGCGCCTGTTCGCGCGCACCGTCACCCGCGCCGAGCAGGAGGCGCTCGACCCCGCGCTCGGCGTCATCTCCACCCGGCTCGTGGCCGGACGCCTCGAGGTCCGCGTCGTCGCCGACGCCGCGCCGGCGGGCTTCCACCCCGTGGAGCCGAGCCTCGAGGACGTCTACTTCGCCGTCACGACCGGCCGGTGGACGCCGTGAGCGCCCCGTCGCGCGGGCGCTGGCTGCTCGCCCTGCTCCGCGACGAGGTGACGGCCCAGCTCCGCCGCCCGTCGCCGTGGGCGTTCGCCGCCATGTACGCCGCCATCGGCATGCTCTTCGTCATCGCGGCCGGCGGCGCCTTCGAGGGCGTGCAGGTCGGCGTGGGCGGCGGCAACACCGACGTCGACTCGCCGTTCGCCGTGACCAGCGCCGCCCTGGTGCTGTCGCTGTTCGCCGTGATGAACGTGGCCGCGGTGGCGGGCGGCGCGGCGTGCCGCGACGTCGAGCAGGGCATGCACCCGCTCGTCTACAGCACGCCCGTGCCGCGCGGCGTCTTCCTCTGGGCGCGGTTCCTCGGCGCGCTGGTCGTGTGCGGCGTGATCGTCGCCGGGATCCCCGCCGGCATCCTGGTCGGCGCGAAGCTGCCGCTGCTCGAGCCCGAGCGGTTCGGCTCGTGGGACGCCATGAGCGCCGTCGTCGCGCTCGCGGGCTGGATCCTGCCCAACGTCGTCTTCACCGCCGGCCTGTTCTTCGCGCTCGCCGGCGTCACCCGCCGGATGTTCCCCAACTACATCGGCGGCGTGCTGCTCCTCGTCGGCTACCTCGGCGCGCAGGCCCTGATCCGCGACCTCGACAACGAGGCCCTCTCGGCGCTGATCGACCCGTTCGGCTTCGGCGCGTTCGACCTGCAGACGCGCTACTGGTCGCCCCACGAGCGCAACGTCCTCCTCCCGTGGCCCACGGGCTGGTCGCTCGCCAACCGCGCGCTGTGGCTCGGCATCGGCCTGTCCGCGCTCGCCTCGACGTTCCGCCTGTTCCGCTTCGACCACGACGGCTGGCGCCTCCCCACGCTGCGCCGCGCCCCGCCGGCGCCCGAGACGACGGCGGTCGCCACCGTCGTCCCCACCGTCCCGCGCCGCTTCGACCCGCCCGCGCGCCTCGTGCAGCTCTTCGCGCTCACGGCCCGCGCCGTCCGCGACGTGCTCGGCCACCGCTACTTCTGGGCCTTCGTCGCCGCCACGGTGCTGTTCCAGCTGCTCTACACGCAGGTGATCGGCACCCTGTGGGGCACCGACACCTGGCCCGTCACCTACGGCGTGCTGATGGTGCTCGAGGGCACGCTGCAGCTGTTCGTGGTGGTGATCCTCACGTTCTACGCCGGCGACCTCGTCTGGCACGAGCGCGACCTCGGCACCGACGCCCTGTACGACGCGCTGCCCGTCCCGGACTGGATGCCGCTCGCCGCGAAGGTCGTGGCGCTGGTGGCCGTGGTCGCGGGGCTGCACCTGCCCGTGCCGATCATCGGCGTGCTCGTGCAGCTGTCGGCGGGGTTCCACGACCTGCAGCCCGGCCTGTACGCCGCGTCGCTCGCGCTGTCGCTCGTGGAGTGGGTGCCGTTCGTCGCGCTGGCGCTCGCCGTGCACGTCGTGGTGAACGACAAGATCGTCGGGCACGTCGCGAACGTGCTGCTGTGGGTGGCGCTGACGTTCCGCGGCGCGCTCGGCTTCGAGTACCACCTGTTCTGGTTCGGCGCGAGCCCCGGCCGCGAGTGGTCCGACATGAACCGCTGGGGCGACGCGCTCGGCCCGCACCTGCTCTACCAGGCGCTCTGGTGGGCGGTGGGGCTCGGACTGCTCGTCGTGGCGCGGCTGCTGTGGGTGCGGGGCACCGATCCGGGGCTGCGCGGGCGGCTGCGCGAGGCCCGGCGGCGCCTGGATCGCGCGACGGTCGGGACGCTCGGCGGATCCGTCGCCGTCAGCGCCGGGCTCGCGGCCGTCATCGTCTACGACAGCGCGGTGGTGCACCCCTACGTCAGCAGCGTCGACGGCACGCGGCAGCAGGTGCGCTACGAGCGCGAGTACCAGGCCGACTGGGCCGACGCCCCGCACCCGCGCGTGACCGACGTCGACCTGCGGCTCGACCTGTACCCGCGCCAGGGCCGGCTGCGCGCCGAGGGCACGCTCGCGCTCGAGAACCGCAGCGGCGAGCCCGTCGCGCGGATGCTCGTGTCGACGCCGACCAGCAGCGAGCTGCTCCCCGAGGAGATCGCGCTGTCGCTCGACGTCCCGTCGCAGTGGGCGGTGCTCGACGACGCGCTCGGCCTGCGCGAGGTCACGCTCGACCCGCCGCTGCCGCCGGGCGGGCGCGCCACGCTGGCGTTCACCTTCGCACTCGCGCACCGGGGCTTCGACAACGCGGGGCACAGCACCGTCCTCGTCGACAACGGGACGTTCGTGCCGTCGTCGCTCGTGCTGCCGGGCCTCGGCTACGAGCGCGGCTACGAGCTCGCCGACAAGGCCGAGCGCCGCAAGTACGGCCTCCCCGAGCGGCCGCGCATGCTCGACCTCGACGATCCCGTCGGGCGGACGCGGAACTACATCAGCGACGACGCCGACCGCGTGGCGTTCCGCGCCGTCGTGAGCACCGACGCCGACCAGCACGCCGTCGCGCCGGGCGCGCGCGTCGAGGAGCATGTCGAGGAGCACGTCGAGGGCGACCGCCGCGTCGCCACCTTCGAGGCGGAGCGGCCCATCCTCTACCTGTTCGCGTTCCTCTCGGCGCGCTGGGACCACCGCGAGGCGAAGGCCGGCGACGTCGACGTCTCCGTGTGGTACCACCCCACGCACACCTACAACGTCGACCGGATGCTGCAGGCGGCGACCGACTCCCTGGAGGCCTACGGCCGGCGGTTCTCGCCGTTCCAGTACCGCGAGCTGCGCATCGTGGAGTTCCCGCGGTACGCGACGTTCGCCCAGTCGTTCCCGTCGAACATCCCGTTCAGCGAGGCCATCGGCTTCGTGGCGCGGGTCGTCGACCCCGACGAGGACATCGACTACCCGTACTACGTCACCGCCCACGAGGTCGCGCACCAGTGGTGGGCGCACCAGGTGATCTCCGCCGACACGCAGGGCGCCACGGTCCTCGTCGAGACGCTGGCGCAGTACTCGGCGCTGACGCAGATGGAGGCGGAGTTCGGGCCGGAGCACGTCTACCGCTTCCTGCGCTACGAGCAGGACCGGTACTTCTCCGCCCGCGCGGTCGAGCGCGACAAGGAAGTGCCGCTGATGCGGGTCGAGAACCAGGGCTACGTCCACTACCAGAAGGGCGGCGTGGTGATGTACGCGCTGGCGCGGGCCGTGGGCCAGGAGCGGCTCGACGCCGCGCTGCAGAGCTTCCTGCTCGCCTGGCGCGACCGCGGGCCGCCGTACCCGACCGCGCGCGACCTCGTGGACCACCTCCGCGCGGCCCTGCCCGACGCCGGGCCGCTCCTCACCGACACCTTCGAGCGCATCGTGCTGTGGCAGAACCGCGCCACCGCGGCGACGGCGCGGCCGAACGGCGACGGCACCTGGACGGTCACGCTGACGGTGCGCCTCGAGAAGACCGAGTCCGACGCGGTCGGCCGCGAGACCGCGCTGCCCGTGGACGAGGAGATCGAGGTCGGCGTGTACGCCGGGACGCGGGAGGCGCGGGAGCCGCTGCGGGTGGAGCGGGTGCGCCTGCAGGGGCCCGAGGCGACGGTGACGTGGACGGTGCCGTCGCAGCCGACGCTCGCGGGGATCGACCCGGACCACCTGCTGCTCGACCGCGACCGCGACGACAACCTCGTGGCCGTCACGACCGACTGAACGACGCAAAGACGCCCGACGCGTTTCCGTCCGATGTCGATTGCACGCGCCGGAGCGGCCGTGCCGAGCCTCACGCCCGTGGGGCTGGAGTGCGCGCAAGGCCGGGCGGCGGGCGGGCGAACGTCACTCCGGCTCGACGGTGTCGCTCCCGTCGGGACGTTCGGGTGCCCGGCGCCCGGCCGAGCACACTCCCATAGAGTTGATCGGATGAACCTGGAGGAACTGTTGGAGGTCGTTGCGGCTGCGGACGCCGTCCGGGGTTCACGGTACAGGAGGGCCAGGAGGTCGGACATGGCAGAGACGATCGTGGTCTGCGGGTACGGGGCGGGCATCTCCGAGGCCGTGGCGCGCCGCTACGGGCGCGAGGGCTACCGGGTCGCGCTGGTGGCGCGCACCGCCGACAAGGTCCGCACCGGCGCCGCGGCCCTCGAGGAGGCCGGCGTGCGCGCGGCGCCGTTCCCGTGCGACCTGGCGGACCCGGAGGCCGTCCGGGCGACGTTCGCGGAGATCGCCGCCACGCTCGGCCCCGTCACCGTGGTGCACTGGAACGCCTACAGCGGCGGCGCCGCCGACCTGCTCGCGGCCAGCCCCGACGAGCTGCGTACCCACTTCGAGCTCAGCGCCGTCGGGCTCGTGACGGCGGTGCAGGTGGCGTTGCCGGCCATGAAGGGCCAGGCCCACGCGGCGGTGCTGCTCACCGGCGGCGGCCTCGCCCTGTACGACGCCGACGTCGACGCCATGGCCGTCGGCTGGCACGCGATGGGGCTCGCGCTCGGCAAGGCCGTCCAGCACAAGCTCACCGGGCTGCTCCACGCGCGGCTGAAGCCCGAGGGCGTGTTCGTGGGCGAGGTGATGGTCATGGGCGCCGTCCGGGGCACCGCCTTCGACCAGGGCAACGCCACGATCGCGGCCGAGCAGGTGGCGGACCGCCTGTGGCAGCTGCACCAGGCGCGGGACCAGGTCACCGTCCCGCTCTCCTGAGCCCTACGGCGCGAACGGGTCCACGGTGAGCTTCTCGACCACCGGCGACGAGCAGAGCAGGCCGCCCAGGCCGCCGCAGAAGTCCTGGTCGGCCCAGGCGTCGTCGCCGGGGAAGCCCACGGCGCCGAGCGAGGTGAGCCGCGGGTGGTCGGGCTCTCCGGCGTTGACGATCGGCGGCAGCCGCGTGTACGGCGCCGGGTCGGCGACGCCGTC
Organism: Myxococcota bacterium; assembly: GCA_041389545.1. GTDB lineage: Bacteria > Myxococcota_A > UBA796 > UBA796 > JACKER01. The sequence continues at coordinate 147,217 of JAWKRQ010000016.1, read as the reverse complement.
GGCCTCGCAGTCCTCCTCGAGGCAGGGCAGGCCGAACACCTCGCAGTCGTCGAGGGTGCCGTAGGTGGCGTGCTTGCCGTCGGAGGGCCAGACGCGCCAGCGCGGCTGCCCGTCGGCGGGGTCGCCGGGGAAGGCGAGCAGCGCCAGGTCGTCGCCCACGAAGACGCGCCCGTGGTCGTTGACGGTGCCCTCGTGGGCGGCGGTGTAGGCCCCGACGAGCACGGCGTCGCCCGGGCCCTCGGCGAGCGGCTGCAGGTCGAGCGCCACGCGCTCGCTGTCGCCGTTGTGCCCGGACAGGCCGCAGCGGCCGTAGTCGACGCTGTAGCCCACCATGACGAAGGCGCGGACGCGCTCGCCGACGGGGGCCACCCGCGCGACGTAGGCGAGCACGGCGGTGGCGTCGTCGAGGAGCGGCTCGGACTCGTCGAAGCGCAGGCTCGGCCGGAGGCGGTCGAGCAGGCCGTCCTCCCAGGCGTCGGTGAGGCCGTCAGCGTCGACGTCGTCGCAGGCCCAGGCGCCGGGGACGCAGTCGACGACGAGGCGCGGGACGTTGCTGCGCAGGGTCAGCGCGCCGTCGACGAGCTCGGCAGCGAAGGACGCTGGGGCGGGCGGCGCCGTGGCCGTGTCGGCGGTGTCGCGTGGGGGCGACGTGGGCGCGGGCGAGGTCGGGACGGTGGACGTGTCGGACGACGGCGACGTCGCGGGCGTGGACGGCGCCGAGGGGCAGCCGAGCAGGGTGAGCGCGAGGAACATCCGCGCAGTCTACCGCTTTAGGATGTGGCGGGGGCGCGATGGGGACGGCGGACGTGATGATGGACTGGCTGCGGGCGCGGCACGACCTCGCGAGGGTGCGCCCGGTGAGCGCCGCCGCGCTCGCCGCGCTCGCGGCGTCGGGCGCACCGGACGCGCTGCTGTCGCTCTCGCGCGCCGTCGGCGGCGGCTTCGCCGGCCTGCTCGTCGACAGCGTCACCTCCGTCGTCGCCCCCCGGTGGGATCCCGCCGTCGGCTGGCAGGTCGCCGAGACCGAGCTCGGCCGCCTGTACCTGCGCGACGGCTCCGTCTTCCTCGCCGGCCCGACGGGTTCGCTGCACATCGCGCCCAGCCTCGACCACCTCCTGGAGGTACGCCTGCAGCGGCTGATCGCGGGCTCGCTCGTGTGGGACCCGGACACCGAGGGCCTCGTCGATCCGGAGCGCGTGCGCGACCTCGGCGCGGCGGCTGCGGACCCGGCGGCGTTCGGCCGCTGGACCGACGACCTCCTGGCCGCGCTCGCCGACGGCGCCGACGCGCCCCTCGGCCCGCTGGGCGCGCTGCGCGTGTCGCGGAGCAGCGCGTTCGACAGTGACACCAGGAGGCCGTTGTCCACCAGCACAACGGAGTTCCGCCCTTCGGCGTGGCTCCAGCAGCAGCTCGGCGGGGGCCTCGCGGCGCCCGTGGGGCCCGCCGAGCAGGTGGCCGCGGCCGAGGCGGTGGCCGTGGCCCTGCGACGCAGCGAGCGGGCGCGCTGGCCGCGCCTCGGCACGTTCGCGTCCGCGATCGACGGGACGGCGGCGGAGCCGGTGCGGGTCGCGTTCTTCCTCGCCGCCCCGTCGCTGCGCCGCCTGCTGGAGCCGGAGCCGTCCTGACGGCTCACCCCGGATCGAGCGCCCCCGCCCGCCGCACGAGCTCCAGCACCTCCGCGTCCTCGGGGTGCCCGGGCCGCATCGCCCCCGCCACCAGGTCCGCCAGCGCCGCGTAGGACCACCCCTCCGCGTGCGGGCTCGCCCGCAGCCGCTCCGCGAACAGCGCCACCGCCACCGCCATCCGGTGGTCCGGCGACGCCGCCGCGAACGACGGCTGCACCGCCGCCCGCGGCACCTCGTACGCCCGCTCCGTCGCCTCGCCCTGCGCCCCCGGCGGCTCGCTCCGCAGCCGCACCGTCGCGAGCGGCCCCACCGCGCCGGGCTGCGGCACCACCTCGTACAGCGCGGTCACCGTGTGCCCCGCGCCGATCTCCCCCGCGTCGACCCGGTCGTCGCGGAAGTCGTCGTCGGCGATCGCCCGGTTCTCGTAGCCCACGAGCCGGTAGCGCTGCACCGCCTCGGCGTTCCACGCCACCTGCACCTTCACGTCCCGCGCGATCACCTCGAGCGTCGACGCGAGCTCGTCCACGAAGACGTGGCGCGCCTCCTCGAGGCCGTCGACGTAGAAGTAGTTGCCGTCGCCACGGTCGGCGAGCTGCTCCATCCGGAAGTCCTGGAAGTTCCCCTCGCCGAAGCCGAGCGTCGTCAGCGTGACGCCCCGGTCGGCCTGCGCCCGGATCAGCTCCAGCAGCGCGTCGAGGCTGGTCGCGCCGACGTTCGCGTCGCCGTCGGACGCGAGGATGACCCGGCTCGTCGACCCCGAGGCCAGCGTCTGCCCGGCCAGCCGGTAGGCGAGCTCGATCCCGGCCCCCATCGCGGTGGAGCCGCCGGACTCGAGCCCGTCGAGCGCCGCCAGGATGGCCCGCGGGTCGCCCGCCGAGGTGGGCGGCAGCGCCACGCCGCTGCTCCCCGCGTAGGTGACGATGGCGACGGTGTCGTCCGCCCCGAGCTCCCCCACGAGCAGCCGCAGCGCCTCCTTCACGAGCCCGAGCCGGTCGGGCCCGCTCATCGAGCCCGACGTGTCGACGAGGAACACCAGGTGCACGGGCCGCCGCTCGGTCACGTGGCGCCCCTGCAGGCCGATCCGCACCAGCAGCTCGTCGCCGCGCGGCGCCGGGCTCGCCTCGACGTGCACCGAGAACGGCGCGCCCTCGGGCTCGGGGTAGTCGTAGGCCAGCGCGTTGACGAACTCCTCGGTGCGCACGCCCCGCGGATCGGGCAGCCGCCCCTCGCGCAGCTGGCGGCGCGCGAACGCGTACGAGCCGCGGTCCACGTCCACCGAGAACGTCGACAGGCCGTCGCGCGCCGCGTCGACCCAGCCGTGGACCCCGGGGTCCACGAAGCCGTCCCCCGAGGCGGGCTCCGCCATGACCTCCGCGTTGTCGGCGTCGACGTCCATCGGCGCGGACAGCGTGACCGGGCGCGGCGTCTCGTAGCTCACGGTGGAGACGGGCTCGGAGCGCGTGGTGAACACCACGCTGCCGGTGCACACGAGCATCGCCGCCGCCGCCGCCAGCGTCCCCAGCGCCGGCACCGCCAGCACGGCCACTCGCGCCGCCGCCGCGGCAGCACCCGCGCCGCCAGGTCGTCCGGCGGCGCGGCCTCGGCCCCGCTCCAGCGCGCGAACCGCGCGTCGAACCGCGCCCGCAGCGCCGGCTGCGCGTCCATCGCCAGGGCCACCTCGTCGGGCAGGTCGCCCTGGTCGGGGTCCCAGCCGTCGATCAGGCGCCCGAGGCGCTCGAGCTCGTCGCCGGTCATCGCCCCACCCCCTCGTCGGCGGCCACCGCCGCCAGGCGCGTCCGCAGCGCGGCCCGGGCCCGCGCCACGCGGCTGGCCACCGTCCCCGGCGGCACCCCGAGCACGTCGGCGGCCTCGCCGAACTTGAACCCCTGTCCGTCCACCAGCCACACCGCCTCCCGCTGGTCGGGAGGCAGCGCGTCCAGCGCGTCGCCGATGCGCCCGCCGAGCTGCCGGTCCATCGCGTCCCGCTCCGGGCTCGGCCGGTCGTGCGCCCCGGCGGCGCGCTCCAGCGCCGCTTCGTCCACTGGCATCGCCTCCCTCCGCTGCCGACCGTTCACGAACGTCGTGTAGAGCACGCGGCTCTGCCAGACGCGGAACGCGCCGTCGTCGTGGAGCTGCTCGACCCGATCGAGGCCGCGCAGCAGGGCTTGCTGCAGGAGGTCCTCCGCCGCCACCGGATCGCGGGTCAGGCGGCAGGCGAACCGGTACAGGTCCCCCAGCACCGGCCGAACCAGCTGCTCGAACCGCGATCGTCGCGTCATGCGGGACCCCCTCGCTCACCCGGACCACGGACAGGGGCACCCACCGCCGTTCGTCCCGACCGCGCGAAGTTTCGCTACAATGCGCCCGTGGCCGCGATCTCCCGGTAGCGATCGCGCACGTCCCGCGGGATCCGCGCCTTGGTGTCGGGGTCGAGCCGGTACAGCCCGAAGCGCAGCCCCATCCCGTGGTTCCACTCGTAGTTGTCGACGTACGACCAGTACAGGTACCCGCGCACGTCGACCCCGTCGGCCACCGCCCCCGCCAGCGAGGCCAGGTGCCCGTCGAGGATCTCGGCCCCGCGCTCCTCCACGAGCGGCGTGCCGTTCTCGGTGACCCAGATCGGCGCCCCGAACGCCGCGCCGCGCCGCACGACCTCGCCGAGGCCCTCGGGGTAGGGGTCCCACGAGAACGTGAACGAGAAGTCGAACACGGGCAGCGCCTCGAACGGCGCCGCGCCGAGCCCGGTCACGACGAGCTGGTTGTAGTAGTTGATCCCGAGCACGTCGAGCCGGCCGGCCAGATCGTCGCGGGTGCGGTCGGGGACGCCGTCCAGGTCGTCGTCCCAGGCGCCCGTGGTCACGGCGTCGAGGTACAGCGCGTGGTAGAGGTAGTCGGCGTGCTGGACGGCGAGCTGGTCGGCCTCGGACGCCGGATCCGCCGGCGTGATGGCCGCGAAGTTCATCACGATGCCGACCTGGTTCGCGACCCCGTCGCCGTCGGCGTCGACGGCGTCCTCGGCGCGGACGGCATCGACCATGGCGGCGTGGCCCTCGATCTGGTTCCGCATCACGGCGACGGCGCTGTCGAGGTCGAGGTACCGCCCCGGCGGCGCCGAGCGGTCCTCGGTCGGCAGGACGTAGCCCGAGACGGTGGTGGCGAAGGGCTCGTTCAGGGTGAACCACAGGTCGACGTCGGCGCCGAACTCGCGCGCACAGAAGCCGGCGTACTTCGCGATGAGCGGGACGATGCGCTCGCGGGTGACCCAGCCGTCGGGGCAGCTGGCGAGGTCGTCGTGGCAGGCGACGCCGTCGTGGACCCACAGCGGCAGCGTGTAGTGGTTCAGGGTGACGACGGGCTCGATGCCGGCGGCCCGCAGCGCGGCGAACATCTCGTGGTAGCGCTGCACGGCCGGATCCGCGTACGCCGCCAGCGCGTCGACGGAGTCGGCGGCCTCGGCCGCGCCGTCGGGGAACAGGCGCGGCCACTCGAGGCTCGTCCGCAGCGCGGTCATGCCGTCGGCGCGCATGACCTGCACGTCGTCCTCGAACAGCTCCCACATGCCGGGGCCGGCCGTGACGGGCTCGCCGCGGACGTACAGCCCGGGATCGGCGATGACGTCGGGGTCGGTGACCCACTGCGTCCAGTCGGCGGCGGGCAGCCCGCACTCGGCCTCGGACCAGGTCGGGCAGCCCGGCTCGACCTGCCACCCGGCCGTGGCGGTGCCGAAGGCGAAGCCCTCGGGGAAGTCGCGCGGGATCGCCGGCTCGGGCTCCTCGCGGCAGGCCAGCAGCATCCACCACATGCGCCCTCCATCCCGCCCGCTCTACCCCGGGATGTTAAGGCCGGCCGTCCCCGGAGCGTCCATGCCGTCCCTGTCCCGCCGGGTCGCCTCCCTCCAGGAGAGCGCCATCCGCAAGCTCGACGCGCTGGTCCGCGCGCAGCAGAACGTCCGCTTCCACCGGCTGAACATCGGGCAGCCCGACGTGCCCACGCCCGAGCCCATCCTCGACGCCATCGCGCGCTTCCGCCCGAAGGTCGTGGCCTACGGCCCGTCCGGCGGGCTGCCCGAGTGCCGCGAGGCCGCCGCCGCCTACCACGCCGCCTGGAGCCCGGGGCTCGACGCGAGCCACGTCGCCGTCACCGCCGGCGGCTCCGAGGCGCTGCTGTTCGCGTTCACCGCGATCTGCGACCCGGGCGACGACGTGCTCGTGCCCGAGCCGTACTACACGAACTACAACGGCTTCGCGACCGTCGCGGGCGCCCGGGTCCGCCCCGTGCGCACCCGCATCGAGGACGGCTTCGCCATCCCCGACGACGACACGCTCGACGCCGCGCTCGGCCCGAACACCCGCGCCGTCGTGTTCGCCAACCCGAGCAACCCGACGGGCGCCGTGTACCCGCGCGAGGACGTCGCGCGCCTGCTCGCCTGGGCCGCGCGCCACGACCTGTTCGTCATCGCCGACGAGGTCTACCGCCGCATCTGGTTCGAGACGCCGCCCACCAGCGCGCTCGAGTTCGAGGAGCACCGCGACCGCGTGATCGTCGTCGACTCGATGTCGAAGACCTACTCGGCCTGCGGCCTGCGCCTCGGCTTCTTCCTGTCGCGCAACGCCGCGCTGATGGAGAAGATCGAGCGCCTCGGCCAGGCGCGGCTCGGCGTGCAGCCGCTGGCCCAGCGGGTCGGCATGGTCGCGCTCGGCCTGCCCGAGGCGTACTACGAGGAGGTCCGCACCACCTACCGCGACCGGGTCGACGCCATGGTGAACGCGCTGGCGCGCCTGCCCGGCGTGGTCGCCCCACGGCCCCACGGCGCGTTCTACTCGATGGTGCAGCTGCCCCTCGACGACACCGAGGACTTCGCGCGGTTCCTCGTCTCGACCTTCCGGCAGGACGGCGAGAGCGTGGTCGTCGCGCCCGGCCCCGGCTTCTACGCCGACCCGGCCTCGGGCCGCAGCGAGGTCCGGCTCGCCGCGGTGGTCGAGGTGGCGGAGCTGGAGCGCGCCATCGGGCTGCTCGGCGCCGGGATCGAGGCCTACCGGGCCCGGCGCTGAGGTGCGCTGGCTGCCGCTGGCGCTCGTCACGGCCGTCGCCTTCGGCGCCTACCACGTGCTCCTCAAGGTCGGCTCGGGCCGGGTCGACCCGCTGCTCGGCGCGTTCGTGCTCCAGCTCGTGGCCGCCGCGGTGGGCGGCGCCGCGCTGCTCGCCTGGTGGGCCGCCGCGGCCGAGCCCCTGGCGGTGACGCGCGGGCCTCGGCTGGGCCGCGCTCGCCGGGCTGGCCGTCGGGCTCGCCGAGATCGGCGCGTTCGCCGTGTTCGGGCGGGCGCGCCGGTGTCGCTCGGCACGCCCGTGCTGGTGGGCGGCTCGGTGCTGCTCGCCACCGTCGTGGGCGCCGCCGTGCTGCGCGAGCCGGTCACCGGGCTGCAGCTCGCCGGCGCGGGGCTCGTGGTGGCGGGCATCGCGCTGCTCTCCGGCGGCTGAGGGCAGGTCGCACGGAGGTCGCACCGCGTGCCGGGTTGTGTCAGGCGGGCCGGTCGGCCGCACGTGCCCGATAGGCAGGGAGCAACGAGGGCACCGGAGGGCGACATGTCGTGGTGGATCGTGTGGGGCGGGCTCGGCGGGACGACGCTCGAGCCGAGCCAGCCCGAGGACCCGGGCGACGGCGGCGACAAGGACGAGATCGTCGTGCGCGACCCGGACGTGTACGAGGTGCTGCTCGACGGGCTGTACGACCCGACCGACCCCGATCCGGTGCCCGTCTACCAGCTGTCGCCGGGCACGACCGAGCTCTACGGTCCGGGCAAGGATGGCCAGTACGGCCCGCAGGGCGTCGTCGTCACGCAGGTGGAGCGCCCGGACTGGCCGTGGGGCCTCGTCCTCGAGGACTGGATCGTGTACTCGCCCGAGGCGACGCTGCGCGGCGACCTCGAGCTCGACTTCCGGGGCTTCGGCCACACCGTCGACGACACGCTCGACGAGTACGCCAGCCTGCCGGACGCCGGCTCGTACGGGCACCTGACGTTCAAGTTCACGTACGGCTCGCCGCCGTCGGCGTCGGCGATCGCCGCGCTGCCCACGGTGATCCCGTGGTTCGTGACCGACATCGAGGAGTTCGACGTGGAGACGGAGCTGAACGGCTCCCAGTTCGTCTCGGGTGCGCTGTACCGCCAGCGGACGCAGCTGTCGACGGGCGCCACCCCCGTCTGGCGCGACGTGTGGGTGCTCTACCGCGACTACGAGTTCCCCACCGCCGGCAACGGCGCGGTCACGGTGCTGAAGCCCACCGGGGTCGCGGACCGGCCGCTGCGGCGCTTCCTGGAGGCCCAGCCGGACGAGCGGTGGCTGTTCGTGCAGGCGAGCTCGGCGGCGGACCCGCTGTAGCGCTACCGCGGCGCCAGCGCGACGGCCTCGTCGATCTGCGAGACGATGTGCGCGCGGTCGTCGGGCGCCAGCGCCTCGGCGGCGTCGCGGGCGGCGGCGGCGTGGCGGTCGCGGGCCTCGGTGTCGCCCAGGACGGCCGCCGCGGCGGTCAGCGCCTGGAGCGCCGAGGGGAGGTCGAACGGGGCGAAGCCCTCGCCGCCGGCCTCGCAGCGCTGCAGGCAGCGCTCGGCGAAGCGGCGGGCGTCCTCGCCGCGGCCGAGCTGCGCGTAGACCCAGGCGATCTGCCACTCGCCGCGGGCGAGGTTGGCCGGGGCGCCGCCGGACAGCTCCCACAGGCAGCGCGAGGTGTGGGCGAGGTGCTCCATGCGCTGGTCCTCGTCGGCGGTGCGGGCGGCGCCCTTGTCGATGAGGTCCCAGGTGGCGTTGAACGCCTCGATGGCCAGGTTGCGCCGCAGCTTCCGGTCGTCGTCGGTCACGGTCCCACCTCCATCGGGAAGCTAATTCGGCGCCCGGCGGCGGGCGGGCGGCGGGCGGGCGAACGTCACTCCGGCTCGACGCCATCGCTCCCGTCCGCACGTTCGGGTGCCCGGCGCCCGGCCCGAGCACACTCCCATGAATTCGCGCCGGAGTGCGCGCAGGGCCGGGCGGCGGGCGGGCGAACGTCACTCCGGCTCGACGCCATCGCTCCCGTCCGCACGTTCGGGTGCCCGGCGCCCGGCCCGAGCACACTCCCATGAATACGCGCTGGAGTGCGCGCAGGGCCGGGCGGCGGGCGGGCGAACGTCACTCCGGCTCGCCGCCATCGCTCCCGTCCGCACGTTCGGGTGCCCGGCGCCCGGCCCGAGCACACGCCCATGAATTCGCGCCGGAGCGGCCGTGCCGAGCCACTCGCGCGTGGGGCTGGAAGTGCGCGCAGGGCCGGGCGGCGGGCGGGCGAACGTCACTCCGGCTCGCCGCCATCGCTCCCGTCCGCACGTTCGGGTGCCCGGCGCCCGGCCCGAGCACACTCCCATGAATACGCGCTGGAGTGCGCGCAGGGCCAGGCGGCGGGCGGGCGAACGTCACTCCGGCTCGACGGCGTCGCTCCCGTCCGCACGTTCGGGTGCCCGGCGCCCGGCCCGAGCACACTCCCATAGACTTGCGCGAGCAAAGCCGATGGGGCTTCCCCGATTCCTGCTCCGTTCACGAGGTTGCTCCTCCGTGGACAGGAATCGGGAAGCCATTTCGGCGCGCACGCGCTCGTAGTAATTGTATCCGTGCGTGTCCGAACGCGGCAGCTTCACCCTCGGCCCTGTAAGTGCACTGGACTCCGTGCGTTGCACGTCCTGGAGCCCAGCTGCCGCTGCTCGCCGCCATCCTCGCCTCGCTCGCGACGCCCGCCGCCGGCGCCGACGGGGAGGTGATCCTCGGCCGCGATCGCTTCGTCCAGCTGCTCCCGCCCGACGCCGAGCCGCCCGCGCCCGCGCCCGATCCGCTGGTCGTCGCGCGGTCCACCGCCCTGCGCCCCCGCGACGGCCAGCTCGACGTCGACGCCAGCTGGCGGATCCTCGCGCCGCGCCGCGCGCCCGTCTCGCTGCGGCTCGCCGGGCCCGAGGTCCGGGTCGAGCGGGTCGACGTCGACGGCGAGCCGGCGCCCGTCCAGCTCGACGCCGAGGGCGCCACCGTCCTGAGCGTGCTCGTCGACGGGCCCACCACGGTGCGGATCCGCGGCACCGTCCCGCGCGATCCGCGCCAGGGCGTCGCGGTGAGCCTGCTGCCCGCCGGCACGGGCCAGGTGGACCTGCCGGCAGGCTGGGTCGCGCAGGGCGCCGTCCTCGCCGCCGACGGGCGCACGCTCGGCGCCCCGGCCGTGCTCGAGGTGGCGCCCGCGCCCGAGGCGTCCGACCGGGGCACGCTGGTGCTCGGCGAGGTCGCGCTGGGCCTCACCGTCGCCGACGCCGAGGTGCGGGTGCGGGGCCGCCTGCGCTGGCGCATCGCCCGCGGCGCGCTCGACCGCGTCTCGCTGACCCTGCCGGGCGCCGGCGCCGACCTCGCCGTGACCTCGCCCCAGCTCGCGAGCGTGGCGCGCACCGGCGACCGGGTCGAGGTGACCCTGCGGGAGCCCGAGCGCGCGCTCGTGGCCCTCGACGTGGCCTGGACGCTGCCCGCCCCGCCGGGCGAGAGCGCGAGCCTGGCGGTGCCCGCCGTGGCGCTCGACGGCGTGTTCCGCACCACCGCCGCCCTGCAGCTGGCCCGCGACGGCGAGCTCGATCTGGTGCCCCGGGTCGACGCCGAGCCGCGGCCGGGGGCCGAGCTGCCCGCCTGGGCGCGCGACCTCGTCGACGGCACGCCCACCGCCGCGTTCGTCGGCCCGGCCGGCGGCGACGTCACGCTGCTGCGCTACCAGCCCGCCGACGCGCCGCCCACGCTCGTCGACGTGGCGAGCTACACCGTGGCGACCTCGGCCGAGGGGCGGCTGCTGATGCGCGCGCTCTACGCCGTGCGCAACGACCGCGGCGCCGTCCTGCGCGTCACCGCCCCGCCCGGCACCTCGCCCATCGGCGCGCGCGTCGGCGGCGACGAGGTCCGCCTGGCCCGCGACCCCGACGACCCCGCCACCTGGCTCGTCCCGCTCGAGAAGTCCGTCGAGACCGTGGAGGGGCTGCTCGCGTTCCCCGTCGAGGTGCTGCTGCTCGGCGAAGACACCGCCTGGCCCCGCCGCGCCCGGCGCGAGCTGGTGCTGCCCACCGTCGACGCCGAGGTCGCGGCGAGCCGCCTCGTCCTGCACCTGCCGCCCGGCTGGGGCCCGCGCCAGCGCCCCGGCCGCGGCGACGTGGTCGACGCCTTCACCGAGGGCGCCGGCATCACCTACGGCTTCGCCACCGGCGACGCGCGCGCGGCGCAGGCCGAGCTCCTGTTCCAGGCCGCCGTCGACGCCTGGAAGTCCAACGACTTCGACGACACCGGGGTCCTGCTCGACCAGCTCGGCGAGCTCGGCGCCAGCAACAGCGAGATCGACAAGCTGCGCTCCAACGTGCTCGTCATCGAGGGCGCGACCGATGCGAAGGGCGGCAAGGACGGCGAGGCGCTGGCGATGGAGCGCCGCGTGCGCGAGCAGGCGAAGGCCCGCTCCGACGCCGACCAGCGCGCCTGGGAGGAGGAGCTCAAGAAGGCCGACCAGGCCTACGCCGCGGGCGACTACGAGGAGGCGACCCGCAGCTACGAGAAGGCGCTCGACCTCGGCGAGGACCTGCGGAAGCTGGCCGCCGAGGAGGACGTGAGCCAGGCGGTCGCGAACGACGCCGTGGCGCAGAAGCTCGAGCGGTCGTCCACCGTCTCGAAGCAGAAGGCCGCCTACAAGTCCGCCCAGTCCGGCGCGAACCGCGACGAGGCCCGCAACGAGCCCGCCTCCTCGACCACCGCCCCCGCCGGCGACGCCAAGGCGCCCGTGCTCGAGCCGCCGACCGACGACGCCGGCCACCGCGAGCCCCTGCAGGTCACCGCCAGCGCCCTCGGCGTGGTGGTGCCCTCGGTGGGCGAGATCGTCCGCTATCAACGCCTGTTGCTGCCCGCCGGCGCCCGCTGGGAGGTCCCGGTCGCCGCGAACGCGAGGAGGAAGCCATGAGGGTCGTCCCTGGCGCGGGGGCGCTCGCCGCCGTCGCGATCCTGCTGTCCGCCGTGCCGGCCCGCGCCGAGCCCGTGCCGGAGCAGGTCACGCTCACCCTCGAGCAGTTCCTGAAGCTGTACGAGGACACGCGCACCCGCGAGGACAAGCCCGAGGGCTCGCCGCTGCAGTGGGCCATCTCGTCGGCGCGCTACGCGGGCGACGTCGTCCTCGACGACGGAGAGCCCGTCTCCGCCGTGTTCGACGCCCGGTTCCGCGTCGAGAACCTGCGCAAGCCGGGCTTCTGGGTCCGCGTGCCGCTGCTGCCCGCGACCGTCGCGGTGCGCTCGGCGCGCATCGGCGGGCAGGACGCCCCGCTGGTCCTCGAGAACGGCTGGTACACGCTCGTGACCGACAACCGCGGCGCGTTCGACGTGGCCGTGCAGTTCGCCACCGCCGTCAGCACCGACAACGGCTCCAGCGGGCTCACCTTCGACCTCGCCGGCTCGGGCGCCACCGAGGTCGAGCTCGGCGTGCCCGCCTCGGTGCCGCTCGACTTCACCATCGAGAACGCCAAGCTCAAGAGCGACCGCACCGTCGGCGCCCGCCGCGTGGTGTCGGCCACGTTTCCCGCGTCGGGCGCGCTGTCGGTGCGCTGGCAGCGCGAGATCCCGCAGACCCAGGAGCTCGCGTCGCGGGTCTACGCCGAGACGCACACGCTCGTCGGCGTCGGCGACGGCGTGCTCACCGCCCGGGCCACGGTGCAGGAGACCATCCTGTTCTCGGGCGTCGACCGCGTGCGGCTCCAGGTCCCGTCGGAGATGACGGTGGTGGCCGTCGACGGCGCGGGCATCCGCGACTGGTCGGTCTCGGAGGACGGCGTCCTGGAGGCGCTGCTCAACTTCGCCGCCGAGGGCACCTACACGCTGACGGTGTCGCTCGAGCGGGTGGTGCCGCCGGGCTCCGCCGCCCTCGACGTGCCCATCGTCGAGCCGCTCGGCGTGGAGCGCGCCAAGGGCTTCGTCGGCGTGCAGGCGCTCGGCAACCTGGAGGTGAGGGCGGGGCAGACCGAGGGCACGGCACCCGTCGACGTCCGATCGCTGCCCGCCGCCATCGTCGGCGTCACCGACCAGCCCGTGCTGCTCGGCTTCAAGTACCTCGGCACCACCGCGAAGATCCCGCTGGCGGTCGACGAGCACGAGGAGGTCGACGTCCTCGTGACCCTGCTCGACCAGGCCGAGGGCACCACCATGTTCACCCAGGACGGCCGCCGGCTGACCTCGGTGACCTACCAGGTGCGCAACAACCGGCGCCAGTTCCTGCGCCTGGCGCTGCCCGAGGGCGCGGCGCTGTGGAGCGCGTCGGTCGCCGGGCGCGCCGTCCAGCCCGCCAAGGCCGACGACGCGCTGCTCGTGCCGCTGGTGCGCTCGGTCGCCTCGGGCGGCGCGCTGGCCGCGTTCACCGTCGAGGTCACCTACGTCGAGTCCGGCAAGGCGCCGCGCAACGGCCGCGGGCGGTTCGAGGCCGAGCTGCCCCGCGCCGACGCGCCCACCACCTGGGTCGGCTGGACGGTGTACGCCCCCGATCGCGCCCACGTGAAGGGCAAGACCTACGACGGGTCGCTGCGCCACGTCCGCGGGCTGTCGCGCCCCGCGCAGGCCGCCGAGGTCTACGACGCGGGCGCCATCGAGAACCAGATGCAGCTGCAGACGGGCAACGCCATGGCCGGGGTGGGCGCGCTCGGGGAGGGCGCCGCGCCGGTGCGGGTGACCCTGCCGGTCGACGGACAGCCCGTGTACTTCGAGAAGCTGCTGGCGCTCGACGAGCGCTTGTGGGTGACCTTCTCGTACAAGGGCCTGAAGTAGCGCCCGCGCCGCGGACGCCGGCACGCTCTGGTGTTCGCGGCCCGTTTCGGGTACGACGGTCCCATGCTCAGGATCCCCCCCTCCGCCGTCCCCGTGCTCCTCGCCGCGCTCGTCCCCCTCGCGCCAGGCTGCTCGCTGCTCGACAGCATGCGCGGCAAGCCGCAGCTCCCGGAGAAGATCCAGGGGCAGTGGGAGGTCTTCCAGGTGGAGACCAAGGGCGAGGTGCTCGATGCGCAGCGCGTCGTGAAGCTCCAGAACCCGCACTGCATCTGGGGCCGGATGACCTGGACCTTCGACGAGGGCCACGTCACCGCGGGCTACGACGTGCTGTGCCCCGCCGAGACGGGCGAGTACTACGGCTGCGAGGTCTCGGCGCGGCTGCCGGCCGCCTGGGACGAGCAGAAGGGCGTGTGGCACCTCGACAGCCCGATCCGCGCCCGCTCGCGCACGGTCACCCGCGCCGCGACCGACGGCGAGCCCACCGCGACCACCAACTGTCAGGTCACGCTGCAGGAGGGCGACTACGTGGTGGCCAAGGCCCGCGGCCACGAGTGGCGCTGGGAGATGCTCTCGCCCGACGAAACGTCGGTCTACCGGCTGCAGCGCCCGTCGTCGGAGCGGCCGGACTTCGTGGCGGCGATCCACGCCCAGCAGGGGGAGGTGCAGTGAGCGCGCGTCGGATGGTGGCAGCCCTCGGGGCGGTCGTGGTGGCGGGCCTGCTGGCGCAGGCGACGAGCCGGGCGGCCCAGCCGCGGGTGATCGAGATCGACGTGCCGGAGCCCACGCGCCCCCCGCCGCCGCCGCCCCCGCCGCCGGGGCCCGACGGGCAGCCCGCGCCGGGCACGGTCCTGCCCGACGGCACCGTCGTGCCGCCCGCCGCGCCGTCGCGGCCGTTCCGCCGCGGCCCGCGCGAGGTCAAGGGCGAGGCGCCCACCGCGCTGTCTGGCCGCTACGAGGTGGTGCAGCTCACCATCGACGGCGAGACCGAGGACTACCGCCTGAAGATGGAGCGCGAGGGCAAGGCGCTCGACGCCGACTGCATCACCGTGCGCCGGGTCTTCGACTTCGGCCCGCCGGGCGAGGGCCAGCAGGGGCTGCCGGCCGAGGTCGGCCTCTCCGAGCAGCAGGAGTGCTACAAGGGCGGCCTCGGGGCCTACGCGAACGAGCTGTGGGTGCTGATGCCCGCCACCTGGTCGCAGGTGGCGCCCGAGGAGGGGGCGTCGCCGGGGCTGGCGCTGGAGCTGCCGCCCGTCGAGGCCACGGCCACGCTGGTGCGCGTCCGCGAGCCCGAGAAGGAGGACCTGAACACGCCGCCGCACTGGCTCGGCCCGCAGTCCAAGCTCGAGCAGGAGAAGACGCGCTGGCAGATCGTGGCGGAGCCGCCGGCCTCCCGCAAGGAGACGCTGCCGGCGGCGATCCACCTCGTCGGCCCGCACGTGACCTACCACCTCGAGCCCGAGCCGCCCGACGGGCCGTTCGAGCGGTGACCGGCGCGCCGCGGCTGGCGCTGCGGTGGGTGCCGTCGGAGCGCGACCGCCTCGCCGAGGTGGACCACGTCGACGGGCGGCGGCGCCCGTGGCGGGCCGGCCTCGTCGGCGCGCTGGCGTTGGCGGTCGGCGCGGTGATCGTGCGGGCGCTGCCGGGCGGCGGGTTCGTCGCCGTGGCGGTCCTGGCCGCGGGGGTGGCCGTGGCCACCGTCGCCGCCTGGCGGTTCCCCATCGTGCGCAGCCGGCGGGCCGGGGGCCGGGCCGGGCCGGTGGAGGTGACGCTCGGCGGCGAGGGCGCGCCGGCGATGACCGTGTTCCGCGGCGGGCTGGAGCAGCGGCTGGCGCCCGGCGCGGTCGAGCGGCTGGTGGTGGACGTGGACCACGTGTTCCTGCACCTCGCCGAGGCCCAGATCGTGACGATCCCCTGCCGGGCGCTCGGCGCGGAGCGGGGCGGGCTCGACCGGTTCGTGCGGACGGTGGACGGCTTCCGCCGCTCGCGCGCCGACCTCGACGACGCGCCGGAGCCGGGCCGCGCCGCCTGGAGCCTCCGCTACGACCTGCGTCGCGTCGGGGTGAGCGGGGCAGGGCGCCACGGGGGCGACCTGGAGCGGCTGCTGCTGTCGGCGCTGGCGGTCGGGATCGGCGTGGCCGGGCTCGGCCCGTGGCTGCTGTCGGCGTCGCCGCGGGCGGCGGCCCAGGGGCTCGAGCTGCTCGTCGTCGGGGGCGCCGCGCTGGCGGGCCTGACCGCGGCGGTGCTGTGGGAGCGGCGTCGGGGCCCGGAGGGGCCGGTGGCGCTCGCGGTGGGGCCCGACGGCGGGTGGATGCGCTCGCGCGCCGGCTCGATCCGGTTCGGCTGGGACAAGGTGCTCGGCGTGGAGGCGGCGCAGCGGCTCGTGGTGCTGCGGTTCGCCGACCGGGTGCTGCCGGTGCCGGAGGGGGCGTTCGCGCACGAGCCCGAGCAGCAGCGCTTCGTGGGGGACGTGCGCGGGTGGTGGCGGGCGGCGCGCCGCAAGCCGCTGTCGGGGCGGGCCGTCGCCGAGGGGCCGTCCGCCGATCCGTTCGCGCCGCCGGCCAGCGAGCGCTGACGCCGCTAGCCGGGCTCGAAGGTGAGCGACGCGCTGTTGATGCAGTACCGCAGCCCCGTCGGCGGGGGCCCGTCCGGGAAGACGTGGCCCAGGTGCCCGCCGCAGCGGGCGCACACGACCTCGGTGCGGACCATGCCGTGGCTGTGATCTGGCCGCTCCGCCACCGCATCGGACGCCAGCGGGTCGAAGAACGACGGCCAGCCGCAGTGGCTGTCGAACTTCTGGACGGACGTGAACAGCGGGGTGCCACAACCGGCGCAGCGGTAGGTGCCGCGCTCGCGGTGGTCCCAGAAGGCGCCCGTGAACGCGCGCTCCGTGCCCTGCCGGCGCAGCACGTCGAACTGGATGGGGGTGAGCCGGGCGCGCCAGCCCGCCTCGTCGTGGGGGAGGTCGCCCCCGTCGTCGTCGGCCACGTCGCCTCCATCGCCGCTGAGGGCGCGTGTAACCTCCCGTCCCCTGTCCGGCGCACCGATCCCCTCGCATACTGTCTGTGAGGGCTCACGGTTGCGCACGACACCCCCAGGCGGCATCTCACGCAACGAGGACATGGTCGACGTCGCCCGCGACGCGCGCGACGCGCTCGACACGATCTCGCAGGCCAGCGACATGATCGAGGAGGACGTCTTCGAGTCGATGCCGCAGGTGCTCGATCTGCTCGACAACATCCGGACGGCCTCGAAGCGGATGCTCGACGTGGTGATGATGCTCGAGAGCCATGCCGCCTCGGCCAAGGACCTCGCCGGCCGCGACCCGCTCACCGGCGCGCCGAACCGCCGCACGCTCACCGCGCAGGCCGCCGCGATGCTGCGCAACCCCGAGGTGTTCTCGGTCCTCGTCATCGATGTGGACAAGTTCAAGCACGTCAACGACCACTACGGCCACATGGCGGGCGACGAGGTGCTCAAGATCCTCGTGGAGCGCTGTCGGCGCGCCGTGCGGGACTCCGACGTGGTCGCGCGCTTCGCCGGGGACGAGTTCGTCATCCTGCTGCCGAAGACGGCCGGCGCGGAGGCGCGCGTGGTCGCGAGCCGCATCCACGAGCACGTCACCGGCGGCCCGTTCATCACCGAGCGCGGCCCGATCCCGGTCGGGGTCAGCATCGGCGTGGCCACGCGGACGGAGATCGACACCACGCTCGAGGCGCTGCTCGAGCAGGCCGACCAGGCGATGTACCAGGCGAAGCGGAAGTAGGCGCTGACGGGCCGTGGCCCACCGGCTGAGGCTCACTCCTTGCGCTTGCCGAACGACGGCGGGATGTCGACCCACCAGGCGACGAAGATGCCCGGCAGGATCCACGCCAGCACGTAGACGAAGAACAGCTGGTAGCCGAGCTGCTCCTCCATCCAGCCGCTCCAGGACTGGGCCGCCCAGGCGAACAGCGCCATCAGGCCGGTGGCGAACGCGTAGTGCGCGGTCTTGTGCTCGCCCTCGGCGAGCCGGATCATGAACATCATGTAGGCGGTGAAGCCGAAGCCGTACCCGAACTGCTCCACGCCGATGAGCCCGACGACGAGCGGGTAGTTGTCGGGCTGGGCGTACGCGAGCCAGACGTAGACGAGGTCGGGCGCGTTGAGCGCGAAGACCATCGGCCACAGCCAGGCCTTGAGCCCGTGGCGCCAGATGGCGAGGCCGCCGAGGATGCCGCCGGCCGTGAGCGCCAGCACGCCGACGGTGCCCTTGGCGAAGCCGACGGCCTCGGCCGACAGCCCGAGCCCGCCCACGGCGACGGGATCGAGCAGGAACGGCGAGACCAGCCGCGCCAGGTGGTTCTCGGCGAAGCGGTAGAACAGCAGGAACAGCACGGCGGCGCCGATGCCGGGCTTGGCCGCGAACGACCCGATCACCGAGTCCGAGCCGCCCTGCTGCAGCATCAGCCCGTGCAGGAGCCAGAACGGCCCGCACAGGAACACCACCACCAGCAGCAGGGAGGTGTCCGGGAGCAGCGCGTGGAACAGGACGGCCAGGCCGACCGCGACGGCGGCGTCGGCCGCGAGCCACGCGGGGCGCGAGCCGCCCGTCGCCAGCGCCCGGGGCCCGAGGGTGCCCGCCAGCACGCCCACGGCCACCAGCACCGCCAGCGCCCCCTGCAGGGCGAGCGGCAGGTCGGTGTAGGTGAGCACCGCCCACGCGAGCAGTGCGGGCAGCCCGCTCACGGCGACGCGC
Source organism: Myxococcota bacterium (assembly GCA_041389545.1). GTDB lineage: Bacteria > Myxococcota_A > UBA796 > UBA796 > JACKER01. The sequence continues at coordinate 129,031 of JAWKRQ010000016.1, read as the reverse complement.
GCGGCCTGGGGCGTGGCGGCGTCGCGCAGGACCTGGCCGGCCTCGGCCACCGGCGGCGCCCGCAGCGGATCGGCGGCCGGCGTCGGCATCACCAGCGCGTGGAAGGCGGCGAACACGGCGAACAGCGTGGCGGCGACGAGCAGGGTGGTGGTCCAGGCGGCCTCGACGGTGCGGGTGTGGGCGAGCCAGCCCGCCAGCATGACGAGGCCGCCCTCGCCGAGCACCAGCGCGATGCGCCAGAAGGTGGAGCGCACGCCGACGAAGGCCGACTGCTGGTCCTCGGGCAGCCCGAGCATGTAGAAGCCGTCGGCGGCGATGTCGTGGGTGGCCGAGAGCACGGCCAGCACCAGGAACCCGGCCAGCGACAGCTGCAGGAACGACGGGAGCGGCAGCGACAGGGCCAGCAGCACGAGGACGGGCGCCATCGCCGCCTGCATCACCACCGTCCACCGCCGCTTCGACGAGGTCCGGTCGACGAAGGGGCTCCACAGCGCCTTGAACGCCCACACCAGGCCGAACCAGCTGGTGTAGAACGCGATCGCCGCGTTCGACAGCTCCAGCTGCTTGTACATCACGATGGAGACGTTGTTGGCGACGACGTAGGGCAGCCCCTCGACGAAGTAGAGCGACGGCACCCACGTCCACGGGCGCCACCAGGCGGTGGGGGTGGGGGCGGCGGGGGGCGCGGGGGCGGGGCTCGCGGGATCGCTCACCGGGCGCTCCGGGCGTGGCAGGCGGCGCGTCGCGCGATAGGGACCACGCTACCGGAGGCGAGATGTCCGTGACCGACGACCAGGAGCTGAGCTTCGACTTCGAACCTCGGGAGCTCACCGAGGTCGAGACGATCCGCCACTCGTGTGCTCATCTGCTGGCCTCCGCGGTGGCCCAACTCTACCCGGGAACGCGCTTCGGGTTCGGGCCGCACATCGAGCACGGCTTCTACTACGACATGGAGCTGCCCGTCTCGCTGTCGAGCGAGGATCTGCCGGCGATCGAAGACAAGATGCGCGAGATCGCCAAGGGCAACCACAAGTTCGAGCACTTCCTGCTGAGCAAGGAAGAGGCCGTCACCTGGGCGAAAGACAACGACGAGCCCTACAAGCTCGAGAACCTCGAGCGGATCGGCGCGCCCGTCATCAGCTTCTACAAGCACGGCGACTTCACCGACATGTGCGCCGGGCCGCACGTCAACTACTCGAAGAAGCTGAAGCACTTCAAGCTGACCAGCGTGGCCGGCGCGTACTGGCGGGGCGACGAGACCCGGCCGATGCTGACCCGGATCTACGGCGTGGCGTTCGCCAGCAAGGAGGAGCTCGAGCAGCACCTGCACATGCTCGAGGAGGCCAAGCGGCGCGACCACCGCCGGATCGGCAAGGACCTCGAGCTGTTCCGCATCACCCAGGAGTACGGCGGCGGGCTCGTGCTGTGGCTGCCGAACGGCGCGCTGATCCGCAAGCAGATCGAGGACTTCTGGCGCGAGGAGCACCTGCGCCGCGGCTACGAGATCGTGTTCTCGCCGCACATCGCGCCCCGCACCCTGTGGGACCGCTCGGGGCACACGGGCTTCTACTCCGACTCCATGTACGCGCCGATGGAGGTCGAGAACGAGCCGTACCAGCTCAAGCCGATGAACTGCCCGTTCCACATCGGCATCTACAAGAGCAAGACCCGGAGCTACCGCGACCTGCCGATCCGGTACGCCGAGCTCGGCACCGTCTACCGGTTCGAGCGCTCGGGCGCGCTGCACGGGCTGATGCGGGTCCGCGGCTTCACGCAGGACGACGCGCACCTGTTCTGCACCCCCGAGACCTTCCGGGCCGAGATCGAGGGCTGCATCGACTTCGCGCAGCTGATGTTCGCGACCTTCGGCTTCTCCGAGTACAAGGTCGAGCTGTCGCTGCGCGACCCGGCCAACAAGGAGCACTACCAGGGCTCCGACGAGATCTGGGACACCTCGGAGCGCGTGCTGGCCGAGGTGCTCGACGCGCGGGGCATCCCGTACACCTCGGTCGAGGGCGAGGCCGCGTTCTACGGGCCGAAGATCGACATCAAGGTGGTCGACGCCATCGGGCGCACCTGGCAGCTCAGCACGGTGCAGCTCGACTTCAACCAGCCCGAGCGGTTCGACATGTCCTACGTGGGCGCCGACAACGCGCACCACCGGCCGATCATGATCCACCGCGCGCTGCTCGGCTCGATCGAGCGGTTCTTCGGCATCCTCATCGAGCACCACGCCGGCGACTTCCCGGTGTGGCTGGCGCCGACCCAGGCGCGGGTGCTGCCGCTGTCGGAGAAGTTCCTCGACTACGCGCAGCAGGTCGCCGCGCGGCTGCGCGAGGCCGGCATCCGGGTGGCGGTCGACGCGTCCGACGAGCGGCTCGGCTACAAGATCCGCCTGGCCGAGACCGACAAGGTGCCCTACGCGCTGATCGTGGGGGCCAAGGAGGCCGAGGCCGAGGCCGTCGGGGTGCGCAAGCGGGGCGAGGGCGACCTCGGGCAGGTGGGCGTGGGCGAGTTCGCCGCGCAGCTGCGGGCCGAGATCGACAGCAAGGCGACGACGACCCGCGGGTGAAGGTCCACCACCTCGACTGCGCGACCATGTGCCCCTTCGGGGGGCGCTGGCTCAACGGCGTCGACCGCATGGTGGGCCACTGCCTGCTCGTCGAGGCGCCCGCGGGGCTCGTGCTGGTCGACACGGGCTTCGGCCTGCTCGGCGCCCGGCGGCTGCCGCGGTCGTTCCGCCTCGCCGCCGGGCCGGACCTGTCGCCCGAGCGCACGGCGCTGCGGCAGATCCTGGCGCTGGGCTTCGATCCGCGCGACGTCCGCGACGTCGTCGTCACCCACCTCGACCTCGACCACGCCGGCGGGCTGGCCGACTTTCCCGAAGCGCGGATCCACGTCCAGGCCGAGGAGCTCGAGGCCGCGACCCACCGCCGGTCGCCGCGGGCGCGGCTGCGGTACCTGCCCGCGCAGTTCGGCCACCACCCGCGCTGGGCGCGCCATGCGCCGGCGGGCGAGCGGTGGCGGGGCTTCGAGGCCGTCGCCGCGATCGACGGGCTGCCGCCGGAGATCCTGCTCCTGCCGCTGCCGGGGCACACGCGAGGCCACCAGGCCGTGGCGGTCGACACGGGCGCCGGCTGGCTGCTGCACGCCGGCGACCAGTACGCGCACCGGGGCCGGGTGGACCCTGCCGTGCCCGTGCCATTCGGGCAGCGCGCGTTCGAGCGGGCGATCGCCTGGGATCACCGCCGGGTGCGCGACAACCAGGCGCGGCTGCGCGAGCTGCGGGCGGCGGCGGACGACGTCACCGTCTTCTCGGCCCACGACGCCGAGGAGTACCGCCGCCTCGCCGGCTGACACCGGGCCTCGGCGCTACGGCAGCTCCGCCGCCGGGCCGGTCTCGCCGCGGTGTCGCAGCCACAGCAGCGCCGGCAGGCCCAGCGCCGCGACGAAGGCGACGTAGCCGGCGTGCAGGCCGAGCGCCCAGACCCCGCCCGAGGCCGTGGGCACGCCGTACAGCGCCAGCGCGGCCGCGGCGCCGGCCTCGTAGCTGCCGAAGAAGCCGGGCGTGGGCAGCACGTTGATCGTCGCCATGACGCCGGCCCAGACCACGGCCGCCGCCTCCCACGACTGCGGCAGCGAGGGCAGCACGGCGAGGCCGCCGCGCACGTAGGCGCCGATGGCGAGCCAGGTGGCGGCGGTCAGCGCGGCGGCGCCGAGCGCGCGGGCCGGGCGCCGGGCCAGGTCGCGGCCGGCCTGCGCCATCGCCGCCGCCGTCGGCCCCACCACCGGCAGGCCCGCCAGGCGGTCGCCGGCCACCGTCACCGCCGCCAGCCCGGCGAGCAGCACGCCCAGCGCCACCGCGGCGGCCGGCCGCGCCAGCGCGAGCACGTCGGTGCCCTCGACGCGCAGCGCGGGGAGGTCGGGCCCGGTCGCCGCCCACAGCAGCAGCCCCGCCAGCGCCGCCACGTCGAGCGCACGCTCGGCCACCAGCGCCGCCAGCGTGCGCCCCACGGGCACGCCCTCGCGCGCCAGCAGCGCCGGGCGCACGAGCTCGCCGAGGCGCAGCGGCAGCGTGGTGATGGCCAGGAACGCTACCAGGCACACGAGCGCGTCGCGGCGCAGCGGGATCCGCGCGTCGAGGAGCAGGTGCCAGCGCACCACCCGCAGCGCGTGGTTGGCGGCGAAGCCGGCGACGGCAGCCGCCACCCAGCCCCAGCGCGCCTCCGCCGCCAGCGCCCGCGCCGTGGCGGGGTCGGCGCCGCGCAGCGAGCGCCAGCAGCCGACGCCGAGCCCGGCGAGCGCGAGCGCCGCCAGGGCGCGCCCCAGCGCAACCCTCGGGCCGCGGGCGCGCGGTGGCGTGGACCTCGCCGCCGCAGGTCCAGCGCACCTCGCTCACGCCGAGCGGCACCGTGACCGCGACCCACGGTGCCGACAGCGTCTGCACGACGGAGCCGCGCACGCAGGCGTCGATGGTGGCCTCGCTCTCGCGCACGTCGACCCGGCGCACGGCGATGTGGCTGCGCGAGTGCTGCGTGGCGGCCTGCAGCACGATCACCTGGTCGCGCTGGAAGTCCACCCGCGCCGTGGCGCCGACGGCGCGCAGGGTCGCCGGGTCGCGCACCACCCGCAGCGAGGGCGACAGCCGCGGCGGCAGGGGGCTGCTCGCGCCGGCCCCGACGGGGGCCACGTGGGCGGGGCAGCCGAACAGCAGCGCGAGGACGAGGCAGCGAAGCACGAGCGCAGGATATCCCACGCCGCGCGGCGCGCCCCGCCGGCTATCCTGGCGCATGGCCTCCGCTGTCCTCGGATGGGCGCTCCTGGTCGGGTGCACCGAGCCCCCGCCGTCCGCACCGGCGCCCGCCCCGCCGCGCCCCGCGTCCTCGACGTGGTCGCCGGCGACGACACCACCTGCATCCGCACCGACGACGGCCTCGTCCGCTGCCGCGGCCGCCTGGCCTTCGCCGCCGGCGCGCTCCCCGGCGCCCTCGAGGTGACCGACCTCGCCGTCTGCGCGCGGGGCGGCGGCGTCCGGCGCTGCCGCCGCCCCGGCGTCGATCGCGCCGTCCCCACCGCCTTCGTCGAGGTGGCCGCCGGCGCGGGCGCCCGGGTGGGGCGCGACCCGAGCGGCGGCGTCTGGGCCTTCCGCGATGACGAGGCCGGCGCAGCGCTGGTTGCGGTGCCCGTCCCCGCGCCCGCCGTCGCCATCGCCGCCGACGCCGAGCGCAGCTGCGCCCTGCTCGACGACGCCCGGCTCGTCTGCTGGGACGGCTACCGCGCCCTGACCGCGCCGCCCCCGATCCAGCCTCGTCGCCACGGGCGTGCTGGAGGTCACCTCGTCGTACCTGCGCACCTGCTGGCGCACCGCCGAGGCCGTCACCTGCTGGGAGCGCGGCGATCCGCGCTCGGTCGCCGGCATCGGCGCCGCCACCGCGCTCGCCGTCGGCCGGGCGCACGCCTGCGCGCTCGACCCCGACGGCCTGCCGTGGTGCTGGGGCGCGGGCGCCGCGCAGCCCGCGCCGGTGACGGAGCCGCTCGCCACGCTGTCGGCGGGCACCGACCACACCTGCGGCCTGTCGCGCGCGGCGCGGCCGTCTGCTGGGGCCGCGACGACGCCGGCCAGGCGGCCGGGCCGTGGCCGTGACCCCGCCCCCGCCGGATCAGCGCCCGCGCGCGCAGCGGGCGCCGCTGCCCGCGTAGGAGAACTCGGGCTCGTGGCACACCCGCTCGCGCGCCGCCGGCGACACGCAGCTGCCCACGCCGCCGCCCCGCAGCACCCGGCAGTCGGTGTCGGGCTCCATCCAGGCGCTGCCGTCGAGCGGGGCCTCGTCGTAGGACGGGTGCCAGTTGTCCTGCACCCACTCGATGGCGTTGCCGGCGAGGTCGCACACGCCCTGCGCCGTGTCGCCGTCGGGGTGCGAGCACACGGGCGCCACGTGCTCCTCGCAGTCGGCGCACCCGAGCTGGGCGCGCGCGCAGTCGGGCTCGTCGTCGCCCCACGGGAAGACGTCGTCGCGCCCGCCGCTGCGCGCGGCGTACTCCCACTCGGCCTCGCTCGGCAGCCGCCCGCCGACCCAGGCGCAGAAGTCGCGCGCGGCGAACCAGTCGAGGCAGTTGCGCGCCAGCGCGGGGTCGTCGAGCTGGCACTGCGGGTCGGCGATGGGGACGGGCGGGCAGGCGCCGGCGTCCGCGCAGGCGGCGTAGTCCGCCACGGTGATCTCGGCCGTCATCAGGTCGAAGGTGGGCACGGAGACGCGGTGCGCCGGCGCGTGCTCGCTCACGGCGTCGTCGCCCATCACGTAGACGCCGCCGCAGATGCGCGTCCAGCACCGCTCGCCCTCGCAGTGCCGCACGGGCGAGCAGGCCTCGGGGATCTGCGGGAGCAGGCTGCCCAGCGGATCGAGCGGCGCGCCCTCCGCCGGAGGCGCCGGCGGATCGCAGCTCCCGAGCAGCCCCGCGGCCAGCACCACCCTGCCGAGCCTGGTGGAACGGGTCATCCCCCACCGTGTATCAGCGCGCCTCGAGCGGGGGCAGGCCGAGGGCCCGGCTGACCGCGTCGATCACCTCGGCGTCGTCGTCGAAGCCGAAGGCGGAGTCGAGATCCGCCGCGCCGTCGTCCTCCATGACGAAGTACCGGACGGCCACCTGCACGAGCTTGCGCTCCCGCGGCGACGCGACCTCCCAGCGATCGAGCAGCGCCCGGCACCGGGTGACCAGCCGCTCGGCCAGCGCGCCGTCGGCCACGGCCATCTGGCGCGACAGCTCGTGCCGCAGGACCTCTTCGGCCTCGTCGAGCAGGCGGCGCAGCTCCGCCGGCTCGCGCAGCGGCTCCTCGAGCAGGCGGCTCACGACCGCGCGCGTGTCGGACAGCAGATCGCCGAGGATCGGATCGCGGCTCACGTCACCCCCCGAACCGCCGCTCCAGATGGTACCGCGCCTGGCGCCGCCACCAGGGCCACTCGTGCGACACGTCGTGGCCCCACAGATCGCACTCGTGGGGCAGCCCCTTGTCGCGCATCACGTCGGCGAGCGCGATCGTCTCCTCGATGCAGCCCTCCTCCCACTTGCCGCGGCCACACACGAGCGTCAGCGCGGTGTTCCGGCGCACGCGCTCCAGCGCGGGCCCCGCGAGGTTCGGCACGTAGGCGAGGGGGTTGTTGTAGTACACGTCGGGCGCGTCGTAGCCGTTGGTGAAGTTCCGGACCTCGTAGCGCCCGCTCATGCACAGCGCCCAGCGGAAGGTCTCGGGGTGCTTGAGCGCGAAGTTCGCGGCGTACATCCCGCCGAGCGAGGCGCCGACCGCCGCGATCGGGATGTCGGAGGAGTGGCAGTCGTCGCGGACGAAGGGCACGAGCGTCTCGAGGACGAACCGCTCGTAGGCCTGGTGGCGCTGGATCCGCCAGGCCGGCGCGTTCTCCTTGCGCGTCCACGCCTCCGAGACGTTCGACTCCGGGCAGTACAGCTTGATCCGCCCGGCGGCGAGCAGCGGGGCGATCGCGTCGATCATGCCCTGCGCCTGCCACTCGTGGGCGAATCCGGCGGCGGTCGGAAAGACCACGACCGGCATGCCGAAGTGACCGTAGGTCCACAGGTGGACCTCCCGGCCCATCGCCGGGCTTCCGAGCAGCAGGTGGCGCGCCATGACGACCTCCGAGGCGGTCGCTGGTTAACGCTCCGTCCTAAGATGGTCACCCGCGGGAGGCGAAGTGCGGGCAGTGCGGTGGGGGTGCGTCGGGATCGGAGCGGGCGTCGGGATCGTGTTGCTCGGGTGTGCGGGGCTCTTCGAGCACCCGATCCCGCTGCAGCAGGAGCCCACCCCCGAGGCGATCGAGGCGGCCCGAGCGCTCGCGGCGCACGTCGTGGACGGCCGGTTCCCGTCGACCCTCGCCGAGGACTGCGAGGCCAACGGCGCCTCCTTCGTGTGGCTCGCCGCGCGCGCCGAGGATCCCGAGGTGATCGCGGCGGGGCTGCTCGCTGCCGCCGGGTGCGCCGGTGACGACGCCGGCAGCGGCGATCTGCCGATGGTCGCTGCGGCGCGCCTCGGCGAGCCCGGCCCCGTCCGCATCGCGGCGCTTTCGAGGCCGCCAAGCCCGTCGTGTCCGCGGTCCCCGCGTGGCACCCGCTGGTGATGCGGCTGTCGGGGATGGTCTGCGGCGGCGACCCGGCCGTCCGCTACGAGGCGATGGAGGTGCTCGACGCCCGGCCTGGAGCCAGGAGGGCGTGCCCGAGGCCGCGTTCCTGGCCGTCCTCAACGACAACGACTCGCCCTTCCTCGTCACCGAGGCGCTGCGCCTGCTGCGGTACCGCGCCAAGGGCCTCGCCGATCCGGCGCCGTTCGTGGCGATCGCCAAGGTCCTCGCCACGCACCTCGATCCGGGCATCCGCGGGCGCGCGGCGCTGCTGCTGGCCCGGCTGGCCCCGGGCGACCCCGAGATCCGCAAGCTGCTGGTGTCGCTGCTCGACGATCCCCACGGCTACGCGCTCCGCCGCGGCCGAGGCGCTCGCCGACGAGGGCGCGGTCGAGGCCATCCACGCGCTCGTCGCCCACATCGACGATCAGTCCCCGAACACCTGGGACATGCTGCCGTTCGAGCACCTCGACGGCCGCCGCGAGGTGCCGCACCACGAGGGCTCGTACTTCAAGCGGGTCGACGACGCCTACCTGCGCGCGATCGAGGCCCTGTCGGTGCCGCTGGGCGACGAGGCGTTCACCTACCGCGAGGTGAACCTGCGCTACGTCAACCTCGACATCATCGCCGCCACCCGCGACGCGAAGAAGTGGTACGCCGCGCACGTCGAGCAGATCCCCGACGACGCCGCGCCGCCGCCGCCGCTCGACGAGTAGCGCTACCCGCGGGCGGTGGGCGGCAGCTCGAGCCAGAAGCGGGTGCCGCCGCCGTCGGCGCGGGCGGCGTGCAGCGCGCCGCCGAGGGCGTGGGCCAGGCGGGTGCTGATGGCGAGGCCGAGGCCCACCCCGGTCGAGCCCTGCGGCTGCAGCTGCACGAACGGCTGGAACACGCGCTGCAGCTCGGCGTCGGTCAGGCCCGGGCCCTGGTCCTCGACGTACGAGCCGCGGCCGCTCGCGCCAGTCCACGCCGAGCGCGATCGTGCCGGGGACGGCGTACTTGACGGCGTTCCCGAGGAGGTTGAGGCAGGATCTGGTGGACGAGACGCCGGTCGGTGCGCAGCTTGCCGGCGACGCCGTGCAGCTCGACCCGCTGCCCGCGCGCCGCCGCCCGCAGGCGCACGCTCTCGGCGGCCTCGGCGAAGCAGCTCGGCGGTGTCGACGGCGACCTCGTGCACCGCGATGCGGCCGGACTCGACCCGCGCCAGATCGAGCACGTCGTCCACGAGCGCCAGCAGGTGGCTGCCGGCGCCGCGGATCCGCTGCAGGTCGACGCTCGCCTCCTCGGAGCAGTCGAGCTCGAGCAGCAGCTCCGTGTAGCCGAGGATGGCGTTGAGCGGCGTGCGCAGCTCGTGGCTCATCGACATCAGGAAGGCCGACTTCGCCTGGTCGGCCGCGAGCGCCTGGTCGCGCGCCATGGCGAGGTCGCGCGCGAGCGAGTCGAGCTCCTCGGTGTGCCGCTTGCGCTCCGTCACGTCGTGGAACACGAGCAGCACGAGCTCGATGTCGCCGGCCGCGAGCCGCTCCTCGCGGACCTCCCAGGCGCGCAGCCCGTGCGCGCTGTCGAGCCAGACGTCGCCGGGCCCCGACAGGCCCAGCGCCTCGATGTTGGCGTTGAGCAGCGCCTCCAGCCCGAGCACCTCGGGGGCGGCCGGGCTGTGGTCGACGATGGCGCCGCCGGGCGCGAGCAACACCCACGGCGCCGTGGTGGACGCCGCGACCCGCGCCCGCAGGCTCGTGTTGTTCGAGGCGCTGGGCACGCGCTTGGAGGCGAAGTGGGCGATGTCGCGGCCGTTCTCGCGGACCACGCCGATGCGGGCCTCGAGCAGGGCCCAGCTGCCGTTGCGGCGGCGGCCGACGAGGTCGCCCGTCCACTCGCCGCGCTGGTTCAGGGCGGCCGAGATCGCCGAGTAGAAGGCGCGGCCGTGGGTGCCGGCGCGGAACAGCTGGGCGGGGGTGCGGCCGATGGCCTCGTGGCGGTCGTAGCCCGAGTGGGCGACGAAGCCCTCGCTCACGTCCAGCAGGACGGCGTCGGTGTCGGTGAGCTCGCTCCAGTCCGGGTTGGCGCGGAACGCCCGGGTGTAGGCGAGCCGCAGGCAGCGCTCCTGCGCCGCGTTGCGGCCGACGAGCAGGGCCTGCGGCAGGCGCAGCCGGTCGTCGGGCCAGACGAGCGCGTCCACGGCGCCCGCCTCCACGGCGCGCTCGGCGAGGGCGCGGGAGGCGGTCAGCACCACCTGGAGCTGGCCGGGGCGGACTTCGTAGGCGAGCTCGAAGCCGGCGTCGGGTCGGATGTCCCACCCGGCCAGCCGCAGCTCGGCGGCGAGATCGGCGGCCGCGGGCGACGGGCGCACGGCCTTCGGCACCGTGATGCTCATGGGCCCCCCATCGACTGCGTCCGGGGCTGCTGAAGGGCGGAACGTCAGCGGGTGGTTGCGCCCGCGCCGGGGATCGGGCAAGGACTGGCCCGGACGGAGGCCCGAGGACCGGGGGCCGTCCCGCAGGAGGGGGAGTGAGCCGCCAGACGATCGCTGTCACCGTGGGCACCCTCGCGCTGCTCGTCATCGGCTTCATCCTGATGTACGGCAGCCCGAACCAGCCGCCGGTGCCCGCGCCTGCCACCAACGCCCAGCAGGTCGCCAAGGCCAAGGCGGGCAAGGCGAAGGGCAAGGGCAAGTCGAAGGGGCCCCAGAGCAAGCGCCTCGGGCCGGCGAAGCTCATCCACGCGTCGGAGATCCCCGAGGATCGCCCGAAGGCGCCGGCTGGCGCGCCGAACGTCGTGGTGGTCGTGATGTCCACCCAGCGCCGCGACCAGTGGACGCCGTACACCGACACCCCCAAGGAGCCGCCGGTCACGCCGTTCCTGGCGGAGCAGGCCCAGGCGGGCGCGCTGATGATGGACGCCCTGTCGGTGGCCGTCGATCCGCACCCGGCCGACGCCGCGATCATCACGGGCCAGTACCCGCACCACGTCGGCGGCATCGAGCCGACCGACAAGAAGAACCGCAACGAGCTGCACGACGACGCGAGCACGATCGCGGAGCGGCTCGCCGAGGCCGGCTGGTACACCGTCGGGCTGTCGGCGAACCACAACCTCAACGCGAAGGTCGGCGCGGCGCAGGGCTTCGACTGGTACCGCGACAGCCAGCCGTTCTCGCTGATGCTCGATGCGCGGATCGCGGCGCCCAACCTGGTGAACATCGCGCTGCAGCGCGTCGCCGAGCGCACGCCGGAGCAGCTCGAGCGCCCGCTGTACCTGCAGCTCGCGTTCGTCGACAGCCACAAGCCGCTGAAGGTGCCGCCCACCGAGTTCGAGGCCTACAAGGAGTCGGGGTCGGAGATCGCGCCGTACCTCGGCACGCTCCATCGGCAGGACGAAGCGCTGCGCACGCTGGTCACCGGCCTGGCCGAGAAGGGGATCACCGCCGACAACACGGTGTTCGTGGTCGTCGCCGACCACGGCGAGGGCCTCGACATGCCGCCGCACCACCGCTCGCAGCACGGCTTCGTGCTCTACGAGAGCTCGGTGCGCATCCCGTGGCTGTGGTGGGGCAAGGGCGTGGCGAAGGGCAAGCAGGTCGAGGGCCTGGCGTCGCAGATCGACCTCGCGCCCACGCTGGTGGCGCTGGCGGGCCTCGGCAAGGAGCAGGGCTTCGACGGCATGGACCTCTCGGCGGCGGTGAAGGCCGGCGGGAAGACCCCGCACCGAGGCCTACGCCGACACGCTGTACAACGGCATGCACCGCGCCTCGATCTGGACGAGCGAGCACCAGTGCCAGAAGGACTACGGCTCGACCAAGGAGATCGACAACGACGAGTTCGAGGATGCCTGCTACGATCGGAAGGCGGATCCGACGTTCACGAAGCCGATCGAGGATCCAGCGCTGAGCGCGGAGCTCGACAAGATGCACAGCGAGCTGATGGGCTCGGTCGACGGCTGAGCGCCGGGTGAACGAACCCGCCCCGACGGGCCACCGGCAGGGGCACGGGAGGGGCGATGTGGGTCGTGTGGGGTCTCGGGACGGCGCTGGCGGCGCGGAGCGAGGAGGCGCCGCCGCCGACGGTGGACGCCGTCGCGCGGGAGGCCGTGCGCGGCTGGTACCTGTGGCAGACGGGCCAGGACGACGCGGCGGCGGCGCTCGCGGAGCAGCTCGTGGCCGATCACCCCGACGCGCTCGCGGCGCGGGGCTCGCGGCGGCCGCGGCCGTGCAGGCGGGCGACGGCGCGTCGCTCGAGGTGCGGACCCGCGAGTGGTGGGGCGAGGACCCGGGGATCCCGTGCGGCGCGTGGCGCTCGCGTGGGTGCTGGCCTACCGCAACGCGGGCGAGGGCGCCTGGTGCGACGAGGCGCGCGGGCTGCTCTCCAAGGTCACCGAGGGCGACGCGCACTACTGGGCCACCCGGGCCGACCGGGAGCGGGAGCGGCGGTGCACGGGCCGCACCGACCACGCCGACGCCGAGCTCGCCCGGCTGCGCGCGGCCGGCGGGCTCGGCTGGGCCGACGGCGTGCTGGCGAAGATGGAGTCGGGCTACATCAAGGAGGACCTGCCGGGCGAGCTCGAGCAGGTGCTCGCCGCCGAGCCGTGGCAGGTCGACCGGGTGGCGGCGCTGTGGGCCGACGGCGTGTCGGGGCCGGGGCGCGGGGCGGCGCGCAAGGCGGCGCGCCAGGCGCTCGCGGCCGCCGATGCGAGCGACGATCCGCCGGTCGTGCTGGCGGCGCTGCGGGCCCACCGGGCGCTGGGCGACGACAAGGACGCCGCGGCGGCCGAGGCGCGGCTGCGCCAGCTCGATCCGGCCGCCGATCCGGCGCTGACGCGGACGCCGGCCGACGTGCACGATCCCGAGATCTACGCCGAGATCGCCGCCTGCGTGGACCAGGGGTCGCGGCGGCGGGGATGACCTGCCTCGACGCGCTGACCTTGCCGGCGTCGGGGTCGGTGGCGGCGCACGCCGCGTACCAGCGGGCGCTGCTGGCGCAGGCCACGAGCCAGCCCGACGTGGCGCTCGAGGCCACGCGCGCGGCGCACGCCGCGGAGCCCGAGCTGCGCTTCTATGCGCGGCGGCTGGCGCGGCTCGTGCAGGAGCGGGGCGAGGCCTCGCCGGAGCTGCTGAGCGAGGCGATCGACGCCGCGGCGGTGGCGGTCGGCGAGGGCGAGGTCGCGGCGGAGGCGCCCGAGCGGCTGCGGCGGCAGGCGGCGTCCGACCGGGAGCTGCGCGGGCAGCTGCTGCTGGCGGCCGGGCGCGCCGAGGAGGCGCTGCCCGACCTGCGCGCGGCGTATGCGCTGCAGCCCACGCCCGCGCGGCAGCTGCGGGTGGGGCTCGCGCTGGCCGGCGCCGGCCACGCCGACGAGGCGGGGCTCGAGCTGGCCCGCGGGCTCGCCGTGGAGCTCGACGACACCGCCACCATCGCGAAGGCGCGCGACGCGCTGCGCCCCATCGCCGAGGGCTGGCTGCCCGGCGGGATGAAGGCGATGATCGCGGCCGCCGGGCGCTCCGTCGACGACGAGGTGCAGCCGGCGCACCCGCTGGTGGGCCGGGCCGTGACCGACGCCGCGCTGCTGCCCACGCCGCCGCAGGGGGCGGGTGCGCCGCCCGCGTCGGCGCAGGTGGTGGTGCTGTGGGACCCGCGGTTCCCGGCGTCGCAGACGGCGCTCGAGCGGATCGCCGCCATCGCGGCGAAGTACGGGCCGCGCGGGGTGGTGTCCGTGGCGCTCGACGTGGGCGGCGACGAGGCCGACTGGCCCGAGGGCGTGACGTTGGAGCACCGCCACGCGGGGCCGGGGGCCATGCGGGCCTTGCAGACGGTGGCGCTGCCCACCGTGCTCGTGCTCGACGGCAAGGGCCGGGTGGCGGCGGGGCCGTCGCCGTACGACCCGACCACGCTCGACGTGGAGACCGCGCTCGACGCCGTGGTGCCGGCGGACTGAGAGCGCGCGTCACTGCGGCGGATCCCCCGGCCCGGTACGGGACCGGGGGAGGCGACGATGGTGTGGTGGCTGGTGGGGTGTGGGCTCGTGAAGGCGGTGGTGTCGCCGCCGGCCGTGCCCGATCGGGTCGTGCAGCGGCTCGCGCCCGACCTGGTGGCGCTCGGCCACCCGCAGGGGGCGTACCTCGATGCGCGGGTGGTGGGCTGGGAGAACGGGGCGGCCGGGGCGCACGAGCGGTACGTCGACGCGGCGCTGCGGTACACGCGGCCGCAGCGGGAGGCGCCGTACACGATGGTCGTGCGGCTGTACGTCGAGGGGGAGGAGCCGTGCCGGGCGTCGGTGGACGTGGTGGCGGACGACGGGCCGCCGGCGCTGCTGCTCGACAACGGGCTCGCGGCCGCGGCGTTCGGGGAGACGCTGTGCCGGGCGCTGGCCGAAGCCGGAAGCAGATCGGGCCCGACCTGATTTCATCCTGTTGCGGAGGCAGATCGGTGCCGAGCATGGCCGGGTCGGCACCACCGTTCGCTCGGTTCGACGCTGAGATCCGACCCTCCGGAAGCAGATCGGGCCCGACCCGAATTCATCCTGGTGCGGAGGCAGAGCGGTGCCGGGCCTCGCTCAGGCCGACGCCACGCGCCTCGCCGCCTCGCCGGCGGCCAGGATCCCGCTACGGCGCGAACGCCCCGCCGCACGCGCTGCTCGCCGGCAGGCACGCCCGCGCGAACGAGTCCGTCGCCGCGCACCCCCAGCCCGCCGGGCAGTCGGCGTCGGCCTCGCACGCGTCGCCCGCACACACCGCCGGCACCGCGCTCGTCCCGTCGGCGCAGGCCACCGACCAGCCGATGCACGTCGTCTCGCACGGGTCCCGCCGGGTGAAGCCGTCCCCCGTCGCCTCGCACGCCTCGCCCGGCCCGAGGTTCGCGCACCCCGCCAGCACCAGCAGCCACACCGCGCGCATCGACATGCTCACCCCCGCTCCGGCGCGATGCGCGGCCCGAGCCACTGCACCAGCCCCGGGAAGTGCCGCCCCAGGAACACGCCGATCCGCCCGTGCCCCGTGAACGTGTACTCGACCCTGCGCTTCGCCAGCGCGTGCACCATCTTGCGCGCCGCCGGCTCGGCCTCCCACATCAGCCGCTCCGGACGCGGATCGCGCCGCGACGGGTCCAGCCGCTGCTGGTTGTCGACCCGCGCGATGTCGGTCGCCACGAACCCCGGCTGCAGCACCGTGCACGACACCCCGCGCGGCGCGAGCTCCATCGCCAGCGTGCGCCCCAGCGCCAGCACCGCCGCCTTCGACGCCTGGTACGCCCCGAACCCCGGGAAGTAGATCACCCCCGACACGGAGCCCACGAGCCCGAGGCGCCCGCGCGTGGCCACCAGGTGGGGGATGGCGTGGCGCGCCGTGATCGCGGCGCCCACCACGTTGATGTCGAGCTGCCGCCGCCAGTCGTCCGCCGACAGCTGCTCGACCCGCCCGCCGACGCTGAACCCGGCGTTCGCCACCGCCACGTCGATCCGACCGAGCTTGTCGACCACCGCCGCCGCGGCCGCCTCGACCTGCGCCTCCTCCGTGCAGTCGCACGGCGCGGCGAACCCCTTCCGGCCGAGCTTCTCGACCTCCGCGACCACCTCGAGCAGCTTGTCCTCGCGGCGTCCGGAGACCACCACGTTCGCGCCCTGCCGGGCGAGCTCCAGCGCCATCGCGCGGCCCAGGCCGCTGCCTCCGCCCGTGATCCACACCGCGGCGTCGCGGAACGTCGACATCTCCCCTCCGTCAGAACAGCCCGAGCTGGGCCACCGGGCGCCGACGCGGTCCGGTGGGGTCCCACTCGATCCATCGCCCCTTCAGGGCGCCGAGATCCAGCGCGAAGCACCCGTCGCCGTCCTCGACGAACAGCACGTGGCCCACGGCGCCGACCACCTGCCCCTCGACCACCCGGTCGTCGTCGACCTTGAGCTCGTTGACCGGCAGCCCGCGGCTCTGCGTGGCCAGCGGCGGCTGCGCGACGAGCTCCGGCCGGTGCAGGTGGCGGTGGTACCGCGGCGGCAGCATCTCGCGCGCGTCGCCCGCGGCCTCGAGCACCAGCGCGCGCGCCTCGGGCTCGGTCATCGAGCCCGTGATGAGCACGGTCTTGCGCGTGCGCCGCATGGTCTCGGTCAGGCCCGCCTCGACGAGCAGGTGCTCCATCTGCTTGATCGTCGGCCCGGGCGCGACGGCGATGCGCGCGGCGGCCAGCGGCCCCTGCTCGACGACGCGCTGGTCGCGGCGGGGGTGCGAGGCCGTGCCCACCTTGATCGTCGTGTCGCCGAAGCAGGCGAGGTAGAGGTGGTGCCGCTGCCGGCAGTAGCTCAGCATGTCGGGCGACAGGCGCGGGCAGCGGAAGCCGTCGCAGGTCATGCAGGGGCGGAAGGCGTCGAGGGCGGCGCAGGCGTCGCAGGTGGTGCCGCGCGTGGCCGGGGCGGCGTCGGGGCAGGGGACGGCGACGCCCTCGTAGCGGCCCGTGCAGTGGCGGCCCGGCAGGATGCGGAAGCAGACGCGGCCGTCGAGCAGGCGGTCGTCGAGCCGGGGGGGATCGCCCCGGAACGCCTTGAGGCGGACGGCGCCGTCGATCCAGGTGAAGCCGGTGACCAGCGCACGCTCGGGCATCCCGACGCCCTAACCTCCGCGGGCCGGTGTAACCTCCGCGCCGTGGACACCCTGCAGGCCTGCCAGCGCGACGCGACCCTCCGCCACGGGCGGTTCACCGTGCTCCGGACCGCCGTCGACGGCGAGGCCCACCTGGCCTGGCTCGACGACACCGTGCTCTACGCCGAGGGCGGCGGGCAGCCGTCGGATCGCGGGGTGATCCGCAGCGAGGCCGGCGAGGTGCGCGTCCGCGAGGTCCGGGCGACGGAGGACGGCTGGCTGCACGTCCTCGAGGGCCCCGTGCCCGTGGGCGAGGTCGAGGTCGCCGTCGACTGGGGGCGACGCTTCGACCACATGCAGCAACACAGCGCCCAGCACCTGCTGTCGGCGCTGGCGCACGACCGGCGCGGCTGGGCGACCACCAGCTTCCACCTGCACGAGGGGCTCGGCGCCGTCTGCGACGTGGAGCTCGACGCCGCGGAGATCGGGCCCGAGGCGCTGCACGCGCTGCAGGACGAGGTCAACGCCGAGATCCGCGCTGCGCGGCCCGTGGTGCCGCGGCTGGTGGACGCGCTGCCCGAGGGGGTGCGGTCGCGGGGGCTGCCCGAGGGGCACCGGGGGCCGATCCGGCTCGTGGAGATCGCGGGGCTCGACCTCAACACCTGCGGCGGCACGCACGTGGCCAGCACGGCCGAGCTGCAGGCCGTCGCGCTGCTCGGGACGGAGCGGATCCGCGGGGGCACGCGGGTGCGCTACGTCGCCGGGGAGCGGGTCCTGGCGCGGCTCGTGGCCGCGGAGGCGCAGCGGGCCGAGCTGGGGGCGCTGCTGTCGCGCGGGGGCGACGAGCTGGGGGCCGGGGTGCGGGCCGCGCTCGACGCGGCGACGGCGCCGGCGAAGGCGCGGGCCGCCGCCGAGGCCGAGCTGGCCGACGCGCTCGGCGCCGCGCTCGCGGCGGGGCAGGGGGTGCGGGCGCTGCACCGGCCCACCGGCGACGCCGCGCTGCTGAACCGCATCGCCGGGGCGGTGCTGCGGGCCGCGCCCGACGCGGTCGTGTGGCTGACGGCGGGGGAGGGCGAGGCCGGGGCGTTCCTGCTGGCCGGGCCGCCGGCCGTGGTGGCGGCGCACAAGGAGGCGGTGCTGGCGCTGATGGAGGCGCGGGGCGGCGGGGCGGCGGGCCGGCTGCAGGGGCGGGCGGCGCGGCTGTCGGCGCGCGACGCCGTGTTGGCCGTGCTGACGGCGTGAGTCCCGGTCGTCAGTGCGGGGCGAGCGTGGCGAGGCAGCTGCGGATGCGCTCGCGGACGGTGTCCGAGAGGGAGGTCGCGGGGGACGGCGGCGTGGCCCCGTCGCCGACGAGGCGGCCGAGCCAGGCGAGCTTGCCGTCGCGGTCGACGGTCCACCCGTACGGGACGTCGATGTGGTCGACGTCGCCGGCCGGGCTGCCGGGCTCGGCCACGTCGCCGCGGCGCTCGGGGACGGAGCCGCACGGGGCGCCGGCCGGCAGGGCGATCTCCCCGGCGCTGTAGGTGTCGAACAGGAGGTCGCGCTCGACGACGACGCTGACGTAGCCCTCGTCGGCGAGGTAGCGGCCGGGCGCGACGCGGGCGGTGCGGACGCGGACGACGCGGAGCGGGCCGCCCGCGCAGTAGTTGCACCAGGTGAGGAGGAGGGTGCCCGGCGGCAACGCGGCGACGAGGGCCTCGGCCTGGGGCGGGGTGACGTCGAGGAAGCGGTCGGCGAGGGCGGGGGCGATGAGGAGCTGGGCGGCGAGGGCGAGCACGGGACCTCCGTGACGGTGGCTTAGCCCCCGGGTCGTGCAGGAAGTGTGTCGGGGGTCGGGAAGGGGGGCGCAGGGCGGCAGGTGGCGTCGGCCCGATCGCGTGGCCGGTGCCCGGAGACGCTGGCCGGAGCGGCGCGAGCGATGCCCGGGACCGCTCTGCCTCCGCCAGAGGAAGGAAAGGGGTCGGGCCCGATCCGCTTCCGGTGGGCGGTGCTCGGCCTCGAAGCAGGCGATGCGCCAGGCACCAGGCCAGGATCGCGACGAAGTCCTAGAGGTAGCGCAGCGGCCACCGGGGGCCGAGCATCCCGATGGGCACGGGAGCGGGGCCCGGGGCCCGCGGCAGCGCGGCGTAGGCCTGGCCGGAGGCCGGATCGACGGCGTCGGGCCAGACCTCGAGCAGCGGCTCCAGCACGAAGCGGCGGCGGCCGATCGCCGGGTGGGGCAGCACGAGCCGCGGCGTGTCGACGACGAGGCCCTCGGCGAGCAGCAGGTCGAGGTCGAGCGGGCGATCCATCCAGCGCCGCCCGCGCCGGCGCCCGGCCTCGGCCTCGAGCGCGACGCAGCGGTCGAGCAGCGCCTGCGGCGACAGCGTGGTGTCGACGAGCACGACGCCGTTGGCGAACCAGTTGCGGGCGGTGCCCCCGGCGAGCGGCGGGGTGCGCACCCAGTGCGACGCGCGGAGGAGCGCGATCTGCGGGTGGGCGGCCAGCTGGCGCACCGCGAGCGTCAGGGTGCCGGTGCGGTCCCCGAGGCTCGAGCCGAGCCCGATGGCGACGCGGCCCGCGGGCCGCGGCACGGGGACGGGCGCCGGCGGCGCGGGAGGCTCAGTAGACGCCGGCAGGGCTGGTTGCGTGAGCCTCGACCTCGTGGGTGGCCTCGAAGGTGGCGCGCTGGCCGTCGCCGTCGACGTCGCAGCTGCCGGTGACCTTGAAGCCGGCGCCATCGGCCTGGACGGAGTAGGAGCCCACCACCTCGGTGGACTCCGGCGCCCAGGCCAGCTTGCGGAAGCCGTCCGTCGGCTTCCACGGGATCGGGTTCGGATCGACCTGGTAGGCCGGGCGGGGCGCCGCCTCGGCGCTGACGTACTCCCCGAACGCGTCGTGGTACTGCAGCTCCGCCTGGCGGATGGCCTCGACGTTGGCCTCGACCTCGCCGACCCGGTCGGACTTGCGGCCCGAGATCAGCATCGGGGCCGCGATCATGGTCGCCACCACCAGCACGGCCACGCCGATGAGGATCTCGTTGCGGCCGACGTTCATCCCCGCTCCGTTCCCGGCGCGAGGCGCCGTTGCCGACCAGCGTATCCGATCCGCCCGCGCCCGCACGCCGCCCCGGTCAGGCGGCCCCCTCCGCCACGGGCGCGCCGTCGTCGCCGACGAGCCACAGCTGGCGGGCGCCGGCGGCCAGGAGCGGCGCCTGGTCGACGCGGATCCGCCACGGCGCGTCGGTGCGCGGCCACGGCGCGACCCCCACCTCGACCACGGCGAGGTCGGCGCCGTCGCAGGCCCGCTGCACGGCGCGCTCGGGCCCCGCGCCCAGCGCCACGGCGACCACCAGGCCGCCGGCCGCGATCCGCAGCGCCATCCCGACGCCGGGCTCGACCTCGCCCGTGGCCCACCGCGGGTCGCCCACGCGCACGGCCCAGGTCTCGACGGCGATGTCGCCCACCTCGAACGGGGCGCCCGGCCGCTGCGCGTCGAGCACGAGCGGGTAGCGGTCGGGCCAGCCGCGCTGCCAGACCTCGGCCAGGGCGGCCGCGCGGTCGTCGCCGAGCGGGACGTGCAGCACGAGCGGGTCGCCCGGGCCGCGCCAGCGCTCGAGGCGGCACAGCAGCTCCACCCGGCGCTGGTCTGGCCGGGGGTGGCGCTGCGACCGCCCGCCGTGGCCGTGACCCGCGTCAGCGCGTCCTGTACATCCGGTCGCCCGCGTCCCCCAGCCCCGGCACGATGTAGCCGTGGTCGTTGAGCCGCTCGTCCACCGCCGCCGTCACGATCGGCACGTCGGGAGTGCGCCTCGTGGAACGCCTTCACCCCCTCGGCGCCGACAACAGGCACAGGAACCGGATCGCCCCCGCCCCCCGCGCCTTGAGCGCCGACACCGCGGCCACCGCCGAGTGCCCGGTCGCCAGCATCGGGTCCACCACGAGCACCTGCCGCGACCCCAGGTCGTGCGGCACCTTGAAGTAGTACTGCACGGGCTCGAGCGTCTCGGGATCCCGGTACAGCCCGATGTGCCCCACGGCCGCGGTGGGGATGAGCCCCAGCACCCCGTCGAGCAGCCCGTTGCCGGCCCGCAGGATCGAGATCAGCGCCGGCGGCGGCCCTGCAGCTGCGGCGCCTCCATCTCGCACAGCGGCGTGCGCAGCCGCACCCGCTCCGTCGGCAGCTCCCGCGTCAGCTCGTACGCGAGCAGCGCCGCGATCTCGCCCAGCAGCCGCCGGAACGTCGCCGAGTCGGTGTCCTCCCGGCGCAGCCACCCGAGCTTGTGCTGCACCAGCGGATGATCGACCACCACGAGCTTGCCGGACATCGTCCCCCCGGGCCACGGTGCGCCACGATATCGAGGGCCGATGCCCGACGCACCCCCAGCACCCCGCCCTCGGCTCCTCCGCGCCCTCCTGCGCCGCACCCTGGCGCTCCCGCGGCCCCTCCGCGCCGCCGTCCGCGGCCCGGTCCAGCGCAACGACCGCGGCGATCCGCTCGACGAGGTCTGCCAGATCGTCTGTCGCCTCGAAGCCCTGCAGCCGCAGGACCTCGCCGGCCGCACCCCCGAGAGCGCCCGGCGCACGCTCACCCGCTCGATCGCCATCGTCGAGGGCCCGCCCCGCAGCGTCGCCCGCGTGGAGCACCGGCAGCTCGGCGGCGTCCCCGTCCGGGTCTACGTCCCCCACGGCGCCCACGGCCCGCTCCCCACCCTGGTCTACGCCCACGGCGGCGGCTGGGTCTGCGGCGACCTCGACACCCACGACCGCTGGTGCCGCCGCCTCGCTGCCGACGGCGGCCAGATCGTCGTCGCCGCGGACTACCCGCTCGCGCCCGAGCGCCCGTACCCGGCCGGCCTGCAGGCCCTCACCGCGCTGGTCGGCGCGGTCCGCGAGGCCGGCCTCGGCGACCCCGAGCGCATCGCCATCGGCGGCGACTCCGCCGGCGGCAACCTCGCCGCCGCCGTCTGCCTCGCCCTGCGCGACGCCGGCGAGCCCCAGCCCGCCTTCCAGCTCCTCGTCTACCCGGGCCTCGACCTGCGCTGCCTGTCGGCGTCCTACGAGGCGCTCGGCGAGGGCCACCTGCTCACCCGCGGCTCGATCCAGTGGTACATCGCGCACTACGCGGCGGATCCCACCGACCCGCGCGCGTCCACGCTGCTCGAGCCCGACCTGTCCGGCCTCGCGCCGGCGCTCGTCGCGACCGCCGGCTTCGACCCCTCCGCGACGACGGCGAGGCCTACGCCGACCGCCTCGACGAGGCCGGCGTGCCCGTGGTGCGCCTGGCCTACCCCGGCCTGGTCCACGGCTTCGCCCAGATGGGCGGCATCTGCCCGGCCGCCGAGCGGGCCGCCTCCGAGATCGTCGACGCCGTCCGCCAGGCGTGGACGGCG
Organism: Myxococcota bacterium; assembly: GCA_041389545.1. Classification (GTDB taxonomy): domain Bacteria; phylum Myxococcota_A; class UBA796; order UBA796; genus JACKER01. Next base: position 106,983 of record JAWKRQ010000016.1, on the reverse strand, counting down.
CGTGCCTCCGCGCCCGCACCGGCGTACGGGGGCGCGGGGCTGGCGAGCGCGCCGGCCGCGGGACATAACAGTCCGACGGAGGCGTGATGGACGGAGCGCGCATCGGCTGGCTCGGCGGCATGGGGCTCGGCGCGGGGTTGGCGGCCCTGCTCTCGCTGGCCGGCTGCGACGACACGCTGTTCGGCGTCAGCGAGGAGGTCGTCGACCCGGGCCTCGAGGGGTACGCCGGCGTGCAGCAGATCGTGGCCGACGACTGCCTGCTGTGCCACAGCACCGCCTCCGCGCCGTCCGCCGGGTTCGGGCTCGACCTCGAGGCCGACCTCCACGCGAACACGGTCGGCGTCACGGGCAGCTACGGCGTGCCGCTCGTGACCCCCAACGACCTCGACAACTCGATGCTCTACCTCAAGATCGCGGGCGAGAACCCCGACAACACCGGGGGCACCATGCCGCCTGGCACCCCGCTCGACAGCGCCTACGTCGACGTCGTCGCCAACTGGATCCTCGACGGCGCCCCCGCGAACTAGTGCTCGCCGTGCCGACGATCGTGGCCCTCCTCGCCTGCGGCGGCGCCCAGCCCGCCCCAGCGGACGCCGACGCCCCGTTCGCCCGCACCCTGCCGCCCCCGCCCGCCCCGCCGGCCGCGGCCACCGGCCCCGAGCTGTCGCTGATCCCCGGCCCCGACCTCGTCGGCCTGTGCGACGCGAGCGCGGCCGTGGCCATCGGCGACCGCCTGGTCGTGGCCGACGACGAGCACAACGTGCTCCGCGTCTTCGACTGGTCCCGCGCCGCCGAGGGCGCGGCGCCGCCCGTGGCGTCCATCGACCTGACCGCGCTCTCGCCCCTGTTCGCCGGCAAGGAGGCCGACCTCGAGGGCGTCGCCGCGATGCCCGACGGCACGGTCTGGTTCACCGCCTCCCACGACTCGGGCAAGGACACCGAGCGGCAGCCCCAGCGCCAGCGCCTCTTCGCCCTGCGCTTCGCCGACGACGCCGCCAGCGCCACCCTCGCCCAGGGCCCCGCCACGGGGCTCATCGACGCCGGCCAGGAGCAGTCCCAGCTGTACGGCATCGTCGTGAACACGGTCGGGCACACGAGCAAGGACCCCGAGGGCCTCTCCATCGAGGGCCTGGCCGCCGGCCCCGACGGCTCGCTGCTGATCGGCTTCCGCGCCCCCGTCCACGGCGGCAAGGCGCTGATCGAGCGCCTCGACGACCCGGTCGCCTTCGCCGGCGGCGCCGCCCCCACCTTCACCGGCCCGCGGTGGATCGACCTCGGCGGCCGCGGCATCCGCTCGCTCGAGCGCGAGGGCGACGGCACCTACCTGCTCATCGGCGGATCCCCCGGCGAAGACGACGCCAGCTTCCTGCTCTACCGCTGGCACGGCTTCGACGACGGTGCCCCGCCCGAGCGCCTGGCGGTGGCCTTCGGCGACCTGCACCCCGAGGCGCTCGTGCGCGCCGGCGGCGCCTGGTGGGTCCTGTCGGACGACGGCCGGCGCGACATCGACGGCAAGGACTGCAAGAAGCTCCCGGCCGAAGCCCGCCGGGCGCGGACGGCCCGCCTCGTGGGGCTGTAGCGGCGGTAGCGGCGCAGCAGCGGCGCCGGCGGCGGGACCTACCACATCAGGTAGATGCCCAACCCGCTGCCCAGGATAACGAGAGCCAACGCGAGCCCGAGGCCGAGCACCACCAGCCGGCGCACGAGCGACAGCGTCTTGCGCAGCGCCCACCACCCCACGGCCAGCCCCACGAACACGAGGACTGCGGCCACAGCCAGCGCCCCCACCACGACGAGGTCCATCGCGCCCTCCCGTCACGGCCCTAACCGTGCCCTTCCCCCCAGGTGACGTCGTGAACCGCTCCGTCCTTCGCCGGCTGTTCGATCTCGCCCGCCCCGAGCTCGGCCTGCTCGCCGTCGCCACCGTCGCGCTCGCGATCGGCTCCGGCATGAACCTCGTCTACCCGCTGGCCGTCCAGTGGATGGTCGACGCCATCTCGGGCGGCCCGTCCTGGCTCGACTTCGACGTCGCCGCGCTGCTGCTCCTGTGCCTGTTCCTCGTGCAGTCCGTGTTCTCGATGCTGCGCGCCTGGCTGTTCACCGTCGCTGGCGAGCGCGTGGTCGCGCGGCTGCGCACGAACCTGTACCAGGCGATCCTCACGCAGGACGTGGCGTTCTTCGACCGCAGCCGCACGGGCGAGCTCACGAGCCGCCTGTCGAGCGACACGACCGTCCTGCAGAACACCGTCACCGTCAACGTCTCCATGGGCCTGCGCTTCGGCGTGGGCGCCATCGGCGGCGTGGTGATGCTGATGATCAAGAGCCCCACGCTGTCGGGCGTGGCGCTGCTGGTCGTCCCGGTGGTGGCGATCGGGGCCACACGCTGTACGGCCGGCTCATCCGGCGCGTCTCCGTCCAGGTGCAGGACGCCCTGGCCCACAGCACCGAGATCGCCGAAGAGTTCATCTCCGGGATGCGGACCGTGCGCTCGTTCGCGCGGGAGCCTGCCGAGGTGGCCTGCTACAGCGCGGCCGTGCAGCAGAGCTACCGGCTCGCCGCCAAGCGGGCGCTGCTGATGGGCATCTTCAACGGCGTCGCCGGCTTCGCGGGCTACGGCGCGCTGGCGCTCGTCGTCTGGTACGGCGGCCGCATGGTCACCTCGGGCTCGATGTCGATCGGCGAGCTCACCGCTTTCCTGCTGTACACGCTGACCGTCGCCTTCTCGCTCGGCGCGCTGTCGGGCCTGTGGGGCGACTTCATGCACGCGCTGGGCGCCAGCGAGCGCGTCTTCGCGCTGATCGACCAGCAGCCGGCGCTCGAGGGCACCGGCACCGAGCGCCTCCCGGCCGTCGAGGGCCGGGTCCGCTTCCACGACGTCGCGTTCCACTACCCGTCCCGTCCCGATCTGCCCGTCCTGCAGGGGCTCGACCTCGAGCTCGCGCCGGGCGAGGTCCTGGCGCTCGTCGGCCCGTCCGGCGCCGGGAAGTCCACCGTCGCGGCGCTGATCGCGCGGTTCTACGACCCCGATCGAGGCCACGTCACGCTCGACGGCACGGACCTGCGCGAGCTCGATCCGCACTGGCTGCGGGAGCAGGTCGGCGCGGTGAGCCAGGAGCCCGTGCTGTTCGCCACCAGCATCGCCGAGAACGTGCGCTACGGCCGCCCCGACGCCTCCGACGAGGAGGTGCGCGACGCGCTGCGCGCCAGCAACGCGCTGTCGTTCGTCGAGGCGTTCCCCGAGGGCGTCCACACGCTGGTCGGCGAGCGGGGCATCCAGCTGTCGGGCGGGCAGAAGCAGCGCATCGCCATCGCGCGCGCCCTGCTCAAGGATCCGCGCGTCCTCGTGCTCGACGAGGCCACGAGCGCGCTCGACACCGAGAGCGAGCACCTCGTGCAGGAGGCGCTGGAGCGGCTCATGGTCGGGCGGACCACGCTGGTCATCGCCCACCGCCTGTCCACCGTGCGCGACGCCGACCGGGTCGTGGTGATCGACGGGGGCACGGTCGTCGAGGCCGGGACGCACGACGAGCTCCTCGCGCACGACGGGCTGTACCGCCGGCTCGTGGAGCGCCAGTTCGCCGAGTCGCCCGCCGCCTGAGTGACCCGGCGAATTCTCTTCGGTGTCCGAGGGCCGATCCGTCGCGCGAGCTACGGACAGCCTGGGGCGAAGGGGGAACGATGGCGCGACTCGTCTGGCTGGCCCTGGCCGTGGGCTGCAGCAACGCGCCGCCGTGCGGCGAGCTCGTCGCGCCGTCGGTCGCGGCGGGGCCGGGGGGCGGCGGCAACGTCCTGATCGTGCTGATCGACGACGTGGGGGTCGACCAGCTCGCCGCCTACGGGCAGCCGGGGCCGATGCCCCGCACGCCGACCGTCGACTGCCTGTGCGAGCGCGGCATGCGCTTCGAGCACGCCTGGGCCACGCCCCTGTGCTCGCCGTCGCGCGCGGCCCTGCTCACGGGCCGCTCCGCCGAGAAGACGGGCCTCGGCACCAACGTCGAGGCGCACGAGCAGCTGTCGCGCGACGAGGTCACCCTCGCCGAGCTGGCCCACGGCTCCGGCATGGAGACGGGCTTCGTCGGCAAGTGGCACCTCGACGGCTGGGACGCCCCGGGCGCCCTGCGCGCGCCGCTGCTGCAGGGCTTCGACAGCGCCGTGGGGCTGATGGGCAACCCGAGCGGCCCGTCCACGCCCGATCCGCTGCTCGAGGACGACAAGCCCGACTACTTCGGCTACTGGCGCATCGACAACGGCGACGTCCGCTGGAGCACGCGCTACGCGACCACCGCCCAGATCGACGACGCCCTGCACTTCGTCCGCCACGCCGACGGGCCCTGGCTGCTGTACCTGGCGCTCACCGCCGCGCACGTGCCGCTGCACGATCCGCCGAACCACCTGCTCGCCGAGCCGCTCCCGCGCGACGCGAGCGACCCCGAGCGGTTCCGCGCGGTGGTGGAGGCCGCCGACACCGAGCTCGGGCGGCTGCTGCGCGGCATGGACCCGCAGGTGCTCGCCGACACCACGGTCATCTTCGTGGGCGACAACGGGACGAGCCCCGAGGGCATCTCGTCGGCCGGCGACCCGGATCGCGTGAAGGGGACGCTGTTCGAGGGCGGCGTGCACGTGCCGCTCGTCGTCACCGGGCCGCAGGTGCCCGCGCCGGGCGTGTCGCAGAGCCTGGTGCACCTCGTCGACATCCTGCCGACGGTGGCGGAGATCGCCGGCGGCGAGGACGCCGACGACGGGCTCGTCGCGCTGGACCTCGACGGCGTCAGCTTCCTCCACGCGCTCAGCGGCGACGACGCCGGCAGCGCCGACTACGTCGCGACCATGTTCTCGCCCAAGGCGCTCGGGCTCGACACGGCCGTGCGCGACCACCGCTACAAGCTCGCGCACTGGCACGGCGGCCGCGAGGCGCTGTACGACCTCGAGGCCGACCCCGACGAGTCCTACGACCTGCTGCGCGACGACGTCCTCGACGACCGCGCGGCGGAGGCGCTCCAGGGCCTGCGGACGGCACTCGCGGATCCTCGCGGCGTGCCGCGGTTCGCCCCGCCCGTCCCGGAGCAATAAGCGGCGATCGGCTGCTGCGGCCCGGCACTCCCGCCGGCCCGCCCGAGCACCGCCCGGGACCGCGATGCTTCCGACCGTCCGCACCTTCATGGACACCGACACCCACGCCCTGCGCGACAACTGCGACATCTACGAGGCGCTCACGGCCATGGTCGACGCGGGGGTCACCGGCGCCCCGGTCGTCGACGAGCAGGGCAAGCTCGTGGGCATGCTGTCGGAGCTCGAGTGCCTGAAGCTGCTCACGCTCGGCACCGCCGCCGAGGCGGACGTGCCGTCGGGGCGGGTCCACGACTTCATGCTGCGGCAGTACCGCACCGTCAGCCCCGACATGGACGTGTACTACGTCGCCGGGCTGTTCCTCGCCGACCCGCCCACCTGCCGGTTCCCCCGTCGTCGAGGGCACGCGCCTGGTGGGCGTCATCACCCGCAAGGACATCCTGCGCGCCGTCGAGCGGCGCGTGCCGCGGTAGCCGTGTTCACGGGCATCGTGCAGGGCACGGCCTCGGTCGAGTCCATCGAGGACCGCGACGGGCTGCGGCACCTCGTGCTGGCGCTGCCCGCGGGCGCGCGCGGGGCTGGCCGTCGGCGCGTCGGTCTCGGTGGCGGGCGTGTGCCTCACGGCCGTGCGGGTCGAGGGCGATCGCGCCTGGTTCGACTGCATCGACGAGACGCTGCGCCGGACCACGCTCGGCGCGCTCGCGGCCGGGGCGGCGGTCAACGTCGAGCGGGCGGCGCGCTTCGGCGACGAGATCGGCGGGCACCTGCTGTCAGGCCACGTCGCCGGGGTGGGGAGGTCGTCGACCGCGCCGAGCCCGACGGGAACCTGGCGCTGACGGTGCAGGTCGGCCCCGACCTCGGCCGGTACCTGTTCGAGAAGGGCTACATCGGGGTCGAGGGCGCGTCGCTCACCCTCGGCGCCGTCGACGCCGCAGCGGGGCGGTTCACCGTCCACCTCATCCCGGAGACGCGCCGGATCACCACCCTCGGCGCGGTCCGGGTCGGCGACCGGGTGAACGTCGAGGTCGACTCGCAGACGCAGGCGGTGGTCGACACCGTGGCGCGGGTCCTCGCCCGCTAGTTCGTGGTGGTCGTGTCGACGAACACGCAGTGGTGGTCGGTGCACTGGACGGCGGGCGGCGCTCCGCAGTCGCACACGTCCGACGGGTCGCCGCAGCTGCCCGCGGCGCTGTTGAAGTCGGAGACCAGCGTGCCGTCGGTGCAGTAGTTCGCCGGGTAGAAGCAGGTCACGTCGTTCCAGTGCTCGCAGCCCGGGTGGACGAGCCGGCAGTCCTGGTCGCTGTTGCAGGTGTCGAGCGCGCTCATCGTCGTCTCGAACGCGTTGCCGAGCTGCGGGCAGTCGAGTGCTCGAGGTTGTAGTTCGGCGCGTCGGTGCAGTCGATCAGCACAGCGTCGTCGTCGTCGTCGCCCACGGCGGTCGTCGCGCCCGTGTCGCCGTCCTTGTCGCCGCCGCAGGCCACCAGGCCGGCCAGCAGCCCCACGAGCCAGAATCGCGCGCCCATCGTCCCTCCCGCGCAGAGCCTAGCACTCCGGCGCCCGGGTGACCGGCTGAAACCGCGTCCGCTCGATCGGCGCGCCGGACGATCCGAGGAAGCAGGCGGGGGCGCGCTCGTCGCGGGGAACCGGGCCCCCCAACCCCCTCCCCGGGGAGCCCGCCGTGGACCTCGTCGATGTCGTGCGGCTCGTGCCGCCCTGGGCGCTGGCCCTGGAGGTCGTCCTCGGCGCGCTGGCGCTGCTGGCGGTGGTGGAGCGGCTGCGGGATGGGGCGGACGCCGGTGTTCCAGGCGCTGCTCGGCGCGTCGTGCCTGTCGTTCGGCGCCTGCGGGCTCGCGCTGTGGCTGCTCGAGCCCCAGGTCCGCTCGCCGCTCGCCCGACCGGTCGCGGCAACCGTGGCGCCGCCGGCGTCGACCGCCGTCGCGGATGTTCATCCTTGACGGACTCCCCGGATCCGGGGTATCCGTACTGCATCATGTTCCGCACCCTCGCCCCCGCCGTCCGCTCGGCGGCTGCCGCACCGGCAGCCGCAGCAGCGGCAGCACGCGCGGCGACCGGGGGTCGGCGACGATCGTGAACTGAGGCACCAGCCCAGGCGATCCTCGAAGCCCCCGGTCCCCAGCGGACGCGGGGGCTTCGTGTTTCACGGTCCCGGACTCGCGCGGCACGGTTGCAGAGTTGCAATTGTGTCGAGTGTACCCGTGTGTGTTCAACCAGGAGGCCCCGATGGGCACGACGACGGAGAAGATCCACGTCAACGTGGGCACGATCGGCCACGTCGACCACGGCAAGACCTCCCTCACGGCGGCGCTGACCCAGGTGCAGGCCGCCGTGACGGGCGGCAAGGCGATGTCGTTCGACCAGATCGACAGCGCCCCCGAGGAGCGCGCTCGCGGCATCACCGTGGTCGCGTCCCACGTGGAGTACGAGTCGGAGACCCGGCACTACGCCCACATCGACTGCCCCGGACACGCGGACTACATCAAGAACATGATCACCGGCGCCGCCCAGATGGACGCCGCGATCGTGCTCGTCGACGGGTCCCAGGGTCCGCAGAAGCAGACGGTGGAGCACATCCTGCTGGCTCGCCAGGTGGGGGTGCAGCACCTCGTGGTGTTCGTGAACAAGACCGACGTGGCCGACCCGGAGCTGCTCCCCCTGGTGCAGCTCGAGGTCGAGGAGCAGCTCGCCACCCACGGCTACACCGACGTCCCGTTCGTCTTCGGCTCCGCGCTCGCGGCGCTGCGGGCGATCGGCGCCGGCCACGGCCCGGAGCACCCCGACTGCGCGCCGATCCGCGCGCTGGTCCGGGCGCTCGACGAGCACGTCCCCGACCCGGTGCGCGACCTCGACGGTCCGTTCCGGATGCCGATCGAGGGGGTGGTCACCATCCCCGGGCGGGGCACGGTCGTGACGGGCCGGATCGACCGGGGCAAGGTCAAGGTGGGCGATCCGGTGGAGATCGTCGGCCTGGTGCGCGACGGCGAGACCCGCACCGTCGTGGTCACCGGCACGCAGGCGTTCCGCCGGGACGTCGACGTGGCGGTGGCCGGGATGAACGTGGGCCTGCTCCTGCGCGGGGTGCGTCGGGACGAGATCGAGCGCGGTCAGCTGCTGGCCGCGCCGGGCTCGGTCCGGCCGCACGCCGCGGGGACCGCCGAGTTCTACGCGCTCACCACCGCCGAGGGCGGGCGCCACCGCCCGTTCGCGACGGGGTACCAGCCGCAGTTCTTCTTCGGCACCACCGATGTGACCGGCCGCTTCGACGTGGGAGACGGGCTCGTCTCCCCCGGCGACCGCGCCACCGTGCGGTTCGAGCTGCTGGCCCCGGTGGGCATGGAGCCCGGCGTGCGGTTCGCGGTCCGCGAGGGCGGCCGCACCGTGGGCGCCGGGATCGTGGTCACCGTGGACGCCTGAGGGCGCCGTCAGTAGCGCGTCGTCTCGTCGTCGTCGGCATCGGCGGCGAGGCGGCGCCACGCGGCCATGCCCGGGTGCTCCCAGACGGCGTCGGCGTAGGCCTCGCAGACGGTGTCGGTGGGGATGGCGTAGGTGCGGAACCGGCTGACGACGGGCGCGTACATCGCGTCGGCGATGGTGAAGCGCCCGAACAGGAACGGGCCGCCCGCCAGGGCGCCGAAGCGCGTGCGGCAGTCGTTCCACAGCGTGCGGATGCGGGCCACGTCGCGCGCGGCGCCCGGGCTCGGCGCGCGGGGGCGCTCGTGGCCGATCGCCATGGGGTGCTCGCGGCGCAGCGTGGCGAAGCCCGAGAACATCTCGGCGGAGACGGCGCGGGCCACCGCGCGCGCGGCGGAGTCGTCGGGCCACAGGGTGGGGACGCGCTCGGCGACGTACTCGCAGATGGCGAGGGACTCCCAGATCACGAGGTCGCCGTCGTGGAGGACGGGCACCCGCGCCGTGGGCGAGACCTGGGCCAGCGCCTCGGCGGTCTCGGGGCGGTCGAGCAGGATCTCGATGGTCTCGAAGTCGAGGCCCGACTCGGTCAGCGCGAGCCAGGCGCGCAGGCTCCAGGACGACAGCTCGTAGTCACCGATGTACAGCCGCACCGAGGCCTCCGCGTCGTACGGGGCGTATCAGCGCGCCTCGGCCGCGGACAGGGCGGCGCCCGAGATGACGACGAGGTTGCCGACGTCGAGCGTGTCGGGCTGCAGGCCGTTGCCGAGCATCTCGTTGCTGACGAGGTCGGACGTCCCGTCGCCGTCGATGTCGCCGACGGCGGCGCTGTAGGCGAGCATGTCGCCGTAGTCGCGGTTGCTGACCGTGCCGAGCGCGCCCCAAGCCTCCACCACGCGCACGACGGAGGCGGGGGGCAGGCCCGCGTGGTTCGTGTCGACGGTGGGCGGCCAGCGGCCCTGGCCGCCGAAGAGGACCAGCGCGCGGCCGGCGCCGCTGCGGCCGTCGGGGTCGGCGTCGGGGCTCGTGACGACGAGGTCGTCGCGGCCGTCGCCGTCGAAGTCGCCGCCGCCGGCGGTGTCGGCGAACAGGTCGCCCTGCTCGGCACCGTACAGGGTGGTGGCGAGCAGCGGTGCGGGCGGGTTGCCGAGCTGCAGGGAGCGGAGATCGTGCAGCTTGCCGGCGTCCCAGAAGATCGTGCCGACGCCGGAGAACGGGCGCCCGTCGCCCGACAGGTCGCTCGCGAGGTCGCCGACGAACAGGTCGGGGCGCCCGTCGCCGTCCCAGTCGAAGCCGCCGACCAGCTCCTCGCCGAAGTGGTTGTGGAGGTTGGTGCCGAGCAGGCGGGTGACGGGGCCGGGCGGGTCGTCGAGGGCGAGGGGCGCGTCCCACGGCGGGTCGGGCAGGCCGTCGGCCCAGACGATGTCGACGGCGCCGTGCGGGACGCCGCCGCGGCCGTGGGCTTCGCCCTGCGGCGGATCGGCCGGGTCGAAGGGGGCCAGCGAGGCGCCGGCGCGGTTGAGGGTGCTGGCGGCGACGATCTCGGCGCGGCCGTCGCCGTCGAGGTCGGCGAGCTGCACGGTGGCGCCGAAGTGCGCTTCGTCGGTGTCGGTGCGGCCGAGCAGGTGCAGGACGTGGCCCTGCAGCGGCCCGAGGGCGCCCGTCGTGACGGTGCCCGCCTCGGCGAGCCACGGGCCGCCCTCGAGGAGGTAGGCGGCGCCGAGGTGGCCGTCCTCCTGGTCGGCGCCGACGAGCAGGTCGAGGACGCCGTCGCCGGTGACGTCGCCCGTGCGGAGCCAGATGCCCACGCGGCCGTAGGGCTGGGTGCCGGCGAGGGTGAGGTGGCCGTCCGGCTCGGCCAGGTCGAGGGGCTCGCCGGCGGCGGCGCGGGCGCGCAGGTCCGGGTCTCCGGCGACGATGGAGACGGCGCCGCAGCCGATCACGTCGCCGACGGTGGCGTTCTGGCGGGCGACGAGCAGGTCGGCCAGGCCGTCGCCGGTGACGTCGCCCATCCAGATCTCGGAGCCGGCGTTCTCCTGCGGGGAGACGCCGACGACGTCGAGGACGGAGGGGTCGTCGTAGCTGTCGACGGCGCCGGAGGTCGTGCCGTCGCCGAAGGCCAGGTGGACCGTGCCCGCGTTCTCGCGGTCGAGCGGAGAGGCGCGCATGGCGGAGAGGGCCACGTCGGCGAGGCCGTCGCCGTCGACGTCGTGGCCGCCCGCGACGGGGACGCCGAAGCTGCCGCGCTCGTTGTCGGCGCCGTAGAGGTGGCGGATGCCGTCGGTGGTGACGGCGAGATCGAGGGCCGGGGGCGTGCGGCCCAGCTGGAGCGCGTCGGGGCCGCTGCAGGCGGCGAGGAGGAGGAGGAGCGAGGTGCGCATGCCTTGCCGTAGCACGCCGGTGCGGCGGTGGGGCGCTACTCCGGGCACTCCGGGGCGGCGAGGTCCTGCACGCCGGGGGCGGCGAAGGCGGCCTCGGGGACGAGGGAGAACTGGGCGATGCGGTCGGGGACGACCCAGGTGAGGGTGACGGTGGGGTCGGGGTCGACGTCGAAGGTGGCGCCGGCTTCGGTGCGGGCGGCGGTGTGGACGGGCAGGACGCGCAGGTCGTCGGCGCCGCCGGTGACGAGCTCCCAGCCGCCGGCGCCGTCGGCGCGGATCTGGACGAAGCGGGGGTCGCCGCAGGGCTCGGCCGGGGCCCAGGCGCCGCCCTCGCCGAGGGGGATGCCGGCGGGCCAGCGGCCGGCGTAGGGGAGTCGACCGCCGACCTCGGCCGGGGAGGGGCGTCGGGGACGAGGGTCCTGTTCGGCGCTCTCGCCGAGGAGGCCGCCGCAGGCGGGGGTGGTGGTGGCGGTGAGGAGGAGGGTGAGGCGCGTCGCATGGGTGCGGGCTAGCCCGAACGGCGGGGAGGCGTCGGGTGGGGATCTGGGCGGGACCGGCGGGGAGGTTGGCGTGGTGCTGGGGGTGCGCGGTGGGCTGCTCCCAGTCGCCAGCACGGCCAGCGCGGAGGCCGGGAGGCGGTGAGCTGGCGAGCACGGCGGGCGTTGCGAGCAGGGCGAGCGCGGGCGGCGAGCAGGGCGAGGTGAGCGCGGCGAGCGCGGCGAGCAGGGCGAGCGCGGCGAGCAGGGCGAGCGCGGCGAGCAGGGCGAGCGCGGCGAGCAGGGCGAGCGCGGCGAGCAGGGCGAGGCAGGGCGAGCAGGGCGAGCGGTGCGAGGCGCGGCGAGCAGGGCGAAGGCGGCGAGCAGGGCGGCGGTGCGAGCAGGGCGAGCAGGGCCGGCGCGGCGAGCAGGGCGAGCGGTGCGAGCGGTGCGAGCGGTCGAGCAGGGCGAGCGGTGCGAGCAGGGCGAAGGCGAGGCGGTGCGAGCAGCGCGAGCCGCGGCGAGCAGGGCGAGTAGGGCGAGCAGGGCGAGGCTGGGCAGGCGACAGGGCGAGCGCGGCGAGCAGGGCGAGCGCGGCGAGCAGGGCGAGCAGGGCGAGCAGGGCGAGCCGCGGCGAGCAGGGCGAGTGGTGCGAGCAGGGCGAGCGGTGCGAGCGCGGCGAGCAGGGCGAGCGGCGAGCAGGGCGAGCGGTGCGAGGCGAGCGGTGCGAGCAGGGCGAGCGCGGCGAGCGGGCGAGCGGTGCGCAGGGCGCCTGCCCGCCAATAGTCCCCTTTCGCCCGTCAGCACAATTCCCGCCCTCAGGCCCCCCCCATCCGGACTTTCCCCCTTTGGCAAAAACGGCGGGCTCGCGCCCCGGGCTAAGTTTTCGTCCCGTTTTCACGATTCCGCCCCTCCAGGTAAGCCAGGTCGATCGCCACCTCGGAGGTAAAGCGCCCTCGATCGCCCCCGGCGCGCGCGGCAACGATGCAACCGTCACTATCGAGCGCTCTCGTTCCCTGCGCCCCGAACCGGGTCCACCTGTGCGATCAGGCGAAGCGCCTCCTCAGGTCTCTCGACCCAGCTGCTTCCGCGCGCCGCCGCGCCGCTCGCGCATTACTACTGGCGCGTGCGCGCAAATGGCTTCCCGATTCCTGGTCACGTAGGAGAAACCTCGTGAACGGGCAGAATCGGGAAGCCCATCCTTTGCTCGCGCAATTGTGCTGACGGGCGAAAGGGACTATTGGCGGGCGGGCGCTGAGCGGATCTCTCGCCGCTCGCCGCGCTCGCCGCGCTCGCCCTACTCGCCGCGCTCGCCCTACTCGCCGCGCTCGCTTGCAGCGCTCGTTCTGCTCGCAGCGCTACCGCTCGCCGCTCGCCCAGCTCGCCCAGCTCGCCCAGCTCGCCCTGCTCGCACCGCCCGCCCTGCTCACACCGGCCACGCCTCGCTGGGCAAGATCTGGCGTGCCCGCTGACTGCGCCTGACCGACGGGTCCCCGCTCCGGAAGCACCGTAGAAATTGCGCGGCGGAGCCCGGCGGGAGCGCGATGCGGCCGCCTGCGACTTCGACCCCCATGAGCTCGCGGTCGCATGGCGCTCCCGTCGTGCGAGCACGCGCCATGTTGATGTTTCCACCTTGATGTCCCCGGGGCGAGGCGGTCCGCGACGTCGGCCCCCAAACGATCGTTCGCCTGGCACGCCGCGGCCCCTGGGCGACGACCTGGCGTACCGCCTCGCCCGAGCACCCCCATAAAGTGGACAACCGCCCCGGGCTCGGTCGTCCATGCTGCGAACGCTGGGGGTTCGTTGCTGGTGACGTTGCGAGACCGACGGAGGTTCGACCGGCTGGTTGCGCCGCACCTCGACGGCCTGTGCCGCTTCGCGCGGAGCCTGGTGCGCGACCGGGTCGGCGCCGACGACCTGGTCCAGGAGGCGCTCGTCAACGCGCTCGCCCGCCTGGGCACCCTGCGCGACGACGCCGCGTTCGGCACCTGGTCGCACCGCGTGCTCTACACCACGCACCTCGACCGGCTGGCCGCCGATCGGCGGCAGCGGCAGGTCGACGCGATCGCGCGCACCGCGCGCCCCGCCGCCCACGCCGGCCGACCGCTTACACGAGCAGCAGGAGCTCGGCGCCGGCCTCGCCGCCGCGATCGACGCCCTGCCCGACGACCAGCGCGAGGCCGTGTGGCTGGTGGACGTGGAGGGCATGGCGTTCGCGGAGGTCGCCGCCGTGCTCGGGGTCGCGCAGGGGACGGTGGCCTCGCGGGTGGCTCGCGGCCGCGCGTCGCTGCGGGTGACGCTGGCCGCGCTGGCGGCCGGGAGGCGGGGGTGGGGGCGATGAGCGAGGCGTGCCAGCGGGCGCGCGCCGTCCTGGCGCGGTGGGACCCGGAGGAGGACCTGGAGAGGCCCGTCGCCGTGCACGTCGGTGTGTGCCCGGCGTGCCGGGCGCGGTTCGAGCGCGGTTCCCGTGCCCTCGACGGGCTCCGGGTGGACCTCCGCGCCCAGCGCGCGCCGCCCCGCCGCCGCCGGTGGCCGGTGGAGCTGCTCGCGCTGGCGGCCGGCGTCGCCGTGGCGGCCGGGATCGCCGGCTGGGTGCGGGCCGAAGCGCAGGTGGCCGTGGTCGAGCACGACGAGCTGATGCCGCTCACCTGCCCCGCCGAGTTCGTGGTGGTGGCGGCGATGGAGTGCCCGCCGGCCTAGGGCGGGCGGGAGCGCGCGCCGACCGGGCGCCCGTGGGGGGCGTCGGGGGACGGGTGCGCCGACGAGACGAGACGAGTCGAACCGACGACAGGAGGCGCGATGCGCGGGATCCAGTGGACCGTGGTGGGCGTGGTGTGTGCGTGGATGGCGGGCTGCGGCGACAGCCTGGCGGCGCCGAGCGCGGCGGAGGCGCCGCCGGTGCGGGCCGAAGAGGGCGGCTGCGCCTGCGAGGGCGAGGTGCCCGCACCCAAGGCGGTGGGGATGCGGATCGACGAGCCCTACAGCGACGCCTGGATCGCCGGCGAGCGCGACGAGGCCGAAGCGACCACGGTGCTCGTGTTCTGGGAGGTGTGGTGCCCGCACTGCCGCGCCGAGATGCCGCACCTGGTCGCGCTCGATGCGCGGCCGGGGGTGGAGGTGGTGGGGCTCACGAACCTGACGCGGGACGCGACGGAGGCCAAGGTGAAGGCGTTCGTGGCGGAGCAGGGCGTGACGTTCGCGGTCGGCCGGGACACGGGCGGGCTGTTCGAGAAGGTGGGGGCGCAGGGCGTCCCGTCTGCGGTGGTGCTGAAGGACGGTGTGGTGGTGTGGCAGGGACACCCGAACGCCGTGCCCGACGACGTGCTCTAGGGGCTTGTCGGATATGTAGGTTGTACGGTCCGAATCGGAACGGGCGCCGCGCTCGCTGTTCTGCGTGTCCATGGGGCGCGGTGGCGCGGGAGCGGGGATCGGGGCACCTTGGAACACCGGCAGGTCCGCGCGGGTTGCGCAAGAGGGAGGCCGGTTGCTGCTCCTGCTCGCCACCGCCCACGCCGCCAGCCCGCTCACCGACGTGCGGTTCGCCGAGGCCTATGCCGACGTCGACCTCGCCCCGGCGCAGCAGGCCGACACGCTGGTGGCCGCGCTCCGCTCCGACCTCCGCTTCGACAAGAAGCTCGCCCTCGCCACCGCCTGGCCGGGCCGCGAGGGCACGGCCCGCAAGCTCGTCGAGGCCATCGCCGCCGACAAGAAGCTGCTCGTCGAGAGGCTCCGCCTGGAAGACCTCTCCGGCGAAGAGCGCGCGCTGGTCGCCTTCCTCCGCGCCCGCGAAGACGACACCGACCTCAGCGCCATCGACTACGGCGCCGACGGCGTGCTCGGCATCGACCCGCTGGGGCTGGCCCGCAGCGCGGCGAAGATCCGGCCCGACGACTTCAGCGTCGTGGTGGTCTCGGTGCTGGTCGCCACCGCCGACCCCACCGTCGGTGCAGGCTGCAACGGCTGGACCCTGTGGGAGCAGACGCTCCACAAGCACCCCGAGGCGGGGCGCAACCTCCGCCCGCCCGCCGTCGACGCCGTGGAAGCCGCCATCCGCGCTCGCTGCCCCACCCCCACGGGCGCCCCGGCCGCGAGCGCCCGCGGCGGCGGCCGCTAGCTCGCCGCCCGGACCGGAGCGCGCCGGCCGAATGCCTCCCGAGGCACCGGAGGCCCCGTGTCCCACCCGCTCCTGGCGCTGCTCGCCCTGTCCGCCTGCCACCGCTCGTCGGTCCGTCCGTCGCCCACGCCCCCGGCCCGCGACGACACGGGCCGCTCCCCCGCGCTGGGGGACGACGACGACGACACCGTCAGCACGACGTGGACGCCCGCCGACGTCGTCACCTTCGACGACGTGACCGTCGGCCTCCCCGAGGCCCCGTGCTGCAGCAGCGGCGCCGCCCTCCTGGCCACCCCCGGCTACCCGGTCGCCGACCTCGCCGCCCCGACCCCCGGCGCGCCCGTCGTGGACCCGACCTTCGGCGTCACGATCCGCAGCGGCCCCATCGGCATGCGCCACACCTACTCTCAGCTCCAGCCGTTCTCGTCCGACGGGCGCTACCTGATGCTCGACGACCGCTTCGGCCGGGGCGACGGCGGCACCTGGGTCTACGACGCCTCCGACGTCGACGACATCGTCCCCGTCTTGCAAGTCCCGGGCGAGCTCAGCTTCGTCCGCTGGATCCGTCCGGCCGTCGGGGCTGATCGTCGCCTGGGTCTGGCCGTCGTAGTCGAGGCAGGTGTTGCGGTGGTGGACGAGCCGCACCGCGTCGTAGGGCGGCTCGGGGCGCTGCAGGTACAGCTCGTCGCGGAAGGCGTCCACGTCGAACGCGCCGCCGGCCGACACGACGCAGCCCTGGCCAGCCGGTCCGAGGCAGGCGACGTGGTCGAACCGCCCCCACGGGACCATCCGCGCGATGTCGTCCACGTCGGCGCCGATCTGGTACGCGGCGATCGCCGGCCAGTTGTTGTCGGCGGGGTGGGCGAGCTCCTCCGAGAGCAGGAACGACGTGCCGTCGGCGAGCACGCCCTTGTCGGAGTGCGCGTGGTGCGTGTGCACCTGCGCCACGAAGGCGCCGGTCTCGATGTCGTAGGAGCGCACGCCGCGGCAGTCGCCCGTGCCGTCTCCGCCGGCGACCAGCGCGAAGCGGCCGGTGCGGTCGGGCGCGATCCAGTCGATCGCCGTGTTCCCCGGGCAGGTGTCGCGGACGTCGAAGGACCACCCCACGCGGTCCTCGGCGACGTTGTAGAACACGACGCGCTCCCGGGGCGCGTTGACGTAGATCCCCATCCAGTCGCCACCGAGCTCCTCCCAGGCCTGGGGCCCGGAGCTCACCTCGTCGGCGAAGGTGTGCAGGACGCGGGTGGCGCCGGTGTCGACGTCCAGCTCGTGGACCGTGACGGGCAGCCCGGTGACGCCGACGAGGCGGTGGGTGCCGGGGTGCTCTTCGCGAGCAGCTGGGGCGGTCCGTGCGACCGCACCCGGTCCTACCTGCTGCGCCTCGACGAGCCGTTCGCCTCGGCGGGACGCTAGTCAGCTGTAGGAGGTGGGGGTGCCTCAAGGAGGTCAGGGCGGTAGCCCTGCCTCCCGGTAGTAGGAGGTCACCCCCATGGGCAAGCGTAAGTATCGGGCGATCGATGTCAAGGATGCGGGCACGGACGGGCTGTTGGAGCGGCTCGCGAGTGATCGCGTGGTGGTCGGCATCGACGTCGCCAAGCACAAGATGTTCGCCTGCGTGATGGACGAGGCACAGCATGTCCACGCGACGATCCGCTGGCAGCACCCCGAAGAGACGTGCCTGTTCGTGGGGCACCTCGAGGCGTTGCGCCGGATGGACATCGGGGTGCGAGTCGACGTCGCGATGGAGCCGAGCGGGGTGTACGGCGACGCGCTTCGGTTCGAGATCGAGCGCCACGGCTTCGAGGTGTACCGAGTCAACCCGAAGCGGAGCCACGACGCCGCCGAGGTGTACGATGGGGTGCCGAGCCTGCACGACGCCAAGTCGGCAGCGATCGTGGCGAAGCTGCACCTGGACACGGCGAGCCACCGGTGGGCGATCCGGACCGACCAGGAGCGCGAGCTCGCAGCGGCCGTTCGGATCGCGGAGGTGTTCACCAAGCAGTCCCAGCAGAATCGGAACCGTCTCGAGGCGCTGACGGCGCGCCACTGGCCCGAGTTGACGCTGATCCTCGACCTGGACTCGGTGACGCTCCTCGAGCTGCTCGGGACCTACGGCGGACCTGCAGCCGTCGCGGAGGCCGGAGACGCCGCCGGCAAGCTGATGAGACGGATCGGCGGGAGCATGCTCAGGGACGAGAAGGTGGAGCAGGTCCTCTCCACGGCTCGTTCGACCATCGGGCAGCCGCAGACGGAGGGAGAACGGAAGCTGGTTCAGGCGATCGCAGTGGAGGCGCGAAGGAACCAGAAGGAAGCTCGGAGGGCCGTCCAGGTGATCGAGCGACTGACGGACCAGGAGGGGTCGGTCCGCGAGATGCGGCCAGTGGTGGGCAAGAAGACGGCGGCAGTGATCGTCGCGGTGGCCGGCGATCCCCGGAACTACGAGTCAGCCGCGGCATTCGTCAAGAGCCTCGGGCTCAACCTCAAGGAGCACAGCAGCGGCGAGAGCAAGGGCGGGCTGCACATCACCAAGCGCGGGCCCGGGATCGTCCGGATGATGCTGTACATGGCGGTGCTCCGGAAGATCCAGAGCGATGATGTCGTGCGCGCCTGGTACGCGAAGAAGATCGGGCGGATGGGCGGGCAGCTCAAGACGAAGGCGATCGTGGCCATCATGCGGAAGCTGGCGGGCGCTCTGTGGCACGTGGCCAAGGGCTCCACGTTCGATGCCCGCAAGCTGTTCGACGCCGAACGCCTCGGGATCCCGCGGATGGACGCGGTGCCGGCCATGCCCCCGATGGTGGATGCATGATGCCGCGCACGATCCCCGATCGCGAGGTTGGTGCCGGGTCGTGGCCCCTCCCCCGCACCGCGTGGTGGTTCGTACCGCGCCCTCCGCGTCCGGCAACCCCAGCCACCCCTTCGGACCGGGTCCTGGAGCACGCTTCGCGCTGCACCAGGGGTCCTGCATGGGGCCCGGCTGGGGCATGCCTCCCGCTCCGTGCGCTGCTCTGCGGCTTTGTACGCGGTGCGGGGGAGGGTGTGCGGTCGAAGGCCGACACGAACGGGCAGAGAAGCGCGACGATCAGGGCGTCGACTACGACGGGGAGCGACGCGGATCCGTGCTCCACCCTCATCGCCGAGGTGCCGATGGACACGTAGCGCCGCACCACGCGCGTTCGCCGAGTTCCGACGGGGGACCTCCCACTTCTAGCTCCGATCCGCCTCCGAGCGAGATCCGAACCTAGTCACGAGGCCCCCTCGGCTCGCCGAGCCGGTCCAATGCCCAACGAAGCTGATTCGATGCCGCCTTCGAGCGGACATCCCATGCTTGAGAGCTCGGGCCTACCCGGTTCGGTACGCCGCGGAACGACGCGATCGCCTCCCTCTCCGCACGAGTCCACTGCCTCCACGGTTCAACCTGGGATCGCAGCAACGGACTCGTGTGGGAAGCGAGGCCCGCCCACTTTCTCTCAGTCGGCCCTTGACAGCCTATGAGAGCTAGCTCATCGCCCGCCGCAGGCTCGCCGGGCGCATGTCGGTCCAGACCTCGCGGATGTGGTCGAGGCACGCCGCCTTCGGGCCCTGCACGCCGACCTCCTCCCAGCCCGGCGGCACCGCTCGCCCCACCGCCCAGATCGAGTACTGCTCCTCGTGGTTGCGCACCACGGTGTACGTCTGCTCGTCCTCGCGCTCCTCCGCACTCACGGGTCACCTCCGGGGATCAGGGTCAGGGTCTCGGCCGCCGCCTCGGCTGCGGCGTCGGGGCCGAACGGCATCGGGAACGACGTGCCGTCCGCCCACGCCGACAGCTGGTCGTGCCGGTGCGGGTGGAACAGTTGCCCGCTCTGCCCGAGGGGCGTCACGCCGCGCGCGCCCTGCCAGGCGCCGGCCTCCACGAGGAAGCGCTGCGACGGGCCGAAGGTGACGCGGAACGGCGGCGACACGCCGTCCCACGCGGTGGCGTTCGGCGCGAAGGCCTCGCCCGGCACGGGCAGCGGGGGCGGGTTGAAGAGCCGCTCGAGCGGCGGGATGCCGCTCTGGCCGAGCGGCTGGTGCTGGAAGCCGACGGTGTGCAGCGCGCCCCAGGTCCAGGCGTCGGGGTCGTCGCCGAGGCGCTCGCGCAGGGCGTCGACGGCCTCGGTGAGGGCCCGGGCGGCGATGGCGTCGCGGTCCTCGCGCTCCGGGGTGCGCCGGTCGTCGAACAGGGGGTCGTCGGGGCGCTCGAGCAGGCTCGGGAGATCGAGCTGGATGCGCGCCACCGGGTCGTAGTCGGCGAGCAGGTCCGCGTCGTCGAGCTCGTCGCCGAGGACGTCGGGGACGAGCTTCCAGGCCCAGGCCGCGTAGACCAGCGCAGGGACGCTGTCGGGCTCGAAGCGGTGATCCCAGGCGGCGAGGCGGCCGAGCAGGTCGGCTTGCAGTGGATCCTCGGGGTGCAGGGCCAGCAAGGTCGGCAGCAGCGCGTCGGCCTGCAGCGATCGGGGATCGGTCTGGATGGCCGCGGCGGCGTCGAGCGTCAGCGCGGGGTCGGCGTCGAGCAGCTCGCGCAGCCGGGCGGCGCGGTAGGGGTCGCCCCAGTCGTGGGTGATGGTGTAGGGGTAGGCGTCGTCGACGACGCGATCGTTGGCGGTGACGAGGAAGCCCGAGGGCGGGTCGAACAGCGAGGGGAGCTCGTCGAACGGGACCTCGCCCTGCCACTCGTGCTCGCCGGTCCAGCCCGCCACGGGCCAGCGCCCGTCGTCGCCGTCGGGGCGGACGGGGAGCCGGCCGGCGGCGTGGTAGCCGATGTGGCCCGCGGCGTCGGCGTAGACGAAGTTCAGCCCCGGCCGGTCCCAGCCGCGCAGCGCCTCGGTGAAGGAGGCCCAGTCGTGGGCGCGGTCGAGCCGGCGCAGCGACGGGAAGATGGCGCTCCCGAGCCGGACGTCGGAGCGCAGCGCGACGGGCGGCAGGTCAGCGGCGTGCCACAGCGCCTGGTTGGCGATCGGGCCGTGGCGGGTGGTGATCACGGTGAAGGGGACGGGATCGCCGCCCTTCACCGCCAGCAGGTGCTCCTCGCGCGCCACGGGCACGACCTCACCGGCGAACTCGTAGAACTGCGGGTCGTCGGGGGCGTCGAGGCGCTCGAGGTAGAGGTCCTGCGCGTCGGAGACGAGGCTCGTCATGCCCCAGGCGACGTCGTCGTTGTGGCCGATGACGACGAGCGGCGCGCCGGGCAGGCTGAAGCCGGTGACGGCGAACCCGCCGCCGTACAGCGCGTTCTGGTACCAGACCGAGGGCGCGCCGAGCGCGAGGTGGGTGTCGTTGGCGAGCAGCGCCCGACCGCTCGCCGTCCGCGAGCCGCTCACCACGAAGGCGTTGCTCCCGGCGCTGCGGTCGCCCGGACGCGGCGCGAAGGGGAGGGCGCCGTCGGGCGCCGCCTCGTCGGCCGGCTCGGTCGGCGGGAGCGTGGGCACCACGGGCGGGAAGCGGCTCGGCGCGTCCGGGAGCAGCGCGTCGGCGGCCTCGTGGCCGAGGCGCGCCTCGAGCCGCGCGCGCAGCACCTCGGTGGAGGCGTTCTGCCCGAGCGCCAGCGCGATGCTCTCGCCCACGAGCAGCGAGTCGGTGACCCGCCAGGCGTCGGGGGTGACGCCGAGGACGGCGAACTCCACGGGCAGCGCGGCGCCAGGGTGGCCGTCGAGGTAGGCGTTGACCCCCTCGGCGTAGGCCTCGAGCACGGCGCGCGTGTCGGGGTCGAGGTGGGCGGCGGTGGCCTCGGCGGCCTGCGGCAGGCCGTAGGTGAGGACCATGCGGTCGGCGTCGAGTGCGGCCTCGCCGAACAGCGCGCCGAGCTCGCCGCGCGCGAAGCTCCGGCCGAGCTGCATCTGCCACAGGCGGTCCTGCGCGTGGACGTAGCCCTGGGCGAAGAACAGGTCGTGCGCGTCGGTGGCGGAGACGGAGGGGACGCCGCGGGCGTCGCGCCAGACGGTGACCTCGCCGTGCAGCCCGGGCAGCGCCAGGCGCCCGCTCGTCTGCGGCCAGGGGTGGCGGACCCGCCAGATCCCGGCGCCGCCGGCGCCCACGGCCACGACCAGCGCGAGGACGGCGGCGCCCAGCAGCCCCGCCGCAGCGCCCGCCTCACGCCTCCCCAGGGCGACGGCGGCGTCGAGCGCGTGGGCGAGGCCGTCGACGTGCGGCTCGACCACCAGCGAGTAGTGATCGCCGTCGATCTCGCGCACGGCGAGGTGGCCGCGGGTCAGCGCGCCCAGCCCTGCTCGAAGCCGGCGCCGCGGCACTGCAGCAGCGTGAGCGGGGCGTCCACCACCCGCGGGCGGTGGCGCGCGAGCGCGCGGGTGTTGGCCTCGAACACGGCGAGCAGGCGCACCAGGCGCTCCTCCGACGCCACGGCGCCGTAGGCCCCGACGACCGCGACATCGCCCGCGCGAGGTGGCGCGCGCAGGCCTCGGGCTCCGACGGCAGCGCTTCGAGGGTCAGGCCGAGCGCGCAGCCGGTCGTGCGCTCGACGTACTCCCGACCCACTCGGCCCACGGCCGCGGGTCGCCGGGGTGGGCAGCTCGTCGGCGGTGGGCACCGACGGGTCGGCGTCGACCAGCACGATGGCGGCGGCCGGCCGCCCGCGCGCTGCGAGGACGTGGCCGAGCTCGTGCGCCACGTGCGCCCCGAGCGACCAGCCCGCCACCGCCACGGGGCCGTCGGGGTGGACGGCGTCGATGGCGTCGGCGTAGTGCGCCGCCAGGGCGGGGATGGTGTGCTCCGGCAGCGGATCGCTCGCCAGCCCGGGCGTCTGCAGGCCGTACAGCGGGCGGTGCAGCCGCGAGGCCACCGTCGCGTAGCAGAGCACGTCGCCGCCCGCGGGGTGCACGCAGAACAGCGGCGTCCCCGCGCCGCCAGCGAGCTGCACGGCGCAAGCCGGCGCGGCCTGCACCGGCGCCTCGCCGCGGACCCGCGCTGCCAGGACCTCCCTCGCTGCACCCGACAGCCGCGCCCGGCGCGCGGCGAGCGCCTCGCGCCGGCTCGTGGTCGAATCCATCACTGCTCCCCCCCTTCCAGCTGGTCCAACAGGGCCTCCTCGACGGACAGCGCCAGCTCGGCGATCTGCGGCTCCTGCAGGAGCGTCCGCACCGGGACCTCCACGCCGAGCCGCTCCCGCAGGCGCAGGGCGACCTCGGGCAGCAGCAGCGAGTGGCCGCCGAGCGCGAAGAAGTCGTCGCGCGTGCCGACGCGCGGCACGCGCAGCACCTCGCCCCAGATGTCGGCCAGCGCCTGCTCGATGTCGCTGGCTGGCGCGACGTAGTCGGCGGCGGTGACGCCCGGATCGGGCAGCCGCGCGCGGTCGACCTTGCCCGAGGCGCCGCGGGGCAGCGCGTCCACGGCGACCACCCGCTGCGGGACGAGCGACGCGGGCAGCTGCGCGGCCAGCGCCGAGCGGATCGCCGCCTCGTCGCGGTCGGCGACCACCCAGGCGACGAGCTGGCCCGCGCGGACGTCCACCGCGGCCTCGGTCACGCCGTCGAGCCCCAGCAGGGCGCCCTCGACCTCGCCCGGCTCGATCCGCAGCCCGCGCAGCTGATCTGGCGGTCGGCGCGCCCGTGGAACGCGACGGTGCCGTCGGGACGCCACGCGGCGAGGTCGCCCGTCGGTACAGCACGCCGCCCTGCCCGAACGGGTCGGGGACGAAGCGCTCGGCGGTGAGATCGGGGCGCCCGAGGTAGCCGCGCGCCAGCGCCGCGCCGCCCACGTACAGCTCGCCCGGGACGCGCGGCGGGACGGGCTGCAGCTGCCGATCGAGGATCCGCAGGGTCGCGTTGGCGACGGGGCGGCCGATGGGCACGACGCCGCCGAGCTCCTCGGGGCGGACCGTCCACTCGCACGCGTCGACGGCGCACTCGGTGGGCCCGTAGAGGTTGTGCAGCGCCACGCCGGGCAGCGCGGCCAGGAAGCGGTCGCGCAGCTCGGGCGACAGGGCCTCGCCGCCGCAGGTGACGCGCCGCAGCGTCGCGACCTGCTCCGGCCGGACGACGCCCAGGAAGGCCGACAGCATCGACGGGACGAAGTCGACGGTGGTGACGCCGTGCTCGGCGATGGCGGCGGCGATCCGCGCCGGATCGCGGTGGTCGCCCGGCTCGGGGAGCGCCAGGCGCGCCCCGCTCGTCCGGCCAGAACAGCTCGAGCACCGACACGTCGAAGCTCGCCGGCGTCTTGTGGAGCACGACGTCGGACGGGTCGAGCGGGTGCGCGGCCTGCATCGCGGCGACGCGGTTCGCGATGGCCCGCTGCGCGACCAGCACGCCCTTCGGCTGGCCCGTGGAGCCCGAGGTGTAGAGCACGTAGCAGAGCTGGTCGGGCGAGGCGGGCGCGGTGAGCTCGGCGTCGCCGGTCGGCGGCTCGTCGAGCCAGACGGCGCCCGCCGGCAGGCGCCCGGCGTGGGCGCGCTGCGCGAGCACGAGGGCGATGCCGGCGTCCTGCGCGAGGTGCGCCAGGCGCTGGCGCGGGAGCTCGGGATCGAGCGGGACCCAGGCCCCGCCGGCGCGGTGCACGGCGAGCAGCGCCACGACGGCTTCGGGCGAGCGGTCGGCGCAGATCCCCACGCGCACCTCCGGCCCGACGCCGCGGGCGCGCAGCGCGCGCGCCAGCGCGTCCACCCGGCCGAGCAGCTCGCCGTAGGTGTGGGCGCCGCCGCGCCAGACCAGCGCGGGGGCGTCGGGGGTGCGGGCGGCCTGGCGGGCGAAGCGCTCGCCGAGCGAGGCGGGGTCGAGCGCGACGGGGGCACCGCTCCAGGGGCCGAGCACCCGGTCGCGGTCCTCGGGCAGGAGCAGCGGCGCGGCCGCGACGGGCGCGTCGGGGTGCGCGAGGCCGTGCGCCAGGACCCGCGCATAGGCGCTCGCGAGCCAGGCGACGGTGTCCTCGTCGAACAGGGCCGTCGCGTACTCCACCTCGACCCGGTCGTGCGGGGCGCTCACGCCGAAGGCCAGGTCGAACTTGGCCGTCTGGGTGGCCACCTCGACGGGCAGCACGGCGAGGCCGGGCAGCCCCACCGGCTCCTGGGGCGCCGCCACGTCGAACAGGACCTGGAACAGCGGGCTGCGACTCGGGTCGCGCACCGGCTGCACGGCGTCGACGACGCGCTCGAAGGGGAGCTCCTGGTGGGCCAGCGCGTCGGCCGAGGCCGCGCGGACCCGCGCCACCACCTCGGCGAAGCTCGGATCGCCGGCGAGGTCGACCCGCAGCACCAGCGTGTTCACGAACAGCCCGACGAGGCCGTGGGTCTCGGCCCGCTCGCGGTTCGCGACGGGGGTGCCGACGACGAGATCGTCGAGGCCCGTGACCCGCTGCAGCAGCGCGACCAGCCCCGACAGCAGCACCACGAACGGCGTCACGCCGAGGCGGCGCGCCAGGGCGTCGACGCCCTCCGGGAGGCGGCGGCCGACGGAGGCCCCCGCCGGATCCTGGACGGCGGGGCGCCGCCGGTCGACGGGCAGCGGCAGGGTGGGCGCCCCGGCGAGCCGGTCGCGCCACCAGGCCTCCTCGCGCTGCAGCCGCTCGCCCGACAGGCGCTCGCGCTGCCAGGCCGCGAAGTCGGCGTAGCGGACGGGCAGCGCCGGGAGCGCCTCGCCGCGGTACAGCGCCAGGATCTCGCGCACCAGCAGCTCGAGCGACCAGCCGTCGGCGGCGACGTGGTGCAGCGTGAGCAGCAGCGCGCGGTCGTCGTCGGCGAGCGCGACCAGGCGGGCGCGCAGCAGCGGCCCGCGGGCCAGGTCGAACGGCCGGCGGCCTCGGCGCGCGCCTCCTCGCGGATGGCCGCGTCGCGGGCGCCCTCGGCCAGGCCCAGCCGGTCGACCCGCGCCAGCACCGGCCCGGCCAGCGGGAGCACGCGGGCAGCGCCGTCGCGGTCGAAGGCCGTCCGGCAGCGGCTCGTGGCGCGTGACCACGGCGTCGAGGGCGGCGGCGAGGCGCGCCTCGTCGAGCGCGCCGCGCAGCCGCAGCGCGAAGGGCAGGTGGTAGCTCGGATCCGTCGGGTCGAGCTGCGCGAGGAACCACAGGCGCTGCTGCGCGAAGGAGGCCACCGCGCCGTCCGTCGGCGGGATCGGCTCGAGGCGCGGCCTCGCCGGCGTCGAGGCGGGCGGCGAGCCGGCGACGGTCGGCGCGTCGAACAGCGCGCGCAGCGGCAGCTCCACCCCCAGCGCCTCGGAGAGGCGCGCCACCACGCGGACGGCGCGCAGGGAGTGGCCGCCGAGCGCGAAGAAGTCGTCGTCGCCGCCGGGCTCGTCCACGCCGAGCACCTCGGCCCACACCCGCGCGACGGTGCGCTCGGTGTCGGTGCGCAGCGGCACGCGGCCCGCGTGGACGGGCGCGGGGTCGGGCAGCGCCTTGCGGTCCACCTTCCCGTTCGCCGTGAGCGGCAGCGCGTCCAGGCGCACGATCTGCGCCGGGACCAGCGGATCGGGCAGCCGGGCCGCGAGGGCGGCGCGCAGGTCGTCGTCGCCGTCGGCGACCACGTAGGCCACGAGCCGCTCGTCCCGCACCGCCACCACGGCGGCGCGCACGGCGGGCAGCGCCTGCAGGGCGGCCTCGACCTCGCCGAGCTCGATGCGGAACCCGCGCAGCTTCACCTGGTGGTCGGCCCGCCCGACGAAGGCGAGCTGGCCGTCGGCGCCCCAGCGGGCGAGGTCGCCCGTCCGGTACAGGCGGGCGCCGTGTCCGAGGGGGTCCGGGACGAAGCGCTCCGCCGTCTGGGCCGGGCGCCCGAGGTAGCCGCGCGACTGGCCCGCGCCGCCGAGCCGCAGCTCGCCCACTGCGCCGCGCGGCAGCAGCTCGCCGTGGTCGTCGACGATCCATGCGGTGGTGCCGGGCAGCGGGCGGCCGATGGGCGGCGGTCCGTCGCCCGGGGTGAGCTCGGACGCCGTCGAGTACGTCGTGTCCTCGGAGGGGCCGTACAGGTTGACCACCCGGCGGACGCCCTGCGCCCACAGGGCGTCGACGAGCGACGCGGGCAGCGCCTCGCCGGCCAGGTTCACCGTGCGGACGGAGGCGGGCACACCGCGGGTGGCGACGAGCTCGCGCATCGCGGAGGGGACGGTGTTCAGCAGCCGCACGCGGTCGCGCGCGGGGTGGCGGGCCACGGCCAGCGGATCGGCGCCGAGGACCACGGTCCCGCCGCTGCACAGGGGCACGAACAGCTCGAACACCGACAGGTCGAACGACAGCGACGTCCCGGCGAACACGCCGCTGCGCTCCTCGGTGTCGTAGGCGGCGATCCCCCAGGCCACGCGCGCCATCGCGGCGCGGTGCGGGATGGCGACGGCCTTCGGGCGGCCGGTGCTGCCGGAGGTGTAGACGAGGTAGGCCACGTCGTCGAGCTGGGCGGGCGGGCCGTCGGCGCCGGGCTCGAGCGGGTCCGCCGCCAGGTCGAGCACGGCCGGGGCGTCGAGTTCCACCGGGCCGTCGGTGACGATCACGGCCGGCTGGGCGTCCTCGAGCACGAAGCGGCGCCGTGCCAGGGGATACGCCGGATCGAGCGGCACGTACGCCGCACCGCTGGCCAGCACGCCGAGCACGGCGGGCACCAGGTGCCGCCCGCGCGCGAGGTGCAGCCCGACGAAGCGGCCCGGCCCCGCGCCGAGCGCGACGAGCCGCCGCCCGATGCGCTCGGCCTCCCCGCGGAGCGCGGCGTAGGTCACGGGCTCGTCCTCGACCCACAGCGCCACGGCGTCGGGCGTCTGCGCCGCCTGGGCGCGGAAGGCGTCGATCAGCGTGCTGCGCACCTCGGGTGCGGGGCCGCCGTCGCCGAGGGCCACGAGCTCCTGCCGCTCCGCGGGCGAGAGCACCGGCAGGGCGTGCAGCGGCCGGGTCGGGTCGGTCGCGCCCGCGCGGACCACGGCGAACACGCGCTCGACGAGGCGCTCGACGGTGGCGGGCTCGAACAGGGCCGCGGCGTACTCGACGACGGCGTGGGGGCCCCAGCTCAGCGTGAGGTCGAACTTGGCGTGGGGCGCGGGCAGATCGTGGCGTTGCGCCGTCAGGCCCGGCATCGTCAGCGGCTGGCTCGCGCCGGCGTGCAGGAACATGGCCTGCACGAGCGGCGGCCGGCTCGGGTCGCGTGCCGGCTGGACCGCCTCGACGACCCGGGCGAGCGGCGCCTCGTGGTGCTCGAGCCCGTCCCAGACGGCGTCCCGTACCCGCTCGACCGCGTCGGAGAACGCTCGCGCGCCGGTCAGGTCGACGCGCAACGCCACCGTGTTGACGAAGAACCCCATCAGCGCCTGCAGCTCGGGGCGGTCGCGGCGCGCGACCGGCGTCGCCACGCACAGATCGCGCTGCCCCGTCGTGCGGTGCAGGGCGACGAGGAAGGCGGCGAGCACGAAGACGTACGGCGTGACGCCGTGGACTTCGGCGCCCGCGGCCACCGCGCGGGCCACGTCGCCGGGGATGGCCAGCCCGATCGAGGCGGCGGTGGCGTCGCGCACCGGGGGGCGGGGGCGGTCGAGCGGGAGCTCCAGCGCGGGCACGCCGCGCAGCCGCGCCGCCCACCACGCCACGTGCTCGGCGTGGTCGGGCCCGGTGCGCTCGGCGAGCGCGTAGTCGGCGTACTGCAGGGGGAGGGGAGGGAGCGCCGCGCCGGCGTAGTGCGCCGCGACCTCGCCGAGCAGCACCTCGAACGACGCGCCGTCGGAGACGAGGTGGTGCATCGACAGCGCGAGCACGTGGCGCTGCGGCCCGCAGCGGAGCAGCGCGGCCCGGAACAGCGGCCCGCGGGCGAGGTCGAAGGGCTGCCAGACCACGTCGGCGACGGCGCGGGGCACGTCGGCTTCGTCCACGGCCTGCACGGGCATCGGCAGCGGGCCGGGCGCCGCGACGCGCGCGACCGGCGCGCCGTCGACCTCGTGGACGGTCGTGCGCAGGACGTCGTGCCGGTCGACCACGGCCTGCAGGGCAGCCTGCAGCCGGCCCGCGTCGAGCGCGCCGTCGAAGTGCACGACCAGGGGCATGACGTAGGCGGTGTCGCCCGGGTGCAGCCGATCGAGGAACCACAGCTGCTCCTGCGCGAGCGACAGGGGCGCCTCGGCGGGGGCGGCGGGCGGCGTCGGCGCCGGCGCGGGCACCCCGTCGATCTGCTCGGCCAGCCGCGCCACGGTCGGCGCCTTGAACGCGGTGCCGAGCGACAGCGTCACGCCGAGCTTCGCGCGGACCCGCGCCACCAGCTGCGCCGCGAGCAGCGAGTGCCCGCCGTTGCGGAAGAAGTCGTCGTCGATGCCGAGGTCGGGCGCGCCGAGCAGCTCCCGGAACAGGCCGAGCAGCACGCGCTCGGTCTCGGTGCGCGCTTCGGCGCGGCCGACGGCGGCCCGCGCCGCGGGCAGGGGCAGCGCCCGCCGATCGAGCTTGCCGTTCGGGCTCAGCGGGAGCGCGTCGATGCCGACGATGCGCGCCGGCACCATGTACTCGGGGAGCCGGGCCGCGAGGTGCGCCTGCAGCGCCGCCTCGTCCGGGGCATCGCCCGTGACCCAGGCGTAGAGCAGCTCACCGTGGACGGCCGCGGCGGCCTCCCGCACGCCCGGCGCGGCGACCAGCGCCGACTCGATCTCGCCGAGCTCGATGCGGTACCCGCGCAGCTTGACCTGGTGGTCGAGCCGCCCGAGGAACTCGAGCGCGCCGTCGCGCCGCCAGCGGACCCGGTCGCCGGTGCGGTAGAGCACGCCGCCGCGCGTCGTCGGGTCGGGGACGAAGCGCTCGGCCGTCAGGTCGGGGCGGCCGAGGTAGCCGCGGCCCACGCCCACCCCGCCGAGGTACAGCTCGCCCGGCACGCCGATCGCCACGGGCAGCAGCTGCTCGTCGAGCACCCAGGTGGTCACGTTCGCGATGGGGTGGCCGATCGGCACCGTCCACGGCGGATCGTCGTCGGTGCACGACCAGCGGGTGACCTCCACCGCGCACTCGGTGGGCCCGTACAGGTTCTCGAGGCGCGCCTGGGGCAGCGCAGCGCGGCACTTGTCGCGGAGCTCGGGCGGGAGCGCCTCGCCGCTGCACACCACCAGCCGGAGCGAGCGCCCCGCACCCTCGGGCAGCGCCGCGAGGAAGACCGAGAGCATCGACGGCACGAAGTGCATCGCGGTGACGCCGTGGGCGTCGATCAGCGCCGCCAGCCGCGCCGGGTCGCGCTGGTCGCCCGGCGCGGCGATCACCAGGTGCGCCCCGGTCATCAGCGGCCAGAACAGCTCCCACACCGACACGTCGAAGGCGTAGGTGGTCTTCTGCAGCATCACGTCGCGCTCGCCGAGCGCGTACGCCGCTTGCGCCCAGTCCAGGCGGTTCACCACGGCGCGGTGGGGGTTCATCGCCCCCTTCGGCCGCCCGGTCGAGCCGGAGGTGTAAAGGACGTAGACCAGCTGCTCCGGGTGGCCCGGCGTGGGCGGCGCGTCCGACGGCGGCAGGCGGTCGAGCGCGTCCAGGCGCACCACGCGCGGGAACCGGTCGGCGTAGGCGGGCTGCGCGAGCACCAGGGCGACCCGGGCGTCCTCGGCGACCCAGGCGAGGCGCTCCTCGGGGTGGCTCGGGTCGAGCGGGACGTAGGCGGCGCCGGCGTAGAGCACGCCGAGCAGCGCGACCAGCAGCTCGAACGAGCGATCGGCGCACACGCCGACCCGCACCTCGGGCCCGACCCCCTGCTCGCGGAGGTGGGCGGCGAGGGCTCGGGCGTCGGCGTCGAGGCGGCGGTAGGTCCGGGTCTCGCCCGCGAAGGTGAGCGCCGGCGCGTCGGGCGTGCGCGCGGCCTGCTCGGCGAGGCGCACCTGCAGCGTGTCGGCGCGCCGGGGCGCGGCGGTCGCGTTGAAGGCGTGGAGCTGCGCGAGCTCCGCGTCGTCGAGGAGGCCGACGGTCGCGAGGTCGCGGTCGGGCTCGGCGACGCCCGCGGCCAGCAGGCGCAGCAGCTGGCGCCCGAGCTGCGCCATCGTGGCGGCGTCGAACAGATCGGTCGCGTACTCGAGCTCGAGCCGCTGGTCGTGCGTCAGGTAGACGGTGAGGTCGAGGCGCGCGCGGGAGCGCGGCACCACGTAGGTCTCGCAGCGCAGGGCGCCGAGCCGCACGGGCGGCAGCGGGACGTCCGCCGTGAACAGGATCTGCACGATGGGCGAGCGGCTGGTGTCGCGCTCGGGGACCACGGCCTCGACGATGCGCTCGAACGGCACGTCCTGGTGGGCGAACGCGTCGATCGTGTCGGCCTGGACGCGCTCCGCGATCTCGCGCAGCGACCGCAGCCCCGAGATGTCGGTGCGCACGGCCAGCGTGTCGATGAACAGGCCGACCAGGTCGGCGACCTCGGGCTCCTCCCGGCGCGCCAGCGGCGAGCCGACGGCCAGATCGGCCTGCCCGGAGGTCCGGCGCAGCAGCGCGCGGAAGGCGGCGAGGCACACGACGAACGGGGTGGTGCCGAGGGTGCGCGCGGTGGCCGCCACGTCGCGCATCAGCGCCGCGGGCAGCGGGAGGTCGAGCGTGGCGCCCCGGCCGGACTGCACGGCGGGGCGGGGCCGGTCGGTGGGCAGCTCGGCCGCCGGGACCCCGCTCAGGCGCTCGCGCCACCAGGCGACGTCCTCGTCGCGCGGCGGGCGCGCCCGGGCGACGTGCTCGGCGTAGGTGGTGGGCAGGGGCGGCAGGGAGGCCGGATCGTCGTAGGCGAGGCCGAGATCGCGCACCAGCACGCCCATCGACCAGCCGTCGGCGACGACGTGGTGGACGGTGACGAGCAGGAGGTGGTCCTCGGGGCCGAGCGCGAGCAGGACGGCGCGGACGACCGGCCCGACCTCGAGGTCGAACGGCCGATCGGCCTCGGCGACGGCGATGGCGTCGATCTCGGCCTCGGTGGCCGCCCGGACCGGCAGCGGGAAGCGACCCGGCGGGTGGGCGGTGGGGACGGGCTGGCCGTCGCGCTCCGGGAAGGTCGTGCGCAGCGGCTCGTGGCGGGCCACCACGGCCTCGAAGGCCCGCTCGAGGCGCGCCACGTCGAGCGCGCCGCGCAGGCGGACGCCGGAGGGGACGTTGTAGGTGGCGTCCTCGGTGATGCGCTGCAGCAGCCAGATCCGGCGCTGCTGCGGCGACATGAGCCGCGTGACCGCGGGCGCCGGGGCGGCGACCGGCTGCGGGGGCGCGGCGCCGAGCAGGCGCGCCATGGCGGCGACCGTGCGCGCCTCGAACAGCTGCGCGACCGACAGCTCGGCCGAGAGCTCGCGGCGGATGCGCCCCGCCAGCCGCACAGCGGCGAGCGAGGTGCCGCCCGACGCGAGGAAGTCGTCGTCGACGCCGAGGCCGGGCAGGCCCAGCACCTCGCGCCACAGCGCCAGGAGCCGCGCCTCGAGCGGGCCGTCGGCGGCCCGCTGCGGCGCGACGGCGCCGATCGGCACCTCGGGCAGGGCGCGCCGATCGATCTTGCCGTTCGGGTTGCGGGGCAGCGCGTCGCTGGCCGCGATGGCCACGGGCACCATCGCGTCGGGCAGGCGCTCCGCCAGCCAGGCGCGCAGCGCGTCCACGGGCGCGTCGGCGGGGGTCACGTGCGCCACGAGCAGCACGTCGTCGCCGCGCCGCTGGGTGGTCGCCGCGCAGGTGGCGACGCCGGGGTGCGCCGACAGCGCCGCCTCGACCTCGCCGAGCTCGAGGCGGACGCCGCGCACCTTCACCTGGTGGTCGGCGCGGCCGAGCAGCTGCACCACGCCGTCGGCGCGGAGGCGGCCGAGGTCGCCCGTGCGGTACAGCCGGGCGCCGCGGCGGGTGGGGTCGGGGACGTAGCGCTCCGCCGTGAGGTCCGGCCGGTCGCGGTAGCCGCGGGCCACGCCCGGGCCGCCGACGCACACTTCGCCCACCGCGCCCTGCGGCACGGCCAGGCCGTTGGCGTCGAGCAGCTGCACGGTGTAGGCGGGCAGCGGGCGGCCGACCCACGGCTCGGCGTGGAGCCGGTCCAGGCGCCGCGCCGTGGCCCAGACGGTGGTCTCGGTGGGGCCGTACAGGTTGTGGACCTCGCCCAGCTGGTGGACGAGGCGCTCGGCGAGCCGCGGCACCAGCGCCTCGGCACCGCACCAGGCGCGGACCCGCAGCGCGTCGAAGCCCGGGGCCTCGCACAGCAGCTGCCAGGTGGAGGGCGTCGCCTGCAGCACGTCGACCCGCTCGCGCTGCAGCAGCGCCAGCAGCGCGTCGGGCTCGCGCGCCAGCCCCTGCGGGCCGATCACGACCACGGCGCCGACCGCGAGCGGCACCACCGTCTCCACGACGCTGATGTCGAAGGCGAGCGAGCCGAGCAGCAGGATCCGGTCCCCCGCCCGCAGGCCGGGGACGGCACGGATCGCCCGGGCCTGCACCACGAGCGAGGCGTGCTCCACGACGACGCCCTTGGGCTGCCCGGTCGTCCCGGAGGTGTACTTGACGTAGGCCGCGGCGCGCACCGGGAGCGGGCGGCGGGTGGGGACGCCGTCGGGCAGGGCGCCGAGCGCGATCACGGGCGCATCGACCTCGACGTCGAGCGGGCCGGCGCAGATCACAGCAGCGGGGCGGGCGTCCGCCACCACCAGGCGGCGGCGGGCCGGGGGGTGGGCCGGGTCGAGGTGGACGTAGGCGGCGCCGGCGCGCCAGACGCCGAGCATCGCGGCCAGCGCGTCGCCGTCGCGGTCGACGGCCAGGACCACGCGGTCCTCGACGCCCACGCCGTGGCGCTGCAGGGCGGCGGCGACGGCGTCGGCGCGGCGGGAGAGGTGGGCGGCGGTGATCCGGCGCCCGTCGGACTCGATGGCGACGAGCGCGTCGGGGTCCGCCGCGAGCCGAGCGTCGATCCGGTCGAGCAGCGTGTCGAAGTCGTCGTCGGGGCCGCTGTCGGGCCAGGCGGGCACGGTGGGCTCGGCGACGGGGAGCAGCGCCAGCGGCTGGTCGGGCGCCGCGACCGCGGCCGTGAGCAGCGCGACCCAGGCCTGGCCGAGGCTCTCGACGGTGGCGGGATCGAAGCGCGCGGTCGCGTACTCGAGCGTGACCCGCAGGCGGTCGCTGCTCGCGTCGACCCACAGCGCGAGCGGCGTGCGGGCGGTGGTGAGCGAGGTCGGGAGGCGCTCGACCGTGACGCCCGGCAGCTCGAGACGGAGCAGGGGCTCGTCGAGGTAGGCGAACAGGACGTCGTACAGCGGGGCGCGCGACGGGGCGTCGTCGAGGACGCGCTCGATGGGCAGCGCCTGGTGCGCGGCCGAGGCGAGGACGGCGTCGCGGACGCGCGCGACGGCGTCGCGCAGGGTGGGGCGCTCGCCGAGGTCGGCGCGCACGGCGACCGTGTTGGCGAGGTAGCCGACTGCGCCGGCGTGCTCGGGGCGGTCGCGCCGGC
Organism: Myxococcota bacterium; assembly: GCA_041389545.1. Lineage (GTDB taxonomy): Bacteria > Myxococcota_A > UBA796 > UBA796 > JACKER01. The sequence goes on along the minus strand of JAWKRQ010000016.1, from coordinate 73,185 downwards.
CGACGGGCGTGGCCACGACCACGTCGCGGTGGCCGCCCACCCGCCCGAGCAGGCTCACGAAGCCCGCCAGCAGCGTCATGTACGGCGTGACGTGCGCGTCGCGGGCGAAGGCGCGGATCTCGGCGACGAGTGCGGCCGGCAGCTCGAAGGCGCAGCTCGCGCCGGCCACGTCGCGCTGGCGGGCCGCGGGGCGGTCCACGGGGAGCGGGACGGGGGTCGCGCCGTCGAGGGTGCGGGCCCACCAGGCCAGGGCGTCGGCGTGGTCGGGGCCGGCGAGCCAGGCCTCCTCGCGGGCGACGACGTCGGCGTACTGCAGGGCCACGGGCGGCAGCGGCTCGCCGGCGTAGCTGGGCGCCGAGCTCGCGGAGGACGACGCCGAGCGACGGACCGTCCGCCACCAGGTGGTGCACGGTGACGAGCACGCGGTGCTCGCGGTCGTCGAGCCGGGCGACGCGCAGGAAGGCACCAGGGGGCGGTTTCGAGCGCGAACGGCGCCCTGGCGGCCTCCGCGCGCAGCCGGCGCAGGCGCGCTCCGGTCGAGGCCGCCGCGCGGGTCCTGCACCTCGGTGCCCACCGTGGGCCTGCTCGACGACGACCTGCCACCAGCGGCGCTCCTGGACCCGTGCGCAGCGCCTCGTGGCGGGCGATCACCGCGTCGACGCGCACCAGAACGTCGGGTCGAAGCTCGCCCGGCGACGAAGGCTCGGCCGACGGTGCCGAGGGCGTGCCCGGTGCACCTCCTCTTGGACGAGCACCAGCTGCGCGCGCGATACGGGCTGCACCACTGCGGTGGCCGCGTGGTTGGGCGGCGACGACGTCGACGCGAGCGACCAGCCGCCGGCCACCGTGCCAGGCGCGGCGAAGCAGCTCGTCAGCCGCCACGGCGACGCCGAAGCGGTCGCGCAGGGCCGCAACCGAAGGCTGCGTGGCCACGAGAGTCGCCGCCGAGCCCAGAACGGGTCGTCGTCGACCCCGACGGGCGCGATGCCGAGCACCTCCTCCACCCGCAGAGCTCGCGCTCGACGGCGCTGCGCGGCGCGACGGGCGCGGGCCGTCGGGGCGCGAGGTGGCGGGCGCGGGCCGGGGCGGCAGCCGCCAGGGCGCCGCTCGCCCGGCGATCCAGCCAGCGCTGCCGCTCGAACGGGGCCGTCGGGAGCAGCACGGTCCGCCCAGTGCGCCCAGGGCCCACAGGCACCAGGGCTCACCGGCGAGGAACCGGCGCCCCGCCTCGGGGAGCGGGCGCGGTCCGTCGCCGGCCAGCGCGGCGGCGGCCTCGGCGAGCGTCTCGGCGACGACGGCCCGCCGGTGGGCCCCGACGGGCCTGGCGGCCAGCGTGTGCGCCACGTCGGCGAGCGCCAGGCCGGGGTTCGCCGCGAGGTGCGCCGCCAGGGCGTCGGCGTGGCGCTGCAGCGCGCCGGGCGTGTGGGCGGAGAGCACCAGCAGCTGCGGCCCGTCGGCGCGGGTGGGCGCCCGGGCGGGGCCCTGCTCCAAGACCACGTGGGCGTTGGTCCCGCCGATGCCGAAGGCGCTGACCCCGGCCCGACGCGTCCCGTCCGGCCAGGGCTGCAGCCGATCGCTGATGCGCACCCGGCCGTCGCGCAGGCGCGGGTTGCGGGCCGAGAAGCCGGGGCTCGGCGGGATCTCGCCCCGCTCCAGCATCAGCACGACCTTGCACAGCGAGGCGATGCCCGCGGCGACGTCGAGGTGGCCGAGCTGCCCCTTGAGCGAGCCCACGGCGCAGGGCGCGGCGGACGGGCCGAGCGCGCGGCTCAGCGCCTCGATCTCGATGGGGTCGCCGAGCGCCGTGCCGGTGCCGTGCGCCTCGACGTAGCCGAGGTCGCTGCCCTCCAGCCCGCTCACCGCGAGCGCCTCGGCGACCACGGCGGCCTGGGCCTCCACGCTGGGGGCGGTGAACCCGGCCTTGCGGCTCCCGTCGTTGTTGACGGCCGAGCCGCGGATCACCGCCCGCACGGCGTCGCCGTCGCGCAGGGCGTCGCCGAGCCGCTTGAGCACCACCACGCCCACGCCGCTACCGAACACGGTGCCCGCGGCGGCGGCGTCGAACGGGCGGCAGGCGCCGTCGGGCGACAAGATCGAGCCCTCGGCGTGGCGGTAGCCGGCGCGGTGGACGAGGTTGACGGACACGCCGCCGGCCAGCGCCACGTCGCACTCCTCGGCGAGCAGGCTCTGGCAGGCCTGGTGGACCGCCACGAGCGAGGTCGAGCAGGCCGTCTGGACGGTCACCGCGGGGCCGCGCAGGTCGAGCTCGTACGCAGCCCGCGTCGCGAGCGAGTCGGCCGCGTTGCCCACGAACAGGCCGAGGCCCTCGGGGCCGCGGAGCAGGGCGGGGTGGGAGGCGAGGTTCACCAGCAGGTAGGTGCTGGTGGTGGCCCCGGCGAAGACACCGATGGGCCCCTCGGCGCGCGCGGGATCGACGGCGGCCGCGGAGAGCGCCTCGGCGCAGGCCTCGAGGAACAGCCGCTGCTGTGGGTCCATCAGCTCGGCCTCGCGCGGTGTGTAGCCGAAGAAGCCGGCGTCGAAGGCCTCCACGTCGTCGAGCGGCGCCACGAACGGCACCCAGGCGGGGTCGCCCGGCAGCGACGGGTCGACGCCGTAGCGCTCGACTCGTCGTCGGTGACGCGCCGGATGGCGGAGCGCCCCGCCCGGACCAAGCGTCCCACAGCGCGTCGATGTCCGCCGCCCGGGGAAGCGCCCCACCATCCCGATGATCGCGATGTCGCCGTCGTCGGCGAGCTCGGCGTCGCTCAGGTCCCCCAGGGCGTCGCGGCAGCGGCGCGAGTTTGGCGCGGGCGCGGCGCCGGCGCCCGCGGTCCAGCGCGGCGGTGGTGGCGTCGGCCGCGGGCGGCTCGGCGCCGAGCTTGCGGGCGAGGGCGGCGACGGTGGGCGCCTTCGAAGAGGTCCACCTCGCTCAGGACGCCGGGAGCTCGTCGCGGATGCGCCCTACCAGGCGGATGCCGATGAGCGAGCTCCCGCCGAAGGTCGAAGAGGTCGTCGGCGCCGACGTGCTCCACGCCGAGCAGCTCGGACCACAGCGCGGCGATGCGCGCCTGCACGTCACCCGCGGGCACCGCGCGGCGCGGCGCCTCGGCCGGCGCCGCGCCGAGCGCGCGCGGGCGGGCCAGCCGCGCCGGGATCGGGTGGGTCGAGACGAGGACGTGGGCGAGGCCCGTGCCAGGCGCGATCGAGCGCGTGGAGCCCCTCCTCGGGGGTCAGCGCGTCGGCAGGGCGTCGGCGGGCGGGCCGGCCAGCTCGTCGTCGTCGCCGGCGGCGCGCGCGGGCCGACCTGCGCCAGGCGTCCCAGCCCACCGACACCCACGGCTCGCCGCGCCCCCACGCCGCTGCAGCGAGCGCGTCGAGAACGCTGGCGGCGACGTAGTCGAGCTGGCCCGGCATCGCGACCGTGGCGGTCACCGACGAGCACAGCACCACGCGGCGCAGCGGCTGCCCGCGAGCGCCTCGCTCACGAGCAGCGCCCCTGCACCTTCGGCGCGAGGACCGCGCCGTGGCGTCGCGGTCGTCGAGCAGCGCAGGCCGGCCGCGGGGACGCCCGCGGCGTGCAGCCAGCCGTGGACGGCGCCGAACCGGGCGACGGCGCGCCGCACGGCCTCGGCCGCGCCTTCGGGCGTGGCGACGTCGGCCTGGACGACCTCCACCGCTCCGACGCCTCGACCGCCTCCACCGGCGAGCGGCCCACCAGCACGACGTTCGCGCCGCGCGCCACCAGCGCGCGAGCCACCGTCTGCCCGATCCCGCCGAGGCCGCCCGTGACGAGCCAGGTGCCCGTCGGCAGCGCGGCGGGCTCGGCGGGCGCGGGCACGTGCGCCGGCACCCACCGGTGGCGTCCGCGCAGCGCCACCTCCGGCTCGCTCCGTCGCGGATCTCGGCGCCACGGCGCTCGCGGGCGCCGTCCCGGATCGACGAGGCGGCACCGCAGGCTCGGCCGCTCGAGCGGCAGCACCCGTACCGGCAGCCCAGCGCCACCGCGCGGGTCGGCGCGAGCCGCTCCTCGCCCGTCACGTCGTACACGCCCTCGGCGACGATGGCAGAGCTCGAGCGCGGCCTCGGGCCAGCGGGCCGCGAGCGATCGCACCAGCGCCAGCGGCGCGTGCAGGCCGTCCTCGAGGTCCTGCTCGAGCGAGCCCTCGGGCCCGAGCACCCACACGATGCGCTCCGGCGGCGCCTCCTGCTCGGCCGGCGCGTCGACGTGGCGGGCGCCCAGCGCCACCGCGAGCTGCGCGCTCGCCGCGGAGCGCGGCCCGCAGAGCCAGGTGGGCACCGGCTCCCGCGCCGGGCTCGGCGCCGCCTGCAGCCACGACGCCGCCCACGTCCACCCCGAGGGTGGCAGGCGCCGCTCCGGCGCCGCGGCGCGCTGCGTGGGCGGGTCGACCCAGTGCCGCGCGCGCTCGAACGGGTACGTCGGCAGCGGGACGCGGCGGCGCGCCTCGTCCACGTGGAGATCGGCGAGCGGCGCCCCGGCGGCCCACGCGGCCCCCACGGCGCGCAGCAGCTGCGCGGCGTCGTCGCCGGGCTCGCGCGGGTGGCGCATCGTGGTGACCACGGCCTGGGCGGCGGTGCGCTCGGAGCGAGCGCGGACGAAGCCCGCCAGCGTGCGGCCGGGCCCCACCTCGAGGCAGATCCGCCCGGGGTCCTGCAGCAGCGCCGCCGCGGCGTCGGCGAAGCGCACCGGCGCGCGCAGCTGCCGCGCCCAGTACCGCGGATCGGTCGCCTCGGCGTCGGTGATCCAGGTGCCCGTCACGTTCGAGAGGAACGGGATGCGCGGCGGGTGCAGCGTCACCGCCGCGAGCTCGGCCAGCAGCGCGTCTGCGGCGGGGGCCACCAGCGCGGAGTGGAACGCGTGGGAGGTGCGCAGGCGGCGCACCGTGGCGCCCTGCGCGGTCAGCTGCGCCGTCGCCTGCTCGATCCGCGAGGCGGGGCCCGTCAGCACGCAGCCTCCGGGCTGGTTGACGGCCGCGACCTCGACGCCGGGCGGCAGCGCCAGCGCCGCCGGGTCGCGATCGACCGCGATCATCGCGCCGGGAGGCATCGCCTGCATCAGGCGGCCGCGCGCGGCCACGATCCGGACGGCGTCGTCGAGCGACAGCACCCCGGCGACGTGTGCAGCGACGTACTCGCCGAGGCTGTGCCCCACCATCGCGTCGGGGCGCAGGCCGTGGCGCTGCAGCCAGACCGCCAGCGCCCGCTCGACCGCGAACAGCGCCGGCTGCGTCACGTCGGTGTGGGCCAGCGCGTCGTCGTCGTCGCCCAGGACGAGCTGCCGCAGGTCGCGGCCCAGCAGCGGCGCGAAGCGATCGGCCGCCTCGTCGAACGCGGCGCGGTAGACGGGCTCGGTCTCGTACAGGCCCCGGCCCATGCCGGCGTGCTGCGCGCCCTGCCCCGGGAACAGGAAGGCGACGCTGCGGCTCGTCCCGTCGGCGTGGCCGCGCGCGCCGCCGCTGCGGAGCGCCTGCACGGCCTCCTCGCGGTCGGCCGCCACCACGGCGCGCCGGTGCTCGAAGTGCCGGCGCCCCTGCGCCAGCGTGAAGGCGACGTCGGCGAGCGCGGGCCCCGCCCCCGCGAGCCGCGCCGCCAGCTGCTCGGCCGCCCGGTCGAGCGCCGCGGGGGTCCGCGCCGACACGACCAGCAGCTGCCGGCCCCGCGACGGCCCCGACTCGGGCGCCGCCGGCGCCTCGCCGAGCACCACGTGGGCGTTCGTCCCGCCCATCCCGAGCGAGGTCACGCCGGCCACGCGCGGCCCCGTCCACGGGCGGTGCTCCGTGTTCACGAACAGCGGCCCGCCCTCGAAGTCGATGCGGGGGTTCGGCGCGCGGAAGTGCAGCGTGGGCACGAGCTCGGCGCGCTCGACGCACAGCGCGGCCTTCAGCAGCCCGCAGACCCCCGCCGCCGTGTCGAGGTGGCCGAGGTTGCTCTTGAGCGAGCCCAGCGGCAGGCTGCGGGCCGGCGCCCCGCCGAAGACCTGGTTCAGCGCGGCCACCTCGATGGGGTCGCCCATCGCCGTGCCGGTGCCGTGGCCCTCGAGGTAGGTCACCTCGCTCGGCGCGACCCCCGCGGCGGCCAGGGCCTCCCGGATCACGGTCGCCTGGCCGTCCACGCTCGGGGCCATCCAGCTCACCTTGTCGGCGCCGTCGTTGTTGCAGGCGCTCCCGAGGATGACGGCCCGCACGTGGTCGCGGTCGCGCACGGCGTCGCTCAGGCGCTTGATCAGCACCACTGCGGCGCCGTTGCCGCTCACGAAGCCCGTGGAGTCCGCGTCGTAGGCGCGGCAGTGGCCATCGCGCGCGGTCGTGCCGCCGGGCTGCCAGCGGTACCCGGAGGTCTCGGGGACGTGCACGGAGGCGCCGCCCGCCAGCGCCATGTCGCAGGTGCCCGCCAGCAGCGCCTCGCAGGCGACGTGCACCGCGGCGAGCGACGTCGACGACGCCGTCTGCACCGTCACGCTGGGGCCGGTGAGCCCGAGCTTGTAGGACACCCGCGAGGTGAGCAGGTCCTTGTCGTTGCCGAGCGAGGCCTGCAGCGTGTCGAGCGAGGCGACCAGCTCCATGTGCGGCAGCAGGTTGAGCAGCAGGTAGGTGTTCATGCTGGAGCCGCCGAACACGCCGACGCGGCCGCCCGGCGGGTGCCCGGCGTCCTCCAGCGCCTCCCAGGCGCACTCCAGGAACAGCCGCTGCTGCGGGTCCATGAGCTCGGCCTCGCGCGGGCTGTAGCCGAAGAACGCGGCGTCGAAGCCCTCGATGCCGCCGAGGACGCCCTTCGCGCGGACGTAGGACGGGTCGCGCAGCAGCGCCTCGTCGACCCCCGCGGCCCGGAGCGCGTCCTCGTCGAGGACGCTGATGCCCTCGACCCCGTCGACGAGGTTCCGCCACAGCGCCTCCGGATCGGCGGCGCCGGGGAACCGCCCCGCGACGCCCACGATGGCGAGCGGCTCCCGGGTGCGGACGGGCGCGGCGACGGGCGCGGGCGCGGGCGCGTCGCCCTGCAGCCGGGCGGCCTGCGCGGCGACGGTGGGCGCGCGGAAGAGGTCGACGAGGGACAGCCGGCTGCCGAGCTCGCGCTGGAGCGCGGCGTGGAGCTTGGCGAGCAGCAGCGAGTGCCCGCCGAGGTCGAAGAAGTTGTCGGCGACGCCGACCCGCGGCAGGCCGAGCACCTGGGCCCACACCTCGGCCACCCGGCGCTGGATCTCGCTGCGCGGCGCCTCGAACGGCCCGGCGGCCACGACGGGGTCGGGCAGCGCGGCGACGTCGACCTTGCCGCTCGGGGCGCGGCAGCGCCTCGATCCGGGTGACCGTGGCGGGACGTACGCCTCGGGCAGCCGCTCGCGCAGGAACCCGAGGACCTGGCGGCTCTCCGCCCGGCGCGCGACGACCCAGGCCGCCAGGGCGTCGCGCCGCAGGGCCACGACGGCCGCGCTCACCTCGGGGTGCTGCAGCAGCGCCGCCTCGACCTGAGCGAGCTCGATGCGGTGCCCGCGCACCTTGACCTGGCGGTCGGCCCGGCCGACGTAGTGCAGCGCGGCCGTCGCGGCCGCGGCGGGCGCGGTCGCCCGTGCGCAGCATGCGCGCCCCGGCGACGAAGGGGTCGGGGACGAAGCGCTCGGCCGTCGCGCCCGGGTCGCCGTGGTAGCCGCGCGCCAGGCCGAGCCCGGCCACGTACAGGTCGCCCGTGACCCCGGCGGGCACGGGCGCCATCGCGTCGTCGAGCACGTAGCAGCGGGTGTTGCGGATCGGGCGGCCGATGGGGGGCGGCCCGTCGCCGTCGCCGGGGACAGGCGGTGGAACGTCGAGCAGATGGTGGTCTCGGTGAGGCCGTAGCCGCTGACCCAGTCCAGCGCCGCCGTCGCCGCCGCGGGCCAGGGCCTCGCCGCCGGACAGCACGAGCCGCAGCCCCTGCAGGCGGGCGCTCGCGAGCCGCGAGGGCACCGTGGACAGGATCGTGACGCCGTCGGCGGCGATGCGCTCGGCCAGACGGGCGTCGTCGAGGACCTCCTCGTCGGTGGGCAGCACCGCCGCCGCCGGCGCACAGCAGCGGCAGCAGCTCGCCCACGAAGCTGGCGGACCCGAGCGAGGTCAGCGGCAGGATGCGGTCGCGGGCGTCCGGCGCGTAGCACTCGGCGAAGGAGTCCACGAGGTTGCCGAGCGCCCGGTAGGTCAGGGCCGTGCCCTTGGGCGCGCCCGTGGAGCCGGAGGTGTAGACCAGCGCCGCGAGCCCGTCCGGGTGGACGGTGGGCAGCGCGATCGACGTCCGCGAGCTCGCAGCGCGGCGTCGTCCAGCACCAGCGCGGCGCCGGCGTCGGCGAGGATGGCGTCGACGTGGGCGTCGGGGTGCGCCGGGTCCAGCGGCAGCCACGCGCCACCGGCCCGCAGCACGGCGAGCACGGCTGCGGCAGCTCGGCGCTGCGGGCCAGCCGCAGCGCGACCACCCGCTCCGGCCCCACGCCGCGTGCGACCAGCGCCCGCGCCCAGCGGGCCGACGTCTCCGCCAGCTCGCGCCAGGTCCGCGCGTCGCCGCCGCACCGGACGGCGACCGCATCGGGCTCGCGGGCCGCGGCGGCCACGATCCGGTCCTGCACCGCGCGCGGATCGCTCGGCCGCGCCGTCGCCTCGACGTCGCGGGCCTCGTCGCGCAGCTCCGCGTCGGACAGCAGCGGCAGCGCGGCGAGCGGCGCGTCGGGCTGGGCGAGCACGCCGTCCAGCAGCCGGCAGAAGTGGTCGCGCAGCGCGTCGAGGGCCTCGGGCGCCCACAGCTCCACGGGGCCGTCGAACGTGCCGCGCAGCTGCCCGTCGTGCTCGGCCATCGTCAGCGACAGGTCGAACTGCGCGATCCCGCGGTCGAGCGGCACCGGCGCCAGGGTCAGCCCCGCCCAGCGCAGGCTCGCGCCGGGGGCGTGCACCGCGAAGCCGCCGGCGGGCTGGCCGTCGACCTCGCCCTGCTGCAGCACGAACATCGCCTGGAACACGGGCGCGGTCGCGAGCTGCCGCTCGGGGCGCTTGCGCTCGACGATCCGCGAGAACGGCAGGTCCTGGTCGCGGAAGGCCCGGACGACCTCGGCCCGCGCCTCGTCGAGCAGCAGCGAGAACGGCGTGGACGGCGTCGGCCGCGCGCGCAGCGGCAGCGGGTTGACGAAGTAGCCCACCATCCGCGCCCAGGCGGGCCGGCTGCGGCCCGCGCCCACCGTCCCCACGAGGAGATCGCGCTGGCCGGTGTAGCGGTGCAGGAGGGCCTGGAACGCCGCTAGCAGCAGCACGAACGGCGTCACGCCGTGCTCGCGGCAGCGCACCCGGAGCGCCGCCGTGCGCGCTGCATCGAGCGTGAAGCCGACGTCGCGCCCCTCGCCCGACAGTGCCGGCGGGCGCGGGCGCGTGGGCAGCGCCAGCACCGGCAGCTCACCCTCCAGCGCCGCCATCCAGGCGCGCTCGAGCCGCTCGCCCTCGGGGCCGGCGAGGGTGCGCGCCTGCCGGGCCACGGCGGCGGCCGGATCGCGCGCCGGCGGCAGCGCGGCGGCCACGCCGTCGACCTCGGCGCGGTACAGCGCGCCCAGCTCCTCGACGAGCACCACCTGCGACGCGAGGTCGGTGGCGATGTGGTGCGCCACCAGCAGCAGCACGGGGTCGGCGCCCTCGGGGCACAGCAGCCGAGCGCGCAGCGGCGGCTCCTCGTCGAGGCGGAACGGCGCCCGCGCCCCCTCGCGGAGCCGGTCCGCCAGGGCGTCGGCGCGCACCGCGTCGACGACCAGCCGCGGCGCGCGCGGCGCCGGGCGGCGCACGGGCTCGCCGTCCACCGCCGGGAACACCGACCGCAGCAGCACGTGCCGCGCGACCAGGGCGTCGAAGGCCCGCACCAGGGCCTCCACGTGGAGCGCGCCGCCGATCCGCACGGCGTCGGCCACGTGGTAGGCCGCGCCGTCGGGGTCGAGCCGGTGCAGGAACCACAGGGCGCGCTGCCCCTCCGACAGCGCGTCGCTCGGCGGCTCGTCCGGCTCGGGCGGCGCCGGCGGCGCGGCCTGCAGCTGCTCGGCCAGCGCCGCGAGCGGCAGGTCCCCGAACAGCAGCTCCACGTCGGGGCGCACGGCGAACCGGAGCTCCACGGCGCGGGCCAGCTCCACGCGCTGCAGCGAGTCGAGCGCGAACCGCGACAGGCGGTCCTCGGCGCCGACCCGCTCCGCCGCGACGCCGGCCGCGGCGGCCACCTGGCCCCGCAGGAAGTCGAGCATCGGCGACCGGGGCGCCTCGTCGGCCGGCGCCTCGGCCGCGGCGCCGACCACGTCGAGCTCGCCGGCCAGCCAGGCCGCCCGGGTGGCCTGGCGGCGGACCTTGCCGCTCGACGTCTTCGGGAGGGTCCGCGGCGCGATGAGCACCACGGCGTCGAGCCCGAGCTCGTGGTCGCGGGACACCGCCGCGCGCACGGCGTCGATCACCGCGCCCGCGTCGAAGCCGTCGCGCCGCTGCACCTCCACGACGACGACCGCGCGCTCCTCGCCGCCGCGGTCCACCGAGAACGCGGCGGCGCAGCCGGGCCGCAGCGCCGGGTGGGCGCGCTCGGCCGTGCGCTCGAGGTCCTGCGGGTAGTGGTTGCGCCCGCGCAGGACGAGCAGGTCCTTGATGCGGCCGGTCACGAACAGCGCGCCGTCGACGCAGAAGCCGAGGTCGCCGGTGCGCAGCCAGGGGCCGTCGCCCTCGGTGGTGCGGGCCCCGAAGGTGGCCTCGCTGACCTCGGGCCGCTCCCAGTACCCGTCGGCGACGCTGTCGCCGCGCGCCCAGATCTCGCCGATCCCGCCGGCGGGCACCGGCGCGCGCGTCTCGGGGTCGACGATGCGGACCTCGCAGCCCGCCGGGGTGCGCCCGGACGCGGCGAGCTCCCGCGCCCCGTCGCCCGCCATCGCAGGCACCGCACAGCGCTGCTCGAGGGCGTCGGTCGCGAACCAGGCGGGCTCGGCGCGCCCCGCCGACACGAGGAGCGTGCCCTCGGCGAGGCCGTAGCAGGGCAGGAACGCGCCGGGGTCGAAGCCGCACGGCGCGAAGGTCTCGGCGAACCGGCGCATCGTGTCGGGCCGCACGGGCTCGGCGCCGTTGAACGCCACCCGCCACGTCGACAGGTCGAGGTCGGCCGTCACGCGCGGATCGGCCTTGCGGACGCACAGGTCGAACGCGAAGTTCGGGCCGCCCGACACCGTCCCGCGGTGCTCGTCGATCGCCACGAGCCACCGCAGCGGGTCGCGCAGGAACTCGAGCGGCGACATCAGCACGCAGCGCCCGCCCAGGTGGAGGGGGTGCAGCACGTTCCCGATCAGGCCCATGTCGTGGTACAGCGGCAGCCACCCGACCACGACGCTGTCTTCGTCGGTGCCGAAGGCCTGCTGGATCAGCGTCTCGTTGTGGAGCAGGTTGCCGTGGGTGACGCGCACGCCCTTCGGATCGGCGGTCGACCCCGACGTGTACTGCAGGAACGCCACGTCGTCGCCGCGCGTGCCAGGGTGGACCCAGTCCGCGGCGTGTTCGGCGCCGATCCGGTCGCTCGCGAGCCAGACGAGATCGCCCTGCCCGGCGAGCAGCGCCTCGCCGAGCTGCCGGACGGCGTCGGTGGCCAGCGCCACCCGCGGCCGCGCGTCGCGGAGGATGGAGAGGAACCGGTCGAGCGGCCGGTCGGGGCGCGGCGGGTACACGGGGACCGCGACGGCACCGGCGTACAGGCAGCCGAAGAAGCCCACGACGTAGTCGAGGCCGGGCGGGTACAGCAGGAGCACGCGCTGCCCGGCGGCGCCGGCCGCCACCAGCGCGGCGGCGACCGCGCGGGCGCGCTCGTCGAGCGCGGCGAAGCTCAGCGCCTGCTGGCCGGCGCCCCCGTCCAGCAGGAAGGTGTAGCCCCGCCCCTCGCGACCCGGCTGTGCGCGTCGCCGCAGCAGGTCGACCACCGAAACGCACCCGTCCACGTCATCCCCCCCAGAAGGACGTCCACTTCAGCGACACCGTCCGGCCGTCGAGCTGCGGACGGCCCGGCCCGATGGGCCGGAGATCCTGTTCTTCCTGCCAGACGACGTACAGGAAGGCGTTGGGCTCGTAGCTCCACTCGAGGAGCGCCTGCCCGATGAGCCGGTCGTCGGAGGCCAGCTCGAAGGTGCCCCGCAGCGACAGCACGCGCGACGGCGACACCGTGAGCGAGCTGTTCACCACGTTGCTGACGAAGGCCCCCTGCGGGACCGAGATCTGCTGCCGCTCCCAGTTCACGTCGAGCGACAGGCCGGGCACCGGCCGCCAGTAGCCGATGAGGCGCGTGCGGAAGCGGAAGCCCCCGAAGAACGGCCCCGGGTCGAGCCAGACGATGGCGCCGTAGGGCCGGTCGAAGTCCGAGCCGTACACGAACAGGTTCGACACGAGGTCGTAGGTGCCGGGGGGCACCACGACCCCGGGGTACAGCTCGAACGGCTCGGTCAGGACCTCGCGGTCGTAGGTGACGAGCCCGGCGAGGCTGTGTCCGCTCGCCATCGGCGCGAAGACCTCGCCCTGCACGAGCCGGGACTGCGGCTCGAAGTCGCGTCCCACGACCTCGTCCCAGTTCGCGGCGACGTAGACGCGGTTGAACTCGCCGGGCGGCGTGAGCAGCAGCAGCGGCGAGACCTGCAGCTTGCGCATGCCGGCGCGCGTGACGAAGCCCATCTGCGGGTCGAAGCGGCTGCCGATGTCGGTCGCCACGGTGTGCAGCTCGAAGTGGGCCGTCTGCAGGAGCACGTCGCCGTTGACGGCGTGGTCGTCGCCCGCGGGCACGCCGGCGGTGCTGGTCTTGGCGGCGTACCCGCCCACGCGCAGCGCCGGCCCGAGCTGCAGGTTGAGGTCGGCGCCGGCGGCGCGGTTGAAGCCGCCGCCGTCGTCCTGGCGGTCGAGGCCCATGACGCCCACGCTCGAGGCGCCCCCGAGCCGGCTGCGCAGCCGCAGCACCGACCAGTTCCGCAGCGGCTCGTCGAGCCCGGTGACCGGATCGCTCACTGCCGCGGTCGTGAGGTTGAGCGCCGCCACCGACAGCGGCCCGGCGCGGCCCGTGACCCGGGCGCCGCCGAGGATGGGCACGGCCTGCACGCCATCGTCGGCGAGGCCGATGCGGCGCGTGTCGAACAGCAGCAGCCGCTCCGGGATCTCGAAGAACGACTCGGGCCGGTCCCCGAACGCGAACAGGTCGGCGCCTTCGCGGAAGAACGGCCGCTGCTCGGGCAGGCGCACCCCGAACCGGTTGACGCCGATCACGCCCGTGACGAGCTCGGGGACGGCCGCCTCCGAGAAGTCGGGGTTCGCGGTGAGGTCGGCGACCAGGCTCGGCGTCAGGCCGAGCTTGAGGTCGGCGCCGCCGGTGGCGATCGGCTCCAGCGGCGCGCCGCCGCGGCTGCCTGCCCCGAGCTTCACGTAGGGCCGCACCTCGATCCGGCCGCCCGCCTCCACGCCCCGCAGCCCGACGAGCTCGCCGTACCGCGACACGCGTCGCGCGCTGGTCTCGAGCCCGGAGTCGTTGGGCAGGGGCGCCCAGACCATCAACTCCTGCTTGCGCGAGACGAAGCGCTCGAGCTGCAGGCCGAACGTCGGGGCGTCGCCCTGGAAGCGGAGCGTGTCGAACGGGATGGCGATCTCGGCGGTCCACCCGGCGCTGTCGCGCGTGGTCTCCACCTGCCACACGGCGTCCCAGTCCCAGCGCTGCTCCTGCCCGTCGGCGAGGAGGGTGCCGTCGGCGCGGGCGCCGAGCGGGTTGGTGACGAAGACCACCGCGTTCGAGCGGTCGTGGAGCGTGTCGAGGTGGATCTCGATGCGGTCGTCGTTGGACTGGTCGGCGTCCTGGCGGAGGGTCCGCGCGACGAGCGCGTCGGGCTCGCTGTCGAAGCACCGGACGCCGATGTACAGCGAGCGGCTGTCGTAGCCGAAGCGGACCTCGGTGCGCTCGGTGGCGGGCTCGCCGTTGCGCGGCAGGAACTGGGTGAAGTCGGTCGCGGGCTGCGCCGAGGACCACACCGCCTCGTCGAGCACGCCGTCGATGCGGGGCGCTTCGTCGAACCGGGAGACGGTGAGCTGGGGTGCGGCGACGGCGGCGCCCACCAGCAGGTGCCACAGCACCGACGCCCCGATCACGCGGCCTCCAGGCGCCACAGCGCCGGGGTGCGGGAGGCGAGGGCGGCGAGCACGACCAGCGCGACGCCGATGGCGCAGACCAGCGCGCCGAGGCGGTCCAGGCCGAAGACGCGGTCGGAGAGCCAGCCCGCGCCGATCTGCCCGATAGGGATGGCGCACCAGGCGAGGAGCTGGACCGCGGCGAACAGCCGCCCGTGGCGCTCGGCGGGCGTGGACCGCTGCAGCAGGGTGGTGGACAGGCTGCCGAGCAGCGCCAGGCCGAAGCCGGCGGCGAGCCAGCAGCCCGCGACCCACGGGACGGAGGGCAGCAGCCCCGACGCGGCCGTGGCGCTCCCCAGCAGCGCGAGGACGCCGACCATCGGCCACAGCAGCCCGCGGGCGCCGAGGCGGCCGCTCGCGGCCCCGCCGGCGAGGAGCCCGACGGCGAAGGCGCCGTACAACCCGCCGAGCGTGCCCTCGTCGGCGAAGCTCAGCACGTAGGGCTGCGCCACCACGGCGTACCCGCCGTACAGCAGGTTGAACGCTGCGCCGAGGAGCACCAGCAGGAGCAGCTCGCGGCGCGCCAGCAGCTCCCGCAGGCCGCCGGCGAGCTGGCGCAGGAGCGAGGGGTCGGCCGGGGCTTCGACGGGGACGCCCACCAGCCCCGGCCGGAACAGACCACCACAGCCACGGCGAGCACGTAGGTCGCGAGGTCGAGGGCGAGCACCACCCGGATGCCCACCCAGGCGAGCAGCGCGCCGCCGAGGACGGGGCCGAGCAGGTCGCCCATCGACCCGGCGGCGGTGAGGAGCCCGTTCACGCGCGGGAGCGCCTCGGAGGGCACGAGCCGCGGGAGCAGGGCGCTGGTCGCGGGCGGCTGCAGCGCGCTCGTCGCGGAGAACCCGGCGGCGGCGACGACGAGCACCCACGGGCCCGGTGGTGCTGCGCCCAGGCCGAGGAGCAGCGCCACGACGACGGCTGCGCCGAGGAGATCGGCGAGGACGACGAAGGGCAGAGGCCCCCACCGGTCCACGCCGACGCCGACCCAGGGTGTGACGAAGAGGCCAGGGAGGAAGCCGGCGATCAGGACGATCGAGAGATCGGTCACGCGATGATCGGCCTCGTACGCGATGAGTCCCAGGCAGAACCGACTGGCTGCGGATCCGGTCAAGGTGACCGCCTGCGCACCGAGCAGCAGATGGACTGCGTTCGACATGGTCCCCCGCTTCCGCGTCCCGCATGCCTAGCCCATCGGTTTGCCGATCGCGTCGACTGTTCACGTTCGTGAACGAGTGTGAAGCGGTTCACAGGTCCTGATTACGGCTATTCCCGGCGTCGGTGTGTGATCGCCGAAGTGGTGAACGATCGCCGTATCGGTGACGGACACACAGCGGACACACGTCGAAGGCGCGCCGGGGGATCGCGGTGCGGCGTCCGCCCCCCCGCGGCGGGGTAGGGGGGGGCATGCTCCTGCTCTCCCTGCTCGGCGCGTGCGCGCCGCGTCCCGCCCCGTCCCCGCCTGCGCCCACCGTGGCCGAGCGCTTCGGCGACGCCCCGTTCCTCGAGCCGATCGACGCGCCGCTCACCGTCGCCCTCACGTCCGGCGGCAGCTTCCCCAGCACCGCCGCGACCTGCGGCGGGTGCCACCCGGACCACCACGCCGAGTGGTCGAACAGCACCCACGCCCACGCGATCCGCGACCTCCAGTTCGTGGCGGAGCTGGCCAAGCCGGGTCAGCCGCGCTGGCTCTGCCTGAACTGCCACGCGCCGACCCGCCCGCAGCGCCGGGAGCGGGTCGAGGCGCAGACGCGCCTCGCGGCGCCCGGTCGCATCGACGCCCTGGCCGCGACCCCGGAGCCGGACTTCGACCCGGCCCGGGTCGAGGAGGGGGTCACGTGCGCGGCCTGCCACGTCCGGCGCGACAGCGACGGCGAGGGGCTGGTGGTGGGCCCTCGCGGCTCGGGGCGCGCCCCGCACCGGGTCCGCGCGGATCGGCAGGCCCTCCACGACATCTGCGTCCGCTGCCACAGCCCGGTGTCGCCGCCGATCAGCCCCACGCTCGTGTGCTGGTTCGAGACTGCGCAGGAGGTCCGCGCGGGGCCGACGCCCGACGCCGACTGCCCGTCCTGCCACATGCCCGAGGCCGAGCGGCCCCCCGCGGTCGGCGCCGAGCCGCTCGCGGTCCGCCGGCACCTGTGGCTCGGCGGCGGCGTGCCGAAGACGTTCGCGGGGTACGCCTGGCACGCCGAGCAGGGGTGGACGCCCGGCCTCGACGTGGACGTGGCGACGGATCCCGTCGTCGTCACGCTGACCGACGCGCGTGCCGCGCACGACCTCCCCACCGGCGATCCGGAGCGCCACCTGGTCGTCGAGGCCCGCTTCGAGGCGGCCGACGGGGCGGTGCTGGCCCGCGACACGCTGCGCATCGGGCAGCGCTGGGACTGGGGCGACGCCGAGACCGGCCGCGTGGCGCACCGCATCGAGGACACGCGGCTGCGGCCGGGCGAGGCGCGCCGCTGGACCCCCGTGTTGGCCGCCGACGGGGCGACGCGGCTCGTGGTGGAGGTCACCCACGTGCGCGTGACCGAGGAGAACGCCGACGCGATGGCCCGGGCGCAGCTCGACGACGCGCTCCGCGCGCTGTGGCCCGAGGCAGCGGGGTTGCTCCCCGACTTTCGAGCGCACTACCCCCTGTCGACGATCGTCGCCCGGCTCACGGCGCCGCTCGACGGCGGCCCCGTCGTGAGGACCCCCACGGCCGAGCTCCTGGCGACCTCCGCGAGGCGCGGTTCGCCGTAGCGCACCCGAGGGTCACGCCGGCTCGGCTCCGCGCGGCGGTTCGGGATAGGCGACCAGGAACCCCGTCCGACGCAGCGGAGGCCCCCATGTCGCGACGCTCCCTCTCGTTCGCCGCCGCCCTCGCGCTGACCGCCACCGCCCGCGCCGAGGAGCCCATGAGCGAGCACTGCGCGCGCGCCGCGGCGGCCGAGAAGAGCCCCTTCACCCGCACCGAGGCGGGCTACGACGTGCCGCACGTGAGGCTCCTCGACCAGCGGGGCCAGCCCGTCGACGTGGCGGCGCTCGCGAGCGGCGAGCAGCCGGTGGCGCTCAACTTCATCTTCGCCACCTGCACCACCATCTGCCCGGTGATGACGGCCACGTTCGCCCAGATGCGCAGCGCGCTGGGCCCGGATGCAGACCGCGTCCGCATGGTGTCCGTCTCCATCGATCCCGAGCACGACACGCCCGCCGTCCTGGCGGCCTACGCCGAGAAGTTCGACGCCCCCGCCGCCTGGTCGTTCCTCACGGGCGACGCAGCCGACGTCCAGCAGGTGCTCCGCGCCTTCGACGCCGACTTCGGCTCCAAGTTCAACCACCGGCCGCTGACCCTGCTGCACGCCGCGGGGGCCGAGGAGTGGGTCCGCCTCGACGGCCTCGGCAGCGGTGCCGCCCTGGCCGACGAGGTGCGCGGCGTGCTGCGGTGACCCTGGCGCTGCTCTTCCTCGCGTGCAGCTCGCGACCCGATGCCAGCGCACAGATCGAAGCCGGACGGGTGCTGTTCCGTGAGGGTCGGCTCGGCTCGGGCGAGCCGGTCACCGCCCGGGTCATGGGGGACGTACCGGTCGACGGCACCCAGAGCACGTGCGCCTCGTGCCACGGCCGGAGCGGGATGGGCGCCACCGAGGCCGGCGACCGCACCCCCCCCGGACCTCGTCGACGCGGGGACCATCGACCTGCTGCCGGGCCAGCCGAACCAGTTCGACCTCGTCGGCGGCGGGCTCATGGGCACCGAGCTCGGCGCGGGCGTCACCGTGCTCGCCAAGGACGACGGCTCCTGGGCGGCCAACCCGTCCCGCATCGACGGCCTGACCATCACGGGCGGCGACGTGGGCGGCGGCATCTACGTCAACGCCTTCGCCCACGACCTCGAGATCGCCAACAACGCGGTCACGGGCAACGCCGGCAACCTCCACGGCGGCGTCCGGATCGGCGTGCCGGGCCTGGCTGCGCCCAACGACGGGCCCTTCGGCTACAACACGAACGTCGACATCCACCACAACGCGATCACGCTCAACGGCGCGGCCAGCGACACCAGCGCCGGCGGCGGCCTGGCGCTCTGCGCGGGCACCGACGACTACCGGGTGACCGAGAACTTCGTGTGCGGGAACTTCGCGCTCGGCGACGGCGCGGGCATCGCGCACTACGGCCTGAGCGACCACGGCCTCATCCAGCACAACCGCGTGCTGTTCAACCAGACGTTCAACCAGGGCCTCACCAAGTCCGGCGGCGGCATCCTGGTCTCCGGCGAAGACCTCGGCGGGGCGCTCACCCTCGGCGCGGGCAACGTGACGGTGGAGGGCAACCTCATCCAGGGCAACCAGGCCGCGACCGGCCACGGCGGCGGGCTGCGCAGCCAGTGGTTCAACGGCCGCGACGTGGAGCTGAACCCGACCCAGCCGAGCGCCTGGTACCGGCTCGTGGTCGAGAACAACGTCATCGTCGACAACGTGGCCGGCTGGGCCGGCGGCGGCATCTCGCTGCAGGACACCGTGCGCGGGCGCATCGTGCTCAACACCGTGGCGAACAACGACAGCACCGCCACCGTCGGCGATGTCTTCGACGCGGGCACCAACACGTCGACGCCGCAGATCGCCGGCATCGCGTCGGAGCGCAACAGCATCCCGCTCGAGATCGTGATGCCTGCGCCCGCCCCGTCGCGCCTGTTCAGCAACCCGACGCTGACCCACAACATCATCTGGCACAACCGGTCCTTCTCCTACGCCGCGACCGACACGACGGCCGAGCTGCTGCCCGCGCTGACGCCGGCGGCGGTCGGGGACTGCCCGGCGGGCGCGGACTACTGGGACGTGGGCGTGCTCGACCCGACCTTCGCGCTCACGCCGCAGTTCTCCATCCTGAGCGAGCCGGCCGGCCCCGCGAACAGCACGGCGGACCCCGAGTTCCTCAACGCGTACTGCAACGGCGCCCGCGAGCTCAGCACGCTCGGGCCGATGCAGGTCACGCCGGCGCCGGCCGAGGGTGGCAACTTCATCGACGTGCGCTTCGGGCCGATCACCAGCCAGTGGCCCGCCGGCAACGCCTGGGACTACCACATCTCCGAGACCTCCCCGGCGATCGACTGGACGCCCAGCAACGGCCAGCAGCGCCACCAGTACATCCAGATGGTGCTGAACGAGCAGCCGCCGCCCTACACCGGCGTGACCGAGGACGTGGACGGCCAGGACCGCACCCCGCTCGTCGACCTCGGGGCCGACGAGGTGGGCGGCGCCGCCACCCTGGTCGGGGACTGCAGCCCGAACTCCACCAACGCCGGCGCGGCGTGTACGCTGGACAACGACTGTCCGCCGAACTTCGGCCCGGCCGGGTTCCGCGGCTTCTGCCAGTACCCCTGATCGGGAGGCGATTCGCATGAGGTACGCCCTGCTCGCGGCCGCCCTGCTGGGACCCGCGGCGGCCCCCGCCCACGCGTCCGACGCGCTGGAGGGCCACCCCCGCGAGCAGACGTACCTCAAGCGGAAGTGGGGGGTGGAGGTGCTCTTCGTGCGCGTCAGCGCCGTGGGGTACATGCTCGAGTTCCGCTACCGGGTGCTCGACGCCGAGAAGGCGAAGCCGCTGTTCGAGCGGCAGACCAAGCCGGTGCTGGTCCACGAGCGGACCGGCGCCGAGCTCATCGTGCCCACGCCGCCGACGGTGGGGGCGCTGCGCAACTCGAACCCGCCGATCGCCGGGCTGACGTACTGGATGTTCTTCGCGAACCCGGGCAAGCTCGTGCAGCCCGGAGATCGCGTCAGCGTGGTGATCGGCGACTATCGGATCGACGGGCTCGTCGTCCAGTAGGGGAGCCATGGGCAACAGGGCGAAGATCGGCGCCGGGCTCGCGGTGGTCGCCGTCGCGGCGGCCGCGTGCCTGTGGTGGGCGAGCGGGCGCGAGGTGCGCCAGCTCGTCGCGCGCAACGTGGAGGCGCGCGGGGGCGCGGCGGCCTGGTCGCAGGTCGAGGCGCTGCGGTTCACGGGCAAGATGGAGGTCGGGCAGCAGATGCTCGTCCCGTTCGTGCTCGAGCAGCAGCGGCCCGACAAGTCGCGGCTCGAGTTCGAGTTCGACGGGCAGACGGCCGTGCAGGCCACCGACGGCGAGTCGGGCTGGAAGATCGAGCCCTACCGCGGCTCGACCGCGCCGGTCGCGATGAGCGAGGCCGAGGTGCGCGAGGCGGCCGATCTGGCCGACCCCTACGGCCTGCTCTACGACTACCGGCGCCGCGGGCACCACGTCGTGGTGGTCGGGCACGATCCGGTGCAGGGCCGCGAGGCGGTCGAGCTCGAGGTGACGCTGCCCGACGGCGCGGTGCGCACGGTGACGCTCGACGCCGAGACCGCGCTGGAGATCAAGGTGGGCGCGACCAAGGAGCTCGCGGGCAAGGAGCGGCGGGTCGAGACCTGGTACAGCGACTGGCAGGAGACCGACGGGCTGCTGGTGGCGCGGCAGCAGGAGTCGCGGGCGGAGGGGAGAAGCGGGGGCACGCGCTGACGATCGAGTCGGTGAAGGTGAACCCGGCGCTCGACGCGGCGCGCTTCGCCATGCCGTAGCGCTCGCGGTGGATCCCCGTGTGACTCGGGGGGCGGCCGCCGGAACCAGGGTCAGCGGCGACGATGACGGTTCGCTCGCGACGGAGGTTCCCATGCGCTCCCCCCACTGGCTGCTCGGCCTCGCCCTCGGCATCGGCTGGCTGCCCACCACGGGCTGCTTCGACTACGGCGCCCTCGACAAGGCGTACGGCGACGACGACGACGACGACGACGACACCACGCCCGCGGGCGACGACGACGACGACAAGGGCGGGCTCGGTGGGCTCGGCGGCATCGGCGGTGGTGGTGGTGGCGGCGGTGGCGGCGGCGGCGGCGGTGGCGGCGGTGGCGGCGGTGGCGGCGGCTCGGGCGACGCCGTCTGCTCGCTCGGCGTCGACGCCTTCTGCTTCTGCAGCGACGTGTACGGCTACACCTGCACCGACCAGGACGCCCAGCTGTACTACGACGCCTGCCTGCAGGGCGAGGATCAGGGCTTGTTCGCCTGCTTCGAGAGCTACGTCGACGCGAACTACTACATCGACTGCTACGCCGCCATCACCGACTGCGCCTACGACTACTACTACTGAGCCGGCGCGCCGGGCTACGATGGGGCCACGGGAGCGACCGTGGCCCACGACGCCGAGCAGGAGTACCGAGTCGTCCAGCGCGCCCTCGCCCAGCACGGGCAGGGCGCCTCGCCGAGCCTGTCGCTCGAGCTCGACGCGCTGTTCGGCGCGCACGCGCCGAGCCTCGCTGCCTACTGCCGCCGCATGGTCGGCGATCCGCAGCGCGCGGCCGAGCTCGCCCAGGAGGCGCAGCTCATCGCCTACGCCAAGCTCGCCGACTTCGAGGAGGGCCGCCGGTTCTCCACCTGGGTCCACGGCATCGCGCGCCACCTCTGCCTGCGCGCGCTCGAGAAGAAGAAGGAGCTGCTGGCCGACGACGGCGTGCTCGAGGGCGTCGACGACGACGCGCAGAGCACGCTGCGCCGCATGCACGCCGAGGAGCGCGCCGCCCTCATCCGCCAGGCCGCCGCCGACGTGCTCGACGAGCAGGAGCAGAAGGCCGTCCACCTGCGCTACGTCGTCGGCATGTCGCAGGAGGGCATCACCCTGGCCCTGCACCTCGACGGCACTGGCGGGCGCGGCCTGCTGCAGCGGTGCCGCCGCAAGCTCGGCAAGGCGATCGCCGTGCGCCTCGCCGAAGCCGGCCACGGCCGCTCCTTCTTCGACTCGATCGGCTGACGCCTCACCCGCTGTGACTGCCGGCCGTCCCACCGGAACCACGGGGGACGGAGGCAACGATGAGGGTGATCGTCCCGCTCGGGGCGTGCTGGGCGCTGGCGGCCTGTCCGGGGCCGCCGCCCGCCGCCACCTGCAGCGACCTGTGCGACGCGCTGATGTACGACTGCGGCTACGCCGCGTTCCCCGATCGGGCCTCGTGCGAGCAGGGCTGCCGCTACGACGTGTCCGAGGGCGGCGACGCCGCCGGGCTCTACGCCTGCATCCTCGAGGCCGGCTGCGACACGCCGCTCGTCCTCGAGTGCTCGCGCGCCTACGGCGGTGCCCCGTGAGGCGCGTGCTGTGGCTCGCCCTGGCCGGCTGCCAGGCCGAGTACGCGATCGTGGCGCCGGTCGACGTCCACCCCGACGAGGTCACCGAGTGCGCCTTCGAGGCCGTGGACGGCGCGCCCGAGGTCGAGCGCTACACCTGCAACCCCGTGTTCGTCGCCACCGACGAGCCGTGGGCCGAGGAGCTCACCGCCGTCACCTTCGGGCACACGAACGTGCTCGACCACCCGTTCTACCAGCTGTGGTACTTCGCCCGCACCGACGACGGCCCCACCGCCGGCTACGCCACGAGCCCCGACGGCACGAGCTTCGCGCCGCACCCCGACAACCCGCAGTGGCCGCGGACCGCCCGCGACGCCTGGGACGGCGGGCTCGTCCAGAACGCCCAGGTCACCTACGACCGCTCGCGCGAGACGTACCTGATGCTGTACGGCGGCATCTCGCGCGACCTGCAGGTCTTCGGCCTCGGCGTGGCCACCTCGCCCGACGGGCAGCGCTGGGCCACGGCCCCCACCAACCCCGTCCTCGACCTGCGCCTGCTGTTCGGCGGCGTGCAGATCGCCTGGCCCATGGCCCTCGAGGTGGCCGACGACGGCGAGGTCGACGCCTACATGGCCGCCACCGCCGACGGCGACCACCTGAGCATGTACCGCTTCGCCACCGACGATCCCGCCGCCTGGCTGCAGCCCGGCGAGGAGGTCTTCGGGCCGGGCAAGGCCGGCCGCTTCGACGACCAGGGCCTGCTCGACGCCGCCGTCGTCGAGCTCGACGGCGTGTCCTACCTGTTCTACGTCGGCTTCGGCCGCTGGGAGGACGACCCGACCAAGGGCGTGCGCTACGAGCGGGACGCGTTCCTCGGCGTCGCCACCAGCACCGACGGCGGCCACACCTGGACCCGCGACCGCACCGACCCGCTGCCCGTCCAGGTGGACCCCGCCGGCAGCATCTCGGCCGTGACCGCGCAGGTCGTGGGCTCCCACATCCTGCTGTGGGTCAGCGACGTCTACCCGGAGGTCGGGCCCGGCGTCGGCTACTTCGTCTACACCCCGGAGGCCCGGTGATCCCCGCCCTGCTGGCCCTGTGCATCGGCGCCGCCCGCGCGGGCGACGGCGACGAGCTCGAGCTCGACGACGCCCTCGACGACCTCGGGGCCCCGACCGAGCCGTCCCTCGACCGCGACGACGAGGAGGCCCTGCCGCCCCCGTCCGAGACGCTCGACGACCTGCCCGTGCCGCTCCCGGTGGAGGAGGGCCCCGCCGACGTGCCCCACCGCCTCGTCGGGCTGTCGCTGCTCGCGGGCGGCGTCACCGCGCAGACGCCGCTGTCGGGCAGCGTCGCCGCCGCGCTCGGGCTGCGCGTCCGCCCCGGCCTCCGCGTCGACGGCGAGGTCGCCAGCTGGCTCGGCGCCGCGCACTACCCCGGCACCCGGCTGGTGGTGCCCATCGCCGTGCCGCGGGTCGGGCTCGGCGTCGCCTGGGAGGCGCCCACGAAGACGGCGGTGCGGCCGTGGCTCGGCGTGGCCGCGTCGCTCGCGGTCGCCACGGCGCGTCCGCTCGCCCTGGCGCCCATCGGCGAGGCGCGCCTCGGCGCCGACATCGGCCGCAGCTTCCTCGCCTGGCGGGTCGAGGCCGCGGCGGGGGTCATGGTGTGCCCCGCGCTGCCCGTGCTGGCCGGGCCCACCTACCGCGCCGTCGCGCCGGTGGTGGCGCTCCAGACCGGCCCCGCGGTGCGGCTGTGAGCCCCCGTCGCGCCGCCCTGGTGGCGGTCCTCGCCCACGCCGGCTGCTTCGTCGGCTACCCGACCGGGCAGCCCGGTGCCGTCTGGCTCCCGGACGTCGACACGGGCTATGCCCTCGACGATCCGGCGTGCGACGCCGTCTCGCGCGAGCCCGACGACGGCGAGGCGCCCGACCGGGTCTCGCAGATCGGCGTCGCCACCGCCGCGACGCGGACGTTCTGCGGCCGCATCGCCAAGGCCGGCAACGACGGGGCCAACTACACCGGCGACCTCGACGTGGCCCTGGTCAACGTGATCGACGGCGGGAAGCTGGTCCTGCGCCTGTCGTGGGAGGACGCCCGCACCGACCTCGACCTGCTCGCCGTGACCGACCCGTCGGGCGAGTCGATCGAGCTGTCCGAGGACGGCCGGCTGGACCTGCGCGTCGCCGCGGGCATCTACACGGTCGGCGTGGCCGGCCGCGACGGCCCGGCCACCGACTACTGGCTCGACGTCACGGTGGAGTGACGGGCGTGCCCACGAGGTAGGTGCCCGCCCCGGGGAAGGGGAGGGGGAAGCTGCCGATGTCCCAGTCGTAGCTGTCGAGCCCGACCACCAGCGCGGCGAGCTCGGCGGGGCTGTAGACGCGCAGGCAGGACACGAGGCCGTCCCACATCACGGTGAGCGGCAGCAGCGGGACGAGGTAGGTCAGCGCGAGCCACTCCCAGCGGAAGGGCCGCATGAGCGGCAGCAGCGCCATCGTCGCGAGCGGCAGGCCGAGGACCCCCGGGACGGCGTGCGGCTGGCGGCCCACCAGCTCGAAGACGCCGATGGGCTCGCGCGCCGCGACGGCGTCCTCGAGGATGCGCCGGGCATCGCACGGCTCGAAGTGGTGGAACGCGTTGACCAGCGTGCGCGGGCCCTGCAGGCCGTCGGGGACGGCGCGGGCGTCGACGGGCTCGGGCGTCCACGACAGCCGACCGCCGCTCATCGAGGCCGCGCGGGCCAGCGCGCCCTGGTGCGGGTACAGGTCGGTGCAGTGGACGGGGCGATCGAGCATGCCCGCCATGAGCCGCGCCGGGCCGCCCGCGCCGCTGCACAGGTCGACGAGCGGTGCGTCCGGACGCGCCGCGGCGAGGCGGCGCAGGTGCGGCTCGATGCCGGCGAGCAGCCCGCCCACCTCGCAGACGGCGGTGATGTACGCTGTGCAGCCCTCCCGGATCGTCTCCGGGCACCAGGGTTGATCCTCGATCTCGAACAGGTGGACGCGGCCCACGGCGCTCCCGGACGGGTGCGCCCGTCGCGCTCCGGGGTATCCCGCGCCCGCGCTCAAGGGGGGCGCGACCCGGCCGACGGGGGACCATGGCACCCCCGACCCTGTTCTTCCTCCACGTCCCGAAGACCGCCGGCCGCTACATCGTGTCGGTGGCGCTCCACCACGAGCTGCGCGAGGGGCCGTTCCTGCCGCCGAAGGGCCGCCTGTACCGCGGCACGCCCGACGGCCGCCTGCACTATGGCGGCCACAACGTCGTCCGGCGCTCGCCGCGCTCGGCGATCCGGTACTTCACGCACTGCGCGCGCAACGCCCCCGGCTGGGAGGAGTCGGTGCGGTTCACCGTGCTGCGCAACCCGTTCGACCTGCTGGTCTCCATGTTCAGCGACGGCTGGCCCTACGGGCAGGGGCTCACCGACCAGCGCTTCGGCGACTTCCCCTCGTTCGTCGACGCCTACTGCGACCCCGACTTCCCGTGGCTCGTCCCCGACCAGCAGCACAACCTGTTCTTCCAGCTCCTCGACGAGGACGGCAGCTGCCCGATCCCGCACCGCCTGCGCCAGGAGCGCCTCGACGACGACCTCGCCGCCGTGTGCGCGCCGCTCGGCATCGTCCCCGTGCGGCAGGGGCTGCACAAGGCCTCGCGCTTCGGCGCACAGCGCGACCACCGCGCGTGGTACAGCGACGCCCTGCGCGAGAAGGTCGAGCAGAAGTGCGCCTTCGAGCTGTCCTGGGGCGGCTACGACTTCGACGGCCTGGTGGACCGCACCGAGGCCGCCTAGCAGCCTGTCGGAGATAGGGCCGCCCCGAGCCCTCTCGAAGTGCTCGAGGTCATCACGACCACGACCACCACCACGACCACCACCACGCCGAGCGAGCCCGGCGTGGCGGGCTGTGTCGGCTACGGCCGGTGGCGGTGGATCAGGCCGGTGAGCATCGCCGCGGTGCGGCCCATGACCACGAGGAACTGCTGGCCGAGCTGAGCGTCGCCTCGTTCGGCATCGAGCAGCGACTGGACCGCACCCGCAGCCTCGCCGGCCTCGCCCGAAGCGATCTCGAACTTCAGCACCTTCTCGGCGGGGCGCCACCGCCCCGCGCCCTCGCAGAGGTTGCGCACGACCGAGGCAGACGCCTTGTTGATCTGGTGGGCCTCGTCGGCGAAGCCGGGGGGCAGCGAGGCGGTGAACCGCAGCGCGAGCACGCGAGCCTCACGAGCACGGTGCCAGGCATCGAGGCGCTCGTGGGGGAACGGGTAGCGGCTGTTCATGGTCGTTCTCCAGTGGCCGGGCCGTCGCGGCCCCGTCGCCTGCCCGCCTTCGGGCGGAGCGGCGGACCTCAGGCAATGCGACCGGAACCGCTGCAAGAGGGTGGCCGCGCCAGCGACCTCCCTGCGAAGGGGTCGGTCGTCGCGCCGAGGGCGTGGTCGTGTTGGTGGTCGTGGTGGTGGTCGTGCGGGCACGGCGACGGCGCCGGCGACGCGCCCGCCAGGTCGACACGCGCTGGCCTCGCGCGGCCCCACCGCGCCCGCGCCGCGCCGATGCAGGCGAGCTTCAGGCCGTGCCCGAGCAAGGAGCCGACCAAGCCGAACGAACTTCCGACTCACCCGACCACCACCACGGCCTGGTCCCCGGCCTGCGTGCCCAGCCAGTGGCTGCCGTGGTGGTGGGGGTGGTGGTGGTCGTGGCCCGTATCAGTACGCCCAGCACTCGCCGTCGATGCAGGCGCAAGTGTCGCCGGCGCACTCCGACGCGAGGTGCTGGCAGTCGGCGTCGGAGAGGCAGGGGCGCAGGCACGTGCCGAGGTGACAGACGGCGTTGCCCTGGCAGTCGAGATCATTGGCGCAGGGGCCGCCGGTGGGGCCGCCGCCGAGCCGCTCCAGCGCGGCGGTGTCGGCGGGCGCGGCCTCGAGCGGCGCATCGGCGCACGCAGCCAGGGAGGACAGCGAGCACAGCGAGAACAGGACGATCGCACGGGACATGGTTCGGACCTCCGCCGGTGGGTGCCCCGGCGGCGGCCGGCGAACGCCTCAAGCACCAGGCGATGTCCTACGATCGCATGACCGCGGACGTGGCGCGTCTGGACAAGGAGATCGCGCAGTTGCTCGCCCTGGCCGAGCAGACCGACATCGACGAGCAGGCGCGGTTCGGCGACGGAGCCCATTGGACCTCCCCGCCGACTCCTTCGTCGTCAAGAGCGAAGGCGAAGATCGAGGCGGCAATGGCCGCTCTCGAAGAGGAGGCGCGCGCGGCGCGGCTCGCGGAGCTGCGAGAGCAGGCGGCGCGCCACGAAGAGCGCGCCGTGGACCCCGAGTTGGACGATGCCAGCAGGAAGCTGGCGGCAACGCTCGCCGGAAAGCGAGCCGAGGCCATCGAGGCGCTCGAAGGTCGCCGCCGAGCGCAGGCGCCGCGAACGACGATGAGGACGACGACCCGATCCGGACGATCTGCCCCGCCACAAGGTGCCGCACGACACTGCCGGCGAGCCGAAGGAACCGCGCACAGCGGAACCACCAGACCCGGACAGCCGCATCATGCTCCGCGACGGCGACCACGTGGTTCAGGCGTTCAACGCGCAGGCCGTGGTGGACAACGCGCACCAGATCATCGTTGCGGTGGGCGTGGGGAACCAGGCGCCGGACACGGAGTACCTGGAGCCGTTGCTCGAGCGCGTGGTGCGCAACCTGGCGGGCACGGGGCTGGCGCGCTTCCTGCGCGGTCGCCGCTGGTCGCCGACGCAGGTACTACTCGGACGCGAACGTCCAAGCTGCGGAGCAGCGGGAGTTCGGCCCCTACATCGACTGAGCGCTCCAGACACGAGCGCCACCGCCTTCCCGACGCAACCACGAGCCGCCCAGCGACGCCGTCCTCTCCACGATCGCCACCACAACCCGCCGTACAGAGCCTGACGGCGAGAGAGGCGATGCGAGCGAAGCTACGAACGACGGAGGAGCCAAGATCTACGCGCTGCGCAGACGACGCCGGAGCCAGTCTTCGGGCAGATTCTAGAGGCGCGAGGATTCCGAAGGTTCCTCCTGCGAGGTCTCCGGAAGATCGGGCCGGGTGGGACCTGGTCACGCTGACTCACAACGTCCTGAAGCTCTGGCGAAGCGGCGCCGAGCTGCCCACGTAGCCGCCAGGCGCAAGCCTCGCCGCGGCAGGCTCGGCCAGAGCATGCGTGCCGACCTGCAAGCTCAATCTCCGACAGGCTGCTAGCGCGCGTCGCCGCCGCCGTCCGGTCGCCCGAGACGAAGGGTGGCCAGCGTGCTCTGGCCCATGAGCACGGCGTCGCCGACGAGCCACAACCCCGGCGCCACCGGCGGGAACAGCTCGGCGTAGGCCCCGAGCCCCGCCCGACGCGGAACCCGCCGACCCAGCCGCCCGGGCGGCCGTGAACCGCGCGAGGTGCGCGGGCGTCGCCGTCATCTCGTCCTCGCGCCCTCGCACAGCTCGGGGCCAGCGTCGCGACGTGGCCCGCACGGCGTCCTGTGTCCGCTCGATCGCGGCGACCTGCGCCCGCTCGTCGCCGTCCCACCGCGCGAGTGCGTGGACGCCGTCACGGTGCGGCTGCCGTCCGCGTGGACCTCCGAGACCGACGCCAGGACGTGGTTGCCCTCGATGTGCAGCGCCGATGGGTCCGCCACGAGGTCGAGGTGGTGGGCCGCCCCAGGCCCGCGCAGCCGCCGGTACACACCACCGCGCCCCAGCCGGTCTCGACCCGCCCGCTCAGCCGCTCGAGGCGTGGCGTCTCCACCCCGGCGAGCGCCGGCAGCGCCTGCGGCGCCGTTCGCGACGACCACCGGCACTTTGGAACGGCCCCGCGCGCGTGTGCACGACCCACGCCCGCCGACCCGCTCCAGCGCCGCGCGCAGCAGGGCCGATGCACGGTGCCGCCGCGCTGCACCACGGCGTCGCACCAGGGCCGCGGCCAGCTCGCCCACGCCGCCGTCGACGTGGCGGATCCCGCGGAACAGGTAGTCGGTGGCGGCGAGCGCGAACGGCGCCTCGGCCTCGTCGGGGTCGACCTGCACCGTGATGCGGCACAGGGAGCGGAGCAGGCGCACCAGCGGCAGGAAGTCGCCGACGCCGTGGGCGGCGAGCCAGGCCGACAGCGGCCGCCCGACCCACGGCGCGAGCGGCAGCAGCCCCGGCGCGCGCCGCGCCAGGCGCCACAGCGCGCCCGCCGACCACGGCGGCAGCAGCGACGGGTCGTCGAACAGCGCCCACAGCGCGTCCGCGACCCGGGCCTGGGCGGTGAACGCGCGCCGCAGCGCGTCGGCCGGCGCGCCGGGCAGCGCGCAGAGCGCCGCCACCAGGCCGTCGCGGGTGGGCGGGACGCACAGCCGCCCGCCGTCGCCCCACCGCAGCTCCAGCACCGGATCGAGGCGCTCCAGGCGCACCGGCAGTGCGTAGCGGTCGACGACGGCGCGTAGCAGCTGCCCCTCGGCCAGGCCGGCGAACATCGTGGCCCCGGCCTCGTAGCGGGTGCCGCGGCGGGTGAAGGTGCTGGCGCAGCCGCCGGGGTGGTCGAGCGTCTCGAACAGCGCCACGCGCGCGCCGCGCTCCGCCAGGCCCAGGGCGGCGCCGATCCCGCCGAAGCCGGCGCCCACCACGATCGCGTCGACCTGCTCCACGGCGGCGCCGTATCCCGCTAGTGGAAGCGGACGTACTCGAAGGCCTCCTCCTTGCCGTCGATCCCGCGGCGGGGCGGGGCGATCCAGTTCGCCATCTTGCCGGGCTCCGTGACCTGGCCCATCACCGCGCGCAGGTAGGCGTCGTCGGCCTCGGTGGGCAGCCACTCGTCGCGCCGCCGAGCCCAGGTGTCCTCGTCGACGAGGTTGCCCTGGGGGTCGAAGCGGTGGCCGGCGTAGAGGCCCTGGCGGCGGTGGAACCGGGTGCTCGGGAGCGCCAGCCGGAAGTCGACGCCTTCCTCCTCGAGCGTCCGGTTCCAGCGGTCCACGGACTTCTGGCAGTCGTCGCGGTAGTCCTCGCGCAGCACCTCGTTGAGGGCCCGCCGCATCGGGATCTCCTCGTCGACGAGCCGCCCGTCGCGCACAGTCCGCAAGACCTTGATCTGGTCGAGCAGGACGTGGTCGTCGTCGCGCTTCTCCTCCTTGAACCGCCCCTTCAGCCCGGCCGCGAAGGCCTCCGCCGCGTTGGAGCTGATCTCGCCGCCGTACAGATCGAGGCAGTAGCTGTACCAGTACGTGATGTACTTCTGCAGCTGATCGAGCCCGATCCCGCCGAGCTCCCGCGCATCGCCGTTCTTCGCCTCGCGCGTGAGCTGCGCGCTGCGCCGCACGACCCGGTCGACGCCGGTGTCGCCGACGAGCAGGTGGTTGCGCCTCCTCGGTATGAAGCGGGAGCGGGCGGGGATCGAAGCCCCGACTCGGCCAGCGCCGCCAGCTGGAACTTGCCGTCTCGATCGGTGAACATCGTGAAGCAGAAGAACGACAGCCAGTCCTCGCAGGGCTGGTTGAACGCGCGTCAGGATGCGCGGCTTGTCGGCGCCGGCGCGCCGGGCCAGCGTCGTCGGCCTCGTCGCGGCCCTCGCCGAAGTGCCAGCAGGTACACCATCTGCCTAGGTGCCGCCTCCTGCCGTTGACCTGGAACAGGTTGCGCATGTCGTACAGACTCGGCGCGATCTTCGCCAGGTGCCGCTGCTGCTCGACGCTCGCGGGCTCGGTGTCGCCCTGGGTCACGATGAGGCGCCGCAGCGTGGCGCGGTGCTCGCCCGGCACCTCCTGCCAGACGGGCTCGCCCTTGTGGTCGCCCATGGGGATGCGGCGATCCTCCTCGCGCTTGGCGAGGAAGATGCCCCAGCGGTAGTCCGGCATCTTCACGAAGCCGAAGTTGGCCCAGCCGCCGGTCTCGACGCTCACCGCCGTGCGCAGGTAGACGTCGTCGCCCTGGAAGCCCTCGGGGCCCATCTCCCGCCACCAGGCGAGGTAGCTCGGCTGCCACTTCTCGAGCGCCCGCTGCAGGCGTCGGTCGCTGGCCAGATCGACGTTGTTGGGGATGCGGCTGCCGTAGTCGACCTGCGTCATGGGGACTCCTCGGATGCCCACGACCCGAAAGCAAGCTCCGTGCCGACCGTGGCGCGGCGGCCTGGCGGCGGTGGCGTGTCGGATCGCCCACTTCGCCGTGTGAACCGGCACACCGGATTTGTGCTGATGGGCGAAGGGGACTATTGGCGGGCGGGCGCTGAGCAGATCTGGCGACGATGCCGGCTGGATGCGCCTGACCGACAGGGTCCCCCGCCCGGCGGCACCGTAGCAATCGAGCCTGCGGCGACGTCAAGTCCACCGCGCCGCGGGCCGAACGGACGTGGGAGGTGTGCGTGCCCGCAGTGAACGACCCGCCCATCCGCGCGTTGCCGGTCGACCGGGCCGAGCCGCTGGTGCGGCTCGTGCTGTGGTGCGTCGTCCTGCTGGTCGCCGTGGCGCAGCTGTCGTCGCTCGTGACCGGCCAGTTCGCCCTGTTCCTGCCCTCGTCGGTCGCCGTGGCGGCCCTGACGGCGCTCGGCCTGCGGCTGCTCCGGCGCGGACGGGTCCGCTGGGTGGCCGCGGGCATCGTCGTCACGCTGATGTTCACGATGACGGGCGCGTCGGCGGTGATGGGCGGCCTGCACGCGTCGTCCCTGGCGAGCTGGCCGGGGCTCGTCGTGTTGGCGTCGCTGGTGCTCGGCTGGCAGGAGGGCGCCGCCGTGGCCGGGCTCGGCGCGCTGATCCTCACGGGCTTCTTCGCGGCGACCCAGGCCGGCTGGCAGCCTTCGGCGCCCACCTCCGACGCCGAGCGCCTGTTCTCCGGGATGAGCACGCTGCTCGCCACCGCCCTGTGGACCGGCCTCGCGGTGCGGCTGCTGGCGAGCGCGGTGAACGACGCCCGGACGCAGGAGCAGCGCGCCCGCTGCGCTGGCCGACCGGGACCGCGAGCTGGAGCGCCGCGAGCAGCTCGAGCGCGCGCTGCGCGAGGCCGTCGCGCGGGCCGAGGCGGCCAGCGAGGCGAAGAGCCGGTTCCTGGCCAACATGAGCCACGAGCTGCGGACGCCGCTCAACGCCATCATCGGCTACGCCGAGATCCTGATGGAAGACGTCGACGTCGACGCGATCGAGGATCTGGAGCGCATCCGCTCGTCGGGGCGCCACCTGCTGGGGCTCATCAACGACGTGCTGGATCTGTCGAAGATCGAGGCCGGCAAGCTCGCGTTGGTCGCCGAGGAGATCGACGTCGGCGCGCTGGTGGCGGAGCTGCGACAGGCGGTCGCCCCGCTGGTCCCTGCCCGCCGGAACACCCTGCTGATCGAGGTGCACGGGGACGTCCCGCCGCTGCTCGGCGACCCGATGCGGGTGCGGCAGGTGCTGCTGAACCTGCTGTCGAACGCGCTGAAGTTCACGGAGGGCGGGACGGTGCGGCTCGACGTCCGCTGCGAGGAGCAGCGCTCGCTCGTGTTCGCGGTGCGCGACACCGGCATCGGCATCGGCAAGGAGCAGTTCGCGCGGCTGTTCCGGCCCTTCGTGCAGGCGGACGACAGCACCAGCCGCCGCTACGGCGGCACGGGCCTCGGCCTGGCCCTGAGCCAGCGCCTCGCGCAGATGATGGAGGGCGAGATCACCGTCCGGTCCGAGGTCGGCGAGGGCAGCACCTTCACGTTCTCGCTGCCGCTGCGCTCGGCGCGCGCCGAGGTGCTGCCGCTCGTGGCGGCGCGGATCGCCGAGGCGCGGGGCGGCGAGCGGCCCACGGTGCTCTGCGTCGACGACGACCCGGCCACCCTGCTGCTCCTGGACCGGATGCTGGCCCGACACCCGGTGGTGGTGGTGCCGTGCCTCGATCCCGAGCGGGTGGTGCCGCTCGCCGTGGAGCTGTCGCCCGTGGCCATCACGCTCGACCTGCACATGCCCAAGCTCGACGGGCAGCAGGTGCTCCAGCGGCTGCGGGCGCAGCCCGAGGTGGCGGACGTGCCGGTCGTCGTCGTGTCGGTCGACCCGGCCGGCTCGTGGGACGCGCTGCAGGTCGGGCACTGGCTCACCAAGCCGGTCGACCGGGCGGAGCTGCTCGGTGTGCTGGCGCAGGTGGCGCCGTCGGGGGACGGGCCCGTGCTCGTCGTCGACGACGACGCCGACGCGCGACAGCTCGTGCTGCGCATCCTCGAGCAGGGCGACGTGCCCGCCGTCGCCGCCGCGGGCGGGGCGGAGGCGCTGGCGCTGCTGGACACGCTGCGCCCGCGGCTCGTCGTCCTCGACCTGATGTTGCCCGAGGTCGACGGCTTCGCCGTGGTGGAGCGCCTGCGGGCGGAGCCGCGCTGGGCCGAGATCCCCGTGGTGGTGCTGACGGCGGCCGCGGTCGACGAGCGCGACGCGCCGCGGCTCGCCTCCTGCACCGCCATCGTCCGCAAGGGCGACGACGCCATGCGCGCCGTCCTCGGCGAGCTCGAGCGCATCGGCCTCGTGGCCTAGCCCGCGAGCAGCGCGTCGAGCACGGCGAGGTCGATGGGCTTGGTGAAGTGGTGGTCGAAGCCGGCCGCGGCCGTGGCCTGGCGGTCCTCGGCCTGGCCCCAGCCGGTCAGCGCGACGAGCAGCAGCTCGCCAGCGGGCTGCTCCGCTCGGAGCCGCCGCGCTACGTCGCGGCCGTCGAGCTTCGGCATGCCGAGGTCGAGCAGCGCCACGTCGGGGCGCAGCTGCTGCCCGAGCGCCAGCGCCTGCTCGCCGTCGTACGCGACGTGCACCTCGTGGCCCGACGTGGTGAGCCACATCGCCAGCAGGTCCGCGGCGTCGCGGTTGTCGTCGGCGACGAGCACGCGCAGCGTGCGGGTGGGCAGCGGCGTCGGCGGGGCGGAGCGTGGGGGCGCCGCGGGGGTGTCCGCCAGGGGCAGCCGCACGCGGAAGGTGCTGCCGTGGCCGCGCCCGTCGCTGTGGGCGGTCACGGTGCCGCCGAGCAGGCCGATGAGCCGGCGCGCGAGGGTGAGCCCGATGCCGAGCCCGCCCGGCCCGTCCGGGTCGAGGCGGACGAAGGGCTCGAACACGCGCTGGAGGTCGTCCGGCGACAGGCCCGCTCCGGCGTCGCGGACCGAGACGTCCACCTCGTCGCCGACGACCTCCGTGGTCAGCGCGACGCGGCCCCCCGGCACGGAATAGCGGGCGGCGTTGTCGAGCAGGTTCGAGAACACCTGCGCGAGGCGGGTCGCGTCGCCCATCACCGTGACGTCGGGGCCGATGCGCTCGAGCGGGTGACCGCCCGCCGCGAGGTGCGGCGCGCTGGTCTCGACCGCCACGTCGAGCGCTTCGGCCAGCGACGTGGGCTGGCGGCGGATCCGCAGGACGCCCCGCCCGATGCGGTCCACGTCGAGCAGGTCGTCGAGGAGGTGGGTGAGGTGGGTGACCTGGCGCGACATCGCCTGCAGCGCGGCCTGCGCTGCCGGGCTCGACGACGGCGTGCGCGCGACGAGGTCGATGCCCGTCCGCAGCGGCGCGAGCGGGTTGCGGAGCTCGTGGGCCAGCACCGCGAGGAACTCGGTCTTCTCGCGATCCGCCGCCCGGAGCGCCTCGACCAGGCGCGCGTTCTGCAGCGCGACCGTCGCCCGCTGACAGAGGTCGGTGGCGGTGTCGAGGTCGGAGGGACGATAGCGGCGTCCGCTGGTGGAGAACACGAAGGACGCTGCGCCGACCCGCCCGTCGCCGAGCTCGAGCGGCGCGCAGAGGAACGAGCGGGGGCCCGCGTCGCGCAGCCACGCCAGGTGCTGCTCGTCCACCGCCATCGCCTCGAGCGCCGCCTCCGGCACGTCCGGGACGATCTCGGGGGTGCCCGTGCGCAGGACGGCCCCGGTGCCGTGGGGCGCGTCGAGCTGCACCGGGTGGCGGCGGCAGCCGTCCCAGACGCGCTGCAGCAGCGTCGGGTCGGCGTGGGCCAGGGCGACGCGCTCGATGCGGCCTTCGCCGTCGAGCACGTCGATCGCGGCCCAGTCGGCGAACCGCGGGACGGCGAGCTTCGCGAGCCGCTCCAGGGTGGAGCGCGGGTCGGTGACGTGGGCGAGGGCGGCCGACGCGTCGGCGAGGAAGCGGGCGGCGTCGTTGCCGCGTCGGCGGTCGTCGATGTCGACGCAGGTGCCGATCCAGCGGGTCGGCTCGCCGTCGGCCCGCAGCGGCACGGCCCGGACGAGGTGCCAGCGATAGACCCCGTCGTGCCGACGGAACCGGTGCTCGCCGTCGAACGGTGTGCCGGTGGCGAGGGCGTCGCGCCACCGCTCGCGGGACGCGGGCAGATCGTCCGGGTGGACGGCGAGGCGGTGGGCGTCGCCGAGCGAGGGATCCCACGGCTGGCCGACGAACTCGCTCCACCGCGCGTTGAAGTAGGTCACCCGGCCGTCGGCGTCGGCGACCCAGGCGATGACGGGCAACGCCTCCACCAGCTGGTGGAACGCGTTGGGGGGGATGGGTCGCGCCACGGTTGCCGGGTTCTCCTCGCGCTGTGCATGCAACATAGCATCCGGCCCGCGGGCACATCCGTGTGACATCTCGTGGCAAGTCGCACGGGCACCGTGGTTACGAAAAGCATTGAAACTATACGTAAAGCATGTCGTCCTCGTCGGGCTTTCATTGGAAGACACCCGAGGATTTCAGCATCAGGAGGAGACCATGAAGTTCTATGCAATCACCCCGCTCGTCGCGCTCGGTGCGCTCGCCGCCGGCTGTGCCCAGCAGGGCATCGATCCCGACCAGATCCCGGACAACGTCCCCACCGGGACCCTCACGCTCTCCCTCGGCTCACCCGAGCCCTCCGACATCGATCCCCGCGTGGAGGAGGTCTGGGTGCGGGTCGGCGACCTGTCGGTGCGGAGCGAGGAGCACGGCTGGGTCGATCTCACGGAGGGCCGCCAGGACGTGAACCTGATGGCGGCGGATCCGACGGTGATCGCCTCGTCCGAGCTGTGGACGGGCAGCTACGACCGCACCGAGATCGGCATCGAGGACACGTGGATCGTGGTCGACGGTCAGGAGCAGGATCTCGCCTTCCTGGGTGACGTCGATCCCAACGACATCCTCGGCAAGGGCCTGGTGGTCGGCGACTCGTTCTACCTCGACGAGGACATGGAGACCGACGTGCTCGTGAGCTGGGACCTCGACCAGAACCTGGAGCCGTACGGCGATGGCTGGGGCCTGGGCGCGTCCACGACGCTGGACGTCGACATCGAGTGATTGTGCTGCGGACGCGAGCGCGGGGCACGGTGATTGCATGGGTTCGGGCCGGAGGGAACGACCCATGGACACCGAAGCCGCCACGAAGGCCTTCCTCGCGCTCGACCGCATCGCCGTCGCCGGCGTCTCGCGCACGGGGAAGTCGCCGGCGAACGCCATCGCCGCCCGCCTGCGCGAGACCGGCCACCAGGTCTTCGCCGTCAACCCGTCCGGCGACGACATCGACGGCCACCCGTCGTACCCCGACCTGTCCGCCGTCGAGGGCGGCGTGCAGGGCGTGGTGGTCGTGACGCGGCCCGAGCAGGCGCGCCAGCTCGCGGCCGAGGCGGGGCGGATCGGCGCCCGGTGGATCTGGTTCCACCAGGGCTTCGGCCCCGTCTCCTACGACGACGAGACGCTGCAGGTCGCCCACGACGCGGGCCTGAACGTCATCAGCGTCGGCTGCCCGATGATGTACTGCTGCCCCGACGGCTTCCACCGCTGCGCTCGCGCGGTGTTCCGCTGGGTCGGGCGCATCCCGGGCGACATCGACGTGGCGGGCTGACCCTCAGGGCGCGAGGCCGCGCCGCAGCAGCTCGACGGCCTGGTCGGCGAGGTCGCGCAGCGCAGCGGCCTCCCGCTCGGTGATCGCCCGCGGCGCCGCCACCCAGCCCTCGAGGTCGGTG
The DNA here is from genome assembly GCA_041389545.1 of Myxococcota bacterium. GTDB lineage: Bacteria > Myxococcota_A > UBA796 > UBA796 > JACKER01. The sequence continues at coordinate 36,071 of JAWKRQ010000016.1, read as the reverse complement.
TCGAGCCGCGCGAAGAGCGCCGAGAGCAGCCCCGTGGTCAGCACGCCCTGGACGAAGTGGGCGGCCACGGCGGGATCGACGTCGTCGCGGACCTGCCCCTCCGCCTGGCCCTGCCGCAGCAGCGCCTCGAGGAAGGAGGCGACGGCCGCCTGGTGCTCGCGGCGGAGCGCCTCCAGGCGCGGCTCGTCGGTGGGTTCGAGCGATCGCAGCCCGATCCGCGCCCACCGCGGGTCGCCCTGCCACTCGGCCACCCCCGCGCGGTAGGCGGCGGCGAGGCGCTCCCAGACGGTGCCCTCGGCGGGCATCGCGCCCGCCAGCTCGGCGCGGCGCCGCCCGTGCTCGGCGACCAGCCAGCGGAACAGGTCGACCTTGTCGTCGAAGTACTGGTAGACGCTGCCCTTCGCGATGCCGAGGCGCGCGACGATGCGGCTGACCGACGCCTCGGCGAAGCGGTGCCTCGCGAACTCGTCGAGGGCGGCGTCGACGAACCGTGCGCGCTTGTCGGGCGCGAGGCGGTCGAACGTGGGGCGGGGCATCAGGCGAAGAGCTCGGCGCGCAGCGCGTCGAGGTCGTCGGCGAAGCGGTCTTCGAGGCGCAGGGCGAGCAGGAACGGGGCGCGGCGGCCGAGGCGGAGGCCGCGGCGCCAGGCCGACCACAGCGCGCGGAGGCGCAGGCCGCTGCGGAGCGGGTACACGACCCAGGCGACGAGCGCCTGCAGGCGCAGGTTCGCGGCGTAGTCCTGCCCCACGGCGAAGGCCAGCACGCCCATCTCGCCCACCCAGCTCGTGTCGAAGCCGAGCAGGACGTGGAACATGTCGTGGGTCGTGGCGTAGCGGATGCCGTAGGCGTTGCGGGCGCGGACGTCGGGGGCGACGGCCTCGGTGAGGCGGAAGGGGGAGAGGTGCGCTTCGTCCAGGAACCGGGCGTAGGCGCGGCCGAACGTGCCCTCGGGCAGCGCGCGGAGCCGGTCGAGGTCGATGTGGGGGAGCCAGCCGCGGACGGGGCGGAGCGCGTCGCGCAGGTGGGGGCGCGCGTCGACGCCGAAGGCGTCGCACTTCAGGACGGCGATGTCGGCCAGGTGGCGCTCGGGATCGCGGCGGTAGAGCTCGCGGGCGTGTTGCAGGGTGGCGAGGGCGCCCATCGGGTCCTCCGGATAGTGACTGCTCAGTCACACTGGCTGATGACTGAGTAGTCACTCGCCGGTACCGCGGCAAGCCCCTTGCCCTTGCCCTCGCCCCGCCGGGCGGTGGCGAACGCAGGGATCAGGGGCAGGTGCAGGCCCCGAGGTAGCCGCCGTCGACGATCTCGGCGATCTCGCACGATGGGTCGGGTGCGTCGATCTGGAACGTGAGCGCCGCGAAGAAGTTCGTGGCGCAGGTGTCCGGATCCGCGTTGCGGCAGCACTCGAGCCCGATGCCCGCCCAGTCGGCGTTGCGGAACAGCACGTCGATCACCGCCGAGTCGCGCGTCCCCGAGCCGAACGTCACGCCGGCCTCGTGCGCCGACACCACGCCGCCCTCGATGACCAGCGCGGCCGCGGACTGATCGTCGTCGCCGTGGTTCCACTCCGCGTGCACGCCGCGCTCCGTGTCCGGTCCGATGCAGAACTCGCGGAGGCCCGCGCCGCGCGTGACGCGCTCGAAGGCCACGCCGACGCCGGCCTGCGCGGGCCCGCTCCCCACGCCGATCCGGTCGATGTCGACGTCCCACAGCTGGACGCCGGTGAGCGGATCGCCGCAGGTCGTGCCGCAGTTCGCCGTCTCGATGCCCGACCACCAGACGTCGCGGATCTGCACCCGCTCGACCAGCGCCGCCAGGCCGATCCACAGCCCCGCCTCGGCCGTCCCGGGCGCGTAGCAGCCCGCCGGCAGGCCGTCCGGGTCGCACCAGGGCTCGGCCTGCCAGGCCGGGTCGGCCACGTCGCGCACCACGAGGTCGCGCACCGTGGCGGGCACGGTGGCGGCGCTGGCCTGCTCCAGCAGCACGCCGTACCGCAGGAAGCCCTGCACGCCCACCCGCTCCACCCGCGCGCCGTCGGCGTAGGTGGCGAAGACGCCCTCGCGAACGAGGCCGTGACCGAGGATGTCGGTGTCCTGGAGGGTGACCCCCGAAGCGGCGCCCCAGAAGGCGACGGCGGCGGTGTTGCCGAGCGCGGCCGGGCCGACGGGGACGGCGTGGGCGGGGTCGAGGACGTCGATGACGAGGCCGTGCAGACCGGTGTCGGCGTGGGGGCCGAGCGAGACGCCGAAGTGCAGCGTCGTCTGGCCGGTCGTGCCCCACAGGCGGCGGGTCTGCGGCAGGCTCAGGAAGGGTTGGGCCAGATCGTCCGGCTCGTAGACGCCGGGCTGCAGCACGATGTCGGCGTAGCGGCAGTCCACCACGCGGGCGCGGAGCTCGGCCGTGGTGGAGACCGAGCAGTAGCCGGTGCGCGGCGGCAGGACGCGGGCGGGCGGCGACGGCGTGACGCGCGCGATGCCCTCCCGCACACCGCTGCACAGCGGATCGATGGGGACCTGGCCGGCCTGGCTGGCCAGCGCGGACGCGACGAGCAACACGAGCACCTCCTGTCGCGCCGAGGTGCGAGCGTCGTGCCCGTCTGCCGGCGCGCCGGCGCGGCGTCCGGGGTGCGCGGCACGCGCGTCGCGCGCGCGGGAGGAGCAGGCGCGGACGTTTCACCGCGTTTCAGCCAAGCGGCACGCGCGCCGGGTGATTCCGGGCGATGCGGCGGTCTCCCCCGCCGCGCAGGAGCTCCCATGTCCGCGCTGCGCCGCCGCCACGCCTCGCGCCCCGAGCCCGCCCCCGAGCTGGACGTCGCCCCGTCCGAGGCCGCCGGTGAGGAGACGGCCACCGCATCGCCGGCGCCGTCGGGGCAGACCCCGCTCCTCGACGTGCTGATGGCGCCGGAGGAGGCGCCGCCGAGCACCGAAGGAGGCGAGCAGGCGGGGAGGGGGGCGGGTGGCTTCGCCTAGGCCGCGCCGGGTCCGGGCCCGCCGCCCGCCGGCCCCGCCGGGCGAGCCTCGGTGGCCCCGGCGTGGGCCGTCGCGACCGACGACGAGCAGGCGCCGGGGCCGAGCCTCCGGTGGCCGCGGTGGCGCCGGTGGCGCCGGTGGCGCCGGCCCTCGTCGCCCCGCTCGCCGACGCTGCCGTCTCCGTCGCGCCGGCGTCGGCTCCGGTGCCTCCGGCGCCGTCGGCCGACGTCCCGGTGGCGCCGCCCGCCGTCGAGGCGCCCGCGCCCCAGGACACGGCGCAGCCGCCGACCGCCGCTGCGGCACCGATGAGCGAGCGGTCGGCGGCGTCCGTGCCGAGCACCGTCGCGGAGCCGCCCCGGATCCAGCTCGATGCCGAGCTCCTGCTCGGCGACCCGGCGCCGTCCCACGTCGTGGCGCTGCCAGCCCCCGCGCCGGCCTGGGCGGCGGACCCGGACGTGGCCGAGGGCCTCGACCTCGGGCTGCAGCGCGTCCACGACGGCGGCCGCGCGGCGGCCAGCGCGCACCTCGCGCTCGTGGACGCGGTCGCGACCGAGGGACCGACGCGCCGAGGCGGGGCACGCGCCCTTCGTCACCACGCTGTCCGACGCGACCGCCGCGCCGCTGCCGAACCTCCACCCTCGGACGCGCCGGGTGCGGCCCGCGCCGAGGCCGCATCGCTGGCGGCGGCCGGGCGCGGGCGAGGCGGCGAGGCGGTGGCTGCGGCCGAGGCGCGCGTCGCCGCGCTGGCGCCGGTGGCGGGCGCCGAGGTCGGGCTCGACACCGTCCGCGCCCACGGCCTCGCCGCGCTGGCCCGGGCGGCGGACGGCGTCCGCACCGGACGACGCGGCGGTGCTGGTGGACGCCCGGCGGTCGCGCCCGCCGAGGTGGGGACGAGCGGTCCGGTCGAGGCGGCCGCACGCGCGGCCGAGCGCGGCGCCGCAGCCGACGCCGCGCACACCGAGCAGCTCCAGGGCATCGACGTCGACGCGCGCACCGCGCTGGCGCGCCCGTGGACGCCGGCACCGCGGCGGCCACGGCGGACGCCGCGGCGGACGTGGACGCGCTGCGGACGGGCGCTACGGACGGGGAGGCGGCGCCCGGCGCGGCGCGAGCGACGGCATCGCGCAGCTCCTGCACACGGGCCAGGCGGCTCGCGACGCGCTCGCCGCCGAGGGGCCCGTGGCCCAGCCTCTGCCCCAGCCCCAGCCCCTGCCCCTGCCCCTGCCCGTGCCCGTGCCCCTGCCCGAGCCCGAGCCCGACGCAGTCTCCGTGTCCTCCGCGCCCCCGCTCGCGTCCGAGCTCGAACCCGCGGCGCTCCCCAGCCTCGCTACGCCCACGCCCACGCCCACTCCCACGCCCACGCCCACGCCCACGCCCACGCCCACGCCCACGCCCGTGCTCGCCCCGCGCCCGACCCTCGGACGGCGCCCTGCCCAAGCCCCCGTCCCGGCCCCCGCCCCGATCACCGGCAACGACGGCGAGCTCGACCCTCCCCACCGACGCCACCGACGCCACCGACGCCACCGAGGCCACCGCCACCGAAGCCATCCAATCCCCCGTCGAACCGCAGCCCCACCCCCAGCCCGCACCGCTCGCCCCGCCGCCGCCCCCGTCCCCGCCCGTCGCCCCCGCACCCTACGACCACCCTGTCGCCCAGCGGCACCCCGACGTGGCTCGCAGCGTCGACGCCCAGACCGCCGAGGCCGCCCACCAGGCCACCACCGGCCGTGACGCCGCGGCGTCCCGCCTGACCTCGGCCACCGCCACCGCCCGCGAGGCCGCTGCCGCCCAGTCCGACGCCGCCGAGCTCGGCGTCGCCGCCGACGTCGACGCCCGCGCCGAGCGCCTCGCCGAGCAGGCCGCCGCCGACCGCGCGGGCGTCAGGGTAAGCAGCACCGACGACGCCCTCGGCGCGCTCGCGACCGACCGCGACGCCTGGGCGGCTCAGCTCGCCGAGGTCTCCGCCGCCGGCCGCGCCCGTGCCGATCGGCAGGCGGAGGTCGAGCGCGCCGGCCTCGCCGTCCAGCACGATCAGCTGACCGCCGAGGTCACCAGCGCGCACACCGCCGAGGGCGAGCGCTCCCTCGCCCACGGGCGCACCGCCGAGGTCGCCGCCGGCGCACGCCGCGAGGTGGCCGGCGACTGCGTCGTCCGCACCGTCGACGAGCTGCGGGACGAGCTGCACCTCACCGCGAGCGACCAGCGCGCCGCCCTCGAGGAGGCCCGCGCCACGGCGCTGTCGGACGTCGCCGTCCGCTTCGACGCCTGGCGCGCCGGACTCGGCCAGACCCTCGCCGGCTCCTCGCTGTCGGTGGCCGCCTACGTCCAGCAGCGACGCGCCGACGTGGACCAGCTCCTCGACGCCGGGGCCGACGACATCCACGCCACCCACGACGCCGAGGCCAGCTCGCTCCGCGAGTCCGCCGCCGCCGAGGCCGAGCTGGTGCGCGCCGAAGCGTCCGCGGAGCGCGAGCGCATCCTCACCACCGCCGATCTGCAGGCTCAGCGCACCCTGAACGCGGGCGTCGCCGCCTCCCGCGCCATCGTCACCTGTGCCAACGACGAGGCCGACGCGGCCATCGCCGCCGCGACCGCCCGCGCCGCGAGCCTCGACACCGCGCCTGGAGGCAGCGCCGAGCGGGCCGCTGCCCAGGCCCGCGCCGCGCGCGCGGAGGGGCAGCGCCAGGCGGCCGTCCTGCGGGGACAGGGGCGCCAGCGCGGTGCCGAGGTGAGCAATCAGGCCCTGGCCGACGCCGCCGACATCCGCGCCCAGGGCGCCGCCGAGGCCGACGCGCTGGACGCGCGCCGCGACAACCTCCTCACCGGCCTGGACGCGCGCCGGGACGAGGCGCTCGGCGTGCTGCAGTCCCGCGCCGACGCGGGCACGGCGTCCCTCGAAGCGCAGCGCACCGAACGGCACCCTCGTCGATGCCTCGCAGCTCGCGATGGGCGGCGACCGGGACGGCGACGGCCGCGGCGACCTCGACATCGACGGGGTCGCCGACACGCTCGAGGCCTGGGGGAGGCTGCAGAGCGGCCTCGGCGTCGACGACATCGACTACCGCTCGATCGCCGAGGAGGGTGCCGACACGCTCCGCAGCACGCGCGACGAGATCGTGACCCGCGGGCTGGCCGACGACGAGGCCTTCGGGCTGTTGCTGTCCCGCACGCGCTCGCTGTTCGACCACCCCGACGTGATGGACGGTGCGCCGCTGTCGAAGGCGTCCTTCGGCGCGCTCTCGGACTCCCTGGCGCTGGTGATGGGCGTCTCGGCGTTCGGCTCCGGCACGGCGGCCGAGCAGACGGGCACCGTCCTCGCGGGCCTCAACATCGCCGGCCGGCTCGGCGGCGCCGCTGCCAGCCGCGAGCGGACCCTGCTCGGCGTCTCGCCGCGCGTGGGCGGGCGGCTCGCCGGCGGCCTGTCGGTCGCCGGCGGCGTGCTCGACTTCGGCACGTCGCTGCAGGGCCTGCTCGACGACCCGACCTACGCGGATGCCTTCGGAGTCGCCATGGGCGGCTCGACCACGGCGCAGGCGATCGTGGAGCTGCTCGGCAAGGACCCGCTCCTGGCGTCGAAGTTCGCGAACGCCTCCGTGGCGCTGGCGGCGGGCCTGTCGGTGACCGAGGCGACCGTGCTGCTCGCGCAGGGCGAGGTCGACAAGGCCATCGTCGCCGCGCTCCCGGCGATCGGCGCGGGCATCGGCGCGGTGCTCGGCTGCGGCGCCGGCGCCTCGGTGGGCCTGGTGCTCGGCACGCTGGCGCAGGCGCTCGCCGCGCCGCTCGTCGCCGACGACACGCCGGCCGAGCGCTACGAGCAGGCCACCCAGATCGCCTGGGAGGCGGCGCTGTCCACCTACGGCATCGACGGCGAGCTGCGCGAGACCCTCGCCCACGAGCTGCGCAACGTCGACGACGACTGGGTGGGTGCCGGCCCCGTGCTGGCGCTGATCGCGCGGGACCAGCACCTCACCGCGCAGCAGCTCTTCGACGGCCTCGCGACGCTCGCCGCGCGGGGCGACGGCCGGAACACGCTGAAGTACGTCGTCGCACACAACCTGCTCGACGCCGACATCACCAACTGGGACGCCGTGGTGGACGCCGCCGAGGCCGCCTACACCGATCCGTCGGTCGTCGTCCCGGCGCTCACCTACGACGAGGCGCAGCTCGAGGCGCTCGGCGACTGGCTCGTCGCGGCGTTCGAGACCTCCGGCGACGCGCTGTACGTCTACCCGGGCCTCGCTGGCGAGCCGGCGCGCCCCGCGGATACCTACAACGAGGCGATGCAGTGGCTGCGGGAGCACCCCGACGAGCCGCTGCCGGTCGAGCTCGAGGAGGCCCTCGGGCTGGCGAGCGCGCCCTCGTTCGTCGACTCGCCGGTCTCCGACCATGTCTGGGACCGCACCGAGGGGGGCCGCGACGTGCCGGTGCTGGCGCTCCCCGAGGAGCAGGTCGCCCTGGAGATCCCGTCGCTGCCGCCGCCGTCGCCGGGTCCCGAGGTCGTCCCGTTCGAGGCCGTCCCGTCGCACCAGCTCGACGACTGGGCGCTGCAGGCCGAGGCCCTGGGCTACGCGCGGGGCAGCGACGACTTCGATCGCTACGTGGAGGCCCTGTGGCTCGCGTCCATGTACGGGCTCGTCTGAGCCGGGTCAGGTGCGGAAGGAGCCCGCGAGCGTGTTGAGCTCGCCGCCGAGGCGGGCCAGCGCCTCCGCGGCCCCGCCGAACTCCTCGGCGCGTCGCGTGGCGTTGCGCGACTGCTCGGCGACGGTGACCATCGCGCCCGCGATGTCCGAGGTGTACTGGACGGCGTCGCTCACGCTGCGCCCGATCTCGCTCGCCGTCGCGGTCTGCTCTTCCACCGCGCTCGCGATGGCGCCCTGCAGCTCGTTGATCTGGCCGACGATCCCGTTGATCTGTTCGATCGCGCGCATCGTCTCGCCCGTGACCGTCTGGATCCCCTCGATCTTGCGGCTGATGTCTTCGGTCGCGATGCCGGTCTTGCGGGCGAGGTCCTTGACCTCGTTCGCGACGATCGCGAAGCCCTTGCCGGCCTCCCCGGCGCGCGCCGCCTCGATCGTCGCGTTCAGCGCGAGCAGGTTGGTCTGCTCCGCGATCGCCGTGATGACGCGGATGACCTCGCCCACTTCCTTGCTGCTGTCGCTCAGGCGCACCATCGCGTGGTTGGTCTGCCCGGCCACGTCGACGGCGACGGTGGCGACCCGCGCCGCCTGCGCCGCGTTGCGGGCGACGTCGCGGATGGCGGTCCCCATCTCGTCGACGCCGTTCGCCACCATCTGCACGTGCAGGCTGACGGCCTCGGCCGCCGCCGAGGCCTCGTCCGTCCGCGCCGACGAGATCCGCAGCTCGTCGCGCAGGTGCTGGCCCGTCGTCGACACCTGCGACGAGCTCTCGGCGAGCTCCGACGCGTTGCGCCGCACCATCCGCATCACGTCGGCCGTGGCGTTCAGCGAGCGGTTCAGCGCGCGGGACATCTGCCCGAGCTCGTCGTCGCCGCCCTCGGGCGCGCGGTGGGTGCAGTCCCGCTTCGCCAGGGCGTCGAGCCCCTCGACGACCTCGCGCAGCGGCCGCGTGACGCTGCGAGCGACGGCCCACGCGGTGACGGTCGCGAGCAGCCCGGCGCCGAGCACGGCCAGCAGCTGCAGCCAGTCGGAGCCGCGGAGCCGCGACAGGGTGTCCTCCTTCGCCACGACCCGCTGGGCGTCGATGCGCTCCCCGGCGTCCCCCAACGCCACCTCCAGCGCGCCGAACCGTTCCTGGAAGGCGGGGAGGGCGGCTCGGGCCGCCGCCGGGTCGACGAGGGCCGCGTCCGCCACCGCCTTCGCGGCCTCGGCGTAGGCGTCGAGGATGGGCCGGAGCTGCGTCAGCTGCTCCTTCATGGCGGGATCGTCCTCGAGCGTCACCATCTCCTCGATGCGCGTGGCGAACCGGGCGGCGTGCTCGTCCACGTCCGCGCGCGCCGCACGGCGCTCCTCCGCGTCGCTGGCGACGATGGCGCTCAGGACGTCGGCACGGAGCGCGTCGTGCATCATGTCGGCGTCGCGCTGCGCACTCGACACGGCCCCCACGCGCTGCATGTGATCCAGGCCGCTGCGGACGATCGTCCGCGAGACGTACGTGGCCGCCCCGATCATGGCGCAGGCGACCAGGAACAGCCCCACCATGCCGTACAGCCGCGTCGCGACCGACACGCGGCCGAGGATCCCGACGCCGTCAGGCTCGACGAGGCGCACCACGTCGGTCGAATAGCGCGAACCCTGGGTCATGCGAACACCTCGGCGATCCTCTCGGTTCGCCGAGACCCGGCTTGAGGTCACCGGAAGCGGCTGTACCCGACGAGGGCGCTCGCTTCCGCCTCGGTCAGCGTCGGGACGCACCGGTGCAGCCCGTCGCGCATCAGGCGACCGACGGGCTCGGCGTGGGGCAGCCCGAGCGCGTGTCCGAGCTCGTGCGCGGCGGTCACGTCGACGGTCCCGGTGGGCAGCGACGCCGCCTCGGCCGCGGAGACCAGGACGATCGGCGTGAAGCGGTCCGGCAGGTCGAGGGCGCGGCGGAGGTCTTCGTCCAGCGCGCCGCCCCACGGCGAGAGCGTGAGCCCGCGCAGGTGCTCGAAGACCTGCTGCGCGATGGAGCCGGGCTCGCCGATCCACGGGAGGATCGCCAACACGACGGTGTGCTCGCGCACCGGCAGCGCGTGCTCGGCGACGAACGTGCGGAGATCGCGGAAGACGAGCTCCCGCATCAGGTGGCGCTCGTCCTCGTCGGGGCGCTGCGCCCGCAGCTCGGCCAGCTCGTGCATCTTGCCGGAGAGCAGGTGCTCGCTGACGACGGCGACGGGCTCGCCCGCGGCGCGGAGCCACAGGCCGTGCGGCGCCCAGTACGCCTGCGCCCCGCGGGTGATCTGCGCCAGCGCTTCGTCCGAGACGCCGGGGCCGCGCAGGATCTCGACGTCGAGGCTGCCCGCGACGGTTCCCGCGGTGTCTGCGTCGCAGGGGGCGCCGGACAGCGGCGCGTAGCGGCCGAACCACCGCGCCGTGGGCCCCGTGACGGGGCCGTCGAGCGCGAGGAAGCCCCCGACGAGATCGGCGCAGTCGACGACGGGGAGGCGCTCCAGCACGCGCTTCGTGCCCCGGACGCAGCGGACGGGGTCGTCGGGGCCGCGATCGCACCCGGCGCCCACGATCCGGCCGTCGTCGGCGGCGTAGACCACGTCGATGCCGCGGTCGAGCGGCGCCGTGGTGATGCACGCCTCGGAGACGACGGGGTACTCGAGGACCAGCGCGCCGTCGGCAGCGAGCGGGGGCCGCGCGGTGAGCCCCGCCTTCCGCTCGGCCTCGCTGCGGGCGAGGTCGGCGCACAGGGGCGCCGAGTCCCCGCCGCTCGCGGTCACCATCGCGGCGGGGGTCCGGCCGGGGCACGGCGCGCGGCTGCAGGCCAGCAACGCACCCAGGACCCACGGGGTCACAGCGTGTTCAGGAAGGCGACGAGCGCGTCGCGCTCGGCGGGCGTCAGGTCGAGGTAGGCATCGCGCGAGGCGGCGGCCTCGCCGTCGTGCCCGCGGATGGCCTGGTCGAGCGTGTCGGCGGCGCCGGTGTGCAGGTAGGGCGCGGTCTGGGGATGCCCCCAGCGGCGCGGTGCGGAACTCCCACATGTCGGCGGTGCCGTCCTCGATGCCGGGCTTGTCGAAGCCGAGCACCTCGTGCAGCAGCAGGTCGCTGTACAGCGGGACGCCGTCCATCTCGGGACGTGGCAGCTCGCGCAGCCCACCAGCTCGAACAGCGCCTCCCCGTCGTCGGCCTGGGCCGGGTCGGCGGCGGGCTGCCGCGGCGGCGGCGCCAGCTCGTGCAGGTAGAACGAGACGAGGTCGGCGTCGTCGGCGCTGAGCTCGGGGTCGGGCACGTCGTCGGTGTCGGCGGTGATGCCGTAGGTCATCCCCTGGACGGGCGGTAGCGTCACGCCGAGCTCGGTGCCCATCGCGTCGCGCACGAACTCCTCGATGCTCGGCACCTGCGCCTTCCAGCCGAACCGGCCGAGGCGATCGCCGGGCGTCCAGGCGGGGCGGCCGGAGATGCCGTCGCCATCGAGGTCGTCGGGGTCGGCGTGCGACAGGATGGTGGCCTCGCTGATGTCGGCGATCTCGCCGAGCCCGAAGACGTGCGGCGTCTGCCGGTGCTCGAACACGTTCGCGCCGGCCTCGGGCAGGTTGTCCTCGTTGTCGTGCAGCGAGGTGGCGCGGTGCAGCACGGTGCCGACGCTGGGCGCGGTGAACAGCCCGTCGCCGTCGACGGTGCCGTGGCGCATCGCGTTGACCCCGCGCGGGCCGGCGCCGCCGACCACGGGCTCGAAGTGGCAGGCGCGGCAGGAGTCGCCGTTGAAGCGCGGCGCGCCGACGCCCTCGGACACGCCGAGGTCGCGGTCGAACAGGCGGCGGGCGGCCTCGAAGCGCTGCAGGTCGTCGCCCACGAGCTCCCGGCGCGGGCCGCCGAGCGTGCCCACCGGCGGGACGGGGTCGCCCGGCGGGATGAGCCCGGCAGTGGCCTGATCGGCGCCGCCGAGCGACACGAGGAACGCGAGGAGGTCGGCGCGATCCTGGTCGGGCATCGCGGCGTAGGCGTCGCGCGCGGCCTGCGCCTCGCCGCCGTGCCAGCGGATCGCCTCGTCGAGCGTGTGCGCGCGGCCGTCGTGCAGGTACGGGCCCACCGCGGAGACGCCCCACAGCGGCTGGGTGCGGAACTCGCTCGTCTGGGCCTCGAGGAAGAGCAGGTTGTCGTCGAGGTCGGGGCCCATGTCGTGGAGCAGCAGGTCGGAGTAGAGCGGCAGCGGGCCGTACTTGCTCGGCATGCGCGGGAGGTGGCAGCCGCCGCAACCGGCGTCGTCGAAGCGGTGCAGGCCGGCCCGGGTCTGGTCGTCGAGCGGCGCGGGCTGCGGCGGGGCGAGCAGCATCGCGAAGGTGACGAGGTCGAACAGGTCGGCGCGGCTCATCTCGGGATCCGGCACCTCGTCGCAGGTGACCGTCTCGGGGAGCGGCTGCCCCTCGTTGTCGTAGCAGCTGTCGCTGTTGGGCTCGTCGGGCGCGGCGGCCTGGGCGATGCCCGCGAGCTCGTCGCGCAGCCACAGCGCGGCGCCCGTGACCGCCCCGCAGTCCTCGGGGTCCATCTCCTCGCCGGTGGAGGAGTCGACGGGGAGCGCGGCGCGCTGCCAGTCGCACAGCGGCTCGGTGGTCACGCCGAGGTGGTTGTAGAGCGGGCCGCGGATGAAGCCCTCGATGGAGACGGTCTGCGCCTTCATCCCGAAGCGGCCGACGAAGCCCCGGTCGTAGTTGGGACGGCCGCTGATGCCGTCGCCGTCGGCATCGTCGGGGTCGGCGGCGGCGAGGATGTTCTCCTCGTCGAGATCGGCGAGGAGGCCCACGCCGAAGAACGGGATGGCGTTGCGCTGGCTGACGAACGCGTAGTCCGGCTGCTCGGGACGGGCGTCGTAGCGATCGCCGTAGTGATAGAGGCGGACCACGCCGCCGGCCGCGAGGCCCTGGCTCGCCAGCGGCACCAGCGCGCCGTCTTCGCTGCGACCTTGCGACAGGAAGAAGTTCCGGTACAGCCCGGAGCCGCCACCGAAGACGGGCTTCTCGTGGCAGGCCAGACAGAAGGTCACGTTGAACGCGGGCCCCAGGCCGTCGTCGAGCGTGAAGCGGTGCAGGCCCACCTCGCGCCCGCGCTCGAACGCCTCCCGCTGCTCCGCGGTGGCGAAGGGGACCGGCTCGCCCATGGGGGCGTAGATCCCTTCGGCCATCGGACCGTGGTCGGCCGGGGGGAGGACGATGTCGGGGGGCGTCCCGCCCTCTCCGCTGCACCCGGCGAGCGTGAGCGCAATGACGTGCATGCTTACCCTCTCCTCAGTCTTCGCGCCGGACGAACGCCGCGCCGTCGTAGGGGGGGAGGAAGTGGCCCGCCACGGCGTAGGCCGTGCCCGCGCCGTCGCTCCACACCGCGTGGACGTCCAGCGTGGTGGGACGAGCTTCCTCTGTCAGAGTTCCAGTGCTGGGCTGAAAGGATCCAACGAACCCGTTCACCCCGCCGACGATGGCGGTGTCGGGATCGAGCAGCGTGACGCCGTTGAGCCCCCCCACACCGGTGGGCTTGAGGGTGGTCCAGGCGCTGCCGTCCCAGGTGGCGAGCTGCGCGTTGCCGCGGCCGCCGACGGCGACGATGTGGTCCTCGGAGGTCCCCCACAGCGAGACGAAGTCCTGGCTCGCGTCGGCACCGGGCGACGTGAAGACCCACCGCTCGCCGTCCCACCGGTTGATCTCGCCGTTCTGGCCGACGATGAACACCGAGCCGCCGATCCCCCACACCTTGAACATGGTGGTGGCGTTGCGGACGTTCTCCTCGGCCGGGATGGGGACCTCGGTGAAGGACGTGCCGTCGTAGTGGAGGATGAGCGGCTCGCCCACGTCGGCGTCCCGGCGAGGAGGGTGGCGGCGACGGCGGCGGCACGACGCACCAGTCGAGCGAGACCTGCACCACCGACTGGAGCTGCATCAACGGCTCCTGCAGCTGCAACGGCGGCCCGAACGACGGCGCGAGCTGCGAGGACCCCGACGTGAGCTCGGGCTCCGACAACTGCGACGACTACTGCGAGGACTGCAGCTGAGCGGTCGCTCCGGTGCGGGCGGCCTCGAGGAAGGTGCCGGTCCGCCGCTGCCCCAGCACCGGCAGCGGGTCGCCGTCGCGCGCGACCTCGACGCCGCCGATCCACACGTGGCGCGCGGCGTCGCCGCGGTTGACGCAGCGCTCCAGGCCGCCGAGCTCGGGGAACGGCGCCAGGTGCACCTGCTCCACCCGGTCGTCGAGGCGCTCGGGGTCCAGCACCACGACGTCGGCGCGGCGTCCCGGCGCCAGCACCCCCACGTCGAGCCCGAACCAGGCCGCCTGCTCCCCGGTGAGCCGGTGCACGGCCGCTTCGGGGGTCAGGAACGGCCGCCCGGCGCGCTCGGCGTCGCGCACGCGCTTCAGCATGCGCAGCGGGAAGTTGTAGAACGCCATGTTGCGCAGGTGCGCGCCCGAGTCGGCGAAGCCCACGAAGGTGTGGGGGTGCGCGAGGATCCGCTCCAGCACCTCGGGCCGGTGGTTCGCGAGGCAGGTGTGCCAGCGCAGCGCGGTGTCGTGCTCCGCCAGCAGGTCGACGAACACCGTCACGGGGTCCTCGCCGCGCTCGCGCGCCACGTCCGCGAACGACTTCCCCACCACGCTGCGGTCGGGGCAGTCGAGGATCCGCGCGTCGCCGAGGTCGCGGTGCCAGACCCGCGGCGACAGGCGCTTGTGCATCTCGCGGCGGAACCCGCGCCGCCAGGCCGGGTCGCGGAGCAGGGCCCGGCGCCGGCCGAGATCCCGCGCGAGGTCGCGGACCGCCTGGCCCGTGGGGAACTCCTCGAACAGGACCGAGTCCATGCCGTCGTAGTACAGGTCGAAGGGCACGGGCGGGCTCTGCCAGCGCAGGTCGCCGCCGAGCCAGCGGTTCGCGAGGGCGGCGAGGGTGGAGGTGAGCCAGAACACGTACGGGTCGGCCTTGAGGTCCATCATGGTGATGAGCGTGGTCTTGAGCGGCGCGCGCAGGCGCAGCCCGCCGCTGTCGAGCACCATGCCGAGCACGTTGACCCGCGTGACGAGGTTCGGCGCCGTCTGCAGGATGGCGCCGCGCGCCCGGAGCTTCTCGTGGAGGAACCGCCGCTCCCGCCGCCGGGCGAAGGTGGAGGGGAGGGGCTTGCTCCACTCGCGGTCGCCGTCGAGGCGGTCCCACGGGTTCGTCATCTCGGACAAGCCGAGGAAGCCGCAGTCCAGCGCCTGGTCGAGGAGGGCGCCGAGGCGCTCGAGCGCGGCGGCGTCGGGACGGACGGCAGCGTCGACCGAGGGCGACAGCCCGAGCACCGCGGCGCGGATGTCGGAGTGGCCGAGGTAGGTCGCGACGTTCGGGCCGATGGGGTGGCCGTCGATCCAGGCGCGCCAGCCGGCGGGGTCCGACCAGCGCTTCACCTCCCTGAGCATGGGCAGCACGTGGTCGCGCGGCACCGACTCGACCCGGGTGAACAGGTCGGCGCAGTCCTCGGGCGCGGCGGCGACGAAGGACAGCGAGCACGATCCCAGCACGACCGAGGTGACGCCGTGGCGGACGGACTCGCCGAGCCCGGGCGCCAGCGCCACCTCGGCGTCGTAGTGGGTGTGGTTGTCGAGGAAGCCCGGGGTGACCCAGCAGCCCCGCGCATCGATCTCTGCGGTGCCGACGGGGACGAGCGGGACCTCGCCGAGCTCGGCGATCCGGCCATCGACGAGCAGCACGTCGGCCTCGCGCGGCGGCGCACCGGTCCCGTCGAGCACCAGGCCGTTGCGGATGACGGTGGGGTGGTCGTGCACGGGGCCTCCGAGCGGACAACGTACTCCGGCGCCCGCGTCGCGTGCTGGCGGCCGCCGGAGGTCGCGTTACCAGTGGCCATGTCAACTTTGCCGAGGGGACAGTCCTGGGCGGCCGCAGGCGCACTCGCGCTGTTGACCGCGTGCGCCGGGCCCGTCTGGGAGGCGCCCGTCCCGCTCGCCGTCGGTCCGGGCGCGCTGTGCGCCGTCGGCGCCCGCGCCCTCACGCAGCACGGCGAGGGCGTCTGGGCGCTCGACCTCGCGACCGGCGCGCGCCGGCAGGTGGCCTCGATCCGCGGGGCGGCGTGGTTCGCACCCGATTGCGAGCGGTTCGCCGTGGTGGCGCGGCGCCCGCGCGGGGTCGAGGCCGCGGTGTACGACGCCGCGGGGCAGCGCAGGCAGACCGTCCTCCTCGACTGGGACGAGGGCTGGAGCGCCTCGGGCGCGTGGGCGCTCGATGGCGACGACCTGCTGCACGTGTCGTCCGACGGTGCGCAGCGCTTCTCCCTGGCGTCGGGGCGGGCGCGCTGGGGCTGGCGGCGGAGCGACCTGCGGCTCGGCGCCTTCGGCTCGGTCGCGCCGCTCGTCGCAGTCCCGTGCGACCACCAGGCGGCGCAGCGGCCCCCCGCCGACCGGGGCGTGTGCGTCGTCGATCGGCGCAGCGGCCGCCTCGTGGAGCACGCCGACACCCCCGTCGCCCGCCTGGCCACCAGCGCCGACACCGTCTTCACCCTGGCGCCCGACGCCGTGGCGGCGTACGACGCCCGGACCTGGGCGCGCCACTGGCGCGTGCCCCTGCCGCGGGCCAGCGGCGCGCCCGAGCCCGTCGGCGTCGGCGCGGCGGTCCTCGTCGACGGCGGGTTCGTCGTCGCGGGCCGCGGCACCGCGTTGCTCGTGCTCGACGCGCGAGACGGCCGGGTGCTCCACCGCCTGACGAAGCGCGACACGTCCGCGCCCTCGCTGGCGGGGCACACCGTCGCCTGGACCGAGCCGAGCGGCGCGGTGCGGATGCTCGACCTGTCCACTGGCGCGGAGCACGCCGTGGCGTCGATGCGGTGGTGCCGGGCGTCGCTGTGGGCCGATCCGTGGCCGTGCGCCGAGTGGACCGACCTGCGGGTGGTGCCGCCCTACGTCGTCCTCGGCGACGATCGCCGATCCGGCGCCTGGCGGCCGTGACCGTCAGAACTCGCCGATGTGGGCGTCCATCCAGGCCAGCCGCTCGGAGATGAACGACAGCACGTGCTCGTGCTCCTCGTCGTACGTCGCCGACGGGCACAGCCAGTCCTCGCCGGCGGGCGCGAACGAGATCTCGTCGACCGGCCAGCGGGCGACCTGGTCGGGGATGGCCGGCGCGAGCACGGCGTCGTAGCCCTCGATGCGCGCCAGGATCGACGCCTCCGACAGCTCGCCCTGCCGCAGCTCGTTCCAGCGCGTGACCAGCCGGTCGCGGAACGCGGGCACGGCGTCCATCTTCTGGATGTAGTCGATCTCGACGGGGTCGCCGCTGGTGCCGTACCAGGTGCGCGGGTTCCACCCCTCGGCCCCGCAGTCGCGGATGGGGTAGCCGCCGAGCGTCAGGTCGAAGTCCCAGGGGGCGAAGTGCAGCTTCCCGCCGCTGTCGCGCCACAGGTAGACGCTCAGGAAGTAGGCGTCGTTGTTCTTCATGAACTCCTGGAGCAGGACCCAGTCGACGGCGCTGTCGAGGTCGACCCAGGCGAAGATGTCGTCGCCGGACGCGGCCTCCCAGCCGGCGAGGATGGTGGAGACGGCGGCGAGCACCTCGGGGTCCTCGTCGGGCCACACGAGCTGCCAGGTGCCGTAGCCGGCGGTGTTGTCGTGGAAGCCCTCGTCGTCGTCGAGCTTGACCAGGAAGCTCTCGCCGGGCTGCTCGCCCTTGCCGAGCGGCAGCCGGTCCTCGCCACGCTCGAGCTTCTCGCCGAGCGTGTAGACCCCCAGGTACTCGCCGTCGAGCGTCATCTCGCAGAAGCGGGTCTCGGTCGCGTAGTGCTCGGGCCCGCCGAAGGACTGGAAGAGGTCGTAGGCGAGCCGGTTGCGGAAGAGCGCGCGGTCGACGTACTGGCCGTTGAGGATCCACTCGTCGTCGGCGCCCATGCCGAGCAGATCCGCGTCGTGGTCCTCGCCGGTGGCCTCGAGGTACAGGTCGAAGCGCAGATCCTCCTCCAGGACCTGGCGGTGGACCTCGACGGCCAGCTGGTTGTCTCCGGCGACCAGCAGCGACGGGTCGATCTCGAACTGCGACCAGGTCGAGCCGTCGCCGATCGTCCCGAACGCGGGCGTGTCGGGGGCAGCCTCGGGCACGAGGTCCTGGCGGATCACCTCCACGCCCCCGACGTACACCGCGACGCCGCCGGTGCTCTTCACGCCGATCTCGACCCGGGTGACCTGCGACAGGTCGCCCACGGTGAAGTTCTTGCGGAAGTAGGTCGTGAGCGTGGGCTGCAGGACGGTCTGCAGCCAGTCGGCGCCCGAGCCCATGGGGGCCGCGCCGCTGCCCCAGCGGCCGTCGTCGAACCCGGGTGACGACCACGAGGCACCCGGGTCGGTGCCGTCGTCGAGGTACTGCCAGGTGGCACCGGGCCACACGGGGAGCTCGGTGTGGTCGCGCAGCTCCAGGGAGTACTGCTTCTTGGGGAAGTACAGAGAGGAGCGGCCCCGCAGCTCGAAGCCGGCCGAGCCCTGGTAGGCGAGGGTGCCGTCGCCGTCGGTCACGGTCAGCTCGCACGGCGCCTTGGGCTCGTCGAGGATGCTCCCCCAGCACTGCACGTCGACCTGGCACAGCCGCTCCTGAGCCGGGGCGTCCGGGTCCGGCATCGCTGTGGACGAGGTGGGCGGCTGGTCCAGCGTGCACGCCGACAGCCAGCACCCGACGGCGCCGAGGAGCGCCGAGCGTCCAATGGTGCGGCGCGCGCTCGGCCCTCGGCCAGGCGCCGGAACGTGCGAACGAGAGGAACGTCCCCGGCTTCCGCGACGCGCAATCATCCCCGCCTCCCAGGC
Source organism: Myxococcota bacterium (assembly GCA_041389545.1). GTDB lineage: Bacteria > Myxococcota_A > UBA796 > UBA796 > JACKER01. The sequence goes on along the minus strand of JAWKRQ010000016.1, from coordinate 17,668 downwards.
GTCCGCGCGGTCTCGGGGCGCGGGCCATCTGGAGACATAAGCGACCGAACCCGGGGTGTCTGCTCGACTGTTACCGTCGGTTGACCGCGCGCAAGCACCTGGATCTGCTTGCTTTCATAGATAGGGTATTGCAGACTCTGTGACGATCGTGTGGCGTTCCCGCGGCGACCTGCACGAGGCCGGAAGCGGAGCTGGAGGCGGGATTGCCTCCGGGTGGTGCACCCCGGAGGGAACCGTGCGCACACTTCGATTCGCCGCTCCGCTCGCCCTGGCGGGCTGTCTGCAGCCCGCCGTCGCCCCGCCGCCGCCGCCCTCGGATCTCGTCGGTCCGCTCCCGGCCGCCCGCGCCCTGCCGCCCGAGCTGAAGGTGGCCGTCGTGCTCTACGACTTCGAGGACACCGGTCCCGACGACCTGTCCGCCACACCGCCCACCTGGCGCCTCGACCCCGCGACCGTGCAGGACGTGCTGTTCGGGGGCACGGGCACCGACCTCGGGACCACCAGCGCCGACCGGTTCTACGACGCCCTGTCGGGCGGCGCGACCCGCCTGAGCGGCCGCGTGATGGACTGGGTGACGCTGCCGCGCCGGGAGAAGGTCTACCGCACCGCTGCCGGGTCGACCTGCCAGGATGGGCTGCCGCCCATCTCGCTGGTGGGGTCCTACTGCCGCGACGTGCTCCAGCCGAACCCCAACGGCGTGTACTACTACGGCCCCGTCACGGGCTCGACCTGCCCCGCGCCGTACGCCACGGGCACGCCCGTCGTCGACCCGCCCGGCGCGTTCTGCCACGACGCGTTCGTGATGGATGCCGCCCTCGCGCCGCTGCTGAACGCGACGGCCGCGACGGCGAGCGGCCTCGATCAGGACGGGAACCCGGTCTCGGGCTTCGACGCCGCCGACTACGACGTCGTCATCTACGGCCCGCCGCACCCCTGGCAGGGCGCCTACGTCGGCAACGGCCAGGTGTTCTTGCAGATGACGGACCGCTGGTATGCAACCTACGGTGCCATCCACGAGATCGGACACTTCCTGGGCCTCGATCACGCCTCCGACTGGTCCTGCGGCGCCGGCGTCAGCCCGTTCGCCTATGCATTCGGTGCGAGCGGGTGCAGCAATACCTCTGAGTACGGCGACGGCGGCAGCGTCATGGGCCAGGTCGGCCCGGCATACCTCTCGGCCCAGGAGCAGGTCGCGCTCGGTGTCCTCGACGTCTCCGCCGTGCAGGACGTGACGGCGTCGGGCCCGTACACCCTGCGCCCGCTCGACGGCGGCGCGGGCACGCGCGCCCTGCGGCTCGACCTCGGCATCGACCACCCCTGGGGCCAGCCGGCGTCGCTGATGCTCGAGACCCTCGACGGCATCGGCTTCGGCGCGACGATCGGGTCGAACTACCGCAACAAGCTCGCGGCGCGGCTCGTCCAGCCGCTCCCCGACCCGGGCAAGATCTTCGAGGTCGACCTCGATCCGGGCGCCGGCACGACGCTGTCCGAGGCCACCGGGCCCTTCCGCGACGACGCAGTCGGCTTCGAGATCGGCGTGGTCGGGACCCACAGTGATGGTGCGCTCGACGTCTACGTGTGCGTCGACGGGGTCCCGGGCCTGCCCGACGACGACGACGACGGCCTGCAGGACGAGTTCTGCGACCCGTGCGCGGGCGTGGCGAACGACACCTGGCTGTCGCAGCTCGACTCCGACGGCGACGGCCTGAACAACGCCTGCGACTACTGCCCGTACCAGCCCCACCACCGGTTCGACAGCCTGTACACCGGCGCCGACCCCCGCGACCTCGGCGAGCAGGAGCCCCTGATCGGCGCGCAGCCCGACTGGCGCTGCAGCGAGGTCACGACCTGCGATCGCGGCGGCGCGGCGGGCGGCCCGCCGCCCCCGGCCGCCGGGGACGACAACTGCCCGTGCCACACGAACCCGTCGCAGGCGGACTGGGACCGTGACGGCTGGGGCGACGCCTGCGATCTCGACATCGACGGTGACGGCGCGATCAGCGACAACTGCCCGTACACCGAGAACCCGGACCAGAAGGACACCGACGGCGACGGGCTCGGCGACGTCTGCGACTGCGATCCGGGCGATCCGACGCTGCGCTACGTTCAGGACTGCGTCCCGGACCCGGGGCTCATCCTGGCCATCGACAAGCTGGCCCGCTGGCTGCACGGCGAGGGCTTCCTGCCGTGGCAGGGCCCCTGGAGCGACCTGCTGATCGGCGACCCGGCGCACCCCGACGAGCCCCTGACCGGGCCGCGTCCGGACTTCGCCGAGGGGGTGGCCCTGTCGTCGCTGCCGCTGCAGCTCGACCCGAAGACCTTCGCGCTGCTCGTCCGGCCCGACGGCGACGATCTCGAGAAGGTCATCGACTACGTGGACGCGTACGCGAGGTCGCGGGCCGTGGAGCGGATGGCGAACAGCGGCGCGGACTGAGCGACGTCACGGCCCCCACGCGCGGACGAACCGCGCCACGTGGTCGTCGAGCAGCGTGGGGAGGTCGAGCGGGCGCCGACAGGCGCCACCGAGCTGCCGCTGGTGCAGCAGCGCCACCAGCACCGGGCAGACCAGCGCCAGCGCGGCGTGGCGCAGGTCGGCGGCCGGATCGAGGTCGCCGCGCGCCTGGTGGTGCGCGAGGCGCGCCTCGGTGGCCTGCAGCGTGGGCTCGAGCAGGTCGTCCACCACCGCGGGGCCGAGCGCCTCGTGGTTCATCCCGGCCGCCATCGACTGGCCGATCATCGCGCCCACGCCGCGTTCCCAGCCGACCACGAACAGGTCGAGGAACCAGCGCAGCGACGCGGCGAGCGGCAGGTCGAGCTCCGCCGTGCGGGTGATCGTCATCCAGGACTCGCCCTGGCGGCGCATCTCCGCCATCGCCGCCGCCACCGCGCCGTCGCGGTCGCCGAAGTAGTGGCGCAGCGTGGACACGCTCACGTCGGCGGCGGACGCCAGCTCCCGGAAGCTCGCCTTGGCGCCGTCCGGGCGGGCGACGCGGGTCGCCACCGCGAGGGCGATCTCCGCGCGGCGTACCTCGTATCCGGGGTTGCGGCTGCCGGTCGGGCGGGCCAGCGGGAACCTCCTTGCTGTTCTCTATATCACTCGGTACAGGGATTGGGACGCTGGGAGAACCATGCTGCTGGTCGCTCCGTGGCTGTGGGCTGCGGCCGCCGAGCCGTCGCTGCCCGCCCTGCGCACCTCCGTGCCTCCTGCCTATCCAGCGCAGGCGCTGGAGGCGGGGGTTGGCGCCGTGGTGCTGCTCGAGATCGACGTCGACGCCGCGGGCGCCGTCGTCGGCGTCCGCGTGATCGAGTCCGGCGGGCCGGCCTTCGACGCCGCCGCGGTCCAGGCCGCGCGCTCCTACACCTTCACCCCCGCGACCGACGCCGACGGCCAGCCCGTCCCCATGACCGTGCAGTACCGCTCGGTGTTCGAGCCCACCCGCGCTGCGCCCGTCTCCGTGGTCGGCCGGGTCCGCGCCGCCGGCACCCGCGAGCCCCTCGGCGACCTCGACGTCACGCTGACCCGAGGCGACCGGGTGGTGGTCGCCGAGAGCGACGACGACGGCCGGTTCCGGGTCGCAGGGCTGGACGACGGGCTGTGGACGGTCCGGGTGGCCTCCCCGGGCTACCGCGACGAGGTCACCGAGATCGAGGTCGCCGCGGGGCGCGTCACCGAGGTCGCGCTGTACCCCGTCGAGGACCGGCCGTGGGAGGTCCGCGAGGACGGCGTGTCGGCCGACGTGCTGGTGGTCGGCCGCCGCGTCGCGCCCGAGATCACGGAGCGGGTGTTGTCGGCGGAGGAGGCCCGGTATCTGCCCGGCACCAACGGCGACGTGATCCGCGTGGTGCAGAACCTGCCCGGCGTGGCCCGCCCGCCGCTGAACATCGGCCAGCTGCTGATCCGCGGCACCGCCCCCGAGGACAGCGCCTACTACCTCGACGGCGCGCAGATCCCGCTCGTCTTCCACTTCGCCGGCTTCTCGACCGTGCTCAACGGCGACGCCATCGCCGAGATCGCCTACCTGCCCGGCAACTACGGCGTGCGGTACGGCCGCACCCTCGGCGGCATCGTGGACCTGCGGGTCGACGACGCGCTGCCGGAGCGCTCCCGCGGCTACGTGAGCGTCGACCTGTTCCAGACGACCGCGTTCGCGGAGCAGAAGCTCGGCGAGCGCACCGCCCTCACGCTGTCGGGGCGCCGCTCCTACATCGACGCCGTGCTCACCCCGCTGCTGTCGTCGCTGGGCGACGCCACCGTCCAGGCGCCCCGCTACTACGACCTGCAGCTGCGCCTGCTCGGGCGGACGCGCCGCGGCGGCACGCTCGACACGCTGCTGCTGCTGTCCGACGACCGCTTCCGCGTGGTCGGGCGCGACGCCGACGACGTGGAGCAGGTCCAGATCGGCCTCACCACCACCTTCCAGAAGATCCGCCTGCTGTCGCGCGAGCCGCTCGGTGGCGGCTGGCTCGCCGAGGCGAGCGCCATCGTCGGCCCCGAGCGCCAGGCGTTCGACCTCGCGCCCGACGGCGAGGCCTACGAGGCGCCGTTCACCGTCGCGATGCGCGAGGAGTTCTACCGGGCGCCCCCGCCCGAGCGCGGCCTGGGGCTGCGTGCCGGCGTCGACGCGCAGGTCGGGCTGTACCGCTTCCGCTACGCCATCCCGGGCTTCGGCGACCCCGAGGCCGGCAACGTCGCCCGGCTCGCGCCGGCCGTCTACGTCGAGCCCACGCTGCGTCTCGGCGCTGCCGGCGCCCGTGCCGGGCCTGCGCTCGACGCTGCCCTGCAGCTCGGCCTCGACTACGGCGCGCTGGCGCTCGATCCGCGCCTCTCGGGGCGGCTCGACCTCGGCGAGACGGGCCTCAAGGCGAGCTACGGCGGCTACTCCCAGTGGCCCACCGTCCGCCAGGCGCTCGAGCGGCCGGCGCTCGGGCTGCAGCGCGGTCGTGGCAGGCGAGCCTGGGGGTGGAGCGGGCGCTCGGTCCGCACGCGTCGACGTCGAGCTGACGGGCTTCGCCAACCGCCTGACGGGCCTCGTCTCCGGCCGCGAGGACGCCTTCCGCTTCTTCAGCGGCCCGCCGCCCATCGGCCCCCTCGACACCGGCCCCTACGCCAACGACGGCACCGGGAGGATCATCGGCCTCGAGGCGCTGGTGAAGCTCCAGACCGAGCGCACGACGGGCTGGCTCGGGACGCCTTCGGCCGGTCCACCCGCATCGATCGGCCCGGCGAGGAGGTCGCGCTGTTCGAGTACGACCAGCCGCTCATCCTGACGGCGCTCGGGGTCTCGCACCAGCTGCCGCGCCGCTGGCGGCTCGGGGCGCGCGGCATGGCCTGGGCAACCCCTACACTCCGGTGGTCAACCGCCGTACCGACCTCGACGGGCGCTCGTTCCGCCCGGTGTACGGCGCGCTCGACAGCGCCCGGCTGCCGGCGTTCTGGCAGCTCGACCTGCGCGTCGACAAGGACTGGGTGTTCCGCGCCTGGACCTCATGCGGCCTACCTCGACGTGCAGAACGCCACCAACGCCGCCAACGTCGAGGTGATGTCGTGGACGTTCGACTACGAGGAGGACCCGATCACGCAGATCCCGCTGGTGCCCGTGTTCGGCGTGCGGGGGAGTGGTGAGGCGCGCGCTGCTGCTGGCGCTGCTGGCCGGGTGCGGCGAGGGCCCGAACGTCGAGACGGTCATCGCCGAGCTGCGCGTCGTCGCGGCGGTGGTCGAGCCGCCGGCCGGCGGTCGGCGAGGCGTACACGCGACGGTGGTGGTGGCCGATCCGCTGGGCGAGGGCGGCGAATCTGCCTGTCTGGAGCTGCGTGCCCGAGGTGGGCTGCGCCACGTCGCTGTCGGCGCTCGCCGAGGGAGACGGTGGTGCCGTGGGTGGCGGTGGGGCTGCTGCCCGTGTGGTTCCTCGCCTGCGCGCCGGGGCTGTGCGGCGACCTGGCCGCGGTCGACGAGGCGACGCTGCAGGACCCCGCGTCGTGGCTCCAGGGGCTGCCGCTGTCGGGGGTGAGCGCGGCCGTGCGCACGACGCGGATCGGGGAGGGGGAGAACCCGGTGATCGCGGAGGCGCCGGAGGGGCCGCTCGTCGCGGCGGCGGACGCCGAGGTGCCCCTCGGCTTCACGGTGCCCGGCGCGGCGACGGCCTACGGGCTGGCGACGGCGGGCGGGTTCGCGCGGCCGCAGCAGGACGTGGCTTCGGACGGCGCCGTGACGCTGCCGTGGGTCGGCGGCGCGGCGCCGGGGCGGGTCTACGTCGTGTTCGAGGACGGGGAGGGCGGCACGGCGGTGTGGACGGCGGACGCCGGCCCGCCCTGACCGTCCGTCACAGCTCGTCGGGCGTCGGCGGGACGGCGCCGCGCCACGCGCCGAGGTGGGCGGGGTCGATCTTGAACAGCTTGACCGCCGTGCGCCAGGCGACGTTCTCGAGCTGCTCGTCGGTCAGCTCGAGCTCGCCGAGCAGCTTGAGGTACGGCTTCATGTGGACGAGCGGCCAGTCGCTGCCGTGCATCAGCTGTTTGCCGGGGTCGCCCATGTAGGTGACCATCTCCTTGAGCCGCATCGCGACGTAGCGCTCGAACTTGTAGCTGAACTCGCCGAGCGTGAGCCCGGAGATGTCGCCGTAGACGTTGTCGTTCTTGTACAGGACCTCGGCGGCGTCCTGGAACCACGGGTTCCCGAGGTGGCACATGACGAACCGCACGTCGGGGTAGTCGACGGCCACGTCGTCGACCAGCAGCGGGTGGGCCATGCGCACCTTGGCGGTCTTGGCGTAGGTGTCGCCGGTGTGGATCATCACGGGCACGTCGTGCTTCTCGGCGATCCGGAACACCGACTCGAGCGACGGGTCGTTGATCGCGTAGTGGTCGTAGCCCGGGTACAGCTTGATGCCCTTGACCTGGCCCGCCGCGATCCGCTCCTCGACGCAGAACAGGTCCGACCGCATGCCGCTGCGCCAGCGCAGCCCCTCGACCACGGTGGTCCGCGGGTTGTCGGCCAGCAGCTCCAGCACCTCCTCGACGCTCGGCCGGTCGAGGTCGACCCGGTACGAGGTGATGACGACCGCGTGGTCGATCCCGCTGTCGTCCATCTTCGCGAAGAGCTCCCGCACGTTGTCGACGGTCGGGCGGCGCGTCGACTCGTGGTAGTTGTTGAGGTGGACGTGGACGTCGATCAGGAACCGGGGAGGCATGCCGCGAGGATAAGCGACGAGGCGCCCCCGCGCCCCCTGCACCTGCTCACCGGCTTCCTCGGCAGCGGGAAGACCACGCTGCTCTCCCGGCTGCTGGCGGGCGGCGAGCGGATCGGCGCGCTGGTGAACGACGTGGGGGCGCTCGGCATCGACCCGCTGCTCCTGCAGCAGGTCGACGAGGACGTGCTGTCGCTGCCCGGCGGCTGTGTGTGCTGCTCGCTGCGCGACGACCTGTACGGGGCCGTGGCCGGGCTCCTGGCGCGCGGCGCCGAGCGCGTGGTGCTCGAGACGAGCGGGATCGCCGACCCGGCCCCCATCCTGCACACCTTCGGGAGCGACCCGCGCCTGCGGGCGCTGCTCCGGGTGCGGGGCGTGATCTGCGTGGTGGACGCCGTGCGCGCGGAGGTCCTGCTCGACGAGCACGCCGAGGCCCAGCGCCAGCTGGACCTCTGCGACCGGGTGGTGGTGACGCACGCCGATCGGGTGGACGCAGCGCAGCTCGCGGCGGTGTGGGCGCGGGTGGCCCCGGGGCGGGAGGTGCGGCGGGCGGAGCGCGGCGCCGTCGACCGGCGGTGGCTGCTGGCCGACGCCGGGTTCACCGGGGAGGGCGTACGCCGGTGGCTCGTTCCCCCGTCGAGCAGCGGCCACGCGCCGTTCCGCACCCACGCACTGCGCCACGACCTGCCGGTGGACCCCGAGGTGCTGCAGCTGTGGCTTCGGCTCGTCACCCAGGTGGACGGCCCGCGCCTGCTGCGGGTCAAGGCGCTCGTGCGGGACGCGGAGGGCGGGGCGTGGGTGCTGCAGTCGGCCAACCGGTCGGTGTCGCCGCCGCTGCGGGTCGGCCGGCCCCCCGCGGATCTGCGCGGTGCGGAGGTGGTCGTGGTGGAGCGGGGGATGCCGGACGGCGCGCTGGGCGCGCTGCTGGCGTCGCTCGGCGACGCGCTGCACGCGGCGCGCTGACGGGTGCTACCTTCCGGCCGGGGAGGTCGGATGGGCGGGCTCGGCGGGATCGTGATGGGGCTGACGTGGCTCGGGTCGGGGTGCACCGAGGTGCCGTGCAAGGACTGCGGTGTGGGCGAGCAGACCGACACCGGCAGGCTCGACAGCGGCACGACGCCCACGACCCCCACGAGCCCCACGACCCCGACCACCACCGTCCCGACGGGCGACACCGGGCCCGACACCCCCGGTGACACCGCGGTGGCCACCGACACCGGCGTGACGCCGGCCGTGCCGCTCGCCGGCTTCGGGACGCTCTCCGGCGCCTGCGGTGAGCTCGATGACGGCGAGTGGCTGTCGACCGATCCGGCGCTGTTCCGCAACACGCTCGATCTGACCGGCCTGACCTGGGACCCCGCGCAGATGCAGCTGTCGCCCGGCGGGCAGCAGATCCTGGCGGAGGGCACGCTCGGGGGCAGCTCCGGCGAGTCCGAGGCGCTGGCGTTCGATGTGCTGTACCGCTGCGAGCTCGCGGCGCTCGTCCTCTCCGAGACCCACATCGTCTACCTCGACGCGGGCGGCAAGAAGACCGACATCCTCACCGGGATCGACGGTCGCAACGTGGGGGTCAGCGTGACCCGGTCGCTGACCTACGTGGATCCCACCGAGCGGTGCGGCCCGGTGGACCCGCTCGCCACCGAGGAGCTGATCGTGGGCAAGCTCCAGGATCTGCCGCTGTCCGAGGCCAACGCCTCGCCGAAGAACCCGTGGGAGCGTTCGCTGCTGTCGGTCATCGCCTGCGACGACGCTCACGCTGACGAGGTCGAGGCGGTCTGGGCGGCCGCCGACCCCGCGGTCAAGGGCGACGCGCTGCTGGTGCTGACGGTCACCGAGGGCGACGACGCGTTCCTGTACGACTGACGCGGATCGGAGTGGCGGGTCCTCTTGCCTCTTCGGGTACCCAACCGAGGAGCGTTCGAGATGACGAAGATGTTTGCATCCCTGCCGCTGGCCCTGCTGCTCGGGCTGCCGGGAGTGGCATCGGCGACGACGTACTACGGCGCGATGGTGAGCGTGGACTCGGGCCTGTGCATCGACGTGCCCGGGTTCTACACCGGCAACATCCAGGTGCAGCAGTACTCCTGCAACTACGGGCGCAACCAGATGTGGACCGAGGTCTCGACCGGCACGCCCGGCTGGTACACCATCCGCGCGCTCCACAGCGGGAAGTGCCTGGAGATCGCGGGCTGGAGCACGGGCAATGGGCAGCTGGCGCAGCACTACACCTGCAACGGGGGCGCCAACCAGCGCTGGTACAAGGTCGACCTGGGCGGCGGCGAGTACGCGTACATCAACGCGTACTCCGGCAAGTGCCTCGACGTCGACGGCTCCAGCCAGTCTGGCTACCCGCTGCAGCAGTGGACCTGCCACTTCGGTGACAACCAGCGCTTCGAGGGCGGGCTGTACGGGGTGGCGGTCACGCCGTAGGGGTTGTCGCGAACAGGCTTTCGGCTGCATCTCTGGCACGAACACGACCACCACCACGACCACCACCACCACGGCCCGGTGTCCGGCTGTGCCGCGACCCCAGCCAATCCCTGCCGGCGTGGTGGTGGTGGTGGTGGTGTGGTCGTGGTCGTGACCCGCATGAATCGCCAGCATCGGCCTCGAGGTGACCCGGCGCGACGACGCTGGCGTTGACGGCCGACCAGATCGGCGTACGCCGTGTCGCGGTCGCTCGATCCCGAGGCCGCGGACCGGCTAGGGCGCGAGCGAGCGGCTCCGCAGGCCTGACGGGCGATCCGCGATACCCTGCGGCGTGCGAACCTCCAGGCCATCCTCGGCGCTGCCCTCGGCATCGGCTGCGCGTTCGCCGTGCCGCCGGGCCAGCCGCGACCGGTCACGACGCCGGGCTCGCCCAGCCCGGACCGTCCGCTCGGCGCCCCTCCCCGTCGCCGACTGCCCGGACCGGGGCCTGCGGACGGCGAGCCGACGCCGCCTACGATGCGCTTCGAGGCCGCGGAGGCCGACCTGTGGGCGCGCCAGGCGGACGTCGAGGCGCTGATCGGCCCCCGCCGGCTTCGAGGAGCGCGGCGGAGCGCTTCACGCCGGACCAGGTGGAGGACAGGTCCTCCGGGCGATCGACGGCCTCGACCTCGAGATGCGGTGGATCGACTGCAGCGAGTGCCGTGCATCGCCATCCAGTGACCGAGCCGCTCGGGGACGCGGCCGGCCCCGCTCGGCGACGCCGTCCGCGGGCGCCTCGACACGGCCTACGCCTGGAGGCGTTCGGCACCGTGGCGACTGGTTCCTCACGGTCCCCGCTGGGCGACGGCGCCGACGACGTGAAGCTGCACCAGCGGGTCGACCTCCGCGAGTTCATCATCGGCGAGCCTCGCCGGGTGCGGCGCCGTGACGGCGCGCCAGTTCCCGTAGGCGCTGCTCGGGCAGCGGCCATCGCGTTCTGCGACGCTCGGGCTGCGCTGGGCGACCCTCGCGCCGCCCGAGCCCGCGCCGGTCACTGCGGCGCCGCGCCTCGGTCGCGGGTGCGGATCCTCCGGTGCGCGGCGAGGCGCCCATGCCCCGACGACGCCGACTCGACGCGCTGCTCGCCGACATCCGGCGGGAGGTGGACACCGTGGCGTCGAGGCCCGCACTTCGACGGCCGCGCTCGCGTGCTCGGCGCGCCCCTGCTGACGACCTGCCCGAGGACGTGCAGCCGGCGTTCGTGGCGGAGCGCGTGGGCAGCTGCTGCGCCCGGGGCGGAGCTGGTGCTCACCTGCGACACCATCCCCTGCTCGGGGGCGGTGGTGCTGGACCCGTCGGCCGGGGAGCGGTGACGCCGAGGCGTTCCGCGCGGCGGTCGAGGCGCAGTGGCCGGGGGCGGCGTTCCGGACCGGCGGCTGATGCACTCCGGCACGATGTCGAGGCGGGGGGCGAGGCCGAGGCCACAGGTGGGGGTTCGAGGTGGCGCCCACGGTGTCGTCGCCCGAGCACGAGGCGCGCCTGACACCGCAGCCGAGGACAGCAACGCAGGACGCGCTGCTCAGCGCCTCGGCGAGGGCAGGGACTGAAAACCTCCAGCGCGACCGAGCCAAGGAGCGCGATGTCCGACGATCGTGTCTCCCGCCTCCGCGCCATCTGCCTCGCCCTCCCGGACGCCGTGGAGAAACCGTCCACGGCGAGCCCACCTGGTTCGCCGGCAGGGCAAGGTTTCGCCAGCCTCGACGACCACCACCACGGCGCCGAGCACCTTCCGTCTGGCTGCCCATGCCGCCCGGGATGCAGGAGATGCTCGTCGACGCGGAGCTGTTCTTCGCCGCCCTACGTCCGGGCCGCAGCTGGCTCGGCGTCGTCCTGGATCGCGATCCGGACTGGAGGCGCAGATCCAGGACCTGGTCGAGCTCGCTTCCGCCAGGTGGCGGGGAAGAAGCCGATCGCACGCCTCGACGATCGCGTCCAGCCCGATGCCGTGAAACGACGCTGACGACGGCCGCCTCGGGGACGTGTTGTGTGGAATGAGGCGGCCAGCGCCCCTCCCGGCCCCGCCCGAGGGCCCCGATGCGTCGGCGGCCGCGTCTCCACCCGTCGCCAGCCGATGGCGGTCACGTGTGCAACGTGTCCTCCGACTGTCCAGTGATGCGCGGTCGCTGCGTGGCATCCAACGCCTGCGCGTGCAGGGTGTTCCACGACGAGCTGAAGCAGGGCGCGACGGCTACGATCATCGCGCCCGACGGTCGTCCTCGACGACGACGTCCCGGCGCCATGCTCGCCTACGTCGGCCCGCCGGACCGACCGCTCGCCTGCGTCCTCGGCCGCGCCTACGCCCGCCGCGGTGCCGGACGCCCTGCGCCGCGCCGGCACCGACCGCCTGCCCGACCTCGGCGGCCGCGCCCTGCTTCCTGTCCACCTCGTCGCCCGCCGGGAGGCGCCGGGACTGCACCCTGTCGCTCATCGGCGCCTGCAGGCGGCTCGTGCCAGCACGGCGGAGGCGTCGTGTTCATCGAGTGCAAGGCCGGGCTACGGTCCGCAGGTACCGGCGGATGGGCCTCGTCACCTACGGCGCCCCGCCGATCCGCTGCCGGAGGGCGTGCTGGTCCCGATGGTGGCGCTGGTGGGCGACCAGGAGCGGCTCCGGCGCTCCGGCTCCGCGCTGTACCCCGTCCTGCGCGGCCTGGAGCGCGACGGCCTGCACCTCCCGACGACACGGTCGCGGCCGTCCTCGCGCTGTCGGACGACGCCCACGACCCGGTGAGCGCCCCCGACGACGTCGCCGCGGCGCGATGCGACCCGCCGTCGCCGCGGGGCCGCTGCCCGGAGCGCCTGCTGCCGTTCCTCGCGCGCGAGGATCGCCCGCTGCGCGCCGGTGCGCAGCTCACCGCCGAGGGCGCGCGCGAGCGCGACTGCAGTCGTGCTCTCCGGCCGCGTCGCGCCGAGCGGTCAGGCGCCGCCCCGCGGCTGCACGCCGTCGAGGACGTGCTCGGCGCCGGGTGCGGCTCGGCCGGCGCGGATCGCCGCGCCGTCGCTGTTCGCCGTCGACGACGACGTCGCCTGGTGGGGTTCGAGGTGGCGCCCACGGTGTCGTCGCCCGAGCACGAGGCGCGCCTGACGTTCCTGTCGAGGTACAGCAACGCGCGCACGCGGGACGCGCTGCTCGAGCGCCTCGGCGAGGGCAGGGACTGAACCACACTCCAGCGCGACCGAGCCAAGGAGCGCAGATGTCCGACGATCCAGTCTCCCGCCTCCGCGCCATCTGCCTCGCCCTCCCGGACGCCGTGGAGAAGCCGTCTCACGGCGAGCCCACCTGGTTCGCCGGCAAGGGCAAGGTCTTCGCCAGCCTCGACGACCACCACCACGGCGCCGAGCACCTCTCCGTCTGGCTGCCCATGCCGCCCGGGATGCAGGAGATGCTCGTCGACGAGGCGCCGGAGCTGTTCTTCCGCCCGCCCTACGTCGGGCACCGCGGCTGGCTCGGCGTCGTCCTCGATCGTGACCCGGACTGGGCGCAGATCCAGGACCTGGTCGAGCTCGCGTTCCGCCAGGTGGCTGGGAAGAAGCTGATCGCACGCCTCGACGATCGCGGCGTGGGGCGCGATTAACTCCGAGTAAGTCGAGCGTAAGTCCATGGCGTCGCATTGGAGGGGCGTGGGCGGTCGACAACTTCCCGAGCCGCCCCGAGGAGCCGTCATGCTGCTTCGGTCCACCTACGCCACCACCCCCGTGCTGCTCACCCTCCTCGCGCTCGGCGCCTGCGGGAAGGGCCACGACGGGTACGAGTCCCTCGTCCAGACCATCGGCCCGGAGGGCGGCACGATCGAGGGTGAGGCCGGCAGCCCCTTCGAGGGCGTGCGCATCGTCGTCCCGCCGGGGGCGCTCGACGAACCCACCGACATCGCCGTCGAGCGGGTCGACGAGGGCGGCCAGGACCTGCCCGACACCGCCCTCGCGTGCGGGCCCATGTTCGATCTGCAGCCGAGCGGCCTCGTGCTGCACGAGCCGGCGGAGGTGACGCTGCCTTTCGACGCCGAGGTCGTCCACGACGAGCTGCGCCTGCCCGAAGAGGTCAAGGTGTGGGTCGAGGGCGACGGCGGCTGGGGGCGCGAGCTCCCCATCGACACCACCGGCAGCTCCGTCTCCGTGCTGCTCGACAGCTTCGCCGTCGTGGCGGCGGGCGTGAACCCGGCCGAGGACGTGGCCAGCTTCTCGTTCACGCCGAACGCGCGGTTCACGGACTGCATGGCCCGCTACCCGGGCGACCCGTCGCGCCCGCCGCGGGTCGACGCCCTGGTCGTCTCCGGCGACGGCGCCGAGACCATGTGGCTGTACGGCAACGACCTCAAGCCGGGCATCGCCTTCGACCTGTTCACCGTCGAGCGCAGCTCGCTCGACGCCACCGCCCAGCCCGTCGCGGACTTCCCCGGCTTCGGGTTCTCCTGGTACCAGGCCGATCTCGAGGCCGACCGCCGCGGCCGCGTGTACCAGGTCATCCGGACCATCCTGCTGAACGAGCCGTTCGGCCTCGTCGACGACGCCACCGACGGCTTCCCCCCGACGCGCACCTTCCACGCCGGCTTCTGGTTCAACGACCCGGAGGACGCGGCGGCGTGCGGGTTCGACCCCTCGCAGCCCACGCCGTTCAACGGGGAGCAGCAGGCCGGTCCGCTCGCGATGATCACGCTGCCCGACGCGGTGACGGGCCTGGGGCCGCTGTGCACGGACCCCGAGTCGTGCACGGAGTGAGCTCCTACCGGCGGGCGGCGGTGCGCGGCGCGCTGGGATGACGGCCGCCGAACCAGACGCCCGCGGCCAGCACCCCCAGCGACAGCGCGCCCACGGCCGCCCCCACAGCCAGAACGGGCCGCCGAGCGCCGCGGCCAGCATCGCCACGTCGGACGGCTCGCCCCGGCCGGTCTGCGCGACGAACAGGTAGTCGGCGCGGCTGAAGACCTGCAGCGCAGCTGGACGCCGACGAAGCCAGCCCGGCGCGGCCAGCTGGCGGCCCAGCGCGAGGGCGGCGCACCCGAGCGCGACGAGGAGGGTGACCGCGACCGTGAACGCGGAGCCCGCCACCGTCACCGCGGCGACGACGAGCCCGATGGCGCAGGCGGCGAGGCCGAGCCGCGCCGTGGCGACGCGGCGGGCCAGGGCGAAGCAGAGCGCGGCCACCAGGGCGGGCCCGACGAGCCCGCCCACGCAGACGGCCGCGAGGGCCCAGGGGTCGGCGGCGCCGGCCGTCTGGGCGACGCCCGAGGCGTCGGTGCGCAGGACGAAGTCCTCGAAGGTGCGCCCGACCGCCAGGCCGGCGAGGCCGTGGCCGAGCTCGTGGGCCAGGGTGCCCACCAGGATGAGCGGCCAGCCGACGAGCCCGCCGAGCGGCACGCGCTGCAGCGCCAGGGTGGCGACGGCGGCGCCGACGAGGAGCGTGCGCGGGTGCCAGCTTCGGTCCATGGGATCCCGTAGCACGCTCGCTGCGGTGCGGACGCCTACAGCGTCCGGAGCCAGCCCTCCAGCACCCGCGCCTCGCGGACGACGTGGCTCGGGTCGTGGAACGTGAGCGTGAGCAGGCTCGCGCCCTCGACGGCGGAGAGCAGGTGGACGGCGAGGTCGCCTGCGTCGTCGGCGCGCCCGAGGGCGACGAACTGCGCCTCCAGCCAGCCCAGGAGCTCGCCGAAGACGGCGGCGGCCTGCTCGGCCACGCCGCCCGGCTCCTTGTGCAGCTCGGCGCACAGCGTCCCCACCGGGCAGCCATGGAGCGCGAGCGCCTCGCGCCGCTCGACCGACATCTGCACGAAGGCGAGCAGGCGCTCGCGCGGATCCTCGTGCGCCTCCCAGCGCTCCCGCATGGCGCCCCACGCCGACGCGATCCGCTCCACGACCGCGCCGCCGAGCGCCTCCTTGGTGCGGAAGTAGTAGCTCAGGTTGCCGAGGGGCACGTGGGAGGCGCGCGAGACGTCAGCGAGCGAGGTCCGGTGGAAGCCCTGCTCGTACACCAGCGCGGTCGCCGCGTCGATCACCCGCTCGCGCTTGTCGCTGCGGGGTCTGCCCATGGTCGCTCCGGGTCACGGGGCCTCGAGGAGCGGCGCTGCGAAGCGACGCCCGATCATCGTCCCCATTAGCGTCGTGGCGAGGCGACGGGGCAGGAGTCGCGCCATCAGGCGGTTCGCCGCGCCCGCGACGTGGGTGGGTCGGTTCGCCTGCAGCGCGCGCAGCCCCTGGCGCGCGACCTCGTCCGCGGACATCGGGCGCAGGGGCATGTCGGCCGGGTCGACCCCCATCTTCGCCATGGACTCCGTCTCGGTGGGGCCGGGCCTCAGGACGGTGACGTGCAGCCCGTGCCGCGCGAGCTCCACGTGGAGCCCTTCCCCCAGCGCCAGCACGTAGGCTTCGACGCCGGCGGTGTTGGACACGTAGGGGACGCCCGCGAGGCCGCCGATCGACGAGACCAGCAGCAGGCCGCCGCGCCGGCGCGCGAGGAGGCGGTTGCCGAAGTGGTGGACCAGGACCAGGTTCGTCGAGACCTTGATCTGGACGGCCCGCAGCAGCTCGTCGCGCTCCAGCCGGAGCAGCTCGCCCGGGTTGGCGAAGCCCGCGTTGCCGACGAAGAGGCCGACGTCGAGGTCGTCGGTCGCGCGCCGGAGCGGGTCGAGGAAGTCGGGGCGCGACAGGTCGAGCGCGACGGTGCGGCAGTCCACGCCGTAGTCGGCGCTGAGCTCGGCGGCGGCGCGGGCGAGGCGGTCGGGCCGGCGAGCGACGAGGACCGGCGCGACGCCGCTGGCGGCGAGGTGCTTCGCCGTGGCGAGGCCGATGCCGGCGGAGCCGCCGGTGATCACCGCCCAGGGCCCGAACTGCGCGGGATCGACGAGGCGGGCGGTCATGCGTGGCTCCGGGAGAGGCCGAGGAGCGCGCGGTCTTCGGGCCGCAGCGCCCAGGAGAGGATCACGACGGCGGCGATCGCCAACGGCACGAGGACCAGGGGCGCCGGATCGCCGACGGCCACGCGGGAGGCCGCGGCGCCGGTGAGGTCGAAGATCATGCCGGCGTAGGCCCACTCCTTGAGGCGGCGGGTGCCGGGGGCGAGCACGGCGGTCGCGGCCAGCACCTTCCACGCGCCGAGGATGCGCGGGAAGTAGGCCGGGTAGCCGAGGTGCGCCATGTCGTGGACGATGTGGGGCGCGCCCGCCAGGTTCAGGACCCCGGGCACGAGGAAGAGCAGGGCGACCACGGCAGTGGTGGCCCAGTAGGCAGGTCTCATCGGAGCATGTTCCTGTGTTGGTTGACCAACCAATTACCTGAGGCCGGGTCGGTTGTCCAGGCGTCCGCTGAGATACGCGGGGGCCGGGGAGGCGCCGTGTCGTGGGTGGTGCACGTCGGGGAGGGCATCGAGGCGTGCGGCGTCGCGGCGATGGTGCTGGGCATGGCGTGGGCGGTGCTGCGCTACGGCTGGGCGCTCGCGCGGGGCGTCGTGTCCGACGGCGCGTACCGGGAGCTGCGCCGCGGGCTCGGGCGCGCCATCCTGCTCGGCCTCGAGTTCCTGGTCGCGGGCGACATCGTCCGGACCGTCGCCATCGACCCCACGCTCCTCGGCGTGGCGGTGCTGTCGATCATCGTGCTGGTGCGGACGTTCCTGTCCTTCACGCTGGAGATGGAGATCGAGGGGCGCTGGCCGTGGCAGCGTCCGAGCGACGGAGGGGCGTGATGCAGATCGGGCGCGCGGCGGCGCTGGCCGGGGTCTCGATCAAGGCGCTGCGCCACTGGGAGGCCGAGGGGCTGCTGCCCGAGGTGCCCCGGACGGGGCGGTATCGGCGGTACGGGGCGGAGCACGTCGAGCGCGTGCGCCTCGTCGCGCACTGCCGCGACCGCGGCTTCTCCATCGCCGAGATCCGGGAGATCCTCGCGCTGCTGCCGGCCGTCGGGTGCCCGGACCCCGAGCCGATGCGCGCGCTGGTGCGGGCGCGCCTGCTACGGGTGCGCGACGAGATCGCGGCGCTGAGGGCGGTGGAGGCGCGGCTGTCGGAGACCGCGGCGTACCTCGACGGCCGCA